>CAVYZB010000004.1:0-525767 GCA_963772895.1 uncultured Acidobacteriaceae bacterium
TGCTGGGCGCAAACCAGGTCAGGAGCAAACCATGCTGATGAGTTGCTCACTGCTGATCGCGGGCGCGGGGGATGACAATGACAAGGAAGAGTTGGTGGCGCTGGCTGCCGGCGTACCATCATCGGTGACGACGGTGGTAAAGGTGTTGGTGGTCATGATTCCGGGCGTGGTCCAGGTGATGATGCCATTGGTGCTGATGGCGGCGCCGGCGGGCGCGGCCACAGGGCGTAGTTCAGGACGGCATAGGGATTGGAATCGGTGGCCGTGTTGGTAATCGCGAGGCCGTCTGGGTACCGACCACGAGGTTGGGCTGCGCCGGCAAGGTCAGCGTGTTGGCCTGATTCTCCTGGCCCTCAGGATCAGACGGTAGAAGTGGTTCAATGGTCAATCCGCCGTCCTGCGAGCCGTCGTCAAAGAAATTGAACTGGGCGCGGGTGGCGTTGGCCGGGAAATTGGTGTTATAACTGACAACATTGGTGAAGGAGATCCAATTGGCTGCCGGGAGGGTGGTGGCCCATTGCACGACGAACAGGTCGTTGCTCGGGGCGAACCAGGTGAGCAGGTAACCATTGGTGCCGTCGATATTGGTATGAATGATGCCGGAGAACGGGGAACCAATTGGTGCGTGCCGGGCTCGTAAACGGTGAAAGCAAAGGTCCACTTTCAAGGCCATAAGGTGACACTCAACGCGTTGGTATTTTGCACTCCAAGGAAGTAGATCCCGCCTGGCACAAACGCGGGGGCGCCGTTGGTGTACAGAATGCGCGAACCACTCGTGGCGTTGGTGAGCAATTCCGAAGTCGCCCGGATTGGTGATCGTGGGCGGCAATCGGGTGCTGAACCAGAGATTAACCGGCAGATTCGTTGCGAAAAGCAGGGTATTGGTGGCGAGATCGCGTTGGTAGGCACGGAAACCGCGATCCAGATAAGGCCGCCGGCGGGACCGTATTGGTTTGGGGCTGTCCGGGGACGATGCCGGGCTCAACGGTGACGATGAACGAATTGGTGGCGCTCAAGGACGTGGCATTGACGGCCCATGGATTGGTATCCGTAACGACGGTGGTGAAGACGAAATTCGATCCGGCCAGCGCCAGCGCCGGCGTCCAGGTGATGATGCCGTTGGTGTCAATCGCGGCGCCCGAGGGCGGATTCAGGAGCGTGTAAGTCAGCGGATAATCCGGCAGATTCGGATTGGTGCCGGTATTGGTCACCACCAATATGCCGTCGGGGACGAATGACCACCTGATTCGGCTGGTTAGGCAGGGTGGGCGGAATATTGGTGCCGAGAACAATGATCGTGAAGGTGTTCGTCACGAAATAATCGCCGTTCGAAACGCTGACCGCGATCGTATTGGTTGACGGGCCGTTCGTGGTGGGACCCTGCTCCAACGTGGGCGTCCAGGTGATCAGCGCCGCCTGGTGTGACCGTCATGTTCGTCGGACCGCTGGCGAGGGCAAACGTGAGCGGCAATGCCGGTGTATTGGGATCAGTGGCCACGCACGTATCGGTGAATTGGAACGTTTCGACATTCGTGAAGACCTCGCCATTGGTCGGCGAGAGGAACACCGGGGGCAGAACGCTGAACAATTCCGGGCGTTGATATTATATGCGACATTGGAGCCGGAGACATTGACGACTGCCAGATACCAATACGCCGTTGGTGATGGCGACGGGAGTGGAGTTGGACGAGATCAGAATGTTTTCGCTGGTTGTCCACGAATTGGTGCTGATGAATTCATAGCTCGAGAGGGACGGCAAGGGGCCGCCGGTGTACAAAGGCCCGCCGTAATTGGCCACCAAATCGACCGGGCCGGTGGCGTTGGTTACCGTGAACAGGACGGCGACTGGACCCATGGCCCCCATGTTGGTGACGTCAAACGCGTAATAATCCGAGCCACCGAAATTGGTGGCGGTGTAGGCAGAAGCTGATGACGGCACGGGATGCCTCGAGGACCGCCAGCGGCGTGATGACAGGTGGAATGTTCGAGTCAATGACCGGGACCAGGGCGCTGACGACAACGCTGACGGTGACGGGACCGAAATATGCGACGGTGTCGTTGTTGGTCACGTAAGCGTCAAAGGAGGCATAGCCGGTGAACACAGGCGTGGTGTTGGTCGGAACGAAGACGGCAATGCTGTTGCTGTAGAGGGCCGGTGTTGGTGACCGAGCCGAGCACATTGGTGAGGTACACCGAGCCGTTGATGGCGTTGGTGACGAAGAAACTCAAATGGCCCGTTTGGCCAAACATCTGCTGTAAATCCACGCCCACCGGCGTGTTGGTGACGGTTACGGCGTGTGGTCTTGCCAGCCAGTTGTCATACTCTTCCAGGGTGGTATAGCCGAGCATATTGGTTGACGGATTGTTGTTGCTCGGAACATACGGCGGCTGGCCGAAAGTAATTTCCCAGAAATCCGGGATACCGTCCTGATCGGTGTCGAGGTACGGTTTACCCTGGGAGTTGGCGTACCAGCCGAACTTGCCCGCCGGGCCGGCATTATAAATGGAGGCGATTTCGTTGGAGGACAAGGCGCGTTTGTAGAGGCTTGACTTCATCAATCTGGCCGTTGAAGAATGACGTGCTGCGACGCCGGCGCCTGTGCAGGGTGCAGCCAATGGCGAGTGGATTGGATCTTGCCCGGCCTTGAAGGTCCATGGCAAAACTGAGGCCGGACAAAACTGGCCATCGACATAAATCATGATCTGCGAACCGTCATCCACACCGGCCAGATGCACCCATTGGTTACGGGTATGGCCGATGGCGCTATAGACTAGTGCGGAAACCTTGCCCGGACCATTATCGACTATGAAGTAGGCAAATTTCTGGCGTAGAAGACGCATCGATGGAGAAAGTGTAAGCTGGCACCCGTGCTTGACGGTTGGCCACGTCGAGTTTGGAGACGATTTCGTAGTCGTTTAGCGGGACCGGCGTAAGTTCTGACGTTCACCCAGGCTTCAACCGTCATGGTGTTGGTGAAATCAAGATCGGGCGCGTCGGGAACCTCGATATGACTTGCACCTGGGGGCCCATTGAAATTGAAGGCCTGTGCCCACTTCGCCATTGGTGTAACCGGCGGTGCCCACCCAAGTCCCATCGTTGGTTGCCGACACTGTCCAAGGCATTGTCCTCGCCGCGCCACCAGGCAACCATGCCCGCCAGCGGCGGAGTGGAGATAAAGCTGCCGGTCTGGGTGCGGACATTGGCGACGATGTTCGGCGTCCACGGAATCGCGCTGCGACAGATCGACGCCGGCGAAGTCGAGGACTTTTTCGTAAGCCAGATAAGCCTCGTCGGTGGGGACGGGAATCAGCGGGAACGTATGGCCGACCTCCGTGAACTGGTTGGTGAACATGTTCCACTTGGTATTGGCGCCGTCAAGAATGCCGTTGGTGTTGCTGTCAATGAAGTTGTTGGTCTGGAAAATCCAGGTGTTGGTGGAGCCGCCGAAGAAGGCGATGTTGTTCATCACCGCATTGCTGCTGGCGATCAGGTAATTGCAGATGTAATTCAGGTAATTGGTGAAACCACCCGGATTATTGGCGCTGTCATTGGCGGAAAAGCCGGCGTTGGTGCCCCAGTCATAAATGACGTTGTTGACGAAATCCAGGCTGAGGTTGTCGCCCAGACGCGGACTGCCGTTGTAATTATCGGCATAGAGGTTGTGATTGAAACTCAGCTCCCCGCTGCCATCGCGCAGCAGCGAACCGATGGCGCATCGGGGTTGGTGGGAGATGTAAAGGCTGTCCGCCAGCATGGACCATTGCACGGTGACGTTGGTAGGAATTCAGGACGGACACCAGATTATCCGAAGTCCATTCGGCGGAGATGTGATCGGCGATGACATTGGAGACGTCCATGAACTGCAACGAATCGTCGGCGCGCGCCGCGGCGGAACCGGACGTCGCGGATGATCACATCATGGGCGTTGGTGACGGTCGTCATGTTGCCCGCCACAGTGATGCCGCCGCCCGGCGCGGTCTGGCCGGCGATGGTCAGATAGGAATTGGTGATCACCAGCGGCGACGCCAGATTGATGATGCCCGCCAACGTCAAAGACCACCGTACGGTTGGTGGCGCTGACGGCGTCGCGCAGCGTGCCGGGGCCGGAATCCGCCAGGTGAGTGACGTGATAGACGGTGCTGATCGTGCCCGCGTGGCCGGCGCCCACCGCGCCGCCGCCCGCGCCTTGGCGCCGGGGAACGCCGGGAAATAGACGTTGGTCAGGATCTCGGCCACGATGGTGTAATTGATGTTGTTGATTTCATGGTTCGGCACGCCGAGGAAATACCAGTGAGGTCGAGATTGGTCAGCGCGGTGTTGGTGAAGATCAGGATGGATCTCGGGGTTGGCCCCGCGATTCTGGCTGGTCTGGAAGAACGGCGGCGCCAGCGGCAGGGCATTGGTCTGCACCGTCAGATCGCCGTTGCCGGTCAGGTTGTACAATTCGAACATCGCAGCCCGTAATTGGTGACGCCGGGAACCTTCGAGGCCGCGACCGGTGAAAGGGAAGAAATTGGTCAGGGCCGCGCCCGGCCCGGCTGAGTCAGTTAAACGGCACGCCGTTGGTCAGGGTGATGATGTTCACCGAGTTGGTCAGGCTGTTGGTCACGTCCAATTCCTTGGCCAGCACGGTGTAACTGACCGGCCGACTGTCGCGGTTGATCACGCCCAGATACCAGTGCCGGGCGAGAGCGGCACCGGCTCGGAATTGGTCAGCACATAGATGTTTTCGTCGAGCGTTGCCGATGTTGAAGCTGCCGTAGTCGGCACTGGTCGAGGGTGGGCAGCGGCGCCCCTTGCTGACCACCAGGTCGGCGTTGCCGCTCAATTTCAAGAGCTGGAAGGTGGCTTCATAGGCGTTGGAAGTGACGTTGTACTCGAAATAGCGGACGGATGATCATTGGTGCCGAAACGCGGTGAACGGCACGCCATTGGTCAGCGCAGTGATGTCGAAATTCACCTCCAAGGACGACCTGGGCGGGCGCGGTGTTGGTTTTGGACGCCGAGATAATAGAGTTGAACCGGCCTGGTAGCGGTGCCATAGGGCGCATTCGTATTGACGGCAATAGCGGGTGCTCGACTCCGCCCGTGGAGGCGGTCAACAAGGTTGATCGCCCGGATTGGCGCCGGTCGGCGGATTGGTGGGGTTAAAGAACAGGTTCACCGGCAAGTGGAGCTGACCAGGATATTCGTGGCGACATGCGCCCAGGCCGGCACGTTCACCGGATAATAAACGGTCTGTCCGGCGGGCACGGTGCTCGTGGTCGGCGTTTCCGGCGACAGCGAGGCGGCAACAGGGCGTTGGACTCCAGCACAAACGACAACTGCCAGTTCACAAGTTGCGAACGTTGGTGACGATGGCGCCCGTGCGGTTGTCCCAGACCTGCAGCGTCCAGTTGCCGTAGGCGGAGTCGCCGGTCAGCGCCGCGAGCGATTGTTCCGGCAGATAATAGAGATTGGTGACCGGCGCCTGCGCGACCTGAAGTCATCCAGCAGCATGCCCGGTTCCAGGCCGGAGATGGTCAGCGGCATGGAATTGGAGGTGGCGGTGAACGTGTAGCTGTTCAGCTTCCATTGGTTGTTCACGCCAAAGATGACGTTCGGTCGGTGCCAAAGGTGACCAACGCCTCGGCCAGGCCGTCTGCCGGCGTGACCGTGGGATCAAATTTGCCGATCGTGCGATTGGTGGTGAACGCCGAGACCTGATAGATCGCAGGAATTTCCGCCGGCGACAGGGCGCGACGGTAAATGCTCATTTCATCCATCTCGCCGCCATAATAATTGTTCGTGTGCGGCACATGTCCTTGCCGAGCAGAACATCGCCGTCGGTCTTGGGCACGAAGGCCGCGCCGAAGTTGGTCGTGGCGACATTGGTGCCGTTGAGATACAGGTTGGCGATGCCGGTATTGGTGTTGTAGGTCAGCGCGACGTGCTGGAAGACGTTGCTTGGTGAGCAGGCCGGGCGGCGAGAAAATCTCGTGGTGAACAAAGTTGGTGTCCACGATGTTGGCATAGAGACAGCCGTACGCGGTGCAACGGAGCATTCGTGGTATCCGGCGTGTTGGTGGCGGAAATCCAGAATTGAACGCCGTTGGTCTGGATGGCGTCACTTCGGCCACGCCATAGAACACGGTTGGTCGCGCCGGATTACGCAGTGCAAGCACACCGTTGTCGCTGGCCAGGATCCAAAGGCCGGGCTGGGCGTTGGTGGCCCCAGGATGCCGGTATAATTACTCGATGCCGCAGCTGATTATCCGGCTGGCCGGTGAGCCAGTTGGTGTAAGTGACATTGGTCACGCCGCTGGATCCAGCCGAAATTGGTTGCCGGGATTGTTGGTGAGGCCGATCCACAGATTGTGATTGATGGTGCCGGAGCCGGCGAAAGGTATCAAAGACCCAGTTTTGCAGATTGGCGGTGTGACGGTGGCCAGATGGCCGCCCAGGTCTTCGGCCCATTGTTCGGAGGTGATCCAATTCGTGGCGGCCGAGCAGATAATAATAATGGCCGGTGGCGAGGTCGAGATACGGGCCGGCCTTGATGACGAGATTGGTGACGGCGGAATTGGTGGGCACGCCGGCGAGCCATTCCACCAGCGGCTGCGGCCGGGCGAGATTGGTGGGATTGATCCAGCCTTCCACCGTGAAGCCGCCGGCCTTGCCGACGTCCAGCGACGTGCTTTGGCGGGCCTGCACATAAGCGTTGGTGCCGGCAAAATGCAAATTCGCTGCCGGAATTTTCGAATTGGAACGCCTGATCCACTTCGCCCGCCGGGAAATTGAAGCTGCCGACCAGCGTGCCGTTGTTGGCATTGTTTTCCGGATCGGAACTGTCGCTGGCGTTGCCCTCGCCGCGCCACCAACTGGCGATGCCGGGGCCGCGATACCAGAACGTGACGTTGTAAATACTGCCCGGGATGGTGGGAATGGAGCGCGTGATGGTGCCGTTGGCCAGCGCCAGGAAATTGGTATCCGTCGTTATCGCCGACCGCGTCGGACGGGTCAGTGACCACGCTGACAAAATTGTTGGTCAGACTCAACACGTTGGTGACGTTCTGGAACTGGCCGTTGGTCGGATTGAGCACGGTGGCGTAAGTGACAATGTTGGTGGGCACCGACCAGCCGCCGTAGGCATCGAAAATATTGGTCGGAGCGCGATAAAGACCGTTGGTGGCCGCATTAAAGTCGCTCAACACATAACTGGGCGGCGCTCCTTGCGCAAAGCTGAAGGGCGGCACCGCAAACTTGATCGGCACATTGGCCAGATTGCTGTCATCGGTGAACGTCAGATATTCAAAGTTGGTATTCGGCGCTCCGGCGGTATAAATCCAGGCATCACCGCCCCCGGTGTTAAACGGATTACCGAACTGGTTCATGATGATGGTGATGTTGGTAAAGCCGGGCTGGACAGTGACGTTCACAGTGACCGGTCCGTTGAGATTATTGGTGAATCCCGTGTCGAGGAGCAATAAACCTGAAGTGGCATTGAAAGTGGCAGGATTGGTTCCCTCATAAACCGTCATTTCATCCGGCACGGTATAAAAGTTGTAGGTGATGGGAACCACCACGCCGCCGCCAGGTACGGCGAGATAATTGGTGTTGGCCGCGAAACCGCCGTTGGCGGTGGAGTTGATGACGTTGGTATAGACAAAGATGGTCCCGGCCCCGTTGGTGGACAAGCCGCCGCGATTTTCCATGAGCAGAATGCGCTGGCCGGTGGGACTGACCAGGGTAAAGGTCATGTCCGAAATCTGCGGCGAATCGACAACCATGCCGACATTCACGGACTCGACCAGTTGGGTGGCGGAAACAAAGATGGATGACGAGTTGGTGACGGCATCCGGCAACAGGGGTTGGGGACCAGTATCGGTGTACGTGTAATTATCGCTCGCGGATAAATCGATGCCCAAGTTGGCGGCGATAAAGACATTCGCCGTTTGCGAGACGCTGGGATTATAAACGCCGATATAATAATTGCCGATGTCCAGGGGCGGTCCAATGGAAATGGAATTGCCCGGCTGCCCTCCGGGGACGAGGGTATTGGTCAGACCGGCTGAGAAATCGAAATCGGTCAAGGTGGGTTCGGCGTTGAACTTTTCATACATCACCAGCGGAGGCATGATGATGGGCGGCAGGTTGGTGGCATAAAAAGTCAGGTTGGTGTAGCCGGGTGGCACGACGACATAATCGATGAACCAGCCACCGGGAGGGATGCTGACGATGACGCCGGGGAATTTAAGGTTTTGGTGCGGCTGGATCAGGAGAGTGAACTGGCTGACCTGGCCGGTCAGTCCGGGTGAATTATCAATTTCGTTCAATTGCCAGACGCCGATCGCCGATTTCCTTGAAAATTCATCAGAGCTGCCCGGCCCGTCAGTGTGGCGTGAACCAGGCACGGGATTCTGGCGAGTCGTCGTAAACGAGAGGTATCGTAGTGTTGTAAGTATTCCCCAAGCCGTCATGGTTGTTCAAGACCACTGTATTGGCATCGAAAATGAGCGCGCCAATCAAGTCCCCGAAATTCTGGTGCTGGTTCAGATTGGTCACGATGACATTCTCGATCGTCATCGGATAAATCGCCAAGCGCAAACACATTGGTGATGCCGGGGTGCGTCGGGCGTGCCATCAGGAACGTAAGTCGGCAGCAGCAGGCCATTGACTTGTTGATCGCCATTTGGCAAAATCGAGCTGAAAGGCGTGGCGGTAAAGATCGGAATAAAATCATATTCCGAGGCCATCTGATCCTCGGACTTGATGCCAATGTAATAGACCTCGCCAGGACGCGAATTGGTAAAGTAAACGAACTCAGTGCCGCCCTGCCCCAGTGACTACCCCGCTGTTATTCACATGGGCAAGACAGTTGGAGAGCGTGACCGGGTTGAGATTGGTCAGACCCGAATCCATGGTGGCATACATGTCAATGTCGGCTTCCGGCCGGGTGGCGTTGGCGGGGTCAGCTTCCTCATAGACCCCCATGCGCGGAACCGAGAGCTCGAACGCATCATAAGTAATGAAGGCAGCGTTGGTCACATCGGCGCTTTGGCCGTTTCCATCGAGGGCATCGTTGGTGACCACGTAGAAATGCCATTGATTGGTCATGCCCAAGGTTAGCGCGCCGGCGCTGCCCCAGATGGTATTGGTGCCGAGCGCGAGCTGGTTGGTGCCCTGGAACGGAGTGTTGGCGCCGACAAACTGGTTCAAAAGCGGAGCGTTGGTGGTCGATCACAAAGGTGACATCCTGATCGCCGGTCAGGTTGGAGGCAATGCCACCATCTGTTACCGAGGAGATTGCATCTTGGCACCTCCCCTTCGCCCACGGAGACGACGAGCGCATAATCCTGAACGACGTTATTGGTCTGCTCCGTAACCGCATTGACATTGACACTGCGGCCGAAGACGGTGACGGAATAATTTGCCGCCCAGTCCGGCCTGCAGCATGATATTCTCGACGTTATTGATGGTATCAACATTCGGCACGGACATTGGACGCGACCGGGTCGTTAAAGCCAGTATCGGCATCAATATCGTTGCCGATGAAGACATCGCCGGTATCGAGATTGGTGATAATCAATTCCAGGCCGTTGACGAGTTTGATGGCAGCGGAAGGATCACCCGGCGGATCAGTCCAGACGAGCGTGGCCTGTAGTTGCAGATCCTGGGCGAAGTTGATTGGTATTGATCGAAACCAGATAAGTATGGCTCTGACCAGTGGCCAGAGCATTCGTGGGGCTTTGATCCACAAAGAACATGGGCGCGTTGGCGCCGGTGACAATGCTGGTGAGGTTACTGCTAGTGAGAGGCAGCACATCCTGAATATCGGGCTCACCCCAACCCATCGCAATTTATGTCATTGGTCACAGCGTAGCCATAATCGCCAACAGCGCGGGAACCATTAATGAGCATGGCCTTGAGCAGGGCCGGGCTGGGCGTCATCTCCAACGTGTTCATGAAATAATCCTGAATCAGGGCCAGAACTCCGGAAACAGCCGGGGCGGACATGCTGGTGCCAGTGCCGAAACGATAGTATGGCGCCAACCCATTGTCCAAACCTTGCAGCACCTGCTCCTCGTCCCCGACTGCATTGGTGGTGGCGATGGAAACGGTCAGATCATAATTAACCGGAACGTTCGTGCTGTCGGCGACGGCAAAGTCAAAACCGTTGTTCTGGAGGGCTTGAATGCCGGTGATAGCCCCGCCAGCTGGAAGGCGGGATGGCAAGCATGTCGTTCATCGTGGTGATATCGATGGCATGCCTGGAGCGTTAACCGGGTCAGGATAGCCGGACTGTTGCGCGTAAATGATGAGATTACCCGGGAACGTCGTGGAAAATTGATTGGACGAAATTGTGATGCGTGACGCCGACGGCATTTGGCGGCACCGGGACGTTGTAATAATTCAGGGAATTTGTCTGGCACAACCTGATCCACATAAACGATGGTGGAAATATTGGTGGGATTATAATAAGCATTCGTATCCCAATGTATTGGAGCGCGTGGAAACCACCCATGAGCCCGGCGCTACGACGTCCGGCTTGAACCGGCCGAAAGTGCCTTCAGTATCGATGCCCACATTGCCGCGGGCGGAATAATCGGCCACTTGCGAGGACTGGAATCCGATTCAGGCTGGAAAGACGGCACCGGAATTGGTCTCGCCATCGACGACGGTGGTGACGATGTTGGTGATGTTGCGCAACTGCTCCAAGGCGCCAACGGTGATGACGTTTTTGGCCGTGCCAGGTGAAAGAATGGTGTCCGGATTGCCGCCCGAACCGTCGCTGACGCCGCTGCCGTCATCGCCCGCCGCAAATACGAAGAGGACCGGTTGGGAGCCCGGCTGTTGGGCAAAGCATCGCGCGTCGCGGCATCGTAGCTGGCCGCGGCGAGGTCGTAATCTGTGTCATCGCCATAAACCCAACTATTGTTGGAGATCAAGGCGTTGGTCAGCGCCGGAACTTCCTGCAAGTATTGATCAGAAACGTTGCCATAGATAGACGCCGCCAACCGAAAAAAGCTTGGCCAAAGGCGCCTTGCCGCGAAAATCGGCGTTGGTAACGGATCCCTGGGGGGTCATCACGTGTGTAAGATTCCGACCGTTGCCGGCGATGATGCCGGCGACGTGGGTGCCGTGGCCATTGGCGTCGATCAAACTGCGAGGAAATCGCCCATGACACGGCTCGCTCCCGCTGGGCCCGATTCCGCTGTGCCTGTGGCACTGAAATCAGGATGGGTTGATCAATGCCCGAGTCGTTCACTTCCACCGTGACATTCTTGCCGGAAAGATTCAGCCAGTTGGTCAGGGTGACCGTGTCCACAGAAATTCCCAAATTGGTTCTGGCGAGGTCATTGGCGGGTTGTCGCTGGTGGCCGAGTTCGATGACTTGGACACCTGCGAAACCGGCCAGCTGGGTCAATGGCTGATTGAGCGGAGGCAAGACGTGAACGATCGGGCCAAACGGCGATTGATCCGTTGCCCCACAATAACATATCCGGCCTTGGTCAATTGCGATACCGCGGAAGGATCAAACAGACCAACCGTCAGGGAAAGGCCGGCGGCAGCGGGCGCGTCAGCCACGGCCAACGCCAAGAGGGAGGGCTGCAGTTTATAATATGGCTGGTAAGGGATAACCGCCTGAACGAGCGGATTGGCGGAAAGCCGGCCCGCACCCGCAGCGGAGATTTGCGCCAAATAAGCGTTGTTGGGGATGTAGGAAACAATCTGGGCGCCGGCGGCTTGCAGAGCGGCGCGGAAAGCGGGACTGGTCGGGCCATGCGCCTGGACGATGTACGCTCCCGGATCGCCCTTGGCCTGCAGGTTTTGCGGGATATGGAGACCGCCCAAACCGGCAGTCGTATCAATCAAGGCGTTCTGCAACAAAATACTGGCCAAAGAATTTGTCCGCCTGCACCACTACCGCAGCTTGCCCAGTTTGGCCATCGGCCAATATCCAAACACCGCTTTGCCGTAGATAAAATCTTCATCCACCGGACCAAAGTCGCGGCTGTCGTTGGATAGATTGCGATGATCGCCCAGCACGAAATAGCAGTGCGGGGGCACCACCGTCTCAGGATAGGAGCGCACGTCCTCGTACGCGTCGGGCACATACGCCTCCGTCACACGCTTCCCGTTCACGAAGACTACGCCGTCTTCGATCTTGACGCGATCGCCGGCGACGGCCACCACACGCTTGATGTAGCTCTTGGCAGTGTCGCGAGGATAACGAAAGACGACAACGTCGCCCCGCTCGATGGGCTCCAGCTTGTAAACAAATTTGTTTATGAAGACGCGCTCCTGATCGTCGAGCGTGGGCATCATGCTGGTGCCTTCTACCTTGACCGGCTGGTACAGGAAGATGATGAAGAAAGCCGAGACCGCCAGCGAGATCAACATGTCGCGCAGCCAGCCTGAAATTGCCGGCTTCAGGGATTTCGGTACGGGTGACGAGCCCGGCCCGCCGGAAGTTGATGCAGATACGGGAGGCAAAACTGTGAGGTTGTCTTCGTTGGGCACAGACTTCATTTTAATAGTTTAGACGGCTCGTCGTCAGGATAGTTTGGGTCCCCGCCTTCACCATCTCTGAGAGTTTTCGTCACGAACCCCCCTTAAGCCGTGAGGGATCTGCTTTCTTATCAGCCGTCCTTGCAACTGTAAGTAAAAGCAGATTCCTCGCTTCGCTTCGCAATGACAATTCCACCGAACGCACTAGCGGCGCCCGAGGAAGCCCTCCAACTTGCTGATCTCCGCGTTCGCCTGGTCCAGATAACGCCGGGCCCGCTCCGTATCGGAGCTGTCCAGCGCCTGCTTCGCTTTGGCCATGTCGGTGCGCATGCTGGCGCGGGCCGACACCATGTCTCCGCGCAAGCCCAGGCCGCTTTGATGCATCTGCGCCTCCAACGCCTCCAGACTGCTTTCGACCGCGGCCGCCCGGCTTTCCAGGTGATCGTTCTCAATCTCCATTTCGTCGAGAAGCTTCTTTTGTTGTTCCAGAGCGGCTTGTTGCTGCTGCGCATCTGCATCCGCATTCGCGCTCGCTGCAGCCGGCGGCGCTGCCATAGCGTTCATCCTGGCATGATTTGCCTTGGTGTCGACGGCGGGCGGTTGCGACGCCACAGCGTCGGCGGTGGGTTGGCTAGCCGGCGGAGCAGTCTGCGGCGGCGCGGGTGCGGGAGCGGCCGGCACGGGCTTCGGCGTTGTCGGCGGAGGATTTCCTTCATTCATCGCCACCACCGCGGCTGCGGCGGCTGCATTCTGTTGGTGGATGCGATACGCGCGGGCCCCGGCCAACGTAGCCACTAACAGCACAATAGCGATGGCCAGGATCAGGAACGGATGGCGCGATCCGGCATCGCGTTTGAGCTGAGAATCCGTCTGCGTGCCGGCGCTTACAGGAGTCGAGCCGGTACTGGCTGCGGGTTGGCTGACCGGCGCAGCCTGGCTCACCGGCGTTTGCCTGATCGCAGCCGCGGCCGCAGGTACAGCTTGAGCACCGGTAATCGTGGTCGCGTCCCCCGGCGCGCTTTGCGGACCAACTGCGCTGCAGGCTTCCCTGATCTGCGACAAAGCATTGCGAAATGCGTCGGCTGTCTGAAAGCGCTCTGCCGGATTCTTGGCTACCGCCATTACAATCAGGTCGCTCAGCGGCTTGGGCAACGAGGCTTGCACTTCAATAGGCGGCCGTGGCGTTTCTTTGATGTGCGCCTCCATGATGGAATAGCTGCTGGTGGCGCTGAACATTCGCTTGCCGGTCACCATTTCGTACAGTGAAACTCCGACCGAGTACAAATCCGACCGCGCATCGGTCGGTTGCGACTGCACCTGCTCGGGCGACATGTAGTCGAGCGACCCCAGAGTTGTGCCCGTCACGGTAAGCCCCAGATCGTTGCCCGAGCGCGCAATACCGAAGTCCATCAGCTTCAGAACGCCGCGCGGCGTCAGCATCATGTTGGCGGGCTTGATGTCGCGATGAATGACGCCCTTGGCGTGGGCGTAGCTCAGCGCAGCTAGCACCTGGTCAATGAAGTTCAATGCCTCGGCTGGCGGGAACGGCCCGCGCTCCAGGCGATGGGCCAGCGTGTCACCCTCGACGTACTCCATGATCATGATGAACTGATTGTTGGCGGAGAAAGCGGTCCGAAGCGCCGCGATATTAGGATGATCGAGGCTGGCCAGCAGCTTGATCTCGCGCGAGAACCGAGCGGCGAGATCGCCTTGATTGGCCAAGTCAGGAAGCAGCACCTTCATCGCCTCAATGCGATCGGAGATGAGGTTGCGCACCAGGAAGACCTGGCCCATCCCACCGTGGCCGAGTTCGCGGATGACTTCGTAGTCGCCAATCTGCTTGCGTATGGGTTCAGTCATAGTAAACCTCAAGCTCCGAAGTGAGCAGCCCGCGAAATTCAGGATTGCACATGGATTTGCAATCGGGCCGGAACGGAGTAGCTACGTAGGGGGACACCGCAAGCAAGGTTCGCTTGCAAGAGAGCGGCGTAATTATGCGCTGCTCTCCGGCCATGGTCAAGCAGAACTCGCTTGCATTTGGAGTTTGGAAGATTGGCGTTGGAGCGACGACTGGAGAAATAGCAGATCCGTCGCGGCCTGAAAAGGCTGTGTCGCAACCAGTGTCGCCGCTGCGCGGCTCGCACAGCTTTTCCACTTAACCCGGCGCTTTGCGCCGGGCTAACATCATCCCGCCGCTCTCGCGGCCAGTCTTTAACAACTCCGCACCACTTCGCGAATTGCGATGTTGGTCGCGACGCAGTCCCTTAAGGCCGTTCGTGATGACAACTCAAGAACCCGAAAGCCGGACATTCTTATGCAGTACTCAATAATCGCTCTTCTCGGCTAGAATGACTCAGAACCTCTTGGTGAGGAGTGCCTCATGAAAAAACTTTTGCTGGTGGCTCTGGCTGCAGCGTTGACTGTCGTTTGCTTCGCGCAGGGCGATCATGTGCCCGCCTACCATGACCAGGCGCTGCAGCCCGGAGATGCCATGCCCATCCTGCCCAAAGACCAGCTTTGGGGAGAGTCGTTCCAGTATCCGTTCCAAGTGAAAAGCTATGAGTTGGCGGCCAAGATACCCGGCGTGCTTTACCAGATGCCTTGCTACTGCTATTGCGAACGTATCGGGCACGGTAGCCTGCATAGTTGCTTCGAGAGTACCCATGGAGCCCACTGCGGAATCTGCATGAAGGAAGCTTTCTATGCGTACGAACAGACGAAGTTGAAGAAGACGCCGGCGGAGATTCGCGCCGGTATTATCAAAGGCGAATGGAAGTCCATCAACCTTGAAGCGGCAGCCAAAAACGATTGAGCCCGTGAGGGTTACGCACAGGGTTCTCGTGAGTTGACGGCATCCCAACTTGCGGGTATAACTCAGCACAATCATCCTGCATTCGACTAGGGGTTTGCACAGCCCTGAGCAATTCCCTGTCGCGACAAATCAAGGAAGCCAACGAATGAAGAAAAAGGCCGCTGAAAAAGGCACGCAGACGACTGCTAAATCTCAGGGTGATAGCAACTTACGCCCTTCGGCTGCCGACATCAGATCGCGGGCAAATAAACCGATGAAGTTGACTGACGATCCTCGTTTCGCGCAGGCGGTACAAAACTACGAGGCTGGCCTCAAAGCCCTGCAAGCGCACAAGTATGATCGAGCCAAAGCCTGTTTCGAGAAAGTAGTGGCTGGTCCGAGCCCTGAACTGGCTGATCGCGCCTCGGTGCACCTGAATAGCTGCAACCAGCAAATGAGCCGGGCAGTCACCACATTTAAAACGCCGGAAGAACAATTCGACTATGCGGTGTCGCTGATGAACATGGGCGACTACGTCAGCGCCCGCGAAAATTTTGAAGCGCTCACGAAGAATACCCCCAAGCTGGACTTCGTGTGGTACGGCATGGCAACGTTAAACTGCCTGACCGGGCACTTTCCCGAAGCCATCACCAGCCTGCAGCAAGCGATTCGGCTGAATCCGGCAAATCGCTACCAGGCCCGCAACGATGGCGATTTCAAGAACCTGGCCGACGATCCCCGGTTCACCGAATTGCTTTATCCCGATACCAGCGCCGGCACGTCTCCGCCAGACCAGTGGCATTATTAGCTGGATACCACCTCCATAGGTAACATGCAGAACGAACCCAATTCCGCTGTGCCGCGCGCCATAAGAGTTGTCGCCATGGGCGGGGGCACAGGACTGTCCACGCTGCTTCATGGCTTGAAGCAGTATGCCACCGCTACGGGGGAAGCTCCCGTTCCGGGTGTGCTGCCTCGCATCGACGACCTTTCCGCGATTGTGACGGTGAGCGACGACGGTGGCTCCAGCGGTCGTCTTCGCAAAGAATTGAATGTTCCGGCTCCCGGCGATGTGCGCAACTGTATTGTTGCGCTCTCCGAAGACGAGGCACTGCTCTCGCGGCTGTTCCAATATCGCTTCCCTGCCGGTGAGGGCCTAGGCGGACACAACTTTGGGAATCTTTTCCTTTCGGCGATGACGGCGATCGCCGGCGACTTCAGCCAAGCGGTGAAATATTCGTCGGCGATCCTGGCGACTCGCGGACACATCTATCCTGCGACCACCAGCAATGCCCAACTTTACGCAATCATGGACGACGGATCCGTTGTCCGTGGGGAAACAAACATAACCGCGAGTCAGCGACGGATTGTCGAGCTGCGAATGGCCCCCGCGAACGCGAAGCCGCTGCCGATGGCGTTGGCGGCCATCGACAATGCCGACCTGATCACGATCGGCCCCGGTTCGCTGTTCACCAGCCTGGTGCCCAACTTGCTGGTGCGGGATGTTTCCACCGCGATCGCAACCAGCGGTGCGGTGAAAGTGTTTGTCTGCAACTTAATGACGCAAGCCAACGAAAGCCTGGGCCTCACCGCCTCCGATCACATCCGCGCCCTTTACAAGCATGCCCGTCATAAGTTCTTTGATTACGCTTTGGTCAATCGCACTCCTGCGTCGTCCGCGTTGACGTTGAAGTACGCCGAGCAGCAACAGTCGCAGATTGAGACGGATGTGGACGCCATCGAGGCATTCGGGGTGAAGCCAATCCTGGGCGAGTATCTGCTGGAGGCAACCGATTCCCGCGAGGGACTGGTCGCCCGCCACAACACGCACCGTGTCGCCCACGACCTGCTGCAACTGATGACGGAATTGAACGAGTCGCCGGTAACGACGGTGCACCGGGGCCGGTAATAGGTTGGAATTGAGGCCGCTCTCGGAGTTGTCATCATGAACAGCCGACCTGTTGTGCGCGGGATTAAGACCGAAATGACCGAAACCAACCTGGGGTGCCCCGTTCTAGCTCGCCTTTGGCTAGGACGGGGGAGTAAGATATTCGACGAATTTGGTTCATGGGGTTGTAATCGGTGGGAGCCCCGCATTTATGCGGGGGAAGGAGCGCTTCAGCGCTCCGGAACAAATTTGCTCTTTACATGTTGCGCTTTAGCACCGGGACCGAAAAACCCCGGGCTATAGTAAAGCCCATTTGAAAGCGAGCCTTCTCCGCTGGACTAAAGTCCAGCGCCCCCTGCTGAAGCAGGGGGCGCCCACCAAGGTCCTCGCGGACTTGTTGGTAGGCTTTTGAAGCTGTCCCCGCCCTGGCCAAAAGAGGGCTGGAACGGGGCACCCAGGTCAGCGGCTCAATCGCGCCATCCATTCTCTCGCAGATCGAAACGCCCTCCTGCTATCCTCTAAGTCGAAATGGCCAAGCCGACCTTCAACCCTACGAAATCCCTTAAGAGCAAACCTAGGCAGTTTGCCATTGCAATCCTTGCGGCCGGCAAAGGCACGCGGCTTAAATCGCTCCGTCCAAAGGTCTTGCACCAGATCGCCGGAAAGCCTTTGCTGGCGCACGTAGTCGCGGCCGCCAGCGAAGTCGTCGCTCCGCAGAACATCTTCGCGATTGTCGGACACGAAGCTGACCGAGTGCGCGAGGCGCTGGCTCCCACAGGGATTAACTTTGTCCTGCAACGCGAACAACGCGGCACCGGGCACGCCATGATGGAAGCGCGCGATGCCTTGCAAAGTTTCGAAACGGTGTTAGTGCTGTCGGGCGACGTTCCGCTGATCAAGGCTGAAACGATCAAGCGAGTTCGCGATTTCCATAACGCCCATCATGCCGCTATGACCATGCTGACCGCCGAACCGCCTGATCCTACCGGGTACGGCCGGGTTTTCCGCAAGCTGGTCAAAGGCAAACGGAGCGATGAAGTCGAGCGCGTGGTCGAACAGAAATCACTGCGTGGTAAAGAAGCGGAGCAACGCGAAATCAACTCAGGTATCTACGCCTTCGCAACCAAGCCGCTCTACGCTAACATCGGCAAGCTCAAGACGGACAATGCCCATCATGAGTATTACCTGACCGACATGGTGACGCTTCTCGGCAAGGCTGGCGAAAAGGTGCTGGCATTGCCCGCCGCCGACTCCAGCGAAGTGCTCGGAGTCAACACGCGGATCGAATTGGCGGAGCTCGACGCCAAGCTTCGCGACCAGAAGGCGCGCGAGCTGATGCTTGCTGGCACAACCATTTTCCGTCCCGAGACGTGCGACATCGATGCCGACGTCGAAGTCGGAACGGACACGGTGATCGAGCCTTTCGTGCAGCTCATTGGTAAGACGAAGATCGGCGCCGACTGCCGCATTCGGTCGTACTCCGTCATCACCAACTGCGAACTCGGTGATGGTGTTCTCATTCTGCCGGGCTGCATACTGGAAGATTCCGTGGTGCGCAGCGGCGCGCAACTCGGGCCTTACTCGCATCTGCGGCCGGGCAGTGACATCGGCGAAGGTGCGCATGTCGGCAACTTCGTGGAGACCAAGAAGACACGTCTGGGTAAAGGCTCGAAGGCCAATCACCTCACGTATCTTGGCGACTCGGAAATTGGCGAAGGCGTGAACATCGGAGCCGGCACCATCACCTGCAATTACGACGGCGCGGGCAAATATCCCACAACGATTGAAGATGGAGCGTTCATTGGAAGCGATGCTACGCTAGTGGCTCCCATTCGCATCGGAAAGGGCGCTTACATCGGTGCGGCATCGTGCATCACGGAAGATGTTCCCGCCGATGCCCTGGCTCTCGGGCGCGGCCGTCAGGTCACAAAAGAAGGCTGGGTCGTCGAAAGGCGCGCCGCGATCACGAAGGCCGGCAAATAGTCACCAAACAGCGAACTGCCCCGCCCTAGCCAAAAGAGGGCTGGGACGGGGCACCCAGATGTGAGTTTCAGCTCCGACGTTGCAAGGTCACTGGGTTGGAGCCATCTCGTCCTGCGAAGCCTTCTTCTCCCGCCGCTGCACCGTGATTGAGTTGCCGAGCTTGAACGTGACTGCCGATTCCGCCGGAATTGTCAGCTCTTTGTTGCCCGTGAAGGCCGCGCCCGCCGTGCCCGCGCCAGCACCCACGAGACCGCCGATCAGCGCGCCCTTGCCACCGCCGGCAATACCCCCAATCAATGCCCCGGCGCCAGTTCCGCCTCCGACCGCTACGGCCGTGCGCTTGCCCTTACCTTTGACGGTCTGGGTATACGTGGAAGTTTGAATAGGAACCGACGTTCCGTGGACGTTGACTGCGGTCAAAGCGATCGACAATACGCCCTCACCTTTGAACTTGCCCGGCGATTTGGCATCGACAACTGTTCCGCTGACGCCGGCGCCGGCAGGAATCGCGACTACCCCGTCCACGGACACAGAATGCGCCAGTGAACCGGTAAAAGTGTCGCCTGCATTCGCGGTTTTAGAGGTAATGCTATTTCCCATACGGACTACCAGGCTGGTGCCAGCCGGAACCACCAACGGCGGAGGCGGAGGAGGAGGCTCAGGAGCCTGCGCCTGCTGGGTTGGTGCCGGCGCCATCGGTTGTCCCTGCGCGGGCTGCTGCGCGGGAGCCATCTGGCTGGCCGCAGGCTGGTTTGTGCTTGCAGGTTGGTTGGTCTGAGCCGTACTGGAAGTTTCTGGCGTTGCCGTGTTCTGACTTTCATTTTTCTTGCTACAGGCCGCAAAGCTCATCGTGAGAATTGCGATGAACATAAGCGTGAGTACCCGAGAACGCATAACATTTTCCTTTCGTTGTGACGCCGGACGAGATACGTCCAGCGGCCTACGTGCGTAAAATGATTCCATCCTGCGCTGCCAGAAGCCGGGGCCCCCGACAGGCACGGCAGTTGCGCCTGGCGGGGTGGAACCGAAGGCCCGGAAGCTTACGCGAGACGAATGCGCTACCGCGCTACAAGAACCACCCTGGCGCGGTTTAAGAACTATACAAATTGTATCGTGTTTTCCGGGATTTAAACTCTCCCTGAATAGGACGACCACGCAGGGCGTTGGGGAAGCCGTTCAACCTTCAGGCCGCGGTTTGCGAGGCAAATTGCGCCAATGGTACACTTTGCACACCTACCGAGCTGAGCGGGGTTAGTTCAGCGGTAGAACGCGAGCTTCCCAAGCTCGATGTCACGGGTTCGATCCCCGTACCCCGCTCCAATTCACCGAGATCAACGCTATTTGGACAGCGCTGCGATCTTTTCTTTGGCCAGCGGCCGCGCAAATGCATTCGCCGGACTATGCGTGTTGATGGTCAGCACTTTGCGGTAGTAGTCCAAGGCTTGGGTTTTATCTCCGGATTTTTCGTAGGCTTGTGCCAGCAGGCTTAAAACGGCGGGGTCGTTCTGATCACCCTTCTGCAATTCCGCGATCGCTGTCTTATCGTCGTTGCGATAGAAGGCAACATAACCGCTGAGGTAGGGGTAGAAACGCACTTGGTCAGGATTGTCGCCCTTGTCCAATATGGCTTTGGCAGCGACCACGTGGTTCTGGGCCTCTGCGCCCCTGCCGAGTTCTCGGACGCGGATACGCGCCAGGGCGCTCTCCCATCGGAATTCCCACAAGTCTCTCTCGGCTGGGCTGAGGTTGGGCTGCCGCATCGCGGTGAGGTGCCCGCTCTGGTACCACTGAAAAGCGTTGTCCGGGTCACCCGATTCGAGATAAATCCGGGCTAGTTCATCGGCTGTACCCCCCGCGTCTGCAAATTGTTTAGCGGAGAACTGCAAGTCGAACGCCTGTCGCTCGTATTTTGCGGCATCGTCGGCGTTGTGTTCGAATGCATAGGATACGGCCATGGTCCGAAGAGCCTGAACTTTGGAGGCGGGCGGGGCTTCCTCAATGGCCTTTGCCAAGTGCTGGCGCGCTTGCTGGTACTTTCCTTGCAGGTCCAATGCGATTCCCGCTGCCAAGTCTGCCTGGAAGAGATTGGGAGACAGTTGTAGTGCGCGGTCGTACAGCGCGAGGGCCTCATCCTGCTTGCCTTCGCTATTCAGCTTTTGGCCTTGTTTGACAAGCTCGAGCGCGTCGTCCGTCTTGCCGTTTGCCGGATTCGCCTGAGGTTGTGCGAAAAGAAACAGGGTCGAAAGCCAAAACGCCGCCACGGAGTAATAGAGAAGAAAGGTCCGCAACTTCATAGCCGCGCCATTATTGCATATTGTGCGTCGGGGATGAATGGATGAACTGTGCCGCAAGTAGTCCTCGCCAAGGAATTGCCGCTGCCGGAATAGGGTGATGACCAATGCCTATAACTCGCACCGATTCGGAGCGATTCAAAGCGTCGGCGGAGGCTGCACCGGAGGCGTATGGCGCTGCTTGGCCGCTTCCAGGGCTTCGGCCGGATCACGGCCCGTGACCGCTTTGTACCATGCGGGATGGTGCGTCCAGGCCCAACCTTCGCTCACGGTTCCCCTGGTCATCGCCTGAATGGTGCCAGGCTCGCCGAAGGTGCTGAGATAGACGTGGAAGAAAATTCCAAACAACATAATCAGCGCCGAGATGTCGTGGATCACATACGAGATGGCGACCAGCACCCGCCCAAAGATTTCCGGGAACCACATGATGACTCCGGTAATCAGGTAGGCGATGGAGCCGCAGACAATCTCCCAGAACATGAGCTTCTGTCCGCCGTTGAAGAAGCCGGTCTCAGGGGATTCCGTGGAGTCGCTACGGATGACGTACCGCCTAATGTGCTTCATCCAGCGTGAATCCGCCGGGGTCCACGTCATGACCTGCCACCAATTCAGCGCTTGTAGAGCAAAGAAGAAGACGAAGGCTAGGCCGAACCAGGGATGCAACAAGCGGGTCATGGCTCCGCCGCCAAACAGAGGCGTAAAGAAGCGGAAGATCCACGGAAGATAGATTCCGAAGCCCGACAGCAGGGCAAGGAAGAAGAAAATGCCGACCATCCAATGGAGAAAGCGCGTGTACACCGGATGGCGCAACAATTCGCCGGCGTAAACCACCGTTTGCCCGAAACGGTCGATGACATTGGGACGATGCACGAAGCGATCAGCCGAGGTCGCCATCTAATTCTCCTTTTCCGCGGGAGGCGGTGGCGGGTCAATCCGAACGACCGGAGGAGTGGGCTGCGTGTGCAGCGGCCCTTCGAAAACGTAGTGCATAACCACCCCTACAAACCCCAGCATGGCGCCGAATAGCCCGATGGGCTTGAAGATGCTCTTCCAAACCGTGAAGCTAAGCGGAATCCGCGGTTTCGCAGGCAAATTACCGTACTTCTCAGGCTTGGTGGCATCGTGCAGCACATAGATCACATGGGTGCCCCCGATGGTGTCGGGATCGTAGACCCCGGCGTTCTGAAATCCTGAGACCTCGCGCAATTGAGAAGCACGATTTTCCGCCATGAACTTCATGTCGTCTTTGGTTCCGAAATGCAAACACCCGGTGGGACATGACTTGATGCATGCCGGCTCCAGGCCAGCCCCCACTCTGTCAGAGCACAGCGTGCACTTGTAAACCTTTTTTGTGTTGGGATTGAATTTCGGAATGTTGAAGGGGCAGCCCGAGACACAGAACTGGCAGCCTATGCAGTTTTCCTGCTGGAAATCGACAATGCCATTCGAGTACTGCACGATGGCGCCATCGGCCGGACACGCGCGCAGACAGCCCGGGTCTTCGCAGTGCATGCACTGATGCTTGCGCATTAACCACGCGAAGCTGCCATTGTCGTGCTGGTCCTCGTTGAACTTGATGAGGTTCCAGTAATTCCAGTCGGTGTCGGGCATCGTCTGGTAAGTGTTGTCGAAGTAAGTCGTCTGGAACGGCATGTCATTCCATTCGACGCAAGCCACTTCGCAGGCTTTGCAGCCGATGCAGGTGGTGGTATCGATCAGCTTGCAAACCTGGTCCTGCCGTTGCGTGCCCTGGCCAGCGACCGGTCCAGGGTGGGCCGAGATTTGCTGGATTCGTAATGTGCCGCGATCGCTCATCCCGCGCCTCCTCTAAACCTTTTCCAGCTTCACCAGAAATCCCTTGAATTCCGGTGTGTACGCATTGGGGTCGAAGACCGTCGGTGTCAGCAAATTTGCCGGAGTCTTCGCCGTTCTGCCTTCGCTTTCGGAAATTCCCAGGAAGCCCCAGTGGATCGGCATGCCGATCTGATACAACTTCTTACCATCCACCATCATGGGCTTGATCCGTTTGGTCACCATTGCTTTGGCGATGTAATCGCTGCGCGCGCTGGTCACCTTCACCTTCTCACCTCCCCTGATGCCCATCTGATCAGCCAGTTCGGCGGGTACTTCAACAAAGGGTTCCGGCACCAGTTCCACATTCATCGGATTGTTCTTTGTCCAATAGTGATAGTGCTCAGTGAGGCGATAGGTGGTGCAGATGATGTTGTAGCCTTCCTTCGTTGTGCCGTACTTGTCCATCTTGGTCGTGAGCTTCCTGACGACCGGATTGTTGGATTGGTTGGGGTGCAAAGGATTATCGATGGGACTCTCGATGGGTTCATAGTGCTCGGGGAAGGGACCGTCTGCCATCGCCCCTAGCGGCACAAAAATGCGTCCCACGCCTTCGGGGTTCATGATGAATGGCCCCATATGCTCCTGAGGCTTGGAATCGGGCTTGAAGTCGGGAACATCGTTGCCCACCCATTTTTCCGCGGTTTCATTCCACCAGACCTGTTTGCGGCTCGGATCCCATGGCTTACCCGCAAGATCGCAGGACGCCCGGTTGTACAGCACGCGCCGATTCGCCGGCCATGACCACCCCCAGTTCGGATAAATTCCCAGGCCCGAAGGGTCTTCGGTTCCACGCCGCTGCTGCAAAGGTCCGGCCTCGGTCCATGAACCGCAATAGAGCCAGTTTCCAGACGAGGTTGTGCCGTCATCGTGCAACAAGGCAAAACCCGGCAGTTGCTGACCAGCCTTTAGCGAGACTCCGGTCTTTTCGTCGCTAATGTCCACCAGCGCTTTGCCATTGATTTCCTTCGCCACTTCCGAGAGCGACGGATGTTCGGGAAGCGTGTACGCCCACGACGCCTTTAGAATCGGATCAGGGAACTTGCCTCCCTCTTTTTGGTACAGCTCCCGGATCTTCAAGAAGATCTGCGCCAGAATGTCCTGATCGAGGCGGCAGTCACCGGGCGTCGGCAGAGCGGCGTGCTTCCACTGCAACCAGCGCGCCGAATTGACGAAGGTCCCATCTTTCTCGGCGAACCCAGCTCCCGGTAGCCGATAAACCGTGGTGTTGATCTTCTTCATATCTTCCGCAGTGGTTCCCGGCGCCATCCAGAAACTGCTGGTCTCGTCGGGATAAATCTCGCACACCACCAGGAAATCAGCTTTCTTCAGGGCGTCAATGTTCTTCTGCGAATCGGGTCCAATCATCACTCCATTCATGCCAAAGGCAAAAAGTCCTTTAACTTTGCCTTCATACATGTCGTTCCAGATCTCGACCCACGAGTAGTTACGGTCGACCTTCGGCAGATACTGGAAGGCAAAATCGTTGTCCTTCGTTGCGGCATTGCCATACATCGCTTTCAGGAACGACACCATGAACTTGGGCGTATTCGACCAGTAATTGAAGGACTCCCAGTCGTTAGGCTTCGCCGGCTTAGGGGTAATGCGCTCAAGATAAGTCTTCAGATCTTTATCGGCAGGATTCGGCACCTTGAGGTAGCCGGGCAGGATATCGAAAATCCCCGCCATGTCGGTTGCACCCTGGATGTTGGAGTGCCCGCGTAGAGCGTTCACTCCGCCACCAGCCCGGCCGACATTTCCCATCAGCAACTGCAACATCGCGGCCGTGCGAATAATCTGCGTTCCAAAGCTGTGCTGCGTCCAGCCCACAGCGTAAATAACGGTAGCGACCTTCTTCATGTCGCCATTCGTACGAATGGAGGTAAACAGATCCGCAGTCTTCAGGAACTGATCTTTAGGGATACCGGTGATACGCTCGACCATCTCGGGCGTATAACGGGAATACTGCTGCTTCAAAAGTTGATAGACGCAACGCGGGTGTTGCAGTGACAGATCGTAAGCGACGTTTGGCGGCAGTGATGGAGGAGGTATCGGACCGCCTCCCATTGCTTTCGCACCTGCTGGCCCCTGAGCTTGATAGCCCTGTCCTTCGGCTGGGTGACCGGTCACACTGCCTTCATGAGCAGCAGGAGCTTCGCCTTGCCGCTCGTGTCCCTGGGGCGCATTCTGGGTCGCTGGCGCTGCTGCCGATACGGGAACGAACTTACCTGTCTCGTTACCGCCTTCCTGGTAATTCCAGGTGCTCTTGTTGTAGGTTTTCGTGCTCTCATCGAAGCCCGAAAACAGCCCATCCTCCGGCAGCTTAAAGCCATCTTTAATGATGAACGCAGCGTTGGTGTAATTGACGAGGTAATCTTTTGCGACTCGGTTGTTTTCCAGAGCGTAATTAATTAACCCGCCGAGGAAGGCAATGTCAGATCCGGCTCGTATCTGCAGGAACTGGTCCGCCTGGGTTGCTGTGCGCGTGAAGCGCGGATCGACCACGATTATCTTGGCGTCGCGGTTCCGCTTGGCTTCCACCACCCACTTAAAGCCACACGGATGGTTCTCGGCCGGATTGCCACCCATGATCAACAACATGTCGGCATTCTTGATGTCGATCCACCCGTTGGTCATCGCTCCGCGTCCGAAAGTTGGTCCCAAACTTGAGACCGTGGGGCCGTGTCAAACCCTGGCCTGGTTTTCCAGGCGGACGATTCCCATGCTTCGCATGGTTTTTACAACCAGATAATTGAACTCATTGGTGTCAGTGCAACCGCCAGTGAATGCGATGGATTCGCAGCGATTGACGGTCTGTCCCTTTGCGTCGGTCTCGACGAATGTCGCGTCCCGGGTCTTCTTGGTCCAGCGCGCGATTTCATCGATCGCCTGATTCCACGAGATATCGTCCCAATGGTCGGAGCCTGGGCGTCGTACCTGCGGCTTCAATATTCGCCGTTCGTTCTGGATGTCCTGCTGCAGGGACGCACCCTTGGGACAGAGCGTACCGCGGTTGATTGGGTGGTCCGGATCGCCCTCCACATGGATGACCTGGGGCGTGACGTTCTTCGCCTTGTCGCCAATGGTGTGGATAATGACGCCGCAACTCACTGCGCAATATGGGCAGGTGCTGCGCGTCTCTGTCGATCGTGAAATCTTCAGGCTCGCTGCCTGGGCCATCAGCGGTCGCGCGTCAAACCCGAAGACCGTAATGCCAACGGCACCAACTACGCCAGTCTTGAAGAATGCTCGTCTAGATACATCCATTAGGCAGCCCTCCATGACGAAAGACTCGAAACTCCGAATTGTTGTAGGGATTGCACGGAAGCGCTCGGGAAGCGCTGTGTTGAAGGATCGAAAAGTGTGCGCACTGTGGTCCACATCTCGATCAAGCCGTTCCGTTACGACCAAGGGACCAACATCGGGACCCAAACGATGGGAAGAAGCGTATACCCGGAAACCCGGACTGGTCAAATGGATTCACGATGCTTGGAAAAAGATGGATCGCAATTTTACCGACGGGCTAAAAACCCATAAGGTCTTGGCTAATTTTATTAAATCCGTGCTCGGTCGCCCAGATGTCGAGGGGCGCAGTCGCGACCTCGTCCACGATAGGGATGGCCAGGCCGTCGACCGTCATGTCCACCGACTTCAGGTAGTACTTGCAGGTGTCGCAAGCCTCCACCCGCACGGCGGGAAAATCCTCCGCTGAATAACGCGGAAGCTTTTGATGGTCGACCTCGCCACACATCGGACATAGGATCCGGCGAAACTCCCATTCGGTCAAACAGAAGGAACAGACAAGAAAGCGCTTCCCACCGTCACCTTCGGGGCGAAGCACGGCGACCTGCGGCCGTGCGCTGCAAACCGGACAAACCGAAGCCGAGGAATCTGTATGTCGTGCAGTCAGGGTCGCGGCAAGGCACTCAGCATAAGGCTGGAGCAATGTTCGCGCGAAGAAGGCATGCGGTACCCAGGGGCTGCCGTCTGTGGACAATAGGTAACTCTGAAGCATCTGGCGCTGGTGTTCCAACGAGGCATAGCAAGGGGGCGAAGAGGGATGCGGTTTCCCCGCACCGATCTCTGCCGCCTCTTGCGCCAGCTTTGATGGTCCCGTCCGCTGCACGAGCAAGAGCAACGCCGGCAACTGCTGCACTACGATGTCAAGATCCAGCCGTTCACGAAACGTACTCTGGATGCCAGCACTCGAAATAGGCACAGATGAAGCGCAGGCATAGAGCATCCTCTGAAACTCCAAGATGTGCTGATAGAAACCGAGGACTTCCGCCGCGCTTGGGTAGCGTTGGACAAGGTCAACGGCTCGCTGAATGCGCTGGTCCCAATCTTTTTTTTTCATTGCGGAAATTGCCAAGACATCGGTATCGCTCTGTGCCGAACGCACCAAATCATACCCCATAGCCCGCCGCCAGAATTCGGCCAAGGAGGTGAGCCCCTGAACTCGTGGCCGTCGCCGACACGGGAACGCTGGTGACAGGTGCCACTAGGAGATAGGTACACTAGGGTGATCGAGTGCAGTTTTATCGCCAGGTCCGCCTCCCGATCAACGTCGTATGGGAGAGTGGAAATTTCACTAAAGGTAGGCACCGCCATGAAAGTCCGAATCTTCATGCTCTGCTCCACCCTCCTGCTTGTGGCTCCTGTTTTCGCCCGCGACAAGACCGATGTGATTGTCATGAAAAATGGCGACCACCTCACCGGTGAGGTCAAGGGGCTCGACGCCGGTGTCCTCTATGTCAACATGGATTACATACTCGGCACCAGCTCGGTGCAATGGTCGAAGGTAGACCATCTGGAAAGCAAGCAGTTGTTCCTGGTAAAGACCGAAGACGGCTCCGTGTACACCGGTACGCTTTCCACTGCGGAAAGCGCCGGCGGTCGTCCGGTACAAATTGAGGTCGCAATTACCCCTGAGCATAAAGTGACACTTGATCGGCCGAATATTGTGCAGATGGATGAGACTTCGGAAAAGTTTTGGCAACGCTTCAACGGATCCATAAACTCGGGGATTGCTTACTCCAAAGGAAATGAAGCAACCCAGTACAACTTGAGCTCCGACGTCGAATACCCTCGAGAGCGATGGGCCGCCGGAGCCAATTTCGTATCGTCATTGGCCTCCAGTACCGGCGCTAGTGTCTCCACGCGCAATTCGCTCGGCCTGAATTATCTCCGCTTGTTGCGTTGGCACAATTGGTTCTACGCCGGTCTGGGGGACTTCCTGCAAAGCTCGGAGCAGAACATCAGACTTCAGACCAATCTGGGTGCCGGCATTGGACGTTATCTGAAGAACACCAACCACGCCACCATTTCGGTGCTCGGTGGCTTCGCCTGGCAGAACACGGACTATCACCAGTCTGAGGTCGCGCAAGGCACCCAAAATGTTGGTGCTGCTATGCTGGTAACACAGGTCAAACTTTTTCGCTTTAATAAGACGAATCTGAGTTTCACTGGTACTGTTTTCCCGGCGCTGTCCACGCCGGGGCGCGTCTTCGCCACCGCTAACGCGTCTTATTACATTAAGATCTTCAGCAATCTTACGTGGAACATCTCGTTCTACGGCAACTGGGACAATCAGCCGCCGCTTCACTTTTCCGGCAGCGATTACGGCACCAGCTCCGGGCTGGGTTGGACGTTTGGCAACAGATGACCGTAGACTCCGGCGAATCTGTTAGAGGGTTCTTGCCGCCAGGGTAGATAATTCCAACTATTCCATGCGCGAAAAAAGTGAACCTGCTAAATCGCTCTCATTGGGCGTCATTGTTGCCTGCGTTGTCGTCATCTCCCTGGTTGCCCTTGTCCTCTGGCGCTGGTCTACTGGCCTACACGGCCCGGGGGCAAAGCCGCCAGCAGCGGCTACCTATGTAGGCCAGACACGTTGCGCCGAGTGCCATGCCGATCAGGCGCGGGCCTGGCGAACTTCTCATCACGCTGAGGCAATGCAGGTCGCGAATGACTCTACGGTCCTGGGAAATTTCAACGACGCTAGCTTCGCCAAGGACGGTGTAACTTCCACCTTCTTCAAGAAAGAAAGCAAGTTTTACGTTCGCACCGATGGCCCAGACGGCAAGCCGCAGGATTTCAATCTCCCTTACACGTTTGGCGTCTATCCGCTGCAGCAATACCTGGTTCCCTTCCCCAACGGTCGAATGCAAAGTTTCGTGGTGGCGTGGGATTCGCGTGCCAAAGACCGCGACGGCCAACGCTGGTTCGATCTTTATCCCGGCCAAAAAATACCTTCTTCTCATCCGCTTCACTGGACGGGCCGAAACCAAACCTGGAATTACATGTGCGCCGATTGCCACTCCACTAACCTGCGCAAGAATTACGATCTCGCCAAGGACAGCTACGCAACGACATGGTCAGAGATCGACGTCTCGTGCGAATCCTGCCATGGGCCAGGTTCGAATCATGTGGCGTGGGCGCAGTCGCGCAAGAAAGGTCCGTACAACTCGAGCGACGGACCGGATGGCGTGACCGTCGACTTGAAGCCCGCAAACGGGGTGTGGTCAGTCTCCGATCCGGACAAGGGAACGATGCACTGGAAGGGCGAGACCCGCTCACATAATGAGCTCAATGCCTGTGCGCCTTGCCATTCGCGCCGGCATCCGATTACCAGCGATCTCCAACCGGGCCAGCCATTTCTCGATGCGTATGTGCCAAGCCTGCTGGAAGAAGGTGTCTATTACGCAGACGGTCAGGTCCTCGAGGAAGACTACGAGTGGGGCTCGTTTCTCCAGAGCAAGATGTATCAGGAGGGTGTGACGTGTTCCGATTGCCACGATCCTCACACCGCGAAGTTGCGGACCGAAAACCTGAACGTCGTCTGCGGCAAGTGCCATTCACTGGCGAAGTTCGGTAGCGAGCAACACCATCATCACAAAGACGAGAGCGCGGGCGCCCTCTGCGTCAACTGTCACATGCCAAGCAAGACTTACATGGTGATCGATGCTCGTCGCGATCACAGCTTCCGCGTGCCGCGTCCGGATTTCTCCGTCGCGTATGGCACGCCGAACGCCTGTAACCAGTGCCACAAAGATAAGTCCAACACTTGGGCTGCGGAGACAGTCGTGAAGTGGTATGGCGCAAGCCGGAGACAGGAAGCGCACTTTGTCGAAGCAATTGATGCGGGGCGCCGCGGTTTGCCGAATGCGGAAAAAGCGCTGACATCGCTTATCGCGGATTCAAGCAAGCCCGGAATTGCGCGTGCGACTGCCTTGAGCCTGCTGCCGCAGTACCTCACTCCCGTTTCAGTTTCTACCGTGCAAGCCGCGCTGGGCGATAGCGATCCCCTGGTGCGCAGTCAAGCCGTGCGCTGTCTGGAGCCGCTTCCCGCTCAAGAGCGAATCCGACTCGCTGCACCACTGCTTACCGATCCAATTCGTTCGGTCCGCATCGAGGCGGCGCGCCTGCTGGCCGGAACATCCCCTGGCGAGCTGCAAGCCTCGCAGAAGGCGCTTGAGAACGCGATGTCGGAGTTAATAGCCAGTGAGATGGTTTCTGCTGAGCGTCCGGAAAATCACATGAACCTGGCCCTGATCTATGCTCAAATGGGCCGCACCACCGAAGCCGAAAGCGAGTTGCAAACTGCTCTCCGGCTCGATCCGAAGTTCGTCCCCGCCATGGTCAACCTTGCCGACCTTTACCGGCAGCAGCAGCGCGATGACGAGGGCGAAAAATGGCTGGAAAAAGCTATCGCGATTGCGCCGAATGCCGCCGAACCGGTCCACGCTCTCGGACTGCTGAAGATCCGCCAGAAACAGTACCCCGAAGCGTTAAGCCTACTGGCTAAAGCAGCCGCCCTGCAGCCAGATAACGCCCGCTACAGTTACGTTTACGCCGTGGCGCTCAATTCCACGGGACACGCTGACGGCGCGATTGCAGTGTTGCAGCGGGTCCACCAGAGGCGTCCCGCGGACCGCCAGGTCCTGATGGGCTTGATCTCGTTCGAGCGCGACAAGGGCAACTTGCCGGGGGCAATTACCTACGCGCAACAGCTGGTCCAACTGGCTCCGGACGAGCCCGACGCGAGGGCAATGTTGGCGGAGTTACAGGGACACGGACGGTAACTAGACGAAAACCTGTCGTTGCTCGCATTTTTGCTAGTTCTGCGCCAGCGAGGGTGCGGTCTACAATCCGACTATCCATCACTCATAGCGCAAGGGCCGCTCAAAATTCGTACTCCCGCATATAAGGAGAAGCTAATTGTCTGAAACCTCGACTTCTTCGAACAGAGTCTTGGCATTTGTATTAGCTCTGCTTGCCCTTCTCCTGTTTATTGGGTGCGGCAAGAAGGAAACTGCGCCCCCGGCCAGTACGGAGCAGGCAAAGCAGCAGGCGGCTCCTGCTTCGCAAGTATCTTCACCCGACGAGCCCCCTGCGCCGTCGAGCAACGTGGCGTTGCCGAAAGCTTTCGGGCGTCGCACTGGCGACCTCGACGACATGGTGAAGAACCGCAACATCCGAGCGCTCGTGGTGATCAGCCCCATTGGGTTTTTTTACAGCAATGGGCTTCCCAAAGGCATAAATTACGAGGCGCTGGAAGAGTTCCAAAAGTTCATCAATCAGAAGCTGAAGACTGGCACGCTGGACGTGAAAGTCAGCTTCCTGCCCTTGCGTCCCGACCAAATGGAGGCGGCCCTGACCCAAGGCGTGGGAGACATTATCGCTTACGGAATCGTGGTCACTCCCGAGCGTGAGCAACGCGTTGCCTTCTCGACGCCAATCATGACGGACGTGTCGCAGATCATCGTTACTGGGCCAAACTACGGCACGGTTTCTACCCTCGCGGACCTGGGCGGAAAAGAGGTGTACGTCAATCCTCTGACCACGTATTACACAAACTTGCAAAAGGTGAATGAGACGCTGCAGACGGAAGGCAAGACGCCCATCGTCATCAAAGCGGCGGACAAGAACCTGCTGGACGACGACCTTTTGCAGATGGTCAACGCCGGGCTGATCCCGGCGACCGTCACGACGAAGCAAAAAGCGGCCCTCTGGGCGCAAGTGCTGACGCATCTTCAACCGCATCCTGAGTTAGCGATAGCGACAGGAGGCCAGCTTGCGTGGGTGATGCGCAAGAATAACCCGCAACTGAAGCAGCTCGTCGACGAATTCGTCGCCTCTCACGCAACCGGGACTTCGTTTGGTAACACCCTGCTTCGCCGCTACCTGCAAAACACGAAGTGGGTGAAGGATTCGACCTCTGGGGAGGAGATGAAGAAGTTCCAGGCGAACCTGGAACTTTTCCAGAAGTATTCCGGGGAGTACGACTTTGACTATCTCATGATTGCGGCCCAGGGCTATCAGGAATCTCTGCTGGATCAGAGCAAGAGAAACCGGAGCGGCGCAGTCGGTATCATGCAGGTAATTCCTAAGTATGCGGCGGCCTCTCCCATCAACATCCCGAACGTGGGCACCGCTGACGGGAATATTCACGCGGGCGTCAAGATGTTGCGTGACATCGATGATCGATATTTCAACGATCCGAAGATCGATCCCCTGAACAAAACCTTGTTCGTCTTCGCCAGTTACAATGCCGGACCGAATCGGATCGCAAGGTTGCGCAAGAAAGCCGGCGATATGGGCCTGGACCCGAACGTCTGGTTCGGCAATGTGGAACTGGTTGCGGCTAAGGACATCGGGCAGGAGACGGTCACCTACGTCGCCAATATCTACAAGTACTACGTCGCTTATAAGCTGGCTGTGGAGCAGCGGCAGATCCGACAGAAAGCGAAGGGACTGCCAGCAAGTTGAGAATGTAAGCCCTGAACCCGCACTCAGAGGAAGCGCTCGAAAGGAGACGGTATGTCCGAGATAGGTGGGCCAAGCATCGAAATTGCCCACAAACTGAACGAAGAGAAGAAGCATACGGCGCCTCATCCCTCGCGTACCGTCGAGATATTGGAGATTGTTGAAGCGATCGTGCTGGCACTGGTTGCTGTCACCACGGCGTGGAGTGGTTACCAGGCCGCACAGTGGGATGGCCGCCAGGATGAACTCTACGAGCAGTCCACCAAACTTCGCGTCGAAGCCCAGGGACAGCAGATTCGTGGCGATCAGGAGCGCGTCTACGACGCATTGACTTTTGGCGATTGGCTGAAAGCAAGTGCGAGTGGAGAACAAAAAATAGCGCAACTCTTCGAGCGCCGTTTTCGACCCGAGTTCCGCGTGGCGTTTGAGGCGTGGAAGAAAACCGACCCGTTCAACAATTCCAACGCCCCACCTGGACCACTGATCATGCCGGAATACCACAATGCCGAGTTAGAGGAGTCAGCCAAGAGGAGCGATGAGGCCACCGAATTTTTTGAGCGTGGCGCGAGCGCCCGGAGAACCTCGGACGGCTATGTGAAAGTCACCGTTTTGCTGGCGACGGTGTTATTACTGACTGCGATCAGCCAGCGCTTTCGGACCGAGTCCGTGCGCATTGGTCTTGCTGTCTTGGCGGCGTTGCTGGTGTGTATTCCTCTGTGGCGGATCATCATGCTGCCGCGGATCTGATGTTAGTTCCGCAGTTCCATATGATCGCCGACCTCTGTTAACTACCTGTGCGAGGTCCGTCCCAGGGCCATCGTATAACAGTGCCACAGTGCATTTATCCTGGTCGCGGGAGTACGATAGCTGGCGCTTTTTTACGCTTGGTGTATAGGGTAGAGCACCGCTTCAGCAGTGCAGCTAAGATTCGGAAATGAGACGGCTTTAGAGGCGGAGGTGACGGACACCTTACCTTTCCTATACACCATATGTGAAACTGCTATAGCGCTTTTGGAAAAGTCTCGGTCGCAGATAACCTGACTACAAGGCCGCACGTCTAACAAAATATCTTCGTGTATGCGGGCACCGCATGCACACGCAGTTCCGCCTGGTACGGCGATACCAAGTTTTGGCGCCTCCCGTCTTTGAGTATGCAGCGTTCCGATTGTATTTGGTTAGTCATGGTGTTATTAGGCGCGTTGGCATTTAGCGTCTGGGGATTGCCCTATTTTACTCAGCTCGGTCATCCAGCATGGTCAATCCTGGTGTATGCATTCTTCGTGCTTTTGTTTATCTACGGCCGAGCCAATCGCGTGCGCTCTTGCAAAACCGATAAGAATCGAAGGATAGATACAAAACGGCCGCGTTCGCTTTAAGGACCTGTCGGGTTCGGTATCGATTAACTGAGATGTAATCGACGCCACCGGAGCTATACGGTAGAGTAATAACTCTGTGGCAGCGCTTCGCCGCAGGCGCACAAGCTCCCGCGGAGGATAGCGAGCCTTCGCGGGGCTGGGCTCTCTCGAAGAATTCACGTCCCCGCGAGAAGACAGGAATCGTTGCCCTCTGCGCACTCCACAATTAAGTCATTCTTTCTTGACGGACCGGCAGGACAACTGGAAGCTCTGCTGAACCTAGGGGCGCCCGGTGCGTCCCATGCCGGATTGGTGTGCCATCCCCACCCGATGGGCGGGGGGACGATGCACAACAAAGTCGTCTTTCACGCCATGAAAGCCTTACATTCGTTCGGATTTCCGGTTTTGCGATTCAACTTTCGCGGCACTGGCTTGAGCGCAGGCCAGCACGACGAAGGACGGGGCGAGGTCGCCGATGTGCAAGCCGCGTTGGGCTGGTTGAGGCAGGAGTTTTCGCTGCCCATCATCTTCGCCGGATTCTCCTTTGGAGCAGCTACGGGATTGCAAGCGGCATGTCCGGACCCTGATGTTGACGCGATCATTTCGCTCGGTACACCGGTAGAAGCCGAGGGTCGCTTCTATTCATTCTCGTTCTTGCGAGAGTGCACAAAGCCGAAGCTGTTCGTGAGTGGCGACCACGATCAGTACGGTCCCCACGCGGCGCTGGAAAGACTTGTCGCGGAGGCCGCTGATCCGAAGGAGTTGGTATTCGTTCCTGGAGACCATTTCTTCGATGGTCATCTCGCCGAAATGCGGATGACGGTCGAGAGCTGGCTGAGTGAACTGCTGGGAGAAGCAGCAATTAGCAATTAGCAGGTAGCAATGGACCCCAAGCTTTGTAGAGGGAGGGAGGGAGGGAGGGAGGGAGGGAGGGAAATTGCGCCCACGCCACATCGGCCTTAACAAGAGACTGTGCCGTCCCTGACGGGACTCTTTAATTTTTTCCGCCTCACCGAGGGCTTTCGCCCTGGGCTGACACCAATTCCGCCCCTACGGGCTGGATATTGAGTAATCGCTACACTGTACCAACTCACAATGAATTCTCACATACAGTCTCAAGGGCCGCACTACGCCAGCTATCCACTCTGAAACGGGCTTTAATTCTTCGATCCAGGACTGGCCGCGAGATCGCGCACGAACTCTACTAGCGAGCGGACCGGAACTCCTGAGGGCCCTTTCGCAATCCAAGGCTTGTTGTCTTCCATCCAGGCAACGCCGGCGATGTCGAGATGCAGCCAGGGCGTGTCGCCGACGAATTCCTTCAGGAACATAGCCGCCGTGACTGCACCGCCCCAACGACCGCCGCTGTTGACGATGTCGGCGATATTGGACTTGATCATGTCACGATATTCTTCGTCCACGGGCAGCCGCCACATTTTCTCGCCCGATTTCTGCAGCGAGTTGCTGAAGCGCTCGTAAAAGTCTTCGTCGTTGGCGAAGATGCCGGCGTTGACCATGCCGAGCGCAACCACGCAAGCGCCGGTTAGGGTGGCTGCGTCGACGAGGTGGGTGCAGCCTAGTTGTCGCGCGTAATGCAAGCCGTCGGCCAGCACCAGGCGCCCTTCTGCGTCGGTGTTGATGATCTCGATGGATTTTCCAGACATGGCGATCTGCACGTCGCCCGGCTTCTGCGCCTTGCCCGAGGGCATGTTCTCGCTGGCACATACGATTCCAATGACGCGCAGGTTAGGCTTGAGCTGCGCAATGGCGCGCATCGCCCCAATCATGGCCGCGCCGCCAGCCATGTCGTATTTCATCTTTTCCATGCCGTCTGACGGCTTGATCGAGATGCCTCCGCTGTCGAAGGTGATGCCCTTGCCGACCAGGCCCAGCACGCGTTTCTTGGGAGCGCGATCTGGCTCGTAGCGCATCACGATCAGCCGTGGTTCTTCGTCGGAGCCTTGCGCCACGCTCCAGAAGGCACCCATTTTCAGCTCTTTGATTTTGTCGGGACCATAGATCTCGCAGATCAGGCCGGTCTCGTCGCACATCGCTTTTGCACGGTCGGCTAGGATGGTCGGAGTCATCCGATTGCCCGGCTCGTTGACCAGATCACGGGTAAAGTTCTGCGCCTCGCCGATAATGCGGCCTTGCTCCATCGCAACCTTCAACGATCTTGGGTTCGCCTTTTTGGGAGCGACGACCATGAGTTCCTCGATCTTCTGCTCTTTGCGGTCGCTCTTGTAGTAGTCAGGTTCGAAGTTGCCAACGAAAGCCCCTTCGACAATCGACTTCACGGCATCGCTTATCTCCCCTGGCGCAACGAAGGCAAAGCCCTTGATTTCCTTCGCCTTCAGATTGCGCACGGCGGCGCCGGCCAGCTTGCGCAACTCATAGGAGGAGAAATTCTTGGCCTTGCCGCCGCCAATCAACATCAGGCGCTTGGCCTTCAGACCAGCCGGCTTATGGAGCAGAACGATCTCCAGCATCTTGCCAGTGACTTCGCCCGATGCGATGAGGTCGGCTGCGGCATCGAGCACAACCTTGTCGTCGGTCTGGATCTGCGGATCGTGTTTGTCGGATTTATCGCCATTATTGTTTTCGATGGCGGCATCAAGCACCGGTACAACGAGGCACTCGGTTTCAAGTTGGGAAGATGTTCCGGTATGAAGAGTAGTTTTCATGATCATGATTCCGTTCTTGTGTCGCCCCTGAAGGGGCTCAGATGCTTAATTAGATCGTGTACCCAGCGCTTCCGCGCTGGGCTAGTTACTTTCACGCCTGCGACGCTAGTTCTTCGCTGCCCACTCTTAGCCTGGTGCCCCACACATTCGGGACTTTCGAATGTGTGGAACCAGGCGAGTTCCTCAATCCCGGGCCGTGCCTTACGCTGACCGGTCCCACTCATTCCAACATCAGGAATGAGTCCGGCACCCGGCCAACACAACTCGAGAACTCATCTCTTCCTGCTCCGCGCGATCGCGTCACGTGCTTCCTTATCTGCGGTCCTACGCCGCTCCGTCTCGCGCTTGTCCCAATTCTGCTTGCCCTTTGCCAGGGCCAACTCCACCTTCACCCTACCATTGCGGAAGTACAGCCTGGTCGGGATCAGTGTCAATCCCTTCTGCTGGGTCTTGCCGATGAGTTTATTCAGCTCATTCTTGTGCACCAGCAACTTTCGCGTGCGCAGGGGTTCATGGTTGAAGATATTGCCATGCTCGTAAGGGCCGATGTGCGCGTTAATCAGCCACAGTTCGCCATCCTTCACCAGACCGTAGGCATCCTTGAGATTGGCTCGTCCGGCGCGCACGGATTTGACTTCGGTTCCGCGCAAAGCGATGCCAGCTTCGAGCTTCTCCAAAAGAAAGTAGTTGTGCGACGCAGCCCGATTGACAGAAGCGTCACGCTCCCCGCTGGCCGTCGGATCACGCCGGGGCTGCTTCTCCTTCTCGGGACGAGCTGTCGGAGACGACTGACGAGCCATAAGAGATCCACGCGCCACGCCGGCGCTGATTTCGCCCGTCCCGAGCCTTTCTTCGCAATGAATCGGAGAACGGGGGAGAAAGTGAGGCGGGGCGGAGTGACAGTAGTAATCTCGCGTTAACGTGAATCTTCGATGCTAACACAGGCACAAAAACAGCGACCTGCATCCTATGTGAGGCGCATGCGAGATGCTATAATCGCGCCGATTACACTCATTTCGACGCCGCCCCCGGGCGGTGGCGTGCATGTACGTAGCCGTGCTCACGTTTAGCGTGAGCTCAAGTCTTACGCTTCGGAAGCGGACATCTCTGATCGTATGAGGGCCGAAGTTCCGGCGCATTTCCCCAGGCTCTTAAGGACTTTGATGAAACGGTTTACCTGTGTTTTAGTGATGCTACTGATCGGCGCCGTTCTGCCAGCACTAGCCTCAAACGACAAGGCCGCCAAAGCTCTCTATGAGAAGGGCAAAGCTGCCGAGATTCGTCAGGATTACATTGCGGCCTACAACTTCTATCATCAGGCCTACCAGCTCAAACCGTCTGACCTCACCTATCGCACCGCTTTCGAATATGTTCGCTTCCTGGCCTCTGCGTCCTACGTTCATCAGGGCGAGATTCTGCTCAAGGCCGGAAAATTGCAAGAAGCGCTGACGGATTTTGAGCAGGGACTCGCTATTGATCCATCCAGTTTCATAGCGCAGCAGCAATCCAATAAGACACGTCTGCTCATCCAAAAGAGCCAGAGCCCGCCTCCTCCTCCTGCGCCAACTACGGAATCGGGATTGACCAAGCGCATGGAGGAAGCCACAGGACCGGTTGAACTGGCTCCCATTTCGCAGACGCCGATCACTCTGAAGCTGACCGAAGACGCCAAGACGGTTTACGAAACCATCGGCAAACTGGCGGGGGTCAACGTACTGTTCGATCCGGATTACACTTCGCGTCGCATTCGCGTGGACCTTAACGGGGTCACCCTGGAAGAAGCGCTGGAGATCACGGCGCTGGAGTCAAAAACCTTCTGGCGACCGGTCACCCCTAATACCATTTTTGTTGCTGCCGACACGCCCGCCAAGCGGAAGGAACTGGAACAAAGCGTCATCCGCACTTTTTATCTGACGAATCTCTCGCAGCCCAACGAATTGCAGGACCTGGTTAATATTCTGCGCACCTTGCTCGATACGCAGCGCCTGCAGCAATTTCCTTCGCAGCAGGCCATCGTGGTTCGGGGAACCCCTGATCAGATTGTGATGGCCGAGAAACTGATCAGCGATCTCGACAAATCACGGCCCGAGGTGGTGGTGGAAGTTGCGATCATGCAAGTTACGCGCGACAAGATGCGTAACCTTGGCATCCAGCCGCCCGCCAGCGTCACCGTTCAGTTGCAGGACAACAACGTAAACACCACTAGCACTACCGTGGCCGGCAACGCCGGGAATGGCGGCACGGCAACTACCACTACCGGCACTGCTGGCAGCATTAACCTGAATAGCCTCGCCCATCTCAACGCCACGAATTTCCAGGTGACGGTCCCGGCTGCGACGGCAAACTTTCTGATGAGCGACAGCAGTAGCAAGCTTATCCAGCAGCCAGAAATCCGCGCCGCTGACGGTCAGAAAGCCTCGCTGAAGATTGGTGAGCGCGTGCCTGTAGCCACCGGTTCCTTCCAGCCAGGAATCGGCGGCGTCGGCATCAATCCATTAGTTAACACTCAGTTCAACTACATTGACGTCGGCGTGAATATTGACATCACACCCCGCGTGCACGGGCTCGACGAGGTCACGCTTAAGCTCGCCATAGACATCTCGGCGGTTGACTCGTACCAGAACATTGGCGGCATCCAACAACCGGTGATCGGTCAGCGCAAGATCGAGCAAGAAATTCGCTTGCGCGAGGGTGAAGTGAACATCATGGGTGGCATTCTGGAATCCACCCAGACGAAATCTTTGTCAGGCATTCCGGGGCTGGCATCCATACCCCTTTTCAGATATCTCTTCTCCTCAGAGACTAAAGAGGTCAATGACAACGAAATCGTTTTCATCCTGATTCCGCATATCATTCGCGCCCAGGATTTGAACGACAGCAACCTCAAAGCGATTGATGTTGGCACCGCCAATACGATCTCCCTGCATCATGGCATGAGCGAAGCCCCCGACCAGCAACCGCATGGCGCCCTACCCTCAGCTACGCCGGGCAACCCGCAGGGGGCGCAAGTCAATCCGATGCAACCGCAGGCCGGCGGGACCCAAGCTACCGGCTCGCAGCCTTCCACCGCGTCGGCTCCTCCGGGAAGTGCGATCGTAAGTTTTGACCCGCCTATGCTGGATCAGCCTGTGGGTTCTACCTTCACCGTCAATGTGAACCTGACCGGCGGGCAGAATGTGTATTCGGTGCCTTTACAGATTCTCTATAACCCACGAGTGTTACAAGTGCTGAACATCTCGAATGGACCGTTCCTGGCTCAGGGTGGGCAAACGGTGGCCTTGGTTAACCGCGACGACAGCATGGCCGGCATTTTGCAACTCACTGCGTCACGTCCCCCCGGGAGCGCCGGCGTGACCGGCGACGGGTCTGTATTTACGATTACGTTCCAGGCGAAGGCCCCAGGACAGGGAACATTGAGCATCAACCGGGCGGGTGTGAAAAATGCCAGCATGCAAAATGTTCCCGCCAGCGGCTCCCAAGCCATTGTGACGGTTCACTAGAAGCAGCGTCTAACTCAGTGGCGGCGCAGACGTTATTGTCGCCGTGAGCGTCATAGCCCCGCGATATTGCGGGCGGTGGTTTGCGAAACCAGTCCTGGGAAGGACTAAAATAGACTAAAGTAATAATAGTGGTGCCCCTTAATTGTTCCAGTCGCGTTTTTGCTGTTGAAGGAAGTAGTGTGCCCAGGCGTGGACCACTTCATCCGCAGTTTCAGGGCCTGTCTCGCCGCAGGAACGGATTCACCCTTGTTGAGCTGATCGTGGCGATGACTATCCTGATGATTTTAACGGCCGCCGCGACTCCAGTGATGCGCGTCGCCATTCAGCGGAACAAGGAACGCGAACTGCGCCGAGACCTGTGGCAGATGCGGGACGCTATTGACCGCTACAAAGATGCTGCTGACCGAGGTGCATTCCAAACCAAGCTGGACAGCCAGGGATATCCCCCCGATCTCGATACCCTGGTGAAAGGCGTGGACTCCAATGGCAAGAAGATCCGTTTCCTGCGGCGCATCCCGATCGATCCGATGACCGGCAAAGATGATTGGGGCTTGCGCTCGATGCAGGACGATCCCGATTCGGATTCTTGGGGCGGGCAGAGCGTTTTTGACGTGTACACGAAATCCGATGGGACTGGTTTGGACGGCACAAAGTACAAGACGTGGTAATTTCTTACGGCGCGACCATGAAACGGCGCTTGCGACAACGCGGCTTTACTCTGATCGAGTTGATGGTGGTGATCAGCATCATCGTGATCTTGCTCTCGCTCGCCATCCCGAATTATTCGTCGTCAATTCTGCACGCCAAAGAGACTGCGCTGCGCGACGATCTTTACACCATGCGGTCGCTGATCGACCAGTACACGCTCGATAAGCAGAAGGCTCCGCAATCTTTGCAGGACCTGGTGGATGCCGGATATCTTAAGCAGCTCCCCAAAGATCCTTTCACCAACTCACGCGATAGCTGGGTGCCGGTGACGGACGAGAGCATCATGTCTCCCGATCAGACTGAGCCGGGGATTATCGACGTTCACAGCGGTAGCGAACAATCCTCCAGCGAAGGCACCGCGTATAACACGTGGTAAAAGAGAGCTTTCAGCCGTCAGCTTTGAAGTACGCCCATCCTTGCCATTGATCGATCCTCAGTGCGCGGTCCACGGTATGGTGGCCACTGCCGCTCTTACATCACCGGCGGCACGGTGATCCCCATCACCCCCAGAACACGGACCAACTCGCGGCGAACCACCGCCGCGGTTGCCAAGAGAAACTTTCTCCGGCCTGCGTCGGCTTCGGTGAGGATGTGATGGCGGTGGTAGAAGTTACTAAACTGCTGTGCTAGCTGGAACGCATGTTTGGCTGCAAATGCAGGCTCGGTCGTCGCGATACACTGCTCGACGACAAACGATGTCTTCCCTGCCAGCAACCATAGCCCCCAGATTTCAGTGCCGCTCTCTTCTGCAAAGTAGCGCGCATACTCCACGTCGGCAGCCAGCGCCTGCTCAGGTTCCACGCCCGCCTTGCGGAAAATGTTGCTCGCGCGCACTACCGCATATTGCGCATACGGACCGGTTTCGCCTTCGAAGGCCAAGGCCTCCTTGAAGTCGAAAGCGATCACTGACTGCTTAGTGAACTTCAGCATAAAGTAACGCAGAGCGCCGATGGCGATCTGCTCGCTGATGCGTATGCGCTCCTGTTCGTCCAACTCGGTATGCCGGCTATCTACCTCCTTCTTGGCCGCGGCAATCAGCGCGTCGAGCAAGTCGTCGGCCTTGACGCCAAATCCCTTGCGGCCCGAAACCTCGATGTATGACTTGGAGCGGTCTTCTTCGCTGACTTCGTAGCCTAGCTCCATGGCACAGCGCGGCGTGAGCGCGACCATCTCGTACGAGAGGTGGGTATAGTGTGCTGCCTGCTCCGTGTAGCCGAGCAGCCTGAGGGCCTCGATCACGGTGTTCTGCGGATCGGCCTGGCGCGAGTCAATGACGTTGTAAATTGCTGCGACATTGCCGAAGTGCGGATGATCGGGCTCGCCGTGCTCGGCCGAAATCCAAACTTCGTGATTATTTGGGTAGCGGTAGAACTTGCGATAGCCGAAGTCCATGCCGAGCAAACCGAACTTCCAGAGATGATATGCAATGTCTTTGCCGACGTAGCCGACTGTTCCATTAGAACGCACGATGACCTTGGCGTCTTCGTCGGGGCCCGTAGACTCTTCCCTTGCCGAAAGGCTTACGTCAACTCCTGGACTGGAGGTATCGTTGTCAGAACGTCTTCTGGGTCAGTTTCGTCTGGGTGCCCCATCCTTTCACCCTCTTTTGGTGGAAGGGTGGGAGACGACGAGGTCGGAGCCTTCGAAGGTCTCTTCATCACCCAGCAGCCTTTGTTCTTGCCTTCGGTCTCGAAGTAGAGGACACCCTTCTCCTTTAGTTGGCGGAAGGCGGCATCCCAGAAATGGAGGTGGAGTATCTCGCTTTCGCGCGGCAGGAAGTCGTACTCGATGTCAAGACGATCCATGGTCTCGAGATGACGCCGCAGCACGGCGGACGATATCAATTCTGCTGCCTCCGCCATCTCATTGTTGCCAAGCTCGATAGCATGTAAGGCTTGAAGTCGAGATTTAAGATTTTCTTTGTCCTCTTCGTACCAGCGGGAGACCCGCGCATAGAGGTCCCAGCAGTAAAAATCGAAATGTGGATTCGAAGCGATCAGCTCGACAATGTCTTGCTTCGATTTCTTCTCCAAATGCACAAAGCCGACCACGACGTCGGCAACTTGCACCCCGGTGTTGTCAATATAGTTTTGGATATCGACCGGGTGTCCAGCCGATCGCAGCAAACGAACAAAGGTATCGCCGAGGATGGCATTGCGAAGATGACCGATGTGGGCCGCCTTGTTGGGATTGATGCTGGTGTGTTCGACCAGAATTTTTCCGCTGACATTGGCCGCGCCTTCGCCGGTGTGACCAGGAACTCCTATCGTTTCACCAATGGCAAGAGCGCGCGCCACGACATCCCGCTGCAGCCGCGCGTTGATGTAGCCTGCACCCGCCACTTCGAGCTTGACGAATCCGTCGGGGACAGGGAGCTCGGCGACAATCTCATCGGCAATCTTGCGCGGCGACTTGCGCAACCGCTTCGCCAACTCAAAGGAGAGCGGCAGGGCGAACTCGCCCATCTCCACTTTAGGCGGCTGCTCGATGACAATGTTGACCAAATCGATGTGGTATTTCTCGCGCAGAAATGCACGCACATGATTGGCCAGTTTCTTTTGCTGTTCTAGGTACACGGAATTCGCTCTCGGCCTTCAGCTACAGGCTCTTATCCCCTAGCTCTTAGCCTTTAGCCTCACGATTTTCTTCTCTGTGTCCTCCGTGCCTCTGTGGTGAATAAGAATTGGGGAGGACATCAGCAGAATAGCAAATGTCAAAGCCGCGCAGGTTTGACGCTGGTTTCAGCGTTACCTATGATGAAGAATCTGAGTATCCCGCCATGCGCATTGCCTATCTCGAATGTTTCTCTGGAATCAGCGGCGACATGTTTCTGGGCGCACTGCTCGATGCCGGAGTTCCATTCGAGCTTTTCCAGAAGACGGTCGCCGGACTCAACATTGGAGCTGAGTTAGAGCACTCGCGCGTGCGACGTGGCGGCGTCTCTGCAGCAAAACTCGACGTCGTGGTGGATGGCCGAAAAGACATGCCGCGCGAGGAGTTCTGGGCACAACGCCGCGCCGACTCACATGGGTCCGAGCCGCAACATGCGCGCCACCACAGCGACGACGAGCACCTTGGTCGCGGTCTGAGCGAGATCTTGCGAATCATCGGTGGAGCAGCCATCAGCGAGTATGCGCGGCGCACCGCGAGTGAAATCTTCCTGGCACTGGGCTCAGCGGAGGCCGCGGTCCACAACCTTCATGTGGAACAAGTGCACTTTCACGAAGTGGGCGCTGCCGACGCTATCGTTGATATTATCTGTGCCGCGGTTGGCGCTGAGGCCCTCGAGGTCGATCAATTCCTCGCCTCGCCACTGAATGTGGGCGGCGGAACGGTTGCCTGTGCGCACGGCGTCATGCCCGTCCCAGCTCCGGCCACTCTCCAACTGCTGAAGAACGTCCCGATTTATTCTGATGACGTTCAGAAGGAGCTAGTCACGCCGACCGGAGCCGCCATCGTTAAAGTGTTAGTCTCAAGCTTCGGACCTCGACCTGTAATGACAACGGAGCGCATAGGCTGCGGTGCGGGAGCACGCGACTTTCCCGCCCATGCCAATGTTCTGCGGCTCAGCGTCGGTGAGACTCAGAGCGCCGGTTTTCGGCGCAGTCAGCATCGGTGAGAGTGACGCCGAAGAAGAAGAGATCGCCATACTGGAAGCGAATCTGGACGACCTCAATCCACAGCTGATCGGCTACATCGTCGACCTGGCATTCGCCGAAGGAGCGCTGGACGTTTTCACCGCACCGGTGCAGATGAAGAAAAATCGTCCCGGCACCATATTGACGGTGCTGGCCCGGCCCGAGCAGGAGGCGCATCTGCGGGCGCTGTTGTTTCGCGAAAGCAGCACGCTGGGCGTGCGCGCGCGTCATGAGAAGCGATATGCGTTGCCGCGCCGCTACGAGGCCGTGGTCACGCAGTGGGGCGAGGTGCGAATGAAGATCGGACATCTCAATGGTGCGGTCTCTCAATACGCACCCGAGTACGAAGATTGCCGGCGCATTGCCCTCGAGTATCACATCCCATTGAAGATGGTGATGCAGGAAGCCATGCGTTTGTACGTGGACCAGAAGAATGGATAATCCCAAGAAGTTCTACATAACGACACCCATTTATTACGTGAATGCGCGGCCTCACATCGGGCATACGTATACCACGGTGGTGTGCGATGCAATTGCCCGCCGCGAGCGCATGATGGGCTCGGACACCTGGTTCCTGACGGGCACTGACGAACACGGCCAGAAGATTGAGCGGTCGGCTGCCGCCGCCGGGTGCTCGCCTAAAGAGTTCGTGGCCAAGATCTCCGGCGAATTCCGGGCGCTGTGGGACCGCATGAAGATCTCGTACGACGACTTCATTCGCACCACGGAGCCGCGCCACGTTCGCGGTGTGCAGGCCTTGTTCACGCGCCTGCAAGAGCGCGGCTACATCTACAAGGGATCCTATAGCGGTCAATATTGCGTCTTCGACGAGCTTTACGTGGATGCCTTAGGCCCTGGCGCTCCTTGCCCTGAGTGCGGAAGGCCTACTGAAACCGTGCACGAAGAGAATTACTTCTTCAAGCTTTCCGCGATGCAGGACCGTTTGTTGAAATATTACGGCAATCATCCCGACTTCATCCGCCCGGAAACCCGGAGGAACGAGGTGATCGCATTCGTGCGCAGCGGACTGCGCGATCTCTCGGTCAGCCGTACTTCGTTCAAGTGGGGCATCCCGGTACCGGGGGATCCGAAGCACGTCGTCTATGTCTGGCTCGATGCGTTGGCCAATTACTTAACAGCGATTGGCTTTGGCTCGGACGATCCGGCGGACAAAGCGAAATTGGAACGCTACTGGCCGGCCGACGTGCACATGATCGGCAAAGAAATCGTGCGCTTCCATTGCGTTTATTGGCCGGCATTCCTGTTGGCGGCCGATTTACCGCTGCCTAAATCCATCATCGCGCATGGCTGGCTGTTGTTCGAAGAAAGCAAGATGTCGAAGTCACGGGGCAACATCGTGCGCAGCGAAACCATTCTGGACACCCTCGGTGGCGACGCTTTACGCTACTTCCTACTGCGCGAAATTGTGTTTGGACAGGATGGCTCGTTCAGCTTCGACGCGCTGGTGCAGCGCTTTAACGCCGACCTCGCCAACGACCTGGGCAACTTGTCGAGCCGAACGCTGAGCATGATCACCCGTTATTTTGATGGCGAAGTGCCCTATCCATCGCCCAGCGAGCACACGCCTGCGGATGAAGCCATCGCCGAACTGGCGCAGAAAACGATCACCGACTTCCATGCGCAATTCGAACAATTTCAGTTCTCGCGCGCGCTGGAGACAGCGTGGGCGCTGGTCGCCGCCGTCAACAAGTACATCGTTGAGAACGAGCCATGGGCGGTTGCCGAACGCGAAGATAAAGACTCGCGCGCACGGCTAGCAACAATTCTTTATACGTCGGCCGAGGCGCTAAGGGTGGTCACCGCGCTGGCGCATCCGGTTATTCCAGAGGCAACAGCACGCATTTGGATACAGCTTGGGCTGGGCGAGATCGGCCAGCTGGACCTGCGCCGTCTGGCTTGGGGGCAGTTGCCACTCGGCACAAAACTGGGCAAAGTTGAAGGCGTATTTCCGCGCGCCGACAAGAGTAGCGTTGAGAGGATGCAACAGATGGAACAGGAGCGCTCGGCAGACATAGCGCCAGCGACTGAAACGAAAACGGCAGCGGAACCTCAGCCTGCGGGAACTGGCGCTGAGGTTGGACACGCTGCGACGCAAGCAGGCGGCCCGCTGTCCCCTGCGGCGCCGCCAGAGTCCGGAGCAATCATTAGCCCGAAGACCACGCCGGCAACCGGTGGCCAAGCTGCAGCCGCAGCTTCGGCGGCGCCAGCCAGCAATAATCAGATCACTATTGACGACTTCCTGAAGGTCGAATTGCGTGTTGGCGAAGTGAAGGTTGCGGAGCGCGTAAAGGGCGCCGACAAGTTGCTTCGCCTGGAAGTCGATATCGGCAGCGAAGTGCGGCAGGTGGTCGCCGGAATTGCGAAGGCCTACGAGCCGGAGAAACTCATCGGACGCAAAGTCGTGATCGTGGCTAATCTGCAGCCACGTAAGCTGCGCGGACTGGAATCGAACGGCATGATTGTGGCCGCGTCTATTGGCGAAGATGGCCAGCCAGTGCTGGCGGGGTTTCTGGAGGACGTACCGGCGGGGGCGAAGCTGAAGTAGCCGCTCTTCACTGTTCGCTTTTCGCCACAGTTGCCACCTTGTCACGACCGCCCTGTGATCGAAATTGGACTGTCGCTATTGCTAGTGAAAAGCGATTAGCGAACAGCCATTAGCGCTTCCAATGTACACCGATTCCCACGCTCATCTCGATAGCAAGCGCTTCGATCCGGATCGCAACGAAGTCATCGCTCGTGCCAAGGAAGCAGGGGTCAGTACCCTGCTCGCCATCGGCAATGGCGATGGACCAGGGACCGACACGCTCGACTGCGCCATCAAACTGGCGCAACAGTACGATTGGATTTACGCAACCGTTGGGATTCACCCTCACGAGGCCGAACTGGCCAAACAGTCGGACTTCGACGAACTTGAGCGCTTGGCACGATCACCGAAAGTAGTCGCGTGGGGCGAGATCGGGCTCGACTATTTCTACGATCATTCGCCTCGCGATGTGCAGCAGCAAGTCTTCCTGCATCAAATGGAGATGGCACGAGCCGCCAGCCTGCCCATCATCATTCACTGCCGCCCTTCCAATAACAGTGAGAACGCCTGGGACGACGTGTTGCGGCTGATCAGGGAAAACTGGGCGAGCAGCGGCCTCGGCGGCGTTCTGCATTGCTTCACCGGAACCGTCGAGCATGCCCGCGTGGCGCTTGACCTGGGATTCATCATCTCCTTCGCGGGAAACATCACCTTTCCCAAGGCACAGAACATTCGCGAGGCAGCCAGCATGGTTCCGCTGGATCGCATGTTCATCGAGACTGACTGCCCATACCTTGCGCCAGCACCCCATCGCGGTCAGCGCAATGAACCCGCCTTCGTAGTGGAAGTAGCGCGACAGATCGGCCGGCTGCGTGATCTTTCCTGTGAGGAAATCGGACAACGAACGACCGCCAATTTCCAGAACTTTTTTCGGCTTACAAAATCCGATTGAGATGCTACGCTTCCCTACCCGGTAGGGCCGGGCTTTCTTGTTGCCCGCTGGGGCAAATCCTAAGTCTCTTGTTACACTTGAAACTTATGGCTGAATCATTTGATGTTGTCAGCAAAGTTGATATGCAGGAAGTTTCCAACGCCGTCCAGCAGGCGTTAAAGGAAGTTCACACGCGTTACGACCTGAAGGACTCGAAGTCGGACATCAAGATCGACGAGAAGGAAGGGTTGGTTCTCGCCTCGGCTGACGAGTACAAGCTAAAGGCTGTTAACGATGTGTTGCAGAGCAAGTTGGTCAAGCGCGGGGTTTCACTGAAGGCCCTCACGTACGGCGCGGTCGAACCCGCCGCAGGCTCGACCGTGCGCCAGAAGATCAGTATGCAGCAGGGTATCCCGATCGAGAAAGCCCGGGAGATCGTTAAGCTGATCAAGAACTCGAAAAAGAAAGTACAGGCAGCGATCCAGGGTGACCTGGTTCGCATCAGCGGCAAAGACCGCGATACACTTCAGGAAATCATTGCATTGCTCAAGCAAACCGATTTCGGCATCGACATGCAGTTCACAAATTATCGATCCAATTGACGGGACGAATCCGTTTGAATACGACCGTAACTCGCAACGCCAAAGAAGTGTTCGACCTGCTGCACGACGATCTCGCCGCCATCGAGCGCGAGTTCGGCCGTGACACGGTCTCTAGCGTGCGGGCGATCACCGAGATCGGTGAGTACCTCCGTGCCGGCGGCGGCAAGCGTCTGCGTCCTGCATTGCTGCTCCTTTCCTGCAAGCTGATGAACTATACAGGTCAGGGCGCAATCAAGCTGGGCGCGGTGGTCGAAATCATCCATACCGCGACGCTCGTCCACGACGACATCATTGATGAAGCCCAAACGCGGCGCGGTCGGCCTGCGGCCAACACGCAATGGGGCAACTCCAAGTGTGTCCTCGCCGGTGACTGGCTATATATGCAGGCTTTCAAGATTGCCGTGCAGGAGCGCAATTTCCATATCCTCGACGCCCTCATCGATCTGACCCAGGCAATGGTTGAAGGTGAATTGCTACAGATCGAGCGACTGGGCAAAGCGATCACGCTGGAAGAACATTTCGAACTCATCTATCGCAAGACCGCGTGCCTGTTTTCGGTGTGCATGAAAATGGGCGGCATTCTCGCCAATGCCAGCGAAGCTGATCAGCAGCGCCTCGCTGAGTACGGACGTAATCTTGGCATGGCTTTCCAGATCGTCGACGACGTACTCGACCTTACAGCGTCGGAAGAGATTCTCGGCAAGCCAGTCGCCAGCGACCTGCGCGAAGGCAAAGCCACCATGGCGGTACTGCACGCGCTGGAGCACTGCACGCCAACCGAGCGCGAGACCATTGAGTCTGTCCTGAGTAATGGTGGTTTCAATGGCATCACGCCGGCCGACATCGTCGCCATCCTGAACCGCAACGGCTCTATCGACGCGGCTTACGCGCGAGCGGTTGAGTTCAGCAATAAGGCACGCGAAGCCATCTGCACTTTCCCAGATTCCGAGATCAAGCGCGTGCTGCTGTGGGTGCCGGAGTTTGTGGTGCAACGGGACAGTTGAAAAGGGCCGCTATTCGCTTTTCGCCAAACACTCCTGACCCCCACGTATAGCTGTTGCGGAAGTCGCCTACGTCAGGCACCACGCCCCCACGTTCTGTCCTCTCTGAAGCGAAAAGCGAATCGCGCTTCCTATTGATTTACACTTTCCTCATGGCCACTCCCCAGGAAGTCGAAATCAAGTTTCTCGTCTCCGATTTGAAGGCGCTCGAGCAAAAGCTGCGCCAGCTGGGCTTTCGCGAGGAGATGCCGTCCACCCACGAAGTCAACACTCTTTATGATCTACCCGGCCAGAAGCTGCGTCGAAAAGGTGAGTTGCTCCGCGTGCGCGACTACGGGGGGAAATGGAGGCTGACGCACAAGGCCAAAGTCAAACTCGGAAAGCACAAGTCGCGTGGCGAATTGGAGACAGGTGTCTCCGAAGGCAAGCAGATGGATGCGATTCTGCGTGCGTTGGGTTACTCGCCATCGTTCACCTACGAGAAGTTCCGCGCCGAATGGAGTGACAATGATGGGCATGTGGTTCTCGACCACACGCCCATTGGCAATGTCGCTGAGATCGAAGGCAAGTCGCGTTGGATTGACCGCATCGCTCGCGAGCTTGGGGTAAAACCAACAGACTACATCACCAAATCGTATGCTGAACTTTTCTTCGACTGGAAACGTAGAACAGGTAGCAAGGCAGAAAACATGACATTCCGCGAGGTGAAAGCAGGGGCTAGGAACCAGGTGTTAGGGGCTGTGGATTAGTTGTACAGAAGCGCATTGGCGGAAAATACGAAACTAACTAGTCCCTAATCTCTGGTCCCTAGACCCTGCTTTTCCGCGGAAGCCTGCGCCGGCTCCGGAGTTTAGACCTTGCCGGGCCTGAACCGGAGCCGGAACGGTGCGGCCACACGAGCCTACGATAACAGCCAGGGAACTCTTTGCCCTTTCAACGAGGATACTTGCCCGTAATCTTCCTCACTACTCCATGAAGCCGATGAAACCATGATCCTTCGGGAAGAAACATCAGCGGACACTCACCAGGAACAACTGAGATGCCATGCGACTCACAAAATTGCAAGGCCTGCGAACTCACCGCGCCGGCGCCACCCGCGCGGTACATCCACACTCGCCTGACGCCTGAGCTGACACATTCCTGAACAACTTTCTCGGACACTGCTGGCGAAGTCATCAAGAGAGCGCCATCTACCGGCGGCTGGATATCCTGCAGGTGAGCGAAGCACTTTTTCCCGTCGATCTCATCGGCTTCGGGATTCACCGGCACCACGTCGTAACCTCGATCGCGAAGCTCGCAAAAAAGTTTTCGCGAGAAGTCCTCGGGCTTGCGCGAAACGCCGACAACCGCCAGCCTCTTCTGTCCTAGAAAGTCCTGAACCAATGCCATGCTGCTCATAAGGGTCTCTCTGCCTCTTATGGACATTCTGCATCGCGAAAAAGCCAGGTTGATGAAAAGCGCAAGAAAATAGACCGGCGAGTGCCGTTATGGGAAAAGCCTTAACCACTAACTCCTAGTCCCTAGCCCCTGCTTTTCACCCTCTCCAACACCGCACCTGCGATCAGCGGCAACCCCACCGTCGCATCCAACAGAACCTCAGCGAAACGCCCGCCTTCTTCGGGAGGAACAAACTTGCCCCACGACACGGCTTCGCTGTAGGTGCATCCTGACAAACCGCCCCAGTTCACCGGCTCGGGGCAGATGCGCACGCCGTAATGGAAGCGCTTCAGCGGCAGCTCTTCCCCGCCCCGGCGATGACGCAGCTCTATGAATGGGCCAAACTGTTGCGCCCAGTTCCTAGGGACGCCCCCGCCGATAGTCAATATGCCCAGACGCTCTTGCTGCAGCAGTGTCTCTGCGTAGTATTCCAAGTCTTCAAAGGGATCGAAGCGCAACGGAGGAATGTTGTTCTTGCGGCGCGCTCGGTTGTGTAGAGCGACATCGAGGCCGATTTCCGAATCGCTGAAGGCGGGCACCAAGACCGGCACATTCTTCTCATAGGCCGATTTGAGAATGCCGCGATCTTTCACGTGCTCGCTCAGGTAACGGCCGATCTCACGGTTCAGCTTGTACGAGCAGAGCACCTCATTGTGGTCCCAGTTTTTCAGAATGCGCGCGACTATTGTCTCTACAAAGTCGAGATTGGTCTCCGGCTCCAATGTGTCATAGACGCGGTTGTAGCCGGCTTCGTAGAGTTCGGTATCGTCCATCTTGGGGTCATAGCGAAAGTGCGACCGCCCTGCCGCTTCGACCAGGCCGTGCGCCATCAGCGCCCCGGTAGAGACCACCGCCTTCACTATCTCATGGTCGATCAGGTCGGTGACGATCAATCCCTGCTTGGCGACAGTCATAGCGCCCGCCAAGGTCATGACAACGAAACAGTCTTTGTCGCGGGCCATGGCTTCCAGAACTTCAGCGCCTTGTCCCACTTGTCGCCCGGTGAATGCGGTGTTGCCCATGGCGCGCACCAGATCGTCCACAGTGTGGACCTTCGACAAGTCGAGCGGCGCCAGCGGAACCAGCTTGTCGGAAATAGGATCGTGGAGCTTGCGATCAATGCCTTCGCCCTGTGTCTTATGATGTTCGTCGGCCAAGATTCACCTCGACAAACCACACTGTCATCCCGACCAAGGAGTTCAGTCCGCGTGAAGGGACCTGCTTTCAAGCGACTGCAGGCTTCCACTCGCAGCTTCAGGCCGCGCGGTCGGAACGACATCTTGAAAGTGTCGAATAATCGAAGCTACAAGCTTGTTGCGGCTTTCGTCAATGCATAGTGTGCGCGCGACGAATTGTCATGCTCAATTAACAATCGATTCGAAGTGTGAACTCGCGTCCATCGGATGCTATTCTTTGAAATGCGTTTTGCAATGGAGTTAAGTGTTGACTGAACGGAATTTTAATCTCGGCATCGTACAGATGTCATGCACACCTGAGCCCGAACAGAATTTAGAGCAGGCAATCGCCCACATTCGCGATGCCACCACCAAGGGCGCGGAAATCGTTTGCCTCCCGGAGTTGTTCCAAACGCAGTATTTCTGTCAGCGCGAAGATATTGCGCTCTTCGACTTAGCGGAGTCCATCCCCGGCCCTACGACGGCGCGCCTCGGCGACCTTGCTCGCGAGCTGAAGATTACGATCGTCGCATCACTGTTCGAGCGGCGCGCCGCAGGTATTTATCACAACACTGCGGCGATCCTTGGGCCAGATGGCAAGCTGGCAGGCATCTACCGCAAAATGCATATTCCCGACGACCCGCTCTACTACGAAAAGTATTACTTCACGCAAGGCGATCTAGGATTCAAGGCTTTTGAAACCGGGGTTGGCAAATTCGGAACGCTGGTCTGCTGGGACCAGTGGTATCCGGAGGGAGCGCGGCTGACCGCGCTGCAGGGTGCGAACGTGCTCTTCTATCCTACGGCGATCGGATGGCATCCGGACGAGAAGGCGCAATACGGCGCGGCGCAGTACGACGCGTGGCGAACGATACAGCGTGCTCACGCCATCGCCAATGGAGTTTATGTCGCCGTGCCCAATCGTGTCGGCTTCGAGACGGGTAACATTCGCGGCAACGTCGCGCCGGGTAAGGGTCTTGAGTTCTGGGGCGGATCGTTCGTCGCCGATCCTTTTGGACAGATAGTCGCGCAGGCTTCCCATGACAAAGAAGAGGTGCTGATCGCGGAGGTGGACCTGCGACGGATCGAAGACGTTCGCCGGAACTGGCCGTTCTGGCGCGACCGCCGTGTGGATGCTTACGGCCCAATCACTCAGAGATTCCTGGTGTAGCGATAAGCGTTGGATCGAATGGCCAAGCCTCGCAAACTCTCCCAAACCCCTGCCGCTCTTGGCTACCGTATGCCGGCCGAGTGGGAGCCGCACGACGGCACATGGATCGCGTGGCCTCACAATCGGACGGACTGGCCTGGTCGGTTCGAGCCCATCCCGTGGGTATATGCGGAAATCGTTCGGCATCTGGCGAGGGTGGAACGGGTCAACATCCTGGTTGAGGATGAGGCGGCAGAACTCAAGGTTCGCGAGCTGCTAGTTCGCGCGCACGTCATTTCCGAAAAAGCCGTGGCGCCGGGCAGACCCGCCGGGAACATTCACTTTTACCAAATTCCCACAAACCGCGGTTGGACGCGCGACGCAGGCCCTATTTTTCTGCGGCGCGATTGCCGCGCGACGAGAGACTTCCCTGCTGTCGCGGCGACCGCGTGGCGCTTCAATGCCTGGGCCAAGTACAACGATTGGAAGCTCGACGCAACGATTGCAGGCGAAATTGTCAGTCGATTGCGCATGCCTCTTTGGGAGCCGGAGGTCAAGGTGAACGGGCATCCCCGCCCGGTCGTACTGGAAGGCGGCAGCATCGACGTAAACGGCTGTGGGACGCTCATCACCACCGAAGAATGCCTGCTGAGCGAAGTGCAGCAGCGAAATCCGGGAGTTACGCGCGAGCTGCTCGAAGAGCTTTTCGCCGATTATCTCGGCGTGGAGAAAGTAATCTGGCTGGACCGCGGCATCGCAGGTGACGACACCCACGGGCACGTCGACGATATCACTCGTTTCGTCTCGCCGGCGACTGTGGTGACGGCCTATGAGCCTGACCCCTGCGATCCCAACCACGAACCACTGACCGACAACTTCCGTTGGCTAAAGAAGAGTACGGACCAGTCCGGCCATCCCCTGCGCGTGGTGAAACTCCCGATGCCCGCTCCGGTGTACTTTCGTGGGCGGCGCTTACCCGCCAGCTATGCCAACTTCTACGTCGCCAACAAGTTGGTGCTTGTACCTATCTTTAGCGACCCCAACGATCGGGTGGCGCTCAACACGCTCGCTACGGTATTTCCCGATCGCGAGATCGTAGGAATTTACTGCCGGGATTTCATCTGGGGCCTGGGCGCACTGCACTGCATGACGCAGCAGCAACCGGCTGGGTGAAGTCGGCGGTACGTGTTGCCTACCTATTTTCGCCGGACGTGCAGCACTTTTTGGACTTCAGCAACGACGTCGCCGGCTTCGTCTTTCACTTCCACCACAAACGTCGGCTCGTACTTTTCCTGGATTTTGAGCTTATCGCGAATGTCGTCGAGTTGCGCGTCGGTCAACCGAAACTCCGCCCTGACTCTTCCCCTCCCGGGCTTGCGAAAACGGATGCTGGCAGCCTTGTCCCAGACAATGTAATCGCGGCCCAGGTTTTCCATCAGCATCAGCATGTAAAACGGGTCGGCCATGGAGTAGAGCGAGCCCCCGTAATGCGTGCCGACATAATTGCGGTTCCAGAAACGCAACTTCATTTCGACGTCGACGGCTTGGCTGGACCGCCAGCGCACACGAATTCCGGCGCCGAACAATGGCGGCCAGATGTTGATAGAGCGGAGCATGAGTCGTTGGAGTCTAGTACTCATCGGTCAGCGAAGGGCGCAAACGACGGAGAAGAAGTGTGTTAGTGAACATCGCTCTCTGCGATCAGATTATTTCTAATGCGTCACCTTAATCTATTTGCACTATACTCCCCCGTCCGGAAAGAGACTGAAATTCGACAGCTCTTGGAGACTCACTCCACCGCAGAAACGTCTAATAAGGGCGTGATACTTTGTGATCGACAATGGTCACAAGGTGTTTAACCACGCGGAATCGAGGTTTTCTGTGAAGAAATATTTTACTCAACTTATTGCGTTAGGAGGTCTTGTACTGCTGTTGACTGGTTTCTCCCAGGCCCAGGACTTACAGAATCGCCTTCGTGCAGATGTGCCGTTCAATTTTTATGCGGGTTCCACAAGCCTTCCCGCTGGGGTCTATTATTTCGATATCGACCCTATCAATCACACGGCCGTAGTAGAACAAAATTCGACAGGTCATGCGGTGTTCGTTACTGGAATGCCGGCTGATCCTTCGCAAAACGGTGAGGTTTTGCTAACTTTTCGTCTTGTGGGAGGCGAGTACCGGTTGGCGGAATTACAAGGAGATAGTGTTGGTCTAGGGTTAGCCGTTCCAAAAACCATGCCGAGCGTCGCGTCCACAGAAAGCAATACTGCGGCTGGAATGCATTGACGGATACGCCTGCGGGCAAGGCATGTTTTCGGCCACCGAAGGCATCATCGGGAAAACCTGGCGAAGCGAACCAGGATCTTCCAGGGATGCCAGTGTCACAAAAGCGACCGAAATGGATTTGGTGTAACTACCTGAGCACCGGAACTGTGCGAAGCATGACCTAAACGAATCCGCCGCAGTCGCGACGTGGGACCTGAAGGATCGGAGGCCCCAGGTCAACGTGGTGTAACGATGAAAAGACCGCCCTTTCGGGCGGCTTTTTCATTTGCAAAAGCCTCTTCAGCTTATGAGGGAAGAGCCTGCTAGCACCGCGTTACTGGGACTGTATCGAAGCCGACTCGGTCGCGTTGTTCGTCATCAAGGTGATATCCACGCGGCGGTTCTTGGCCCGTCCGGCGGCGCTAGTGTTCTTGGCCACGGGATTGTCCTTACCCAGACCAATGAGGTAAATCTTGTACGCCGGAACGCTATATTTCTGCGCCAGGTACTGGATGACCGCATCGGCGCGGCGCTGGCTGAGCTGGTAGTTATAATCGGCCGGCCCAGTCGAATCGGTGTAGCCCTCGACCTGAATGATGTAGTGCTTCTGGCTACCCATCTGCTGCGCGAACTGATCGAGCGCTTCTTTGTCCTTGTGCGTGAGATAGGTCTTGTTGAAACCAAATAGTATCGTCGTGTCGGTCACGGGCTTGTAGTTATCCAGGTTCTCGACTGTGCCCGCGAGGCTGGTCACGCGATGCGAAGCCTGAGTGGCGTTCTGGTTTGCCTGGTCGGCGGCCTGACCTGCAGCCAAAGCCTTCTGATCGGCTGCATCTGCTTGCGACTTCGCCTGCTGAATGCCCTCTTGGGCACGCGTGTCGGTGTCCCGAATGTCATGAGTATTTTTCGCGGTTAAATCATCTAATTCGTTGACCTTGTTGATCGTCGGCGTTGTTTCGTTGCGTACGTAGTTCTTGGTGGCGCAGCCCACGGTAAAGGGCAGGCTGCCGGCCACCAGCGCTGCTACGAGGGTAAATCGATTCATTGAATTGGACTCCTTGCAAACCTTTAGCGGCGGCAGTCACCTCAGCCGTCGGCCTCCAGTCACAAGAGCAACCTGGCTGCCATTTATGAGGCGACCGCGACAGGTCTACTTTCCTTTACTTTCAATGGCTTAGGGTGGGGCGGGGAGTGCTTGAAAGGGGCGAGCAAGGCCAACCGGATAATCCTGACGCGAGGAGTAGAATTTTTACCAAGTTGAGGTGGTTTACGGCCGTCAATTGGCCCACCGATTGGGGGCGCTTTGGGGGGATTCAGATAGCAGAATAACGACCGCGTCACGCCAGCGAGATGCAAGACTCTTTCCGGCGACGGCGCTCCTCTGATAACAGTGGAATGGACCTTCACGAGAAAATTCGGACATTGCCAGCCTCGCCTGGCGTGTACCTCTACAAGAACGCTGAGGGCGAGATCATCTACGTGGGCAAGGCCAACAGCTTGCGCGCCCGCGTGCGTTCCTATTTCTTGGAGGGCGCCGCAGAGAATGCCAAGACTGGATCACTGCTGCGCGAGGCGGTTGATCTCGACTACATCGTGGTCGACAACGAGAAGGAAGCGCTGGCGCTCGAGAATAATCTCATCAAGCAAAAGAAGCCGCGCTACAACATTCTTTTGCGCGACGATAAGACCTACCCTTATATCAAACTGACGATCGGTGAGCGATACCCACGGGTCTATCCGACGCGCCGCTTACGTCGTGACGGATCGCTCTACTTCGGGCCGTACTTTCCAACCAGCCTGGCTTATCGCATAGTAGACCTCATCCATCGCCACTTTCTGATTCCCTCCTGCAAGCTCGACCTGAATCGCTTTTATCCGCGGCCCTGCTTGCAGTACTACATCGGGCGCTGCCTGGGGCCGTGCGTGGAAGGACTCACCACGCCCGAGCGCTACGCCGAAGCCGTACACGACGTCAGGATGTTCCTCGAAGGCCGAGGCGCAGACCTCTCGCGCTCGTTACAGCAGCGTATGGCGGCCGCGGCAGAACGCCAACAGTACGAATTGGCGGCGAAATATCGCGATCTGATCTCGACTGTCGATCTGCTGGACAAGAAGCAGCGGATCGCCGCGGTTGAGGGGGACGATGCCGATGTCTTTGGCTATCACTACGAAAACGAGATGCTGGCCGTGAACCTGTTCCACATGCGGGGCGGCAAGATCGTGGATAAACGCGAATTTTTCTGGGAGGACCTTAGCTCGATGGTCGGGACCACAGGTTTCGAGCCGGGAGTGTTCTTTTCGGCGCTCCTGAAGCAGGTTTACCTGGACCAGCAATATGTGCCGCACACCATCTACGTTCCGGTGGACTTCGAAGACCGCGTCACGTTGCAGGAAGTGCTGTCCTCCACCCCAACGAGCGCAAAATCGGCGCTCGCTGGGGGCCCCCGCTCAGAGGGCCAAAAGCGGCACGTGCAGATCCACGTACCGCAGCGCGGCGACAAGCGCTCGCTAATCGACTTGGTGGGACAGAATGCCAAGCAGGCGTACGATCAGCGCTTCCGTGTCATGAAGCCCGCTGCGAAGGCGATCCAGGAAGCCTTGCAGGACGCTCTCACGCTGCCGGGGCTGCCCAAGCGGATTGAGTGCTTTGACGTCTCCCACATCCAGGGCGCGGAGACGGTTGCGTCGATGGTGGTCTGGGAAGACGGCAAGATGAAGAAGTCTGACTATCGCAAGTTCATTATTAAGGGCATCGTGGGCGTGGACGACTTCGCGTCGATGCATGAGGTGGTGACGCGCCGCTACAAACGGGTGCAAGAAGAAAAGCAAAACATGCCGAGCCTGGTGCTCATCGACGGTGGTGTCGGGCAATTGCACTCAGCAGCCCAAGCGCTGGAAGGGCTCGGTATCATTAACCAACCGTTGGCCTCTATTGCCAAGCGCGAGGAGATCATCTATGTCCTGGGCCAGGAGGACGAGCCGGTCGTGCTCGACCGGCACTCACCGGTGCTGCATCTGGTGCAACTTGTCCGCGATGAGGCCCATCGCTTTGCCGTGACCTTCCACCGCAAACGGCGGCAAATGCGCGATCGCAAGACCGAACTGCTGGAAATTCCCGGCGTCGGTGCACGAACCACCAACCGCCTGCTGCAGCACTTCGGCAGCTTGCAGGCGGTGAAGGAAGCCGATGCCGCCGCGCTGGCCTCGGTGGTCAGCCGTCCCCAGGCAGACGCAATTCTGCGTTATTTTCGCAAAGACGAAACACCGGCTCACGCGTCTCACGCTTCGGAGCTAGAATAATTCCATAAAGGGCTCGGCTATGGATATGGGCAGCGATTCAAGGACTCGGCTGTTCGTTCTTTGCGTTTGTGTGATGCTGTTGGTTTGGATCGTCGGCTTCGGCTTTGACCGGCTGCTGGCCAAGGACGGCGTCACCCGCACCGACATCCTGCTCACTTCAAATTTCCTTACTGGACTTGTGGCCGGCCTACTCTTCTACAGCCTTAGCAATTACGATCGGTTACGGCGAAAGCTTGTGGAAGAGCGGCTACGCACCATCGCCGAAATGAATCATCACATTCGCAACGCCCTGCAAGTGATTACTTATGCCACTGCCCAGTCTGCTTCGGTGGACCTAATCCGCAATTCGGTGGAGCGCATAGAGTGGGCCCTTCGCGAGGTTCTACCCGGGCACGCGGCTTCTCCGGAAGCGCATCTGTCTCCAGAGATAGAAGAGCATACGACGCGCACAAGCTGACCCAAGCCGAGTTCCAGGTTCAAGCGACCGAGAGTCTCCACAATTTACTATGTAGCAGAATTACATTTTGGCGAAATGCTAATTGCTAAGTGCTACCGGGAGGGCTCGTGAGCTCAGAAATGGAAGCAATGGACAAAGCGAAGGAAGCGGCCGAGGAAGCCAAGGAACGAAAACACCTGGCTCCGGTCAGCCTCACTATGGCGATCCTGGCTGTGCTGGTGGCTACGGTTTCGCTGTTGGGACATCGCGCACACACGGAAGAAATCCTGATGCAGACCAGGGCCACCGACCAGTGGGCCTATTACCAAGCGAAAAATATGCGCCGCAATAACCTGGAGGCGCTCGATGATGTGCTGACTGCGCTGGAAAATACCAAGGCCGAACGTGCTGAGCAGGTGCAGAAGCACTTTCACGAAGAGATTGACAAGTATCGAGAGCAGCAGAAGGACATCCAAAGCGAAGCGCGCAGTCTGGAGGCGGAAGTGGGACGCGCAAGCCGCCGCGCCGATCGTTTCGACCTGGGCGAGGTATTTCTGGAAATCGCGCTGGTCGTCACCTCCGTTACCTTGCTTACGGACAACCGCGCGTACTGGTACTTCGGATTTGTGCTCGCAACGATCGGCGTGATCGCAGCAGGCAGCGGATTTCTGGCACACTAAAGCGCGATTGCCTATGGGTCAGCGGTATTTCGCGACAGTTCGGCGTGGATTTCTCATTACCAGCCCGGCGAGAGGTCGGTGATATGAATCATGGATGAGTGCTCTAATTGTCTGTAAGTCTCAGAGCAAACACATGGTTCGGACTGCATACGGGGCGAGCATTAGCGCAGTCTAGCAGCGGGAACGGCCGGCGTCAGCTCTCTATGAATACGTGCAGACGACCTTCGGGCTTAGTCGTATCGCAGGCACTCCGCCGGATCGACCTGCGCCGCGCGCCGAGCCGGAACGCTGGTGGCCAGCAGCGCGATGAACAGCAACAGCAACGGAACGGCGCAGAAGGTCAGCGGATCGCCGGCGGTCACACCGAAGAGAAGGCTCTGCATCAACCGGGTCAGCAGGAACGCGGCGGCCACGCCCGTCGCCACTCCGGTCAGCGCCAGCGCAATTCCGTTGCGCAGCACCAGACCGAGGATGGCAGTCCGAGTCGCGCCCAGCGCCATGCGGATGCCGATCTCGCGCGTGCCCTGGCTCACCAGGTACGCCAGCACGCCGTAGATGCCGATGGCCGCGAGTGCCAGCGAGATGCCGGCAAATCCGGCCAGCAGCAGCATGGCAAAGCGCCGGCGCGCCAGCGAAAGCTGAACGCGCTGTTCCATGGTGAGCACGTTGTACAGCGGCAGATCGGAATCGAGTTCATGCAACTGCTGTTTCACCGCGCCGGTCAAAGCGGCGGGATCGGTATTACTGCGCACGACCACGTTCATCGCGCGCACCGCGTACTGCGTGTGTGGCAGATAAAAGGCGATACGCGAGCCCGAGTCCAGCGTGTACTGCTTCACCCGGCCGACGACTCCAACAATCGTAATCCACGGCGCGCTGGTGTCGTCGATGCCGCCGATGTGAAATCGCTTCCCCACCGCATCCTGACCGGGCCAAAGTTGCTGCGCCATATAGTCGTCGACGATAGCGACGCCGGGATTCGCCGGAACATCGTGATCGTTGAAGAACCGGCCCTCGATCAGCGGAATGTCCATCGCCTGGAAGTAATGGCCGCTGACCATGCGCGTGTCGGCGTTGATGAACTTCTCGCCGGGTGGCGGCACACGGCCTTCGACCGTAATCGGACCCCAGGCATACATCTGGCTCAGCGGCAGCGAGGTCACGGCTCCCGCAGCGGTCACGCCGGGCAGACTTTCCAGCCGCTGCCACATCTCGTGATAGCCAGCCCAGATCGCCTGATCGTCCTTATATTTCGGACCGCTCATGGTGAGCTCCATGCGTCAGAACATTGCGCGGATTGAATCCCGGCGGCACGTCTCTGCGCGCGCAGAAAACTGCGGACCAGCAGCCCCGAGCCGATCAGCAGCATGGTGCACAGCGCCAGCTCCGCAACCACCAGCAGATGGCGAAGACTGTGCCCGCGCCCCCAGACGGCACCGACGCCCGCCGAGGTCCGGCTGGTGTCCTGCAAAGTGTTCTGCACATCGATTTCCGAAGCGCGTCCCACCGGTGCCATGCCGAACAGCACCGCCGACACCACCGAGATGGTGAAAGTGAACAGCAGCGCCGTTCCGTCGATGCCGACGTCGCCTACTCGCGGCACGCTCTGCGGCCCGAGGACGCGGATCCAATGCACGCCCACATAAGCCAATAGCAAACCGAGAACGCCGCCGCTTAGCGCCAGCAGCAGGCTCTCCGTCAGCAGTTGGCGGGTGATGCGAAGACGGCTAGCGCCCAGCGCGGAGCGCACGGCGATCTCCTTCTGCCGCGCAACCGTCCGCGCTAACTGGAGGTTGGCCACATTCGCGCAGGCAATCAGCAGCACACACCCAACCGCTCCCAGCAACAGATACAAAGTGTGGCGCACGTCGCCAACAACTTGCTCCATCAGCGGCACAATGCCGAAAGTCAAGCCGCCGTTGGGTGGATATACCTCGGGATGATCATGCCTCAGGCGCGCTGTGATGGTATCCATCTCCGCCTGGGCCTGTTTTAGGCTTACGCCGGACCGCAGCCTGCCGACGATGTTGTAGTCCTCGTGGTCGCGGTTCTGGGCGGCGTCGCCAGGGAGCGGCAAGGGCAGCAGCACCTCAGCCTCTTCGGCGCCGCCGAGAGTGGGCATCACTTCGCGCGGCAGGGCGAACGACCGCGGCATAACACCGACCACTTCGTACGGCGCGCCATTCAAGGTGATGGTCTTGCCCACAATACCGGGATCGGAGCCATAACGGCGCGTCCATGTGCCATAACTGAGTAGCGCTGTGCGATTGCGACTCGGGCTGGTCTTCGTCGGCAACAAACAAGCGCCCGATTTCGGCGCGCATGCCCAGCATGGGCAACAGATTGGACGAGACGCGGATGGTTCCTACGCGCTCCGGCTCGCCTTTGCCGGTGAGGTTGTAGTTACCGCCGATGGCGATCGCCACCTGCTCCAGACCGCGATGGCCGGTCTTGATGTCGAAGTATTGCGCGGTCGAGAACCAATCCTCGGTTATGCCCAATCCCGGTGAGCGGTTCCACAGAATCACCAGGCGCTCGGGGTCCTGGTAGGGCAGGGGTCTCAGCAGCAGCGCGTTGGCGATGCTGAAGACCGCCGCAGTCGCCCCAATTCCAATGGCCAGCGACAGCAATGCGGCAACCGCAAAAGTGGGGGTCTTCCACAGCGTGCGCAGGGAATATCGCAGATCGAGCAGGATAGTGTTCATGCGAGCGGCAGTCCATTCCCATCGCAGCCGCGAGCGGCGGTCGGTTTCGTCACAGACGGACGATACAGCAATCGGGCAGCAGGAAAAACGTCAGTTGGTTTGAGCCGCATCAGGACGGGATGAACGACGGCCCGCACAGCTGCCGCTTCTGTTGCTACTCCCGCGCGGCCATAGCGGGGGTGATTTCCTCAAGATGCTCCGCTGAACCGGAGACCCGACACAGGATAGATAAAGGATACAGGACACGGGATACGCAATGCAGAAACTTGAATCCATTTAAGATTAATATATCGAGTTGCATAGGAATCCATCGCTCCACTCTAGCCTGCCCATATTGGCCTTCACTTGCCAGTCCCTCCGACTCTTGTCCCCCCCGCATCGGAGGTCAGCACTTCAAATCCAGTTCAGCCGAGGGAATGGCGTTTGGGGGTAAACTGCCGCTGGGTGTTCGGAGGCAAGACTTAAAAGCGCCGATCCTTTATCGAATCGCTTATCTTCTTCTGGCACTTTTTGCCATTGGACATACATTCGGGTTTTCCCACCGGTAAGATCAGTTTTCCACTTCCGCTAGGCGGCAGATGAATCCCCATCCCCCGCCGAGTTCGCTGACTGCCAGCACCAGTTCGTTGCTGCCCTTCTTCAACGGAAGATAGACGGCGTCGTTTTCCGGGTTAACGATGCCGAGGAACCCTGGATCGCGGAAGCTCTGGGCGCTTCGGCCACGGAAGAGAATCTGGCCATTCAGGAAGACGCTGACGTCATCGCTGTAGCCGATGTAGAGCTTTTTCACTTGGTCGCGGTCGGAATCGATGCTGGCGCGTGCATACAGTACCTTCATTCCCGGCTGGGGTTCGAGGCGCGTCGAAAAGTCGGTCTGAAACGTGACCTTCAGATGCGGGGCCTCGCGATAACGATAGAGGACCACAAGGCCCGGCGGCTCAGCCTCCACATCCTGCCAATTTATGGCATCACTCTCGGAGCGCGAAAGCGGACGCTCCAGATTACGTGCCAGCGCATCATAGGAAGGCGATAGGCTCCACTTGGTCAGAGTTCCAGCGGGCATCGGCGGCAGGTGACGCTCCCAGGGCGCATCGGGCGTTGTCCGTACTTCGAAATTCGAGAAATAGGTTGCGCCAGTCAGGACATACAGGGCGACCTGACCTTTCTGAACGCCACTTTTCAGATCGGTCATCACCAGCGCAGGCTTATCCATGTCCTTGACATAGAGCTTTGCCTGTGCCCCCACCACTTCCAGACGCAGGTGGAACCAGACATCTTTCGGGATATCGACTGCACCGGTGAAACCCGGCCCGTTATAGATTTGCCAGTTAGCGCCGGTGTTGAGAATCGGCGTGTATTGCATGGCGTCGGGAAGACCGGACTTGTGCTGGCGGAGATAAACCCATTCGCCGTTGGCGCCGTCGGCGGCGAGCCGAAACTGAATACCGAAAAACCCGCGCTTTGCCGGGGTTGCAATATCCACATCAATAACACCGTCGCGCAGTTCAAAATCCTTCAAAACCGCCGCTCCACCATCGAGCAAGAGGCACTTGCGACTTTGATATTCAACTACCTTGGCTTGTTCCTCCAGATCCCAGCGTGGCGAGTCTGCAGGGACGGTGAGCGTGGGTGGCGTCTGCGACTGGGCCGCGGAGGAAAAGAGAAGAGTAAGGGTACAAAGAGCGAAACGTCGAAGCATAGCTCGCCTCCACATAAAGTTACCCGTAGAAAATAGCCACCTTCATTGCGTCACCAGAAACCGATGCTATTTCTTTCGTGTATCCCTGGTTGCGGTTCATCGCTTGCTAGGGCGACCACAACTTTGGAGAACCGGTGGAGAGGGATTAGCCACGGCGTTGATGGAACACCCACTCCATCAGCTCCGGTTCGGTATAAGCCCACTCCCAGACATTGTGGTCGACGCCAGCGTACTCGGTATAGAGAGGGTGTCCGCCAGCTCTTCGCAACGCCGCAATGCGATCGCGTGACAAGGCCACAGGGACAGACTGGTCCGCAGCACCGTGAAAGTTCCATAAGGGAGTGCCCAGTGATGCGGTGGCGTCCTCGTCGGTTTGCGCTGCGCAGCATGCCACCGCCGCGGCGAACAATTTCGGGCGGTGCGCCGTCATGTGCCAGGTGCCGGCGCCCCCCATCGATTGACCAGTCACATAGATCCGGCTTTCATCAATTGGGAACTCACGGCACAACAACGCTACAATTTCCAGCGCCAAACGGGCTCCGTTGCCTAAACCAGGCAGCAATCCAACGATTCTCTGCGCCTGCTGCGAAAGATCGTAGTGCACCCATCCCGTGTCCGTCTGCGGTACGACGACGTAACAGGGGAACCTCTTCTGGTTCTCGGGCAGCAGCCAAACCCGCGTGCCGAAGATATTGCCCAAGCCCAGTTGCTTCCGGTTGTCGTCGCCCAAGCCGCCGCTGCCATGCAGATACATGACCAGCGGTAGTTTTCCACTCACCGCCGGCCGGAATAAGCGATAGGGCATTGTCAAGCCGCTCTTGTACACCCGCGGCTCGTATTTGTTCTGCAGCCCCTCGGATTGTTTCTTAAATGTCTCAACAAGCGCCACCCTCTCCGGGGACATCGGGGCGCCTGGCGCGAGTGGAGGAGTTTGGGCGTCCTTGGCCGCTGCAGCGCTATGTGGTGAAATCGAAAAGGCAAGGCGTGTCTGCGCACTCGCAAACCACGCTCCCGCCGTGCCCATTCCCAATAAGCGAACTGCTTCTCGTCTAGTAATCATCTCGGGCAACCTCCAGACGCACTTGCGAATTGTGGTGAGACTCGAACATAACGAAGACTCGCCCGAGAATAGTGAGCAGGAACTGACAAATGACTGTCGCCGCCTGCCCGAAAACAAGAACACAAGGCCGCAGGGAAAACGCTCCAGCATCGCGTTCCACCAAAACCACTGGGCCAAGCCCGCAGGCTCAATTTTGTCGATCCACCTGCCTGTCTTTAGACATGCGTGAGCCAACTTCGAAAGCGCAACGTAATTCCTTGGAGCTGAGACTTGTCCCTGCCGAAACTGCCCTCATCCCAATGAGGAGCACGGGCTGTACATAAGGCTTGAACTCAATGGGAAGTTGGTTCATAGAACAACCACGGAGCCGAGACCCTCACTTTTCTGGGATTCACGCATTTTTGTGGAAAATCTCACGAGCAACGGAACCTTTAGCGCTTTAACGTCTGGCGCATTACGGCGAAGAAGCGGATGGCCGCGAAGCTGAAAGCGATCAAGGCTGAGCTTCAACCTCGGAAGCATCATCGTACGAGTGAGGTCGGCACATGGCTTCGGAAGTTTGTGCCAGTCTACTACCAATACCATGCAGTTCCCGGTAACACCGGTCACTTGCGCGTCTTCAGGCGTCGCGTATGCCGATTATGGCGGAGCGTTTTAGTCCGACGTAGTCAACGCGCGCAGGTGGGATGGGACCATCTCAATCCACTGCCAAGCCGGTAGATTCCGCAACCTCGTGTTCTGCATCCTTACCCCGACACGCGCTTTGACGCCATCCATCCTCGCCCTTTCTCTAACCGCTGGGCACAGACCCAGAGTCCGCTACCATCCCAGACTAGGACCTTTAGCCGATTGCGTTGGGCGTTGCAGAACAAGAACAGGTGTCCGCTGAGAGGCCCACACGACAATCGATCCCCGGCGAGACCGTACAGCCCCTCGAACCCCTTGCGCTTGTCAGTGAACCCCGGCGGCCAGATAGATTCGCGTAGCTGGGCCCAATCCAAACACGGCTTACGCCCGCTCCAGCACACTCACCAGGCGCTCGAAAGTATTGATATCAAAATCAGGATGCACTTCGATCCGGCGCGCCCACCCGCTAGCACAATGCCAGCCCACAACTCGATTCGTGCAGCGCCGGCGATTTCCTGGCTGCCAACTCCACCGGCACCAACCGGCCGACCGAAGAAGCTCTTCTGCTCTTTCTCTTCCAGCGTTGCTTCTTCAGGTGACGATCAAGCGTGCCGAAGCTCAAACCCCGACTCCGGCAAAACTCGCTGCGCCGCATACCGCTGCTCACAAACTCAGCCACCAACTGCTGAACCTCCGCTCGTGTACGTCGCTTGGGCGCTGACAACTCGGTTTTTGCCGCCATCCAGACACTTCAACATAGACCCCACCTGTCGAACAGGTGTGTTAATCAGACGCTTACAAAATTGTCTTAGCTATGCTATGCCTAGCTAAGGAGCTGGGATACCAACTGCGACCATCCATCAGGCCAAGACGAATCTTTCCAAATTGATTGAGCAGGCCGAGCGCGGCGAAGAGGTACTAATCGCACGCGGCAAGAAAGTCGTGGGCAAAATCGTACCTAATCGTTACATCTCTAAATTCCTAAAGGTTCTTAACGGGAAATTTACCGTCCCGTCTGATTTCTCAGAACCACTCCCCGACGAATGGTTCTAACTAGAGGCCATCTCATAAATATCTCCTCATCAAAATGAGGATGCAAGCAAGCTGGACGAGCCCGAGGAAGTTGGCCTCGTGATACTCCCAACGGGTGACCAGGCGGCGAAAGTTATGCAACCAGGCGAAGAGTCGTTCGATCTTCCAACGTCGGCAATAGCGCCGCAGCTTGCGCCCGTCCTGCGTTCTGGGCTTGCGGCGGTTGACTTTGTGGGGCGCGATCAACTCGACGCCGTGTTGCTTTTGCAGCCGCTCATCCAGCGGATCGCTGTCGTAAGCCCGATCGCCAATCATTCGCACCGGCGCCGCCGCCGTGAAACGCTGCTCGATGGTGGCTTCGACGAAGCGAGTTTCATGTGGCGAAGCGCTTCCAATCCAGGCGGCGACAGGAAGACCATGGCGCTCCGCAACTGCCATGATCTTGCTCCCTTTGCCGCGGCGTGTTGGACCAACAGCACGGCCCCTTTTTTCGCCCCGGCAAAGGGGGCGTCGATGAACGTCTCCGCCAGGTCTAACTGCCCACGGGCCAGCAGATCTTCTGCCAACGCGCGTAGCACTTGCACCAGCGTGCCTCCGCTGACCCACTGCTGGAAACGGCGATGGCAGGTCTGGTACGGGGGAAACTTGTCCCGCGGCACCTCCGCCCATGGCGCTCCCGTGCGCAGGATCCAAAGCACACCCTCCAGCACACTGCGTGTATCCGCCCACGGCCGCCCCCGTCTCTTACCGGGCGTCTTGGGCTCGACCAGCGGTTTCAGCACTTCCCACTGCCCATCGGTGAGTTCCATACCTACCGATGTGCCTGTAAATTCAACTCCACACAATTACTTAGTGTGGTTCGTATTTATGAGATAGGTTCTAGTTGCTAATTGCTGCCTTTCATCTGCCGCAGCATGATCCGCTGGACCGCTGTTGCCCGGCCGGTTGTAGGATCGCAATCGATCAAGGCGGCGCACAAACGCACGTCGTTGACGGCGGGTTCGAAGCGGCCAGGCATATTGGTCAGGAAGCGGGCCAATATCAATTCCTTCTGCACGCCGATCACGCTGTCATAAGGACCGGTCATTCCCACGTCGGTTTGCACGGCTGTGCCGCCCGGCAGCACTCGCTCGTCGGCCGTGGGCACGTGAGTGTGAGTTCCGAACACCGCGGTTACTCTTCCTTCCAGATACCAGCCGATTGCAACCTTCTCCGATGTGGCTTCAGCGTGGAAGTCCACCAAAATTACCTTGGCCGTGATCTGCTTCAGCAGTTGATCGGCGAAGCGAAAGGGATCGTCGTTGTTGGTCATGAACACGCGGCCCTGCAGATTGATGACGCAATAGGCGACGCCGCTGCGGGTGCGCCCTTCGTACCAGCCGAAGCCGGGCGATCCTGCCGGATAGTTTGCCGGCCGCAGCACGCGACGAGCCAGGGACGCCTCGTTACCGTTGGCCGAGTTCATGTAATCGATGATCTCGCGCTTGTCCCAGACGTGGTTGCCGGTGGTAATGACGTCAACCCCGAGTTCAAACAACTCTTCGGCAATTTGCGGAGTGATGCCAAAGCCGCCGGCGGAGTTCTCGCCGTTGGCAATGGTCAGTTCAACGTCGTATTGCCGTTGCAGTTCCGGCAAGCGTTCGTGAACGATGGTACGCCCGGGGCGCCCGAAAATGTCACCGACGAAGAGTATACGCAAGCTGTTGCGGTCCTTTATTGATGCAGTACTTCGATGTTATCACGCGAATTCAGGCGCACTCCGCCGTCGCGAACCCATCGGACCCAAAAATGCCCTAATCTTTGAAACGATAGCGTACGAGGTGGTACACCGCGACAACGCCATCGGTCCAGCTGATCTTCTTGCCCTCGGCGTAGGTGCGTCCGTGATAGGAAATTGGCACTTCGTAGATGCGAACTCCCAGCTTCGCCAACTTCACCGTCATTTCGGTTTCGACGCTGAAACGGTCGGAGCGCAAATGGATTTGCGAGAAGATTTCGCGGCGAAACACTTTGTAACAGGCGGTCACGTCATGAATACTCAGCCCGGTAAGCAAGTTGCATAACATGGAAAACGCGCGGTTGAGCACATAGCGCCAGTAGCGCGGGACGCGGTGCGGACCATCGTGAAAGCGGTTTCCAAAGACCGCGTCGGCGTGCCCCTCGAGAATGGGAGCGATGAGCGCGGGATAATCGCGGGGATCGTATTCCAGGTCGGCGTCCTGGATCAGCACCAACTCGCCGCTGGCATGCTCCAGGCCGCTTCTGACCCCGGCGCCTTTGCCCTGGTTCTTTTCATGCAGCACCAGCTTAACGGTGTTCGCGCCGTTGCCACCCAAAAGCTTTTGCAGATCGCTTTCCTGCAAGAATTGCCGAGTGCCATCGGTCGAGTAGTCGTCAACAATAATCAGCTCTTTATGCAGACTCAGCGGCTGCCGCGCCACCTGCTGCAGAAGTTTCATCACCGTCCTCCGTTCGTTGTAAACCGGTACGATGACGGACAGCGTGTGGAATTGCGGGAACGTCTCGCTTGGCGAGAGCTCGGGATCCTCGTCGGCGTCGTGGCGGGTTGATGCGGCGGACCGAGGTTCGGAAACCAGATAAACTCCGAGGATCAGAAGCTCCGGATCGATGGGATGCCGGTAGCGCAGCTCAGGAAAGCATACATAGTAAACCAGCGGATAGAAGATCAGCAGCGCCACGAACAGGAAGACTCCGTGAATGCGCCGCTTCCATGCCAACAGCAATCCCCAGATCGCCAGCACGGAAGTCGCCAGGAAAAGCGAATTCTTGGCCGCAATCAATCCCTCGACATCGGAGACTCGCGGCATGCCGTCCCAGAAGAAGATGAAGCGCCGGACGGTCAACAGCAGAAAACGGCTGGGATGCTCTGCGATCCATTCCCTAGCCAGGCGTCCTTGTTCCGCAGCAAACGCGGCCTCGCCCATCTGTTTGTACTTGGCGAATTGAGTGACGCTGCTCGCGGGATGGTACGCCAGCACGTAAACCCCTTCGGCCAGAGGGTTATTTCCTATCCGTAGTTCGACTCCAAAGTTGTCGCGGATGAAAACCGGCCTGCCGAGTGCTTCGTAATTGCGGACCAGCCATGGCATGATCGTCATCCAGAAGACGACGCCACTCAGCGCGGCGGGCATGAGCCATGGCTTTCCGCGATGATGCAACTGATAGACCAGCCAGCCTCCGGCGAATGGCAAGAACGACAGAGCCGACGGATTAGTCAGCGCCGTAACGCCCCAGAGCAAGCCGTAACCGATCCATGACGAGAGCCGCTCGTCGCCTTCCATCTCCACCGTCAGCATGAACAGCAGGCTGATCAGGAATGCCGACAGGCTCGTCTCCCAGATCTCACGCACGGACCAAAAGATTGTGTAAGGCAGCAGCGCCCAGATCCAGCCTGACCAGACAGCTACGGTTTCACCGAATAAGCGGCGAGCAGTGCGATAGATCGTCCAGCAGGTGAGCGCGGCGAAAGCGCTATTGAACACCAGGAGCCAAAACGCCGCGGCGCGCGAATAATTGCCGAAGAGCCGGAAGGCCACGGAGACGATCCAGGGATAGATGGGCGCAGTCCACGCCGAGGGCCCGGTGTCGCCCCCAAATGGGGAGCTAAAGCCATGTCCGTTGGCAAGTGAATATCCCAGGCGGCCGATCTCCCAGCCAAATCCCCAGTTATCTTCTGAGGTGCGAAGCCGGTAGGTGTGCGCCACGATGATCCACGCGACGCGCACCAGAAATGCGACCAGCACCATCCAGCCGACCGAGTGCACGACGCTTTGCCAACGCGATTGGCGCGCAGATTCCGAGGGCCCTACGGTGGGCGCCGTCTGCACTGACTGGGTCTTCAAATGCATGGAAATCACGCAAATTGTACCGTATACCTGCCGCGACGGGTCACGTCACCTGTTCGCTTCACGACCTCGCAATCCGCTTGAATACGCTCCAAAACCCGCCTAGACTGGGCTTATCGGCAACTGTGACGCTCATCACAGCTTGGATGTACAGTGATCGGCGAAGATATTGGGTCGAGAAAAGCGAGTCCCTCCGCTCCGATGAAGACTTGGGTCGCGACAATTTGCAGGGAGTGGAGCTGAGATCGAGAGAAGGCATTCATGGGATGGATTGATAACCGGTTCGAAAAGAATTTTCTGATCACTACGGTCGATTACGTTTTCAACTGGGCGCGCAAGTCGGCGATCTGGCCCATGACGTTTGGCCTGGCCTGCTGCGCGATCGAGATGATCGCCGCTTCGACATCGCGCTTCGACATCGCGCGCTTCGGCTCGGAGGTATTTCGCCCCAGCCCGCGCCAGAGCGACCTCATGATCGTGGCCGGAACGGTGACGTTGAAGATGGCTCCGGTGGTAAAGCGCATCTATGACCAGATGCCCGATCCCAAGTGGTGCATCTCGATGGGCGCTTGCTCGTCGGTCGGAGGCCCGTTCAATACCTACGCCGTGCTGCAGGGAGTGGACCGCATTGTGCCTGTGGATGTGTACGTGGTAGGCTGCCCGCCGCGGCCAGAGAATCTCTTCTACGGATTGCTGCGCCTGCAGGACAAGATCGACAAGATGACCATCGCCAAAAAGCCCACCGAAGTTCGGCTGCATGAAAACATGATGGACGACTTCAAACGGCAGATCCGCATCGCCCAGGCGGCGAGCGAAAATCCCGATCAGCTGGTGCAGCCGGTCGAGAACGGCGTCGTCGCGGTGGGCCGGTAGCGCGGCTCTTCGCCATAGTCCGCGACCGCTTTAATACGGTGCGATAATCCCTCCCATATTGCGCGAGGCTGGCACCTTCATCCTTGCCGCGAAGGCCTCCACGCCCCAGTACTTCGCAAACACGTCCAGATATTTGTAGCCGGACCCGGTATTGAACAGCACTACTCTGTCGCTGGGCGCGAGAAATCCGCTCTTCAGTAATTGCTTGTAGGCGGCGAGTGCAGCGCCTCCTTCAGGAGCAGCGAAGATACCCTCCGTCGAAGCCATCTCCTTTTCCGCATCCATGATCTCGTCATCACTAACGGCAATCGCCGTCCCGCCGCTCTGGCGCACAATGTCGAGAATGATGAAGTCGCCATAAGCCTTGGGCACGCGCAGGCCGGCAGCCAAGGTGTGCGCATCCGGCCACAGTTCCGCCGTTTTCATTCCTTCATCTAAAGCTTTAGGGATAGGCGCGCAACCGTCTGCCTGCACGCAGATCATCTTGGGTCGTTTTCCTTTGCTAATCCAGCCCAATTCCTCCATTTCTTCGAACGCCTTCCACATTCCGATCAGTCCCACGCCGCCTCCGGTCGGGTAAAGAATGGCGTCGGGCAAAGTCCACCCCATTTGTTCGGCCACTTCGTAACCCAACGTCTTCTTGCCTTCCACGCGGAATGGTTCCTTCAACGTCGAGACATCGAACCAGCCTTCCTGCTCCTTGCGCTCGGCAACCATTCGCCCGCAATCGCTGATCAGCCCATCCACCAGCGTCAGGTGCGCACCGCTGGCTTCGACCTCCATCCGATTCGCGATCGGCACATCCTTCGGCATGAAGATGTATGCCTCCAGCCCGGCGGCAGCTGCATAGGCGGCCAGCGATCCTCCGGCGTTGCCTGCCGAAGACGCTACCACTTTCCTCACACCGTACTGGCGGGCCATGGTGACTGCCGCACTCATGCCACGCGCTTTGAACGAGCCCGTCGGATTCAGCCCTTCGTCTTTGATTAGCAGATTGGCATACTTGCGGCTCGGCAACATTGGCGTAAATCCTTCGCCCAGCGTCACCGGCTCGGCATCAGGAAGTACCGCCGCGTAGCGCCACATGCTCGCCGGTCCGGCGTTGACCGACTCGCGAGCCGTGGTGCGCCGAATCTCTGCCAAGTTGTAGCGGACGTAAAGCGGAGCGCCATCCTTCGCGCAGACATTTTGGGCGGTCTCCGCCGTGAATGTCGCGCCGCACGTGCTGCATTCAAAACCGATGATCTTCGCCATCGAATGATTGCCTCACAAAAACCTCGCAGTGTAACACTCATCACTGCTCCGACGCAGCGAGGTCAGCTACCCTCGAATGTTATAATCCGCGCAATTCCCGCCAATCCGATGACTGAGCCGTCCACCCCACTGATGCGGCAATACGCCGCGATCAAGAAAGAGCATCCCAACGCGCTCCTCTTCTTCCGCCTGGGCGACTTCTACGAACTTTTCTTCGAAGATGCGGTGGTTGCATCCCAAGAACTGCAGATCACGCTGACCTCGCGCAACAAAGAAAAAGGCATCGCAATACCGATGTGCGGTGTGCCGTACCACTCGGCTGAAGGTTACATTGGGAAGCTGATCCGCAAAGGATTTAAGGTCGCCATCTGCGAACAGATGGAAGATCCGCGCATTGCCAAGACACTGGTAAAGCGGGAAGTCACGCGAGTGCTTACGCCGGGCACCTCGGCCGATGCGCATCTCGGGTCGGAAGAGAATAATTTCCTAGGCTGCGTGGCGCGAGCCGGAAACGCTTTCGGCTTTGCGGCGTTGGATCTTTCGACCGGCGAATTTCGTGCGACCGAATTTCAGGGAGACGATGCCGAACGCCGCGTGCGCGAGGAGCTGCTGGTGCTTCGTCCGCGTGAAGTCCTGTTCGCCTCATCTCTTCCCCTCTTCGATCAGCCCGGCACCAGCGCTTCTTCGCCGGTTGCAGCTTCGGCGCCCCGCATCACATCACTGGAGAATGCCTCCTGGGCGGAGACTCCTCTCGACGACTGGGTATTCTCTCCCGACTACGCTATTCCGCAGGTCGAAAACCACTTCGGCGTACTCTCGCTGGAAGGCTTCGGTCTCGCCAATCGATCGGCAGCGGCTACCGCCGCGGGAGCGATTCTGCATTACGTTCGCACCACGCAGCGGGGCTCGCTCGATCACGTAGATCGCATTGGCTTCTACGAGCGGCAAAACTGCTTGGTGCTGGACGCGGTCACGGTGCGGAATCTGGAGTTGATCGAGCCGTTGTTCGCCGGCGCCGCCGACAATGCCACGCTGTTCCGCTGCCTGGATTGCACCGTCACCCCGATGGGCAAACGCCTGTTGCGTGCCTGGATGCTGCGCCCTTCGATTGATGCCGGCGAGATCAATTGGCGGCTTGACGCTGTAGAAGGTCTGGTGAAGGACGTGGTTGCGCGCGAGGAACTCCGGCGCTCTCTGGATGGCATTCTCGATTTGGAGCGTTTGCTGAGCCGCGTAACCCTGGAAACGGCGAACCCGCGCGATCTGCTCGCGCTCGCGACATCGCTGGCCAAGCTGCCTACCGTGCGCGTCGCGCTGTCGCACTTCCCTTCTGAGCGCCTTGTAGCGCTGCATGCACAATGTGACGAACTTGGGGACCTGCGCGACCGGCTGGTGACCTCGCTCGAAGACGAGCCGCCGCTTACGCTGGTTGACGGTGGCGTGATCCGCTCGGGAGTCGATGCCGGACTCGACGAGCTTCACAACCTGAGCCGCAACAGCAAGCAATACATCGCGCAGATCGAGCAACGCGAACGCCAGCGCACCGGCATCGGTTCGTTGAAGGTCAAGTTCAATAGCGTCTTCGGCTACTATCTCGAGATCTCGAAGGCGAACCTGCATCTCGCGCCAGCTGAATATGAACGCAAGCAAACTCTGGTCAACGCCGAGCGCTTCACCACGCCTGAGCTGAAAGAGTATGAGGTGAAGGTGCTCGACGCGCAGGAGAAGATGGTCGAGATCGAACGGCGTCTGTTCGCAGAGTTGCGTACCGCAATTGCTGCCGAGGCGCGCCGCATTCGGCAAACTGCGCTGGCGCTGGCGGAAATCGATGTGCTTTCTTCGTTCGCCGCACTCGCTGCCAATCGCAGCTACTGCCGTCCGCGGTTCAACGAGGGCGCAAACATCGAGATTGTTGAAGGGCGTCACCCAGTGATCGAGCAGATGGAGATTCCCGGAGCCACCAATCGCTTCGTCCCCAACGATCTCTATCTGAACAGCACAACCCATTCGATCCTGGTCATTACCGGGCCAAACATGGGAGGCAAGTCAACTTACTTGCGGCAAGCTGCGCTGATCGTGCTGATGGCGCAGATGGGATCGTTCGTACCTGCGCGCTCGGCAAGCCTGGGACTGGTGGACCGCATCTTTACCCGCATCGGCGCGGCCGACAACCTGGCGCGCGGGCGCTCGACCTTTATGGTGGAGATGACCGAGACGGCAGCGATTCTCAACACCGCGAGCTCGCGCTCGCTGATCCTGCTCGACGAAGTCGGCCGCGGAACTTCAACCTACGATGGATTGGCGATCGCTTGGGCGGCGATCGAATACATCCACGCCAACACCCGCGCCAAGACGCTGTTCGCCACGCATTATCACGAGTTGACGGAGCTGGCGGACCGGCTGAGTGGCGTGAAGAACTATCACGTCTCGGTGAAGGAGAGCGGCGGTGGGATTGTTTTTCTGCGCAAGGTGGAAGAAGGCGCAGCCGACAAGAGCTACGGTATCGAGGTCGCCAAGCTGGCTGGGCTGCCGACCGACGTAGTCAATCGCGCGCGTGAGGTCTGGCCGAGCATGAGAGCGCCGAGCGAAATGCGGTCAAGCACCTGGCGCACGATGAAACCGCCGAGACCGCGCCGTTGCAGCTGACCATCTTCACTCCGCTGTCGCAGAAGATCGTGGATCGCATCAAGGAGACTGACCTGAACCGCATCAGTCCCATGGACGCGCTGAACCTGCTGCATGAGACTGAAGAAGCAGATGGAGTGAGAATGCTCGATGACAATGACGAGGACTGGGTGGACTATGTTTCCTTGGGATTTCGCAGTTGCTCGTCACGATCGACGCTTTCGGTGTGGCTTATGAGGGGGTCCGCGATGAAGCTCTCAGTCTTCTGCGGAGTAAACTCTGATGGCTTTCTTGCTCGGCCAGACCACGCGCTCGATTTCTTGGAAGCGGGAAGGCAGGCGCTTCAAGACTTCGAGGAAGTCTGCGGCGGCGTCGATGTAGTCGTAGTCGGGCGCAAGACTCGATAGTTGTACTGACGTTCGGTAAGTAGTTCTACGGAAGCAAGCTGTAGTTGAACTGCATGCGGCCCGCTCGGTTTCTGCGCCACCGAGGGCACGTGGTCGAACAGATCGGCGAGCGAATAGATCGAATGGTTGAAAGCAGTGATCCGACTGGCTTCAAACACGCTTACATTGACGGAGGCGTCACAATTCAGCGATTCCTCGCAGCCGGATGCATCGACCGACTGGTGATCACGCGCGTGCCGGTGTTGATTGGAGCGGGCATCCCGTTGTTTGGACCGCTGCCGAGCGATATCGCCCTTCGGCATATCGAGACCCGGTGTTATAACGGCGGCTTGGTGCAGAGTGAGTACGAGATTGGTGCTCAGGGATCTGAAGGCACAATACTGCCAATGAGCGCCGACCTAGCAATTTCTCCCACCTGAATTCTTTCTTCCCTCGCGTTACACTCTTCTATATTTCTATGGCCTCCAAAAGCACACTCGAACTTCGCCAGCAGGTTGGCCAGCTTGCTCATCATGGGCTGCGGCGGGACCACGATGTCCGCGCGCCTGCGATCCATGCTGGGCACGCTGCATCCCGGCGGCATTATTCTCTTCCAGCGCAACATCGAGGAGGCTGCCCAAACGCACGCGCTGCTGCGTGATGTGCAGAAGGCCGTGTCAACCCCGCTGTTTCTTTGCGTGGATATGGAGGGCGGAACAGTCGATCGCCTGCGAGATGTGATCGCGCCGGCGCCGGCCGTCGCCGAGGTCGCGGCCACAGGCTCAAAAAAACTCTACCGCAAACACGGACGTATCATCGGCCAGGAAGTGCACGCGTTAGGGTTCAACACGAATTTTGCGCCTGCGCTCGACCTCCAGTTTGAAGCCTCGAAGAATGTGCTGACCTCGCGAACGGTTTCGGCCGATCCGAAGGAAACCATCCTGTACGCCCGCGAATTCCTGCGCGGCCTCAGCGACAGCAAGATCCTCGGCTGCGGCAAGCACTTCCCCGGGCTCGGCGAAGCCCATCTCGATTCGCACAATGAACTGCCCGTCATCGACAAGCCTTGGAATCGCCTGTGGAGCGAAGACCTGCTTCCCTATCGCCAGTTGCGGCGGGATTTGCCGTTCGTCATGGTAGCGCACGCGGCTTACCCGCAGGTTACCGGTGATCGCACCCCGGCGTCGCTGTCGGAAAAATGGATGAGCGATGTTCTGCGCAAAAAGATCGGTTATCGTGGGCTCATCATCACTGACGATCTCGACATGGGCGGAGTGCTGGCTTCAGCCTCCATCGAGGATGCTGCGGTCGAGACGCTTCGCGCTGGGGCCGACATTTTTCTTGTCTGCCAGAAAGCAGAGAGCGTGTGGCGGGCGTTTGAGGCAGTTTACAAGCAGGCCGAGAGCGACAAGAAATTTGCCAAGCTCATCGCGGAGAAGTCGCAAAGAGTACTGACGGTGAGGAAGAAGTCTCGCGTGCTGAAGTCACGCACGGCGGCCGCTCCGACGCAGAAAACCGTGGACAAGCTCCGCCGCAGCATTTGGGAATTCAGCGAAGAAATACGCGCCAGCAGTCTTGGGGCTCGCCTTTGAAGGGGGTTTGGGTTTGCCATGTTCCGCGAAAGAGGGCAGGGCTTCGGGGAGACAGATCTTCTCACACGTGCTTAAGCTCCGAAGAAATCCTATGAAGTCTGGTCTCCCATCGAGCCGCTTGGTCAACTTTTGTAGCACGCGGTGAAGACGTGGCGCTTCAAAACGTTTTCCAGGAGCTAGCGCGTTGATCGTCGCGGGCGTGATGAGCGGCACCTCGGCGGACGGAATCAATGTCGCCCTGGTGCGCATCCAAGGCCGTGGTTTCCGCTCCCGCTTCGAACTGCTGGCGCATTACGAGTCTCCTTATCCCGACTAACGTTCGACGGACTATCCTCGCAGCCATGAACGCGGGCTCAGCAAGTGTCGCCGACCTTTCGCGACTGCACTTCCTCCTTGGCGAGCTTTATGCGGACGCGGTACGTGCGGCGCAGCGACGTGCCCGTCTGGAGTGCGAACTGGTCGGCTGCCACGGGCAGACTCTCTATCATCAAGGCCGCGCAGCGCCCTTTCTGGGACGCCAGATTGCTTGCACTTGGCAGACGGGCGAAGCGGCGATCATTGCGGCGAAGATCGGGGTGCCGGTGGTTTCCGATTTTCGTCCCGCCGACATGGCTGCCGGTGGCAAAGGCGCGCCGCTGGTACCTTTTCTGGATTACGTGCTCTACCGCCATCGCCGTTATGGACGCATCGTGCAAAATCTCGGCGGCATCGCCAATCTCACCGCGATTCCACCGCGCGCGCTTCCCGAGGATGTTGTTGCCTTCGACACCGGCCCCGGCAACATGGTGATCGACGCCGTCACCGAGCACCTGTTCGAGCGGCCCTTCGATCGCAATGGACGAATCGCCGCTCGTGGTGAACCGATCGAGAGAGTGCTACAACAGTTGCTGCGCAATCCATTCTTCCGGCAGAAGCCGCCGAAGACCGCCGGCCGTGAACAATTCGGCCGCGAATTTGTACGCGAGCTTCTGCGACTTTGCCGCCGCGCTGACGAGCATGACATTGTCGCCACGGCGACGGCACTTACCGCACGGTCGATTGGTATCGCCGTGCGCAAGTTCGTACTGCCGCTGGTCGAGCCGCCTGCACGCTTTCGCGAGTTGGTGGTCTCTGGCGGAGGAACGAACAATCTCACCCTGATACGAATGATTCGTGAGGAACTTGCGCCTCTGAAAATGCGCGTGCGTACCAGCGACGATTTCGGACTCCCCTCGGAGGCCAAGGAAGCTGTGGCGTTCGCGATGCTGGCCTACCAGACCTGGCGTCATCTGCCGTCCAACATTCCATCCGCGACCGGAGCCAAGCGCCCGGCGATCCTGGGCAAGGTCAGCTATGTGTAGGTGCTTTTTCACCACGGAGAACGCAGAGGGCGCGGGGAAGATCGGGAGACCATTTACCACAGAGGCACAGAGACACAGAGAAGAAAGACCTGAAGCAAGAAACAAACGCAATATAAAGAAACTTGGGCGCGAACAGAACAGGTGGCGATTTGGCCATCTTAGATCTAATTTTTCTCTGTGCCTCTGCGTCTCTGTGGTTTTATTTCTCGCTGGTTGCTCGCACAAACCCGATCCCAACACGCTGGTCATGGTTATCGAGAGCAGTCCGACGAATCTTGATCCGCGCGTGGGAGTTGATGCCCAGTCGGAGCGAATCGACACCCTTCTCTTCGATTCACTCGTACACCGTGATGATCATTTCAACCTGAAACCCTGGCTGGCTGACAGTTGGGAAATACCCAATGCGCAAACCTACATTTTTCATCTGCATCATGGGGTGCATTTCCACGACGGTGCAGTTGCTGACTGCGCGCGACGTGAAGTGGACGTTCGACTCGCTCCTGAGTGGCAAAATTCGCAGCGCGAAAACCAGCACCTATGCGCCCGTCGACCACATCGACGCGCCTGACGACTACACCATCGTCTTTCATTTGAGGGAGCCGTTTGCGCCGATGCTGTGGAATCTCTCCGACGGCGCGATTGGCATTGTGCCGTACGGAAGCGGCGATGATTTTAATCGCAAACCCATCGGCTCCGGACCGTTTCGCTTTGTGCGGGCGCAGATGGACAAGGAAGTCGTAATCGAACGCAATCCGGATTACTGGGCGACGCCAGCCAAGCTGGAGCAGGTCGAGTTCAAGGTAATTCCTGACGCCACCACGCGTGCGCTCGAACTGCGTAAACAAAGCGCCGACATTGCGCTGAACTCGCTGGTGGCCGACACTGTCGTTGCTCTCGAGCGTGATCGCGATCTCATCATCACGCAATCGCCCGGAACGATCTACGCCTACCTTGCCATGAACCTACGCGATCCCGTCCTGAAGGACGTCCGCGTCCGCCGCGCCATCGCGTACGCCATCAACGTGGAGCCGATTATTCATTACCTGCTGCGCGATCAGGCGCGCCCCGCGTACAGTGTGCTGCCACCTCAGCACTGGGCCTACGACGCCGATGTTGCCAAGTATCCTCACGACCCGGCGCGGGCGCGACAGATTCTGGATGACGCAGGCTACCGCGCAACCAACGGCATTCGATTTCACCTCACGATGAAGACTTCCACGGACGAGTCGACCCGGCTGCTGGCGGCGGTGTTGCAGCAGCAATTGCGCGAGGTCGGCATCGCACTCGACATCCGCACCTTCGAATTCGCGACGTTTTTTGCGGACATAACCAAAGGCGCTTACCAGATACATTCGTTGCGTTGGGTCGGCGGCAGCAATCTCGATCCTGACATCTTCGAGCACATCTTCGATTCCGGCAGCTTCGCGCCCAAACGCGCCAACCGCACCTTCTACTCCAACCCGCGAGTGGACGAGTTGATCCGAGAAGCCCGCGGCACCGTTGACCAGCAGAAACGCAAAGTGATCTATGACGAGGTGCAGCGCATCATCGCGGACGACCTGCCGTACATCAATCTTTGGTATCTCGACAACGTCCTGGTGCACACCAAGCGGGTCCAGGGCATCGAGTTGAGCCCGTCGGGTAACTACGATTTCTTGCGCACGGCCGAACTGGCGCACTAGGGCGCAATTTTCCTGTCGCGCAACTTAATGGATTTGAAACTCTCAGCGGTCAGCCCGCCACATTTTGCCGGTTAGGTTGATTTGTTTTGGTGAGCGCCCCTCTGATGTGGTTCAGCGTAACCAACCATGGAACGATCAGCGAGAACAAGAGCCTGGCGCCCAGCAGCCGGACTGATGTTTTTCCCGGAAAGCTTTTCCAGTCGAGTCGAAAGGCAAAATAGATTTCCAGAGCGAGCACACACACGAGCGGGATGACGGTGCGCGGCAGAAGCGCAATCGCAATTACCTCGGCAACGCAGCGCGCCAGATTCCTCAATAGTCGCCCCCGCCTGATGCCCGTAACTCCGTCGAGCGTCGCGTAGCGCCCAAGGTCCCTGAGAGCAGTCTTCAGGCTGTGCCGAGGCCTATAGTGCGCCTTGGCGCTTTCAGGAAAGGCTGGCCGTACGATGGTGCGGACGCGCTCATCGAAGAGGCTGTCTTCCGTGAGGCTGGTCTCGGGAAAACCGCCAACTCGCTGCCACAAGTCTTTTCGAAAAGCCATGGAGCGAGCGGTACATGATTTCGTTCTTTGGTTGGGATCCAGCTTAATCCCAAAAAACGGGGCTGACGCGATGTCCCACGTTGTCTGACCATCAGCATCCAGGCAAGCCCCACCCAGAGCATACTCAGCAGCCCCATTGCGAATTGGCTCCGTAAGCTTCGCCAGCCAGTCAGGGTCGTAAATACATCCGGCGTCCGCGCACGCAATCACTTCGGAGGAGGCGGCAGCGATGGCAACGTTTCTTCCGCGAGCAATCGGCCCCGGCGATTCTCTTAAGTTGGAACTCGGATCTCGAATGGCTTTCAAATTTGCGTGAGCCAGGGCGTCAGCCTGCAAACGCTCCCAGGTACCGTCGGTAGATCCGCCGTCGACGATGATGATCTCGGCCGGCACGAGCGTCTGCTGGACGAGACTCGATACCAGACCGTCGATGTCGTCCGCTTCGTTCAGAACCGTCGCAATCACGCTAACTGCTGACATGGGTTTTATCTTTCGCGGAGGAGCCTGCTCGTGTCAGCTCCCATACCTTGGCGTATTTGTTGGATACGTATACTGCGTGGTAAAGGTGCAGCAACAGGCCTTCACGACCATCGAGAAATCCAAGACGAAAAAAGTAGTTGTAGATGAACGTCGCCATCGGCCGTACGACAATGTCAATGAAGCTGAACCCGCGATAGCCGCTTGCCACCGCCCCTTTCGCCCCCGCCGAAGAGTAGCTGTTCATGTGCGCCATGTAGGACGACAATGTGGGATACGCATCATGGATCAGGGGGTTCTTCAGGCGTCCAGTCCGCTGATCGAATTCCGGCTTCAAGTCGATGCGAGGATGCGGCTCAGCGCCCGTCATAAATCCGCGGCCACAGCGAAAAAGGCGCAGCTTGGGATCAGGATAAAATCCTCCGAACCGTGTCCACTTTCCCAGAAACAGATTCTTCCGCGGTATCCAGTAGCCGTTAAGCGCGTCAGCATTGCCGATCACCTGCTGGATTTCCTCCGCCAATTCAGGACTGACCACCTCGTCGGCATCCAGCGACAAGATCCAGTCTTGCGTACAGTTCTCGAAGGCATAGGTTTTCTGCAGCGAAAATCCCGGCCACTCTTTCAGCAAGACCTTGGCGCCATATTCGCGCGCGATGTCGCAGGTTCGATCTGTTGACCCTGAGTCGATCAACACAATTTCATCGGCCCAGCGCACGCTTTCAAGGGTACGGCCGATAATGGCCTCCTCATTCATGGCGACAATAGCAACCGACAAACCCATAGATGAACATTGCCCAATCAAGTCCAAAGCCACCTAGGCGATTGACTCGAAATTATGGTTTTGGACTGCCGAGTATACAGTATTCATGCATGGATTTCCGATGGAGTCCGCTCGTGATAGCGCCCTCAATCGCCACCACGGTTTTAAGTTTGTGAGCGCCCGAGTTCATCAGCCACGCTCGTTGCGGACTGGCTATAGGGGTCCTTCGACTCGGACTGAAGTCCTTGCTCAAGATGACAACGAATCGTGGCTAACGGCTGATAGCTGACGGCTGAATGCTGTCACGGCTTGCTCAGGTCCTGCGGGAACGATTTGAGGTCCACGTGGCGCTGTTCGACTTTGTCTTTATTGCTGGCATCGGTTGCGTGCTGTACCAGGTTGCCCTTGATCACGCGGTAGTCTTCCTGTCCGGGCTGCTTGCCGGGGGTTATCGTGATGACTCCGTTAAAGTCATACCAGACTCCGTGCACCGTCTTGGTATTGAACGACAGATGATCGCCCCCCAGGCTGGCTTTATCGAAGAACTGGTCGATGAACTGGCCCTTGTCGCTGTCGGTGTCGCCAAAGCGCGAAATGTAACCCGACACCTTGCCACCTTCCACGGTAAGCTGCACGAATTCGCCTTCCCGCAAGAAGGTGTACATCCCGGAGGGATCGTCCGCGGCAGCCGGGGCTTTTGCTGTTTGCTGGGCCGGCGAGGCTGCCCGTGAAGACACCAGCGTCCAGGTCAACAGCGACGTGATCACCGCCGCCAACAGCAAATATCTACGAATCATGTAGCCCTCGTGATGATCCATCATTGCACGCCGCCATAGTTTGGCGAAAGAAGAATTCCGGGTTGCGATGCCCCGCCGCAGTCGCCGTTTTCCGCTATAATCCGAGTACTTGCTCCATGGTCGAGGATGATGTCGGAGAGTACCGCAACCAGGCCCCAGCGCGATCCTTCAGCCAGCGATCCCGCTATCCCGGAGAGCGCAAACTCGGCGCTGTCCGGTACTCCGGTGCTGCTGTTTGAGTTAGACCCGTGGTATCGCGTCTTCTTCCGCAACCTCGGCGACTTCCTTCTGCACCGCCAGCCGCCTCCGGTCGAAATCACGGCCCAGCCTGTCCCCCTGCGGCCGGGATACTTCATCCGTACCGGCATTGATGCTTACCGCTTCGCCGAATCGTATTCCGGGCATATCGCCTTCGTCATCGCGGTCTATCTGATTTGCTACGCTGCCGCTGTTCAACCGTGCGCCCAAACTGCAGTCGCCGTTTCAGAACACCAAGGTCGAGTACTACCCAGTCAGCGAGTACCTGCCGCCTATCAACACCGCGAGTGAGGCACCCGTGAAGTCGCGCAAAGGCGAGCCCAAGCTGGCCAAGCAGGAGATTCTGTCCGTCCCGCCGGAGCCCGACAACAACCACCAGACGATCGTCACCCCGCCGAAGGTCAAGCTGGATCACGATGTGAAGCTGCCGAATATCGTCGCCTGGACGCCCGTGCCTGCAGCCCAGCCGATTGCCGCCTCTGCACAATCGGTTTCGCAACTGAAAGTTCCACAGTTTGACGTGCAGGTCGTAGCGCCCACCGCCGACATTTCGCAGTTGAAGTCGAAGCTGCAACTACCCACGCTGCCGCAGCCTTCGGTGGTCGAGCCTCCGTTGTCTCCCGACCAGTTGAAGTTGCAAAAGGGACAGCTCAACATGGCGCAAATGCAGCCGCAGGTTGCCGCTCCCAAGCTGCCGGTGCCAGTGCAGCGGGCCAGCGGCATCGGTGACAGTGGCACGAAAAATGTTCCACCGCCTCCCAACGTGCAGAACCTTCCCTCGCAGGGACAGGGACAACTGATTGCGTTGGGACTAGCTCCGGCCGACGTGCGCGGGCCGATCAGCGTGCCCAGCGGCAATCGCAGCGGAGAATTTCACGCTTCACCGAGCGGCAAAGCTGACGCACCGGGCACGCCAAACATCGTTGGTACCGGCAACAACTCCAGCGGCGGCACTGGTAAGGGCTCCGCAAACGGTCTGCCTCCGGGAATCACGGTCGGGGCTGCGCCACCGGGAGCTGCCATTTCTGCTGTCGCCGGAACGCTTGCCAAGCCGCCGGCTTCGAATCCTGACCTGGAAGCCCGCAAGCGCATGATCGCCGAAGCCATGCGGCCGTCGCTGCCCAGCATTCATGATCGGCAGCCCCCAGCGCCGCCTCCCACATTGTCAGACGACCCCGACGCCAGCATCGAGAAGCGGGTGTTCGGCGCAAGGCGCTATTTCTCGCTCACCATGAACATGCCCAACCTGACCTCGGCAACGGGCAGTTGGATTATTCGCTTCGCCGAGCTGAAAGAGACCGCCGATAAAGGTTTGATCACCGCGCCGGTGGCCACGACCAAGGTTGATCCCGCCTATCCCCCAGACGTGCTGCGCGACAAAGTGGAAGGCACCGTCACCCTGTATGCCGTGATCCGCGTCGATGGAACCGTGGACGACATCAAGGTGCTCGACAGCCTGGATTCGCGCCTCGACGAGAACGCGGTGCGCGCGCTGGCGCGCTGGCACTTCCGCCCCGGCACAAAAAACGGCGAGCCGGTTGCGCTGGAAGCCGTGGTCCAGATTCCCTTCCGCATGCGGCATTTGCAGTGAAGAGCAGTTAGCAATTAGCAATTAGCAATTAGCTCTTCGCAATTAGCTCTTCGCAATTAGCTCTTAGCAACTAGCTCTTAGCAACTAGCTCTTAGCAACTAGCTCTTAGCAACTAGCTCTTAGCAACTAGCAACCAGCCAATGGCAGTTAGCAGCGAGCCGCCGGCATTCACTTCATGAGGTGTCATCATGCACTAATGATTTTGTCATCCTGTCTATAACGACGTCGGCGTTATAGACAGAATGCCAATGTATTGCTCGTGGCAAATGAACTGATGGCTGATTACCAAAAGCTAAGAGCTAAAAGCTAATCGCTAATTGCTCGCTGCCAGTCGCTTCTTCTCGAACTCATCCCCCGGCTGCCAGCCTATCGTTGCCGGCTGGTTGGCCGCCTGCCATCCCAGCGCGATTCCGAACTGCGCCATCACCGCGTCGCCGCGGAAATCCATCTCCGGACGATACTCGTCGCTGGGCTGATGGTAGTGCTTGGCAACATAGTCGCGGGCTTGCTGCTTACCCCACTCAGCGTCGTGACCCTGATACTTGTCGCCTTCGTCGATGGAGAAGGCGGGCACACCGGCGCGCGCAAAGCTGAAATGATCGGAGCGGTAATAGTGTCCTGCGCCGGGCTGCGAGTCAGGCACAATCGCCAGGCCAAACTCTTTGGCGGTACGCTCGACCGTGGGATAGAACGTAGTGCGCTCAGCACCTGAGACGTTGACCTGCTCCGGTACTCCGAGCGGCGGTACGTCATCGTAATTCAGGTCGAGCGAAATCTCTTTCGCTGGAACCGGCGGATGCAAGCCCAGATACTCGGAGCCGCGCAAGCCCTTGCTCCTCCGCCGTGACCGAGGCGAAGTACACCGAACGCTTTGGCGCCTGGGGCGCTTCGGCAAAGGCGCGCGCGATCTCCAGCAGAATGCCGACACCGGTGGCATTGTCCTGCGCGCCGTTGTAAATGTTGTCGCCCGGCATGCCCGGCACGATGCCCAGGTGATCGTAGTGCGCGCTGTAGATGACGGCTTCGCGCTTCAGCGCAGGATCAGAACCCTCGCGCTTGGCAATTACATTGCTAGAGTTAAACGGCCGCACCGTGCTGACGATGTGGGCCTTCAGCTTGGCCGGCAATATGACCGGCTTGAAACCCGGTTTCTGCGCAGCCGCCATCATGTCGTCGAGGTTCATGCCGCACGCCGCGGCAAGTTTTGTGGCAACGTCAAGCTGAATCCATGAGGCCACCTTCAACTTCGGAGCGGGGTCGTCACGCAAGTAGGCGCGCTCTCCTGACCACGAGTTGCGCACCACGTTCCATCCGTAGCTGGCCATGTCGGTCTTGTGAATCAGGATGACGCCCACGGCGCCCATGCGCGCCGCCTGTTCGTACTTGTAGGTCCAGCGGCCGTAATAGGTGAGCGCCCCGCCGCCGAAGTACTTGGGATCGTTCGAAGGTGGCTGGTTGACCATCATGAGCAGCACCTTGCCCTTCACGTCGACGTCTTTGTAGTCGTTCCAGTTGAACTCGGGAGCGTCGATGCCGTAGCCCATCCAGACGATCGGAGCGTCCACGTCATCCACCGTCTTGGTAGTTTCGTCCATGGCGACGAAGTCGGTGCGGTTGCGCAAATTCATCGGCGCGCCCTTGTCGGGAACCAGAGCGAACGTGGTGTCATCCTGGGTGGCAATGCCCAGCATCGCCACCTTCTGCAGATAGCTGCCGTTGTCGCCAGCGGGCTGCAGTCCGTACAACGCAAACTGTGTGGCGATGTACTCGGCGGCAATGTCGCCTCCACGCGCGCCGGTGCCGCGGCCCTCCAGCAGATCGCTGGCCAGAAACTTTACCTGCGCGCGAATCTTCTCCGGGATCGACCGAAGCCATGGCTTGTTCCGCCGCCGGAGGAAGCGCAGCAACGTGCGGTACAGCGATGGTGGATTTCGCAGGAGGCTGAGATGTTTGGGCCGGCAGCAAAGCGGCCACCATCGAAAGCAGGAAGGCGATCAGAGCGGTTCTGCGCATAGAGGAAGTCTCCAGTGGAGTCAGGGATGAAAGTAGAAACTCATCATTCTACGCGAAAAGGGCGGCAGGGGATGTGATGTCGTAATCGGGGTAGTGGGTGGAAATTCACCCACTACCCGTAATGGTAGACAGGCATTGAGGTGTCATGCTGAGCGAGCGTTCGCCGGGGGTTGGCGAAAGCGAGTCGAAGCACCCCTATAGCTGAGCCGCGCCTTTATGGCAGGTGTAGGGGTCCTTCGACTCCTTGTCCAGTCGCCACGGCGACCGGACTCGTCGCTCAGTATGACACTCCAAGTTGATGAGTTTTCCAGACTGAAGATCCGCGACCGCGGATCAATTCCTGGAGTTTCAACCAGCGCGGAAGTCTTGAATGTCTTCACCCTTGCGCCAGAGCGGGGCGGGTGGCTGGTTGCGATGCTCCGCCAACTTCCGGTTGATCGCTTCGACATCGGCCTTGGACCAGCCCACGCCGAAACTTCGATTTCGCCACCGGGGGCGATATAGAAAATGGTGGGTACATTGGTCAGCCCGTACGCGTTCGACACCGCGTAGTTCGTCGGATCGTCGAGCGCGACCGGAAAGGTGGCGCCGTATTCACGCATGAACGCCTTGGTGTCGCTGGCCTTGTCCTGCGAAATGCCCAGCACGGTGACGTTCGCACCTCGATTCGCCTGGAATAGGCGCTCGAGGAACGGAAGAGCATACTGACAAACTGGGCAGCTGTTCTTGAAGAAGACCAGCACCACCGGGCCTTTGGCGAGCGCCTCCCGCAGTGACACCTTTCCGCCTTGCACCGTCGGCAGAGTGAAATCTGGGGCAAGTACGCCCGCGTTCAATGCAGCCATCGATTAGACCTCCGAGAATTCGACACACAAATTAGATTCAAACGGGTTCGCGCTGGACTCATCCGGCCACCCGGCGAAGGATTTTGCGGGCAAGGCCAGTTAGCGGCAGGTGCTCCCACTGCCGTCGCGCAACCCATCGAGTGGTGGCGTCCCGGCGGTAAAACTTCTGGGGCGGCACGGTGAACACCAACACCCAGTAGTCGGTATCGGTGATGGAATGCCGCAACGTTGCCAGCGGCTCGTCACCGTTGCGCTGCGTGTCGGAAAGCGCCGGCAGCTCCCACATGCCCGCCATGAGCGAAGCGTCGGCTGGACGCTGTACCAGCAGAATGGAGTCGTTCTTCCGGGCAAGGCCATACGCGAGTTGCCTGCGTTTGCGTACCCGTTGCGGCCGCGCATCCTTGACGCCTCGTGACGTGCACCATTTGTGCAGCGGACACATTGGGCATTGCGGCGCTCGCGGCGTGCACACGGTCGCGCCCAACTCCATCATTGCCTGGTTGAAATCGCCGGGACGCTCGGGGTCGAGCAGCGACTCTGCGCGCTGCCACGTCGCTTCCCTTCCCTCGGCGGCTCCAAACATGCGGTCGAGTACGCGCTCTACATTGCCGTCCACGACGGCGACGGCTTCTCCGAAGGCGATGCTCGCGATCGCCGCCGCGGTGTAGCGCCCGATGCCGGGAAGTTTGCGCCATTCTTCCGCCGTGGTCGGAAGACTTCCCTTGCGCTCGCGCAGTATTAGTTTTGCCGCCTGATGCATGCGCCGCGCGCGATGGTAGTAGCCAAGGCCGCTCCACACCGCCAGCACCGATGCCTCGCGGGCGGCAGCCAGGATTTGCACACTGGGAAATTTCTGCAAAAAGCGCCCGTAGTGGTCGATGACCGCCGCGACTCGCGTCTGCTGCAACATGATCTCCGATAGCCACACGCGATAGGGATCAGCGTCACGCCGCCAGGGCAGCTCGCGACGATGAGCGTCGTACCAAGCGAGCAGTGCGCGGCGGAGTTTGTTGCGGAGTGGGAGTGGGATCAGGCGCGGATTCATGCGGTGGGTAGATTGTAAGGGAGGAAGACCAATCCACAAACAGGATTAGGTTATCGCAGCGATCAGTTCAGACAGGGCTCTGCCGTCCCTGATGGGACTCGGATCTATTTTCCACGCTACCCAGCGCTAAAGCGCCGGGCTAAGCTCTTTCGCCCCATTCGGGGCTGGTTCTTGCGTACTTGCTTAATCTGCAGCAAAACCGATATGAAGTCGCGATGTTGATACCTCATGCCGCCATCGCGCGAACCCTATTTGTTTGTAGTCTCTTTTTCCGGAGCGGTGTGCCGCACGAAGAACTGTTCCTTGTCCACATTCGCGGGGACGGCAACGTCGAAGAAGCCGACCATCATCTCCTCATAGGTCTGGCCACCCCACATCACGGTTTTATTGGGATCGGGATTGTGCGGGTTGTTCTCCGAATTGTCGTACCAGGCCACCGCCTGCAGGCGCGTTCCGGCCTTCAGAAATCGTGGCTGCGCCAACCGGTAGCTCAGTTGCCAATGAAAGTCATAGTTCACGCGCAACAGCGTCTCGACCGAGCCGTCCCGGTGGACGATGTTGTACTCGAAAGTCTTGCCGCGCAAATGCATGTGCGGAAAGAAGCTGAGCAAGGTCGCATCGTTCGGCAAAGTGCCGGAGACCTCAACGCGATAGTTGTCTTCGCGCGGAGGAATGACGAAGGTGTGATTGGTGAGCTGCAACGTCAGCACTCGCTGCTTCGGCGGCTGCTTGGCGAATACCATGCCAACGCTGGTCTGGTCAGTGGCCGCGTGGCCGTTAGTCGTGTAGTGCATCTGGAAGACGAGATCAGATCCTGCGGGAATGAACTTCGCCATACCATCTGGCCAGCGGTCAGGCTCGCTGCCGGGCGCGTAAACCAGCAGCATGTCGCTGGTGGTGGCATGGGCTTCGGCGCGCTCTTCGGCGTCGGAAAAACTAGATGGCGTGAACGGTACGCCGACAGGCGCTTTGCGCAGCCAGGTCGAGTTCGGAGGACGGATGTAAACCACGGCATGGTGCACATGCTCGCGGCTCGACGGCCGAATCTCCGACATCTGCACCCACTTGTCTTCGGTGAAACCGGTGGGAACGATCTCGTAGGTGTACTCGACATCGCCGGTCGCGGGAAGGCTGACTGCCTTGGGCATCTGCACGACCCGGTCAGGCTGAGGAATGTTCCAGCCTTCGGCCCAGTGACGCGGCGGCGGCGCGTCCTTGGCCGAGCCAGCGGGCGCTCCAGCGTCAACCCAGGCGGCAATCAGGGCAATCTGTTCGGGCGTGAGCGATGGGTCATTGGAAAACTTTCCGTAGCGCGGATCGGCGAACCACGGCGGCATATGTTTCGATTCAACCGCCTGCTTGATGGCTACAGCCCAGGGTTGCGTCTGCTGATAGGTCGTGAAGGGCATGGGCGCGATTTCGCCCTCGCGGTGGCAGCTTTGGCAATGGTCCTGCAGGATCGGTAGAACGTCTTTGTAGAACGTGGGCTGGGGACCCGAGCCGCGCGTCGAGGAAGAATTCGACGAGTTGGCGATTCCCAGCAACAGGAGCGACGTCGCCAGCACAACAAACGCCAAGGCTGGTTTCACGACGCCGGACATACTGCCTTTGGTCAACTGCTTCGCAGCCTACTGTCCGGGCTCAGGCAATTCTTCCGGAGCGCCATGGCGTCGCAATATTTGCGCCAGGTTCTGCGAAAACGCCGAGCGCGGCACCACCATGTCGCATCCGGCTTCCTGCGCCTTCATCTTCAGCTCGCCCTGCACGTGCGAGACGAAGCCAATGATGTTGGTGGCCTTCTTCAGCTTAGCTTTCAGTTTTGGAATGACACTCAGCGGCTTCGACGAGACATTATTCAGATCGAAGATAATGAGCGCGGGCTTGTCATCGCCGTTCTGGCCCATGCGCTCATTCAGGTCCTTCTCTGTCTTGACGAACTCGACCTTCACATTCATCTTGCGCGCTGTCTCCTGGATCTTCGCCAGGAAAAACAGGTCGTCAACAAAGGCGAAGATGCGGGCAGGGGTGGCGTCGGAAGTCGAAGTCATGGGCAGCGGCTCGGGCTCGGGCGGCAAGAACTGCCTGCCGAAGTTCTGGCCAGGACGTCCACCGCGGTTGGGGCGATGGGTGTTGCCGTTGTTAGCGCCCTGAGCAGCGCGATAGCTGTGGTCCATGGGCGCGGTATAGATGCCGCCGCCAGGCTGGTTCGGGCCAGCCTGCCATCCGCCAGGCTTGCGGCCATGGCGCTTGGGAGGCCCGTGACGTTGTTGTCCGGGATGCTGCCCAGGTTGTGCCGGCGATCCGTGCGTGACGGGTCCACGGCGGCCGCGCCGCCGTCTGCGTCCCTTCCCTCCTGGCTGTCCGCCGGAGGGAGGATTCGATCCTTGGTTCATGTTTCTCTCTTAATAGTAATCACCCGCAGGTGGCGGGCTCCCACATTTGTGAACCGCTATTATTGGCCAGGCATTCGCACTTTTCCTACGTGCCGGCTCGGCGGTTGGGTACTTCGCTGAAATCGAATCTATTACGTCCGTCTGGCGCCTAGAAAATTCGGCGCGAGGGCCGCCTGCACGGGAAGTGCGGCGATTGGAGGACGTCTCTATCGTACCTAGCTTCAGGGCCTAAACGCAAGCCCAAAAGCTATCTCTGCTTATGATGCAACTTCCTGGTAACCCGGCAAGTTATTTTTTTGCCGGGAGAAGATCGCTTTTCGCGGATCGCTCTTCGCGGTTCGCCATCGCGGTTGGTTCTTGCGGACCCTGGCTCGATATTCAACCTAGCTTCCTGCGACTGTAACACCGAAGTTCCGGATTTGTTTGTCAAAAGTCGGAAGAAAATTATTTGGACGCGGAGTGCGCCTGAAGGGAAAAGCAAATGGCGAATAGCGAACAGCGATCTTGGCGTTCTAATTCATCCGCGCGACCATTTGCCGCACCATGTCGAAGGTTTCACGGACCGCCTGCGCGTCGGCGGCCTCGGGCGCCAACTTCAGATACTTGCCCAAATCCTGCGCGGCCCCGAGATATTGGTCCAGGTTCAGGCGCAGCAGCGCGCGCTCGCGCAGCAAGTCGGGCGAACCGGGTGGAATGGCCAGCAACCTGTCCAGCACTGCCAAACTCATGCGCCCATTCTGCTGGGTCAAATAAATTTGTCGCAAGTTGTTCAGCATGCGGCTCAGTATCTCGCGATGCGTGACTGGCTGCAGATACTCGGCCTGCATGTCGACCTGCCCGCCATAAACTTCGTCCAGGCGCTGCTGACAATCCTCGAGACTCAAGATGCTTCCGCGATTGAATGCATCAATGAAGAGTTCGCCTGCCACCACGTCATAGTGCTTCAGCAGGAAATGACCGGGCATGCCCACGCCGGCAATCGGAAAGCCGACGCGACGCGCCACCTCCATGTAAACCACCGAAAGCGTAATGGGAATGCCAAGCTTGCGATCCAGCACGTCGTTGAGAAATGAGTTGCGCGGATCGTAAAAGTCCTCGCGGTTGCCGCGCAGGCCCTCCTGCTGGAAGAGCACATGGTTGAGCAGCGCAATGGATTCGCGCGCGGTCGGATTCTTGCGCATGCCGGCTTGTACCTGCCGAGCCATCTCATCGAGACGTGCCAGATAATGCGCCTCGTCGAGGTTGGGATATTCCATACGCGCAATCGCCAGCGCCGCCTCCGCGAGCGGGATGGACTCGTCTTCGCGAGCAGGCCCCACCAACGCGGCAAAGTGCCGGAGGGCGCTCTCGGAGGAAGAATCGGGCCTCATGATGTGCTGCATTGGATGACGCCGTCGGGCAGAGCGATTCCCATTTCGCGGGACGGATGCTTGGGGCAAGCTGGACTTCAGTCCAGCGGAAAAAGAAAATACACTCCCGCAAGCTGTCTCCTCGGGCGTTCCAGCGCAGCTTGCTCCGACCCGCTCTGGTGTAGTAGCGTCGTCATCCACAGGGGCACACGGGGGAAAAATGTTTACTAAAGTATCTTCGCTTCTCACTTTAACCATGGTGCTGCTGATCGCGACCACGACCCTCTCGGCGCAACGTCACCACTCCCCAAGAAACCCTCCCATTGCTGCGAACGCTAAACCTCTGGCTACGCAGGTCAGTCATGTATTCATCGTCATGGAAGAGAACCACAGCTATACCGACGTCATCGGCAATCCAGCCATGCCGTATCTGAATAGTCTCGCTCGCGCCTACTCCGTGGCCCAGGGATATTATGCGAACACCCATCCCTCGATCGGCAATTACTTCATGCTGACGACCGGGCAAATCATCACCAACGATGACAGCTATACCCAGACGGTGACCGTGGACAATGTCGTTCGCGAATTGCTGGCGGCGGGTAAAACCTGGAAGGAATATTCGGAAGCGCTACCCCATCAGGGATACGACGGCGGCGATACCGGCGAGTATTCCCAGCACCACAATCCCCTGTCGTACATGTCCGATGTTCGCAATGATCCCACGCAGCAGCAGAACCTGGTGCCGTTCACACAACTGGCGACCGACATCGCCAATCACACGCTGCCGAACTATGGCTTCATTGTCCCCGATTTGCTGGACGACGCTCATGACGGCACGCTGGCACAAGCCGATGCCTGGTTGCAAACCAACATCGCACCGCTGCTCGCCAGTCCGGACTTCAACACCTCCGGAGGCGGCCTGTTAATCATTACCTTCGACGAGTCGGAAGACAGCGACACTGAATTTGGCGGCGGCCACGTTGCCTGGATTGCCGTCGGCCCCAACGTTAACCCAGGATACCCGCCCAACGGTTCGTACATCCCGGTGACGGTGTACCAGCACCAGAGCACTTGCCGCTTTATGCTCAAACTGGCCGGGGTCACCGTCTTTCCGGGACTCGCAGCGACGGCGCCGGATATGAACGAATTTCTGTCGGCGAATTGATCGCCGCAACGCCGCGTCCGGCTCTATCGTGCCGCGAATGCGGTTATGTTCTCCTGCCAATAGGCGGTCGAGCGGTTCAGTCGAATCGGCTACGCGGCTATGTTGCGCCCGAACTTGCGCACACGCTGCATCAGTTTGGGCTGCCCGATGGGGACGCTCGCCGGCCAGGGCTCTTCCACTCCCATCAACGCCATGGCGCCGCCGAGCAAGGCCATGTTCTTCATGAAGTTGATCATTTCGTTCTGCCGCTGGTTGGGATCTTCGACCTTCCAGAAATCGTGAATCATCGGCGAAACGCCGCCCAGGAAGCCAATGATCGCCAGCGTCCCGATCTTCGGTTTGACACCCAGCAGAATGCTGGCGCCACCGATGGTTAGCGCCACCCCAGTGGCCATCACCGCAATGTCGGGCATGGGAACGTTCTTGCTGCCGGCATACTGCGCCAGCATTTTACGCTCCTTGAAGTGATGGATTCCGGCCTGAAGAAAAAACCCGCCGAATATCAGGCGGCCGAGTAGGAATGGGACCTTCATAAAATGTCCTTTCGAGCGCAAGTGGAAACCTGGCCAGAGCTATAAGATTCCTGACGCCGCAAGAAGGTGGCTCTCAGCATTGGTACCCGGCTGCGGAGATTGCGACCGACAAAGTGGAACAGAACAGCGCGAGCGTCTACGAATTCGTTTGAACCAGGAAATTTCTCGCCCTCAGAGGGACGCCAGTCAACCGTCGAGTAGCCGTGCTCATCCCAGATGTAGGGCGCTTTGCCCAGTTCCAGCCAGCCCAATCCAATCGCGGGAGACCAGCGGCAATCCGTGGAACGCCAACTTCAGTTCGTCCCTTCTCCGACGACGAGCCAGGCCAGACGTTTTGTTCCTGGGCCCGCATGGTTGGTTGTGCTGGTACTCCTCGTGGCTGCTCTGGGAATACTGGCGGTGGTCGCCGAGCGCCACTGGCCGTTCACTCGCAGTGCCGTGATACAGGCATTGCAGCAGCAGTCGGGAGCCAGCGTGCAGCTAACCGGTTTCCGGCAAACGTATTTCCCTCATCCCGGCTGCGTCGCCGATGGAATCACGTTTCACCGCGACGGCAATCAGGCTTCGCCGCCATTTATCACCATCCAGCGGCTGACCATCGTTGGAAGTTATCCCGACCTGTTGACCCATCGCCTCGAACAGGTTCGAGCCGAAGGCATGCGTGTGGTGGTCACGCGCGCCGCTGGCTCCGAAGCGTCAGCGCCGCCGGGGATTTCCACGCCGTCCGGAATCGCGATTGGCGAGATTATCGCCGATGGCGCCCAAGTGGAGATCAGGCCAGGACAGTCCGGCCAGGAACCGCTGGTGTTTCCCATTCAAAAGCTCGCCCTGCATTCCATCTCCGATGGACATCCACTCTCATTCCAGGCTGTGCTGAAGATCCCTGAACCTCCGGGCGATGTGAGCGTCACAGGACAGTTTGGTCCGTGGAAGTCGGGAGATGGTGGACAGACCCCCCTCTCCGGCTCCTACACCTTGCAGCACGCTGATCTTGGAGTGTTTTCCGGAATCGCCGGAACCGTTTCCGCTGCGGGAAAGTTCGACGGAGTGCTGCAGCATGTGGACGTGACCGGCACAACCGATACGCCCGACTTTGTGCTCACCCGCAACGGGCATCCGGTGCATCTGACCACTCGCTTTCAAGCTCTGGTGGACGGTCTGAATGGAGATGTTGCGCTGGAGCCGGTCGTCGCGCACTGGGGACGGACCACGATTGTCGCCAAGACCGATGTGGAGAGCCAATCTGAGGATTCCGGCAAAACGGTTGCCATGACTGCTTATTCCACGCGTGCTCGCACCGAGGACCTGCTGCGCTTGTTCACTAAGGACAATCCTCCGCCCATGACCGGCGATATTGTCTTCCGAGCGAAAGTGACTGTCCCTCCGGAGAATCGGCCATTCCTCGACAAGGTGCGCCTGCAAGGAGACTTTGGAATCGCCGGCGCGCAATATACCAATTTTGAAACTCAGAAGGACGTAGACGTCGCAAGCGCGCGGGCTCGCGGCGAAGCCGACAAAGTGGAGGACCAGCAGGAAAAAGAGGAGAAGCATGGAGATTACGACTACGATCCTGGACGTGTGCTTTCCAATGTCAAGGGCCACGTGGTCTTGCGCGACGCGATCGCAAACTTGAGCAATGTCTCCTTCGACGTTCCCGGGGCCTCAGCGATGGTGAGTGGCACATACAATCTCAAGTCGGAGAAGATCGATCTGCATGGTCCCGTGCGCCTGGATGCACAGCTCTCGCAGGCAACTACGGGAGTGAAATCGTTCCTGCTGAAGATTGTTCAACCGCTAGTCCATAAGAAGAAGCAGAAAGGTTCTACGGTAGAAGTGAAAGTTGCAGGAACCTATCACAATCCGTCGTTCACCGTGCTGCCAATACCACAGAAATAAACCATAAACAACGTCACCAAGGCTCCGCTGCGAGATGAGGAACCTTATTTTGCTCTTCGAGCCACCCGCACGGACAGACAGAGGCATCAGTGAAGAGTGTGGGCGAAAATTCGCTTACCAAACGAATCGCCTGGTGCGTGGCAGACACTTGCAGGGTCCTTCGCGGCGGGCGTTCGAAAAGTTGAATGAGTAGAGGTGGTTTGACACACGAAGGCGAGCCAAGACTGCTGCTGGAATCGGCCATGCTCGGAGTTGTCGGCGCTCTGAGTGCGCAGTTGTTCATGTGGATGTTGCGCGTCTGCCAGCGCCTCTTCTTGTACGATCTGGCGGGCTATCGCTCTCCGGCCGTCGAGGGAGGCAGGGCACTTGCCCAGCACATCGGACCACACGGTCTCTGGCTCATTCCCGCTGTCACCTCGCTGGGCGGTTTGCTATCGGGAATTTTGGTCTACCGCTTTGCCCCCGAAGCCGAAGGCCACGGTACCGATACTGCGGTAGATGCATTTCATCGCAAGGAAGGAGTGATTCGTCCGCGCGTTCCGCCCATCAAGATGGTGGCCTCCGCCATCACCATAGGCTCGGGTGGTTCGGCAGGGCGGGAAGGGCCAATCGCACTGATCACTGCCGGCCTGGGCTCGCTTTACGCCCGTTTGGCCCATCGTTCCGAGGAGGAGCGCCGCTTGCTGCTGCTGGCGGGTATGGCTGCCGGACTATCGGCGATCTTCCGTTCCCCGATGGGCACAGGCGTCTTCGCCATTGAGGTCCTGTATGGAAACATGGAATTCGAAGTTGAGGCGCTGCTTTACACCATGTTGTCCTCGGCGGTCGCTTACACCGTCAACGGCGCGTTTGTTGGCTTCCGCCCCTTATTTCAAGTTCCTGTTATCCCCACACCTGTCTTTCGGGATTACTTTGCTTACGCTGCACTGGGGGTGGCAGCCGGACTGATTGCAACAATTTTGCCCCAGGTCTTCTATCGGGTACGCGATTTGTTCCGGGCCTTGCCGGTTCCACTCTGGACGAAACCCGCAATTGGCGGTCTGGGCGTCGGTTTGTTGGCACTTCGCCTACCGCAAGTCCTGGGCGGCGGTTACGGCTGGATGCAGCAGGCAATCGATGGCAGGCTTGCTTTCCACCTGATCCTACTGCTGGTCGTGGCCAAGATGGTGGCCTTCGCCTTGACGGTCGCCTCGGGTGGCTCAGGTGGCGTCTTTGCGCCATCCTTATTTGTCGGGGCAATGTTAGGAGGCGCCTTCGCTGTGGTGCTGCATCAACTCCCCGCGGTCTTTGTCATTGTAGGAATGGCAGCAGTTTTCGGAGCAGCTGCTCGTGTGCCCGTCGCCACCATGTTGATGGTGACAGAAATGGCAGGCGGATATCACCTGCTGGTTCCCGCAGGAATGGCGGTGATGATCAGCTATCTCCTTCAGGTACGGCTTTCCTCTTTTCTCAAGTATCGCAGCTTGTATGAAGGCCAGGTTCCCGGACGACGGGACTCGCCGGCCCATTATCTGGAGCACATCCAGATCGCGCTCCAGCTTCTGGGTCGCAGAAACCTTCCGCTCTCCGACCAACTTGGCCATCTCGATCTGTTGCGACTGCTGCGCTCCCGGATCCAATTCGACTTGCCCGGCGGCCGAGAACTGACCATAGGAATGGTGCAGGAAGATACACCGATAGCGGGAAAAACCATCGGCGAGCTGTATCGCCGATTACATCAATACGACTTCGAGATCATTGTGGTGACGCGACGCGAACACGTGCTGCTGCCGCATCCGGACACCATACTGCAGCCATTGGATCGAGTCATTATGATCACTTCTCCGGCAGCGCGCGATCAACTGGCGAAATACATTGCGCCAATACCGCCGGTGCAGGAAAGCGGAGTGCAGGCTCCCGCTTCCGACGCTGCCGCCTGACACAACGAAGCTTGCGGGGATTGGAAAATGAAATCAGCACTGCATCCGTCAGAGCAACTTCCGATCCGGTTCGCGAAAATTCTCTTTACGACCGACTTTTCGCCCTGGTCCGCCATGGCGCTTCCCTACGCCGCTGCCCTTGCCCGTCGTTTCCGGTCCACCCTCTACGTGGCACATGTAATTACCTCGGAATCCTATGCTCACATTCCACTGCAGCAGCGGGCCACGGAATTGGCTCGCATGCGACAAGAAGCCGAGGGCCGCATACTGACTTTGTTGGCGGGTTCTCATTTCAACGGCATACCTTGCCAGGTAGTGCTCGATCACGGAGAAATATTGCCGGTGCTCTCTTCGATTGTGGAAAAGCACGACGTCGATCTGGTCGTCACCGGGATGCACGGCAGACACGGCCTGCAGAAACTATGGTTAGGTTCGACAGCCGAAGAAATTGTTCGGCTGGAAACTCTTCCCGTGCTGCTGGTCGGACCGGCCGTAACCGTTGACCCTCAAGCCGAAGTACATCTCCGGCGCATCCTGCATGTCACCGACTTCTCTGCCGAGTCGAGGCCTGCCATGGACTACGCTTGGGCGCTCGCGAAAGCCTATCGCGCCGATCTTTATCTTCTGCACATCGTCGATAACGTCTGGAAGGAACCGCTTTCCACCAGAATGCCGCCGGATTCCTTCTTTCGCCTGCGCCTGCTGGAAGAGCAGTGGCCGGTAAGCCAGTCGGGGGTCGAGCCGAAGTTCCTGGTCGAGTTTGGGCCGGCGGAGACCCTGATCCTGGAAGCGGCCAAGCAGCACGATATTCAGCTCATAGTTCTCAGCGTGCCTGGCACCAGCCATCCCGATCTGACCGCACATCTGCCAGGGCCGTTGGCGTACAACGTAGTTTCCCATTCTTCCTGTCCTGTGCTGGGGGTACGGGCAAGCGTAAGCCGGAGAACGCCGTCCCGAAGACTGATGCCTCGGTTGAACGGCGCTGAAACTCATCGCCAGGGCAAACACAATGTGAAACACGGTTTAGGCGGGCTGGTGCTGCTGCTCCACGCTCCTGATAGGCAACTGCACGCGGAACTGGGTGCCCTTGCCCACTACACTGGTGACCTCGATGTGGCCGCCATGCGCTTCTACCATGCGCCGGGCAAGCGAGAGCCCCAGCCCAGTGCCATGCCCTTTGGTCGTGAAGAAGGGGCGAAAAATATTAGGCAGATGCTCGGGCTTGATTCCCTTCCCCTCGTCGGCGACCGTAATTAGCGCGTCGTCCTCATCGCTCTCCAGTGAAACCCGCACGACGCCGGGCTTGTCCATGGATTGAATCGCATTGAGCAGAAGGTTCAGCAACACCTGGTTGATCTGATTAGGGTCATGCTCCACGGGTGGAATCACGTCCTTAATTTCCAACTCGACCATAATGCGTTTGGTGATCGCCTGTTGGCGCGCGAACATGACGGCGTGTTCGACCGTGCCGCACAAATCGCCGACCCGGAATTGCGGCGGCCTGGGCCGGGCAATGTCCAGCAGTTCAGTGAGAATGCGATTGATCTGTACCGCCTCTTCCTTGGCGTCCTTGATGACGGAACGCGCCGGGCTGCTGGCCGGCAGGTCCCGGCTTATGATCTCGATTACTCCAGCGATTCCGGCCAGCGGATTACGAATTTCGTGGGCCAACCCAGCCGCTAATTCTCCCAGAGTGGCGAAGTGTTCGGCACGCGACATCTGCGTCTGATGCAGACGCTGGATCTCTTCCCGGCTGGACTTAAGCTGCACCACCATGTCGTTAAAGTCGCGGCCCAGATCGCCGATTTCGTCATTGCGCGAAGCGAAGCCAACGGCGACGTCCATGTCGCCCAGCCGCACGCGCGCAATCTTGTCTTGCAATTCCAACATCGGACGGCGGACGGAAACGGCCAGCACCATGATGACCGTGACGCAAATGAGGAACGCACCCGCGGCCGCGACGGTGATGATGACGTGCCGCTCGCCTACGGTGAGCGACAGAGAAATCAGCACAAACAGCAGCAGGCCATTCAGCACGACTGCGGCGATAGGCAGCACTGCTTTAAGCGCCCAACTGAGATGGCGCTTGCGAGCTACCGGCGGCTGCTCCCACAGCAGAGAGCATCGACCGGCGCCGCTGGATCGGCGTCATACAGTCGGAATGGGGCTGGAATCGACATCTTCACGTTGCTGCTCTACTCCTTGAAGATTCAAATTGCAGGGCTGGGGAAGCGGCGCTGACTCTTGGGGCCTAATCCATCCTCAGAACCGGATCGGCCAGCCCTGTTTCCTCATGCGTACGCGTGTAAGCCGGGAAGCAGATACGTGACGCCGAGGAAAGTGAAGATCACGACGCCGAAGCCCAGAATGGCGAAGTACGCGGCCCTACGCCCGCGCCATCCCCGCGTGATCCGCATATGTAAATAGCCGGCATAGACCAGCCAGGTAATGGCAGCCCAGGTTTCCTTGGGATCCCAACTCCAGTACGAACCCCAGGTGCGATTCGCCCAATACGCGCCGGCAGCGATCATGCCGGTCAGCAGCGGGAAGGCGATGCAGATAGTTTTGTACGTGACGCGATCGAGCGTATCGGCCGAGGGAAGCAGACCCTCGAGGTCGGCGCGCCTCCACAACAGCATCAGGTACAACAAGGAAGCAAAAATACCCGTCACCATGCCTCCCAGTAAGAAGGGGCTGGCGGCCAGACTGGTCGGGAAGAGTCCATCCTGGTCAGGTGACGGGTAAGCCGCATCGCGGACGCGAAGAACGAAAGCAGCCACCACCACGACCTGCAATAAAATGCTAATAAAGATTGCCTTGTTGGCAGTTGCGTAGAACGATTCGTCGTTCTTGATTCGACCCGCGAAATATAGGAACAGGGGAACGATAGCTGCCAACGCCGCAATTACAAACAGCCAACCCAGGTCGGGCACGGTGACGAACAGCCGCATGCCGCGGCCGAGAAAGATGTCGGACTTATTTTTCGCGTCCCATCCGGTGACCGACAAGCCGCCCCAGCGCTCGAAGCGAGTGGCAATGATGCCGATGTAGATCGCGCTTACCATTGCGCTCGTCCACGCCAGAAAAGTTTCAGTGTGGAAGTTGTCCTTGATAAGAAACATCATGCCCAGTGCGCAACTTAAGGCGCAGGTGGCGTAGCTCAACATGGCCAGCGTGACGTGCACATGCAGCCAGGTGGACTGCAGCGCCGGCACCAGCGGCCGCACTTCGGACGGGCAGCAACTGCATCAGGATGACGCAAACTACCGCCAACGGCATGGTGATGCTGCCAATGATCTTGACGCCGAACTTCTTCTCGGCAACCAGCGTCAGCGCGGCCACTGCCCAGACAAAGCTGAGTAGCATTTCATAGATGCTGGCGAAAGGCGGGCGTCCGGAAAGATACCAGCGGTGCGCCACGGCCAGGGTATTCGCCACCAGGCCGATCGATGTCGCTACCGACGCGTAGCGCACAAAGCGCGGCGTTCCGGTCACTCCAAATCCCATGTACAGCGCGCCGGCGCCTGCGTAGAAGATCAGCGCGACGTAGAGAAAATTGCTTTCGCTGATAAGGCTGCCGCCGGATTTCGCCACGCCCAGCAACGCCACGATCAGCAGAAAAACCACCGATAGCCCCACCAGGACCAGCAGTGCGTTTCCGCCAGTCGCGGCCGGCGGCGATTCCATTTGTACGACTCGTGCTCGGGTAGACATGTCTTTCTTCCTCCGTCTTGCTACTTCACACCAGCCAGCGTTAGTTCGGGTTGTTCTGTCGCAGACTGCCGCGTGAGTGACGCGCTTTCCAGTTCGGTCCGGATACCATCTACCACATCGCTGAACTTCTGTTCGAAGCGATCGCGGTTCTTGTTGGCTTGACCACCAATCCATAGCACCAGCTTGCCTCTCGCGTCCGGAATGGCCACGATCCACAGCCGCATGTGCACCATGTAGAACGCAACTCCCAGCCCCGCAACCATCAACAGAACTCCGCCCCACACTAGCCACTGTCCGGGCTCATGCGAAACTTCCAGGCCAGTGACCGCGGCCCACGCGATGTCCTGGGCCGAGGCCGGACCCTTGAATTGGTAATTCAGGTTCTCTCCACCGAGGACCGCGCCTTGTGCCGGCAAGAGCCAAAGCTTGGTGACTTCAGCGGTCGAAAGATTTTTTACTTCCAGCCCGAATGCCAGATTCTCGATGTCGTCGGACTTCTTGAAGACTTGGCCATCGCGAACAAAAGCGTCTGGGATGTAGTCCACCAGCGCAACCGTGGCGTCGCTATCCAAGGCGACGGGTTGGTTCATCTGCAATTGCAAGGGCGTTTCTTTGCCGTCTTTGGCAACCGCGGCGATTTGCAGCGAGTCAACTGTGTGATTGTCCAGCCAATAGCTGGACTGGTAGAAGCGCAATCCCTGATAAACCAGGGGATCGTTCACCACAATCTCTTTGGACTCGATCTCCTTTCCGTCCTGCACGACCGCCAGCTTCGACCACCATTTCTTCGGCGAACCGTCAGCATAGTTATCCTGTCCGGCGGCATAGCACTTCACGGCGAACGGGAGATGATTTCTTGGCGCCGCTGCGCAGCTCGATTACGTTGTCGGTTTGACCTTTGTGCAGCGCCAGAAACCCGCTGTACCCGAAAATTCCATCGATGATGCCGCCGGCGAAGATCAGAAGCAGGCTGGCGTGGACGATATACACCGCCATAACCGAGAAGCGATGCCGCTCGGAATATAAGGAGGGTTCGTTTTTGTAGGCGACGCGTTCGACCGGCCAGCCCAGCTTCTTCAGTGCACGTTCGGCGGCGTTCAATCCGTCTTCGGCATTTTTGATGGGTATCTCAACTTTGTGATGGAGCGCGGAGCGGAAGTGCGAGTCGGTCTTGCGGTATGGCCTCGCGTAAAAACGCCAGGCATTAGGAAAGCGATCAATCGAAACCAGCACGATGCTCAAACTCAGCAAGCCAAGCAAAGTTAGAAACCACCACGAATGAAATACATCGGTGAGCATGACGCGATCGAGGAAACGCAGCATCGTCGGCGAATAGGCTTGCGAGAGCTTGTCGGGGTCGGTGGCTGGACGCTGCAGGATGAAAGTTCCCACTGCAGATGCGATCACAACCAGAATCAGCAGCACGATGCCCGTCCGCAGGTTGGCAAAAGTTTTATGAATGCGTTTTGGAATAGACGAAAGGCTGAAGGCCATGCGTGCTCCTTCCCGTGAGCAACCAATAAAGTGCACGTCAGAAGCCATCCCACGACAAACGTGTAAGTGATTGCGATTTGAGCAATTGCGCTGAAGGAGCGTCCCAGCATTCGCCCCGTGAGTGAGGCATATCACCCATTTCGGTGATCAAAGCGCGCATTCAGAGCTCTACGGGTTGGAGGGGAACCGCTTTTCAGCACGGGAACTGGACTCTTGGTCCAGCGGAAGAAGAAATCGATTTTCGAAATGGGGGTTTCGACCGGGCAATAAAAGGGGCGCCAGCTTGCAAGCTGACGCCTCACTGATCGCCTCGTTCGCTTCCTGGGTTACACCTGGCGCTTACGTCTCCTGATCGCCGCAGCAGCGGTCAGCAGGCCAGAACCCAGCAAAATCATGGAGCTAGGCTCGGGCGTTGTCGCTTGACTCGGGCTGAACGATAGCTGGTTGATGGCTGTCGCATTCGGCCCGACATCGGTCGTGAATAACAGGTCGGTGATGTGGCCGCCGCTTAGATCCTGTATTCCAATAAATGGCGCACTGCCGTCCTCGGCGCCAGTGTTATTTCCCTGCACGCAAAATACAGGACTGGAGCCGAAACTCCCGAGCGCCTGAATGCACCCCATGTAGAGTCCGAAAAAGTCGTCCTGGATCTGAGCACCGCCCAGCGAGATCGGAGTATTGAAGTGGATGTCGATGGCCTGTCCATTGTCCTGGTTCCACAACAAGTGGTCACCAATCGTGAAGATTCCATCCCAGCCATTGCCTTCGTCGCGTCTCTCCAAGGTCCCTGAATCGCTGGCGGTTCCGCTATAGCTACCGGCTGTCCAAGGCGCGGGGCTCATTAGCTGGGTGAAAGGCGGTCCATATTGGCCCCAATCGATGGTCGTTGTACCCGTACGGGTGGTCAGGATTGAGAAACTGTCGGCGTAAGCGGTGGCGACACCGAGCCCAACGATTAACGCCAGACACAACAACACAGTTTTCAAAGAAGTTCTGCTCACGTTGCCTCCTTCAGTCTACGTCTGCGGGGACTGCCACCACAGAGCTTCCGAGTGTGAATGACACAGTTGACAACAAAGCGACATCGAGCCCTCTCGGCATATCGCAAGCTCACGCCAAGAAAGCGGGATACCGAGCGTAAACAACGGTGCAATTTTGATTCCGCTCTATCCCGCTGAAAAATAAGGCTCTCCCTGCGAGTGGGGTGCAGATTCTTGCAACAAAGTACTCAGCGATTTCCAGCGTTGAACGACGTCACCTCTTTGGTGGAGTGCTGAGCGAAGTGGGAAAATTCGCGGCACTGGCGGCGACTCCAGAGGCGAGACGATCGCTCCGCATAGCTAGGCCGGTGGGGGATTTCACCTTTTAATGCGGAGGAAAACCCATTCCCAGAGACACGATCCCGCCTCTCCGGGCCGCTAATGACGAAGTTCTGAAGCCGCTTAATTATTGCCAGGCCAGTAACTTACCTCGCCTGGAACCAATCTCCACCAGCGCCATTGGTTCACGGTAATCGACGTGCACAAGTAGTTATTCTCAGGGTGGAGGTTCGTGTGAGGGCAGTACGGTTGTTTCTGGGATTGGGTTTGATTTTGAGCGCCGGCATTTGCGGCGCGGCCACACACCCCGTTCCGCTGGACAAGAACACAGACTCCGCCAAGTGCATTGGGTGCCACGAGGACAAGGCTAAGGGCAAGAATGTTCACTCGGCTATCGCGATGGGTTGCACCAGCTGCCACGAAGTGCGAGTGACGAAAGATGTCACTCGCGTCAAGCTCATCACCGCGACGCCATACTCGCTCTGTCTGACCTGCCACGCCGACAAGAACGCCGCCGACCTGAAAGGCACGGTTCATCCTCCGGCGGTTCGCGACTGCCTCAAGTGTCACGATCCCCACACCACCGACAACAAGTTCCAACTGCTGAAGCCGACTTCAGGCGGGGCGAACGAAAATCTCTGTCTGACCTGCCATAAGCAAGGACTCAACGTCCCTGACAAAGGCAGCCGGCACGCGGCGCTCGACATGGGTTGCGAGACCTGCCACGTCACCCACAAAGTCGGTGAGCGCGGCAAGATCGAGTTCGACTATCACCTGACCAAGGCGACTCCGGCGCTGTGCCTCGATTGCCACGATCCCAAGGACGCGAGCCTGATCAAGGCGCACCAGGGGCAGCCATTCGCCACTGCCAATTGCGTGCAGTGCCACGATCCGCACCAGTCGTCGCAGCCCAAGCTGATGCAGGCATTCACGCATCCGCCGTTCGCAAGCGGAGGCTGCGATACCTGTCACGCCCCGGCGAAAGACGGCAAGGTGGTGCTGATCCAGAGCGACACCAAGGCCCTCTGCGTCACGTGCCACAGCGAGCAGGCAGAGAAAATCGAGAAGGCCAAGGTGCAACATCCGGGCGCGCAGGGCGAATGCATTGCCTGCCACAATCCGCATGCCGGAGCCACCCCGGGCTTCCTGCAGCCTGACCCGGTAAATGCTTGCGTCGCCTGCCACAGCGAACAATCGGACCAGATGAAGAAAGCGCACCTGCATCAACCGGCGTTTGGCCAGGGCTGCGCGACGTGCCACGAGCCGCATGGCAGCGACAATGTCCACCTGCTGCGCGCGAAAGATACCAACACGCTCTGCCTGGAATGTCATGGCAGCGAGTCGCAGCCGCAAAAACTGGAGGCGGAGCACCTGATCACCATCTTCAACGGCCAGGTCAAGTTGCCGGCCGACTACTTCGAGAAGAACAAAGCTGTCGTGCTGCCGCTCAAATATGGACTGGGACATCCGGTGAGCGGACACCCGATTTCGGACCTAATGGATCCGGCCAATCCGGGCAAGGTCAAGACTCCCATGAACTGTCTCACCTGCCATCAGCCGCATTCCTCTGCGCAGGCGAAGCTGCTGGTAAATGACCAGGCGAACACCATGGCGTTCTGCGATACCTGCCACAAAAACCGATTTGAGATGACCAAGACTGCGGAGAAAAAGTAATCATGTGCAACCTTCGCGCCAAGACAACTACAGTTCGCATGGCAGCCGTCGTGCTGCTTTTTGCCTGGGGACTGACGCTGGCTTCGCCCGTCGCCCTCCACGCCGGCGACAAAAAGAAGAAGGCCACCACCGCCGCGAAGCCTGCGGCAAAGAAGCCGGAACAAGACCTTAGCAAGCTGGTCTGGCCCGAGCCACCCAACATCCCGCGAGTCCGCTACACCAGTTACTTCGCGGGCATGAAGTTCGACAAAGAGGCCGACACCCCGGGCAAGAAGGCCAAGCAAAGCTGGATGGACCGCCTCGCCGGCACGCAATCGCAAGACGAAAAGATCACGGTCAAGAACTTTCCCTTTCAGCTGCTCGGCCCTTATGGCATGTCGGTGGACACGAAAGGACGCCTTTACGTAGCCGACCAGAAAGTAGGCGCAATCTTCGTCTTCAACACCGAGACTAAGGACACGGAGCTGATCCGCAACGGCTTCGAGGCCCACTTCGGCATGATCAACAGCGTGGTGGTGGATGACGACGACCGCGTCTTTGTTTCCGATGGGAAGCTGGGCAAGGTACTGGTCTTCAACGCCAAACACCAGGTGCAGGACCAGATCAAGGGTCTGGTCGATCCCGTGGGCCTGGCCCTCGACAAAGAGAACCGTCTCCTCTACGTCGTCGATACGCAGCAGGACCAAGTCCTCGTGTACGACGCCGACACTCTTAAGCCACTGCGCAAGATAGGTACCGCCGGCAAGAAGCACACGCTAAGCACACCCGGCGATTTCGCTTTGCCCAGCGATATCGCACTCGACAAGGACGGCAACGTTTACGTCACCGACACCTTAAACTGGCGAGTTGAGATTTTTGACGCTGAGGGGAAGTTCATCAGCCAGTTCGGAAAGCACTGCGACGCCATCGGCTGCTTTGAGCGGCCCAAGGGCATTGCGGTAGACGGCGACGGTCATATCTGGGTGGTAGACACCAGCCTTAACCTTGTCCAAGCCTACGATAAAGATGGCGCATTGCTGGCTTATGTCGGCAGCCCCGGCCGCCTCCTGGGGCAGTTCACCGATCCGGTAGGAATCTTCATCGACCAGAACAATCGCATGTTCGTGTCTGAGCAATACCCCTGGGGACGGGTGCAGGAGTTTCGCTATATCACCGACGCTGAAGCCGAGCAACTGAAGAAGGAGAAGGAAGCTAGTCATCAAACAACGCAGGCCGCAGCCGCCAAACCAGCCGCAACGCCACAAGCAGCCGCAGCCGGCGCGGACGTAAAGAAGTAGCGACTAGCCCCGTTAATGGGGCGCACCTTTTAAGCTGCGAGGGACCTGCTTTTTCCCTGCCACGTTAGACCACCGTCGCTACTATAGCGCTTAAGTGTCATTATATCCCGTCATAATATGGATCTTAAGTGATAAACACTGGGCCATCATTTGGCCGTATCTGGTCGATCACTAGAATGCCATCTGGGAGCGTTTGCAGGGCCGTGGTGATGCGCAATTGGCTCAGACACACTTGGGTGCTGTTGGTCGGTCTTCGTGGCTCCTAGGGCCACCAGACGCGAAATTCCCAATCTTCGGGAAACCAAATCTATTTCCCGATTCGGGCGGATCCGCTTGCGAGGCTCCTCGTTTCACTAACCTCTCATTGGAAGGTATCGCTCTACCCCTTACCGTCGCTGCGGAATTTGGCTATCCAACGAGTGGAAATGGTTCATTTCACGCAGTGAAATGCAGTTCCCCGTCCGCAAGACCAGCGACCAAAGCTCGAAGGTCTTGGAGTAAATCACGTTAATTCAAAAGCTTAAGAGATATTCAAGAGGCGACTGAAGCGCCATTCAGTTTAGGCCAGCCAGTTGCACTATCCATGAGCGGAGGCCGCCGGGGCCTAGGGTCTCCAGGCATAAAACGATGAAAACTGCAGTTTCATATCAGGAGATCGATCTAATGAAAAAAGCATTGTTAGTTACGCTCGTTATCTTCGCCGCGGCGAGCTTCGTCATGGCGCAGATCGGGACGCCGAATGGTGACGTTCTGGGCGCTCACCTCAATTACGGCCGTGGTTGCGCAGCCTGCCATGCTCCGCACAGCGGCGCATACGGCAACGGCTCAGCCAAGACCGCTGATCCAACCTCAGGCAACGTCGCCCTTTGGGGCCAGGATGTAGGCTCGCTGGTCGGCCAAACCCTGACCTTCGGCGGGACGGGTCCAGGCACCGGTTATTCCGAGACGCTGGTTGGAACTACCGCCACCACGCCTGACCTCAACATCACCCTGTGCTTGAGCTGCCACGACGGCAACCTGGCCAAGGGCGCCATGATGAAGAATGCGGTCTATGAGACCCTGCCTGCCACCTATGGCACCTACAACACGATTCCGACCCTGCTCGGAAACGACGGAACCACCTCGGGCAACTACCTCAATGATCACCCGGTGGGATTGAATGCCTCCATCGGTTGCGGTGGCCAGTACAACTGGGATTGCACCATCGTCAACGGCGCCATCACCTATCCGCCGGGCACCAACATGTACCAGTTCGTCCAGAACTATGGATTTTTCGTGAGCCCCGGCAACTACAACGGCACCCCGGTGGTCACCTGCACCACGTGCCACAACCAGCACCTCATGAACATCGTAAAGGTCACCACGGGATCGAAGTCGGGTCTGCCTAGCGGCTACTACAAGACCATGTTCTTCGTTCGCGCTCCCTATAACCCGGGCAGCGGCACCGCTAACTCCAACCAGACGGCGCAGTTCTGCCGCGAGTGCCACGGTGGCGAAGCCAATGAAATGAACGGTGGATCGGCCATCCCGACTACGTTCTAACCACTTGTTTGCTTGGGGAGAGAGCAATTCTCTCCCCAGTTTCAAGTTTCTTGGGGTGAGGAAATGAAGTACAAGCTAACAATCTTCGCGGTGGTCCTCCTCGCGGTAGCCGCCTCCTCGGCGCAAGTCGCCTCCCACGCACCGACCGCAGTCTCGCAACAAGCCCGCCCAGGCGCTCCGGCGCCGGCGATGGTGATAACGGGCAAGCCGGTGGCTCGCGTCAACGGCGCGGTGCTTACCGACCGCGACCTGCAGCGCGAGATGTTCGCCATCTTCCCTTATGCCCGGCAGCACAACGGTAGTGTTCCGCAGGAAATGGAACCGCAGATTCGCAATGGCGCGATGCAGATGATCATCTTTGAGGAACTGCTCTACCAGGAGGCGCAACGGCGCAAGATCACAGTTTCCGCCGAGCGGCTAAACCGGGCCGAAGCGGATTTCCGCAAGCAGTTTTCCACGCCAGCGGAATACAACAATTTTCTACAAGTTGAGTTTCACGGCTCGCAGCAGGCGGTAAACGAAAAAATCCGGCGCTCTCTGATGATTGAAGCCTTGCTCAAGAGCGACGTGGACAGCAAATCTAAAGTTACCGTCGCGGAAGTCAAAGCCTATTACGACAAGAATCCTGCGAGCTTCCAGTATCCGGAGGCATTCGCCATCCAGACCATTTCCATCCTTCCTCCCGACAAGGCCACACCGGCGCAGTTGAAAGAAGCCCGCAAGAAGGCGGACGACGCGCTGAAGCAGGCCAAGGCGACCAAGACCTACGAGGAGTTCGGAATCCTGGCGGAGAAGATCTCCGAGGACGATTACCGGGTGATGATGGGCGACCACCGCAAGGTGGACCGCGCCAAGCTTCCGCCCGACATGGTGAAGGTGCTACTGACCATGCAGCCCGGCCAAATCACCGACCTTATCCAGATTGAAAACGCCTATACCATCGTGCGGCTGAACAAGCATATTCCGGCGGGCAAGATCAAGTTTCAGGATGTGCAAGCTCAGTTGACCAAGCAATTGCAGGAGAGAAAGACCAACCAGGTCCGTGCTGCGCTGGATAAGAAGCTGCGGCAAAACGCCAAGGTGGAAGTGCTGTAGGGGTTGATGCCGTGCGCAGGAGCATTACCAATGCGTGGAGTGGGCCCCTCAAACGAGTCCGAGATTGCTACCTCCGGGCGTCGCTGGGTGCGGAAAAACTCTGGAAGGCGTCCTTGGTGGGAGCCCCCTGCTTCAGCGGGGGAAAGCTGGACTTCAGTCCAGCGGAAAGCAAGTTAATTTTGAATTGGGCTTTGGCCCCGGGTTTTTCGATCCCCGGCGCTAAAGCGCATGATCAAAAGCTGAACTCATACCGGAGCGCTGAGGCGCTCCTTCCCCCGCATAAATGCGGGGGCTCCCACCGAGAAACATATTCCGCCAGCAATTCTCCGATTTCTTCAGCAGCTTCCGCAGCCGTGCCCTTCCACTATGTCCTACGGATATTTTTTTGGCTCGCATCTATGGTTGGGATACTGCTTCTCGCCCTCCCCGCTGCTGCGCAGATCCAAGTCGGCGACAACCTCAACATGAACCTGAACGGCGTCGTCGGCGTGGGCTATAACGATGTCTGGGGCAGCGACATCAGCTCCAGCCATGCCGTGGATTTCAACGGCAACGGAACCCTATCCGGTTTCTATTACAATCCCAACTTTCTCAACTTCAATCTTTCGCCTTACTACAACCAGTCGTCGCAGAACTCCGAGTCGCGTTCGCTGTTTAACAGCACCGGCTTCGAGTTCAACAGTGGCATCTTCGGGGGCAGCCATTTCCCCGGATCGATCACCTATGCGAAGTCCTGGGACAGCGAGGGAAATTTCGGAGTCCCCGGCGTACCTAATTACACCACCCGCGGCGATGGCCAGGGATTCGGCATCGGTTGGGGAGCGTTCCTGCCGGGCTTGCCGAGCTTGAGCGCGAACTTCAACACCGGCAGCAGCGAATACACGGTCTTGGGAGCCAACCAGAACGGCAACAACGACTACAAGAACTTCAACCTGCGCTCGAATTATTCGATTGCCGGTTTCAACCTGACTGGCGGCTACAACATCGGAACGTCGAATTCTGAGATTCCCCTGGTTTTTGGAAGCGATACGATTGAAAGTGTCCAATCGAACAACAACTCCTGGTTCGTCAGCGCATCGCACATGTTGCCCATGCATGGCTCGTCATCGGTTAGCTTCTCGCGGTCCTATATCGATTCCAACTATCTCGGCTACAGTTTCAATGGCACCATCGATACGCTTAACGCAGCAGCCGGGATCCAGCCCACGCAAAAGCTCAGTCTCTCAGTGTCCATGGGCTACACCGACAACCTCGCGGGCTCGCTTTACCAGTCAATCATTCCGGGAAGCAGCTCGGCGTCGCAGGGCTCACCGGCAGCGCAGGCGCAGGCAAGCGGAACCGCCGGACAACAGCAACAGACTGGTGGAGTATTTCAGCAAAGCGAGCAATCGTCGAACGCTCTTTACTTCTCCGGCTTTGGCGCATACGCGCTGGCGCCTAACCTGCAACTGAATTTTCAAGTCCAACGCCGCGAACAGACCTTCCTGGGAACAACTTATGGCGCCAATACATATGGAGCCGGGGTTGTCTATACGCGACCGTTGCTGGGTGGCTCGATCAATGCCGCGGTAAACTTTGCCGACAATACTAGTGATAATTCAATTGGCAACGCGCTTAGCTTTAGTACGAACCTTGGCTACAACCGGACCTTCGCCGACTGGACGGTGAGCGGAGACGTCAGCTATGCGCAGAACGTGCAGAGCTTCCTGCTGACCTACATGAACTCGTTTTACATCTACTCGGGGAACGTGCGGCACCGCTTCGGGCGGATCATCTGGACGGCGAGCGCGGCAGGGTCGCACAGCGCGATTGTCAACCAGCCGAACACAGGCAACGGCGGCCAAAGCTACTCGACCAGCCTGGGAGCGCGGCGGATTACCCTGGCCGCCAGTTATGCCAAGACAAATGGCTACGGATTGTTAAGTGGGAACGGAATAACTCTGCCGCCCAATCTGCCTCCGGGAGTGATACCGCCGGAATGGCTGCTGCTGTACGGTGGCTCTGGCTATTCGTTTTCGGTGGGAACGACGCCGGTACGCCACTTGTCGCTGTCAGCCAGCTTCTCGCGGGCTGACAGCAACACCGTCAATGGTTTGATATTCTCGGCCAATCACAACGAACAGATTTTCATCAATGGGAATTATCAGTTCAGGAAGCTCACCTTCACTGGCGGATACGGACGGCTGGTGCAGGGCTTCAGTGCCTCCGGCGTGCCGGCGAGTAACGTCAACTCGATATACTTCGGAGTATCGCGCTACTTCAACTTTTTCTGATGGGTCGTGTCCGGCTTTGCTGTGGAAGGTACTCCAGATCGCAATTGTCACCTTGATGCTGCTGGCATCAGGGGCGGCGGCGTCTAAAGAGAAAAAACAGCAGGTCACGCCGCAGCCGACTCCGCCTGAAATGCAGCTGCTGGGCGGCCGCAAACTCGCCTACGAGCGCAGCTTCCACTCCGCGCGCGAAGTGCAACCCAAGCGGCCCTTCTGGAAGAAAGTGCTCGACTTCGTTGCCGGCGAGCCGGAATTCCACAGCCTCGTCCGTCCTTACAGCATCGCCACCGATTCCCGCGGCCGCATCATCGTGACCGACCCCGGCGCCTATGGGGTCCACATCTTCGACTTTCAGCAACAGAAGTACAAGTTCCTGTTTCGCGTGGACAAGGGCAAAGATCCCATGCTGACGCCACAGTGCGTTGCCGTCGATGCCCAGGACAACATCTACGTGACCGATTCGGAGTCGGGCAAGGTTTTTGTCTTCAACTCTGACGGCAAGTTTCAGCGCGCGATCGGCAGCCTGAAGGGCGGCGAAGGGTTCTTCAAACGGCCCACGGGAATTGCCGTGGACTCGGCGGCCCAGCGCATCTACGTGACCGACACTTTGCGCAACAAGATCTTCGTCACCGACATGCAGGGCAACGTGCTGCAGACGATCGGGAGCAACGGCGAAGGCAAGGGCGAGTTCAACTATCCCACCGAGTTGCGGCTGCACGGCGACAACCTGGTCGTGGTGGACGCGATGAACTTCCGCGTGCAGGTGCTGGATAAGTCTGGCCAGTTCCAGTACGCGATTGGGCAGCTTGGCGATCAGTCGGGCACTATGTTCCGTCCCAAGGGTGTGGGGTTTGACTCGGAAGGCGACCTCTATGTCGTTGACGGGCTATGGGGCGTGGTGCAGGTATTCGACCGCGAGGGCGAACTGCTGTACACCTTCGGCGAGCGCGGCACCGGGCTGGGAGAATTCCAGTTGCCGGCCGGGCTGTTCATCGACCGCGACGACCGCATCTTCGTGGTCGATTCGTTCAACCGCCGCGTGCAAGTTTTCCATTACTACGGCCTGGCGAAGCCGGCCAAGGGAGGCTCGCAGTGAGGCGCGCCCAATGAACAGTATGGCTGCTCGCGTTCCTGCTGGCTGGGATTCCCCTGCTGGCGCAGATCACCGGCGATGTGATCGGCACCCATGATCTCTCGCCCGGCAGCAAGTCGCCGATTACCGGCGCGCGGCCGGGATCATGTTCTTACTGCCACGCTCCGCACTCCGGATTGGCAACCGGCATGTCGCTGTGGAACCAGACACAGACCAAGGCGACCTATCAGGTCTATAACAGCACTACCTATCATCAGAAAGGCCAGCAGCCGGTGCTCGGCTCCGATAGTAACTTGTGCTTGAGCTGCCACGACGGGACCGTCGCGGTCGGCAACACGATCGTTTCCGGGCAGATCACCATGGCCGGCTCCATGAACGCCCAGGATGTGTTGGGGACGAACCTGCAAAGCTCGCATCCGTTCAGTCTGCAGTTGCCGATCAAGGACACCATTGACCTGATTGCGTCGTTGGTTGCGAAGGGCAAGACTGGCGATCCGCTCCAGAAGGTGAAGCTGATCAACGGGAACATCGAGTGCACCTCGTGCCACAACGCTCATGTCCAGGCCATCGACACGCTGTCGCAGACCTTTCTGGTGCGTGACAGCTCGAAGGGGCAAATGTGTCTCGCCTGTCACGATCCCAACCGGACCATCACGAACCAAGTCAACCCGCTCGCCGGATGGGACACGAGCGCCCACTTTCTGGCGACGAACAAAGTAGCGCTGGCGGCGAACCTGGGGAGCTACGGCACGGTTGGCGGCAATGCTTGCATCTCGTGCCACACCCCGCACAATGCGCTCGGGCCGGCGCGATTGTTGCACGGGCCGAACGAGCAGGACTGCGCAGGCTGTCACAGTGGAGGCACCAACCTTACCCCCGCCATTCCAAATGTCTTTGCCGAGTTCGCCAAGACCGGGCATCCGTTTCCCGCCGGACAAAATAACCATGATGCGGCCGAAGGCGTGCTGCTGAACAATAATCGGCACGCCACCTGCGCCGATTGCCACAACGGACATGGATCGCAGCAGGTGGCGACCTTTCCGCCGCCGCCGGCCATACGCGTTTCGCAGAGCGGCGTGGCCGGCATTAGCGCGACCGACGGTACCACCATTGTGAATCCGTCGGTCAATCAATATGAGAATTGCCTGCGCTGTCACGGCAACAGCACCGGCAAAGTTTCCAATCCTGTATTCGGATATCTGCCGCTCCGAGCGGTTTCGCCGAACGATCCGCTGAATGTGATCCCGCAATTCAGCGCCACCGCTACTTCGAGTCATCCGGTGACGCACGTGCGCAGCAGCCCGTTAGCCGCAGCCCAGCTTGCTGCAGATTATGCTGGATGAAAATGGCGGCACGACGCATGGCCGCGCTATGGGCACTCAGATCTTCTGCACCGATTGCCACAATAGCGACGACAATCGCGAATTTGGTGGAGCGGGCGCAAGCGGTCCGCACGGATCGACCCACACCCACATTCTGGAAAGGGACTACGAATTCAGCCAGGCGCCTGCTCCCGGCCAGCTGATCACGAACCTGTTCCCGAATCCTGACTTGAGCTTCAAGGGTCCGTACGCGATGTGCGGCAAGTGCCACGACCTTAACAACGTCGTCTCCAATGCAAGCTGGAATCATCACGGCGACCACATCAACGCCGGCTTTTCGTGCTCGGTTTGCCACACGGCGCACGGCATGGGCGCCAGAAGCGGAACCATCTCCGGCGAGCGCCTGGTGAACTTCGACATCAATGTGGTGGCTCCGAATGCCGGCACGCCGGTCTCTTATAGCCGCGCCACGAATACCTGCACCCTGGTGTGCCACAATGTGGCACATAACCAGGACGGCTCGATCACGCAGGGCACGCAGAAGGGTAGCGGAGTCCCTGCCAAGAAGCGGTAAGCCACATTGGAGTCCTCTCAGTTGGCGTTATCCTGTGCGTATTTCCTACGTTTGCCCTCAACTGGAGTGTTGAGTGACCGAAGTACGTATCTCAAGTCAATTAATCGGTGACACGAAGCTGTGGCGCTACATGTCATTGGACAAGCTTGTCGATCTGCTTTCGACTCGCCAGCTCTTTTTCGCGCCACTTTCCCATTTTGTGACGACCGATCCCTATGAGGGCTATCTACCAGCGGTGGCCATAGAGGCCGATGCAAGAATACTTCAACCTGTAATAAACGATATAGAGCTGTTCCTCGCCGCAGTCGATGACAACCTAAAGAAGGCCGGGCAGGGGCTGACCAGTTGGGAGGAGAATATCTTACAGAGCAAATTGGGTGGTCTCAAAGCGGCCCCAAAGTCCTTTTTCCCAGCCATTATGCAATGTATAACCGTCAACTGTTGGCACGCGAACGCCGGCGAATCAGAGGCAATGTGGAGACTCTATTCAAGTAGCGGATCGGCTGTTGCAGTCGAGACGACAGTCGATGGGCTAAAAGAGGCTATCCAATCCGAGGATTCAAACAATCGGGTTACATATCTACCCAGTGAAGTATCTCGATTTCTTCGATAAGGATCTCAAACCGGCTGACTGCGTCGTCGAGGGTCACCGAGCGCCATTGCTTAAGCGACGCGCATACCAGCATGAAAATGAGGTGCGAGCATTTATCAACCCTGTACCCAAGGATCTTGAAAAATCAAGACATTTGGAGTGCTGGCAGCCTATTCCTATCAGGTTGCCGGTGAATGTGCGGGCGTTAGTGAAAACGTTACATGTCTCGCCATACTCCACCCAACCGTTTGAAAGCAGCGTGATAAAAATCTGCGAGCTGCTGGGCTTGGAGAGGAGTGTTGTTGAACGTTCCAAATTACTGCTCGGCTATGAAGAGCTCATGAAACCGTTTGCTTTTTGATCCTCGTCGACGGTGGAGCGTGAGTTAGGGGTTCCACTGAGATTGATCGAGTTTCGGGTGTGGCTATACCTTCCCAGCTCCCCGGCCTAGTTCCGCACAAACACCGCCGCCTGCCCATCCTGGTACACAAGCCGGAATCGCGAATCCGCCTCTAAAATGCTCACCAGGTTGTTGGTCTTCTGCAAGATCACAACGCCCGCCTGATTGAGATAAGGGTCGTCCACATACGATGGCGCGCCATTGGCCGTCTCGAAGAAGCGCTCATCGATTTCATCTCCGTAAAGATCGGTGCGTCCGTCGATTGCGACCGGATAGTTCGGCATGTACCAGATGAGAAAGCCGCCCCAGTCGAGCGTATTGTAGAGCGGTCCTGGCGCAGGATGCTTGCGGAGATAGTTGGCGGCGTTCACAGGTAAGAAGCCACTGATTGCACGATCGAGGCCGCGCTGGTTGAACTGGGTGCTGCCGGCGAACAGCAGCAGCGCGAGAGCAACCACCGCCGCCACCGCGAGCTTCTGCAACCATGTTTCTCTCGGTTCGCTCTTGCTCTCGTCTGCCAGGGTATCGGCGATGCAGGCTGCTGCGGGAATGCAGATGAACCAGGCGTCGCGCATGGTACGGAAAGGCGACCGCGCCGGCAACCGACAGCAGCAGGAGTTTGAAGGCGTCAACTTTGCGCTGCCGCCCGACGGCGAAGAACGCGAAAGCCATCAACAGCAGTTCCACATAATGGCTGCCAGCCCGAAAGTTTAGCGGCTGCAGCTCCATGATCATGCGGTATGGGACTTTCGCCTGGGAATATTGGAAGATCACCTGATACAGGTGGTAAGAATTCGGTCCGATGCAGGTGGCGACAAAACACGCGGCAAAAACGGCGGCCGACGTTCGTCGCCGGAAGTTTCGGCGGCAGGAGCCATGCGGGCGCGAATCCAAAACGCGCAGTCAGCCGCTGCGCCACGTTCACCGCCATCAGCAAGCCAACCAGAAACAGGCCGTAGATAAACTGAATATGCAGGTTCGCCCACACCAGAAAAATCAGCGGCAGCCAGTAGAGGAGCTGCACGCGACCGGTGCGACGCGCTTCCAGCACCAGCGTCAGGGTCACGCAGAACAGCATCATGGAGAAGAAGACCGGCCGCGGCATCAGGTTAAAAAGAAACGCCGAGCAGGTCACAACCGCCAGAATGCACGCCGTCCAGAACCGGCCCGAAAGCCGGCGCAGCATCCAATAGATGGAGTAGGCGACGCCCAGAGTCAGCAGCGTTCCATAAACCCCAATGCCGAGCAGCCCGAACCACGCGTAGGCACGCGACATCAGAACTTCATATCCCCAACTGTAAGCCACCCATGGGCGGTCACCCGCCGTCCACGAGAAAAGGCCGGTGTGCGGAACTGCCTGATGCTGAACGATCCAATCGCCAGCCTTGAGGTGCCACCAGATGTCGAGATCGAGCACCGAGAATTTCAGATTGAAGGCGATCACTCCGGCCGTGACCAGAAGGCCAGCGAGCACCGTCATCTGCAGCCAGCGCAGACGAAGGAGTGGAACGAGCTCGCGGATAAAGCTCGCTTTCTCGCGTTCCTGTCGCCGAACCTGGTTTCCTTCCAGTGTAGAACTCATACGTTACCAACAAGTCCAGCCGGCATTATTATTGCGCCGCACTGTCGTCTATCTTCAGTCCATTTCTGGTGATGAAGTTCTCGAGGAACTTTATTTGCTCGGGTCCATATTGAGGATCCTTGCGGACCAGTGCGAGGCCAAGGTTGCATTCCTGTTGTGCCTTTTCCAGTTGACCGAGCGCCCGGTAACTTCCACACATCACGACGTGGGCGTCTGCATCGCTGGGATCCAACTTCGCGGCCTGTTGACCGAGTTCAAGCGCAAGCTGCGGATCCTGTTCTCCCACGCCCCTGGCATGCGACAGGAGCTGAAAGGCCACGATTGGACTCAAGTCGAATGTTCCTTTGTAAACCAGAAGCGCGCTGCCACCAATTTTCGCGACTGGCTTCCGGTCTTTGAAGACCCGACGGGCTGGAATGCCCATGCGGCCTAGACCGACTCCATCCACGACGGCGCTGCTCACGATCATGGTTCCGGTAAATGGAGTTTCGAGTTGGTCCCACTCGTCCTCCGAGACGCCTCGGCACGGAACACTGTAATCACTGTTCCGGCTGTGGTACGTTCGCAAGAAAAAGCAATTCGACGGATGTGTCTTCGCAACGTAATCGCGAGCCATTTTCTGCGCTTGGCCCCAGTCAGCATCGGAATAGCCGAGGTAGCGGTACGTCTCAGCTGGTCCGCCCCAAAACTCATTGCTATAGCTGAGATAGTTTGGGTACGTATGCAATGAGGTGAAAACTTGAACGGCCAGTATGGCTGCCAGAACGGCGGTTGCCCACCTGCGGTCACGGACCCAACTCCAGGTTCCTGCTGCCGCGAAGATCGTCAGGAGAGGAAGAACCGGTAGCAGATGCCGGCTGCCAATGTTCATCTTTGAGCTCATGCTGAACCCGAGATATATCGAGGCAGGCAAGATCAGAAAGAGTAATTCCCTCGACTTGCGTCTCCAGAAGCGCCACGATAGCACCGAGAGCAGCGCCATCAGTAGCACTGACAGCGTGTACTTAATCGCCGCTGCTACGGGGAAATAGAACCACTTTCCTTTCAGGTATAACCTTCCGAGCAGGAAGGAGGGGTCGCCTACTTCAGACTGAACCAGTACGTCCTGCAGTCCGCCCAGATACGCTTGCGGCAAAAGATGCCACTGCTGCAGTTGCGGGATCAACCTGGTCGCCACTGCGCCGTGAGCGAGGGGCAACTGCGGCGGGATCCAAATCGCCGCTCCTCCAGGTCGCGCCGCGTAACGAAATCCGTATCCAGCCCAGAGCACTGTGAAAGCAATGGCTGCCACTGCGACCAGCATGCCTGCAGAGCGTAGCAGCCTGCGACCACGCTCGTTCCGGCCGAAGAGAATTGCGTCAGCGAACAGCAACACGGGCAGAACAATTGCCAGCAAGATCATCGAATGTTTGGCGCATAAGGCAAAACCTGTCGCCAAGCCGACGGCCAGCAATCGTGTAAAGTTCGGCTCCGTCGCATAGCGGTAAAGCGCGTACACCGCGAGAAGGAACGCCAGGGCGGCGGCGACATCGGTGGTGACCAGCGCGCCATTCGCCAGAAAATTGGGATCGAATGCTACCAACACCCCACAGATCATCGCCACCGGCAGCCCGAACATTTTTCGGGCGAAAAACCAAACCGTCAGCAGAAGAAGGACCGAGAACAACGACACGGCCCATCTTGCGGCGGTCAGCATCCTTTCCGGGTTGGCGAACACGAAGTCGTGACCGGCGACAAAATCGATTTCCTTGCTGTTTGCCAGTCCGCAAGCGTGGGCAATGGGATCGTTAATCCGCATCGCGATCAGGGGCAGCGCCGCGACGATTTTCACCAGCGGAGGATGCTCGGGGTTCCATCCGAAATCGTTGCACTGCAGATAGCGGTAGGCGGCGTGGAGGTGGTCGATTTCGTCCGAGGTGATGGAGAGTTGCCGGATGCTGGTCCATAACTGCGTGACCATCACAATCACTAATGCGGCCAGCACCAGCCATTCGGGGTAGCTTCGTCTGGCGTGCGCGGGCATCGCAGGCGAAGGAGCAGGTTTGGCCGCGGCGCGCTTCGGCACGTCCGAGGAACTTGTTTCGGCTTCTGTCAATTCCGTCGTCATCACCTTGCCATCCCCGCCTACACCGCGAAGACATCCCATCGAAGAATTAGCACCTCGTCTTCCAAACTCAGAGGGTCGGTTAAGCGGCGAATATCAATCAAACAAAAGGCTTTGGTGATGGATGGAGCGGTTCGAACCGCGCAAAATCACACGGGTGGGTGCGGACAAAGACGCTTCGTGCCTTTGCTGCTGGGCTCCGATCGCCTTTGCTGGCTCGGCTAAGCCTCTGAATATGAAGGCCTGGCCTTCAATTCGCAATCCGGCACATTTGGCAGCCAATGTGCACCTTCCTAATGTTTCTGCGGAGCATACGCATACCACTCTCGGGAGGGTGTTTGAGCAAACACCTTCCCGGATTGCCACGAAGGGGTAGTGAAGATGGAAGAGGAATCGAAGCAAAGCGGCACGACAACCGCTAACTGGACGGCAACCCAGACGTACGCCGTGGCGGCCGTCTGCCTGCTGATCGGCTTGTTGGTGGGATATCTGGTGCGCGGCTCCGCCAGTCCCGCAAGCCAGGCTGCGCCAGCCGCCGCCGAAATGCAGCAGGCGGCAAGCGCGCCGCCATCCGCCGCGGCACAAAAACCCATGCCAACCCTGGACGACATGAAGCGCATGGCCGACAAACAGGCGGAGCCCCTGCTGGCCAAATTGAAGACCGATCCAAAAAACGTTGATCTGCTCAACAAGGTCGCATTGATCTACAAGGCGACCCATCAATTCCCCGAGGCCATTTCGTACTTTCAGAAAGCTCTGGATGCCGATCCCAAGAACGTGGCGATTCGCACCGACATGGCATCTTGCATGTACTACACCGGCGACGTGGATGGCGCGCTGGCGCAACTCAACAAGTCGCTGAGCTATGATCCGAAGCACGCCGGAACGCTGATGAACATCGGCATCATCAAATGGCAAGGCAAGAACGATGTCCCCGGCGCAGTCGCCGCGTGGCAAACGCTGCTCAAGCGCAATCCGAATTTCCCGCAGAAGGCGGTGATCGAGCACATGATCGCCGAGGCCCAGCAGCAGCGAAATACTGCGCAGTCAGCGACTCAGCCCAAGGGCTAAAGCAGATTCTGTTTTTGGTGTATCCGGGTGGAGCACCGCTTCAGCGTGCATTTGAGGGTTGCGTCTGAATTCGGCTTTATTGTAAAGCCGTCTACCACAGATACTGCTTAACGCGGGCCTAAGGCCCGCACTACCCGGTCCAGTAGCAACCCCTAGCTTTCCAGCTGTTCCTCACTCCTCCTGAGCCGCGCCTTTTCCAATGCCAGACGAGTCTCAGCTTCCTTGAACTTTGCTTTCGCCTTGTCGCGCTCACGTGTTGCCTTCTCCACTCGTTGCCGCGCATCCTTGATCGCAGCCATCGCTTTCTTGTGTGTTTGCAGCATGAACCATAGTGTAGACCCGCCAGGTCAAGGCGTGCTTACGAAGGCGCTCCGATGGAAAGCGCGGATTGTCACACGCAATGGCGACCTCCGGCGACTAGACTGTTCGTAAGCGCATGTCACGGCGCAATTTCATACAAAAGGCAATTTTCATGGCTTATATGAATACGAAGAAGGGCGTCATCGGAATCCTCACTGGAGGCGGTGATGTGCCGGGCTTGAATCCAGCCATCCGGGCGGTCACGATCAGGGCCATTCGTGAAGGCTACGAAGTCATCGGCTTGCGCCGAGGTTGGGCCAGCCTGGTCGATATGGTCCGCGAGGAAGACTATGACAACAGCCAAAACTTTCAGAGTCTCACCGAAGAGCTGGTAAATCGTGCAGGCCGTACTGGTGGAACTTTCCTTCACACCTCGCGGACCAATCCCGGGCGAGTCAGCCTGGCAACGGTTCCTGCTCACCTTCAAGACTCGTATGCGGCAGCCGTGAACGATGTCACCCCTGAAGTGCTGAAGAACCTGGAGTGGCTGGGGATCGATAGCCTAATCCCCATCGGCGGCGACGACACGCTGAGCTACGGCGTGCGGCTGCATCATGAAGGGGTCAAGGTCATTGCCATCCCCAAAACGATGGACAACGACGTGCCGGGCACCGACTACTGCATCGGCTTCAGCACCTGCGTGACGCGCACCATCGAAATGACCCACCGGCTGCGGACCTCGGCTGGCTCCCATGAACGCTTGCTGGTGCTCGAGGTCTTCGGACGCTATGCAGGCTTCACCGCGATGCTGCCCACCATGGCGGGCGCGGCCAACCGCTGCGTGATTCCCGAATACAAATTCAACATCGAGCGCCTGGCCGAGCTGCTCATCGCTGACCGGCACAAAAACCCGAGCCGGTATTCGGTGGTGCTGATTTCGGAAGGCGCCATGTTTGAAGGTGGGGAGATGATCTTCGCGCGCGACACTGCGGACGCCTTCGGCCATAAGAAACTGGGCGGGATTGGCAACCTGGTTTCCGAGAAACTGAAGGAGCTTTCTCCGCGGTACAACGACGGCAAAGTGCTGGACACCATTAGCCAGAACCTGGGCTACCTGGTTCGGTGCGGCGATCCCGACGCGATCGACTCGATCGTTCCCATGGCTTACGGCAATCTTGCCTTGGACCTGCTGCTGAGGGGAATTCATGGAAGGCTGGTTGTGCTAAAGAACGGCCGCTACAGCAACGTCCCGATTGAGACGGTGTCGGCCTCGAAAAAGGTAGTCAACGTGAAGGAGCAATACAACACCGAAAGGCTGCGGCCGTATTACAAGAGTTTTGAGGACAAGCCGCTGTTCATGATGACGAGCGATAGTTGACGGGGCGGGCGGCACGATGGCAAGGCCATTAGATCGGCGGAAAGCGCCGTCTCAGGACCATGACCAAGGAACAGCGCGCACGAAATGGGCGACACGAGCCAGGTGGGGAAAATAGAAACGGGCATGAACGTCGCGACGAAGCCGTGCGTATGTGGCGGCAGCAATGAGAATTGCCATTGGTGCTCAGGGTCTGGATACGTATCCGACTCAACGCGGCTCCCAGCTCCACCGCCCTCACCCCTAAAAGGTTGGATTCCCGAATCGCACCCCGAAAGAGATTTTCCTCCTCGGACCTTTGTCTGCCAACCGACGAATTGGACAGAAGTTACAATCGTCGTTCTCACGTTTTTGATTCCGTTCATTATTTGGTTTATACAGTCGCTGTTCCGACACTGAGCAGTCCCAAGTGCTGACACTTATGGCGTGGCACTCTCGACGTATTCTTGGAACAGTCGCTCCAACTTTTCTGCGAATTTCTTAAGGCCAGTGCCGTTAGTGTAAAACTTGAATTCCTTATCGTCGGGACATGAAGTCGTAAGGCGTGGACCATTACGGTACACACTTAGCTCAACATACAGTGTTTTGCCATCGCCCTCTTTCGACACCCAGATACGTTTTTTGGGCATGAATACCTCGCTTAGTGTTCAATCTCCGCTGGGGGCCGCGTTCTCTACCTCGACCCGTGTGGGTCAAATATGCTATTCAATGTCAGATATTAATTGTTGTGTCAGACATGATCCCTTTTTGTCAGACACGCGCGGCTTTGACCGCTGGCTGTTCTGATCCTAATCTCAGAACAATCTCTTTCAGCGCAGGATGTTGTTGGAGCAGGTGCAGGTACTTCCTCTCGTCCGCCGATACTTTGGCTCGGATGATGTCCGCCAATGTCTGCTTCTGTGGGGCCGTCCATTGCGCAACCTCAGGCGCCAGCGATAAAACCGACGCAAAATTTTCGAATGCTGATTGCTCAAGCGCACTCCAGGTTCCCACGTCCACCTTCAGATCTTGAGATAGCTTTCTCCTCGTGGCCCGCTGCATTCTTTCGGGATCGCCGTCGAATCGTTCAGCCATCTGCCGCTGCACCGCCAACCCGATCCTTCGACTTGAGAAGGTGTCCCACTGGCCGCGCGGTCCTTCGCCAAATTCATAAAAGACATGCCCTGCCGCCAACTGGCGCAGGGTGCGCGCCGAAGTTCGGTGGGCAGAATCGCGAGTCATTCTCGACTCTTCTTTCCTGGTGATCGCAAGCAGCTCTGGACGTCCGGGGCGAAATCCCAGCTTGCGATAGAACCAGAAAGCCCCTGACTTGATAGCTTCCTCATTCTCATGGCCGAGTTGATAGGGGTATACCGAGATGCAGGTCACACTGGTTAGCTGGTGCAGAAAGTGAAGTACTTTGGAATATATCCAAGCCGTCTCTCCGTCGCGGAAGGCGTAGAACGTATTGAATCCTACCTCCATCCAGTCAAACAGCGAGATGCCCTCAATATAATTGATAGGGATGCCATTCTTCAGCGTTACACCCGCATGGTAGGCACGGAGAGGTAATCGCCGGTCTGGCGGCAATCCCCAGAGGAAGATCTGCACTCCGCGGCCCACTTCTGCCTCAAGCACCAGCTTCGGATCGCCACGGGTCGTGCCGTAAAGCTCGCGATAGCGAACGGTGAGGGCCGCGCGTGTCAGATCCAGAATTTCCTCGCCCTCACGCTGCGAAAGTTTGCGAACTGGCAGCGGAGGCGAATTGAGCTCGGCGGCCAACGAAATCTGGTTGCGACGAAGCAATGGCTGCCGGTGGTAAAACATCGGCGACACCCTTCGACGCGCGCGCGTTCGGCTCGCCGCAGAATTACCCAGCTTCCACAGCACGTTGACTCCCAACGAGTCGTAGAGCGACGTCGGCTCCAGGCCGGCAAGAGGCGCGTTGGTCACGCGCCGCAAGAGCCACGGCAGTATTTTCTCTTCACCACCTGCGGCATTCGCCATGTAATCCAACAAAGGCGTGTCGGCTTCGACGAGCGAATCGTCTGCCAGCAGCGGAATAAAGTGGGGCAACGTCACCGCCATCTGGCGACCCTGCTCGTCAAAATCCCACTCGACACTCAACCGTTGCGGATAGCGCTGCGCCAGCCAGCGAGCCACATCGTAGGTGAAGTTGTCGCTGATCACCGTGCCCGCAATGCCAGAGAACTGCTCGTTGTCGAACAGTTCCATATCGGCGCCCGAAGTTTGGAGTCGCTCCACCTGGCGAACAATGCCGGACAATAAATTTTCGGCGAGTTGCACAACTTTGCGGCTTTGAGGAAATGCGCGCAGGAAAAGCAGCACATCGTGAAACCGAATGAGAGATTCAGCACTCGTCGAATTGAACATCGCGCATCGAAGCCAGCAGCTTTTCGATCCTCGCAGCGGCACCGGTTCCGTAATCAAGCTTGGAGGTTTCCAACTCCAGCAAGCGCGAGGCAGCAACGGCCTTCATTTATCGCCCTGGCTGGCGTCGGAAACCTGGGTAAGACGGTGGAGGTCAACCGATGCGCGGTTTCAATTCTTCCATCACAAAAGGCTTTGCAATTGGGGACGGCGTCAGCGCCGAGTGCCTTCTCTGACCTCACGGCTCCGACCACCACAAACAAGTTGGTCACCAGGATGACGGTGAATGCCATCGCGGGCAGGAAGGCGAACACTTGTCCGCGGGCGCTGACGATTTCCAAGGCGAGCACTGCGGTGACCAACCCGCGCGGCAGCATCCAGAACAACAACTCCGTTTGCCCGCGCGTCACGTCCCGTACCGCCCATCGACTGCTCTGCACGGCGAGGAAGCGGGCCAGCAACAAGGCGGCCAGAATGCCGAGGATGGGAAGAAGATGTCTCCGGCCGACAAATTCGGCAACAATTCCCAGGAGAACGAAGAAGAACGATCGCACCAGAAAGCTAAGCTCGGCATGGAAGGCGAGCAGGCGCGTCCCTTGTCGAGTCATATGGGGAGTGCGCGGCAAATTGGCCAGGGTAATGCCAAAAACCAAAACCGCAAGCAGCCCGCTGCCACCGAAGAAGCGGGCAAGCGCGTACACACCGAACACCACTCCTAAGTTCAAGATGGTCGTGTTGGGTTGGTTGGCTAGCAGGGGCCATAGCCTTGACCAAATGGCTCCCACCACAATGCCCAGCAGTATCGCGATCACGATGTGATGAGAAAACTCGGCGGCGACGCCGTACACCATATTCTGGCTTACTCCGGTGTTCAGCAGGCTCCCGATGAGCAGGACGGCAATCACCTCCCCCAGGGTAGATTCCAACGTCAGCGCAATCTTCACGGGCTCAGGAGCAGAAATCTGTTCTAGAGCGGGTATGACAATGGTGCCGCTGGTGCAGCCAAGGGCGGCTCCCAAAAGGATGCAATCGTTCCATTGCAGGTGTAACAGCGCTCTGCCCATCAGGGCAATTAATCCCAGGCTCAGGCCGTAGCTGAGAACCATCAATAGCAGCGCAGCAGGAGAGTGGCGCGCAGCTTGTCGTAACCGGAGTTCGACCCCGCCGGAAAAAAGAATAAGGATTAATGCCAGCGTTCCGAAAACATCGATAACGCCCTGAAAGGACGCGGGCGGTACCCAATGCAGGACCGGCCCAAGGATTATGCCGATCAACAGCAAAACAATCAGATCGGGCACACGGGTCAAACGCGAGAGCCGGTTGGCAACGTAGGCCAGCACCAGCAGGGCGGCCAGCAAACCGAATATGTGGGTCATTTCCATAGCAAGGATTGCGCCAGTTCAGCACCGAACAAGGCAATACGCTGAACCGGTGGAAGAACACATCATATACGGAAGTCCGGCTGCGCCCTAGACAGTGCAGGTTCGGTAGTTTCTTGATTTTAGACGGCGTTTTCCAGCGCCGATTCCGAAGGGATGTGTTGGGGTGCGCTTCCGCTTACTGGTAGGAATACCGAAAATACAGTTCCGCTGCTCCCCGGAGTTGTGCGGCTGCGTACGCGAATAGAGCCGCTGTGCCGGTCCACAATGCCTTTGCAAACCCAAAGCCCAAGCCCGGTGCCAACGTCTTTCTTGGTGGTAAAAAAGGGCTCGAAGATTCTGCGTCGACCAGCCTCTGGAATACCTTTTCCATCATCGGCGATGGTGATCTGGACCGCGTCGTCGCCACTGCGGTGGTTATGGCGCTTGGTCGCTCGAATACGGATATGGCCTCCGCGGTGGACGGCCTCAATGCTGTTTTGCAGAAGATTTGCCAGGACCTGTCTTAGCTCGCCACGGACCACGGTCATCTCAACGTCCTCTGGGACAGCAATGTCGACGTGTAGCTTCTTGTTTCTGATCTTGGCCTCATAGACCAGAAGCAGTCCGTCTAATATCTGGGAGACGCGCGTGACTTGCGGAGTCGCCGATTCGCGATAAAAACCCAACGTTTGTTTGGTGATGTGAGCCACCCGGGTCAGCTCCTGGTCAGCCGTCAGCAGGTATTGCCGCGATGTTTCCGGCAGCGAGGGATGGCTGGCCGCCAAGTATAAAAGGTTGACCACCGCCTCCAGCGGATTGTTAATTTCGTGCGCCATGGTGGCAGCCATTCTGCCCACGCCGGCGAGCTTCTCCGCAGTCCGCAGAGCTTCTTCGGTCTTCTTTCTCTCTGATATATCGCGCGCGATCTTGGAAGCTCCGACCACTCGACCAAGGGCGTCCCTTACGGGAGAAATCGTCAGCGACACCTCTATCCGCTGGCCATCTTTGCGCACACGCTGGGTCTCGTAATGGTCGATCCGCTGTCCAGCTGTCAGCTTTGCCATTATGTCGGCTTCTTCCAAATGCAGTTCCGGCGGGATCAACAGAAGAATTGATTGCCCGATAGCTTCCTCGGCGGTATACCCGAACATTCGGCTGGCGGCCGCATTCCAGCTCTGAATTATGCCCCTGAGATTTTTCGAAATAATGGCGTCATCCGAGGATTCGACGATAGCGGCCAACTGCGATTCCCGCTCTGCGGTTCCCCGGCGAATCCTCGCCAGATTGAGATGCGCGCCAACCCTGGCGACCAATTCGCGTGCGGTAAATGGCTTTACCAGATAATCGTCCGCTCCTGCATGCAAGCCTTCCACCTCCGCCTCTTCTCCGGAACGAGCTGAAAGCAAGATCACGGGAGTCGTCCGGATGGTGGCATCGTCGCGAATGGCCTGGACAACGCCAAAACCATCGAGTCCCGGCATCATGATGTCGGCTAACACTAAGTCAGGACGGAGTTCCCGCGTGGCAGCCACCGCTTCCTCTCCGCTGGAGACGGCATGTACGTCGTAATGTTCACTCAGCAAATGATGAAGATAGGCGCGCATGTCACCATTGTCATCCGCGAGAACAATGAGCTCCCGAGCCGGCTCGGAACACGTAGCCGTTGGGGTAGACATTGTGGCGGCAGGCGAATCGACGCTGTCGCCCAACCCTTGCGGCAGCCACTGTAATGCCTCCCCCACATAACTGGCAGCCCGTAGTGCGGTTAAGGACTCGGTACGGGCCCTCTCGGCGTAGTCATGCGGCAAGTGAGCGTTGCCGCGCGGAATCGAAACCGTGAACGTGCTTCCCTTCCCCAGCACACTCGCCACCCGCACGGACCCACTATGCCGCTTTACCAATTCTTCAACCAACGATAGTCCAATTCCGGTTCCTTCGAAACTGCGCCCCTTAGCGCCTTTTACCCGGTGAAAACGCTCGAATACCCGCAGTACTTCGTCCTCGGGAATTCCCGTCCCGGTATCGCTAACCGAGAGTTGAATCTCATCGTCGATCGCTTTCAGCGTGAGGCTAACCTCGCCCTCGAAGGTAAATTTGAAGGCGTTGGAAAGCAGATTGAGAACGATGTTCTCCCACATCTCGCGATCAACATAAACTGGTTCGGGCAGCGGATCGCACTGCACGCGAAATTCAAGTCCGGCCTTCTCCATGGCGGAACGAAATACACTGGCCAACTCCGCAGTGGCGGAGGCCAAATCCGTGGGCTCGAAAATTGCTTGCAAGCGTCCGGCTTCAATCCGGGAGAAGTCAAGTAAGGTGTTGACCAGTTTGAGCAGCCGCAACGCGTTGCGATGAACTAACGCCAGTTGTTCCAGCTGCTGCCCTGAGGGACGCTCGCGCGCCCGCAAAATAGCGGTCTCCAGCGGACCTAGCATCAGGGTAAGCGGGGTACGAAACTCGTGGCTCACATTGGTAAAGAATAAAGTTTTCTCGCGATCGATTTCCGCCAGGGCGTCGGCACGACGGCGTTCCTCTTCGTGCGCTATGGCGTTGCCGATGCCGGCGGCGATTTGATTCACCAGAAGGCTTGCGAAGCCGCGGAAGTCGGCGTCGAACTGCCGATGAGGATTCAAGCCAGCCACCAGCACGCCGGCGGGCTTCACTTGTCCCTGTTGCGGGATCGGGAAAAGAATGGCCCGCTCCGGCGGCTGACTCCATCCGCCGGTTGGCAATTCGGGGAACCGACTGGCGACATCGTCCACTAGTACCGGTTCGGTAGCCGTCATAGCCTTGAGGAACGGCCACCCGGAATTACTCTCAACGTTAAGATCAACTGACTCTGGACAAGCAGCATTGCTGACATCAATTCCTGTTTCGGCCGCCAGCCGTAAGCTCTTCCCGCTTGCATCGTCGAGATACAACATCGCGAACGGCAAGTCCAGATTGGCGCTGGCCATGCACTGCGCCGCTGCTTGACAGACCTGCGTTAACGTCCGACATTGGTTAGCCGCCGTCGCAACCTCACGAAGCAAAGCTAACCGGCGCGCCCCAATAATTCGCTGCGTCTCTTCGGTAACCGCGCAGAATATACCTCGAACCTCGCCTTCGTCGTCGGGAATGGGGCTGTAAGAAAAAGTGAAATACGTTTCTTCCAGATAACCGGAACGATCCATTAGCAGCAGGAGAGCTTCGTCGAAGGTCGCCTCTCCCCGGAGTAAAACCGCATCGGTGCGGGGGCCAATTTGCTCCCATATTTCTGCCCAGACAGTTTGCGCAGACTGCCCCAGGGCGCCGGGATGTTTCTTGCCGAGAAAAACCCTGTAGGGATCGTTGTAGAGGTTCACCAGTTCTTCGCCCCACCAGATGAACATGGCGTATCGGGATGTCAAAATGATTCGAACCGCGGTCTTAAGACTCTGCGGCCAACCTGAGATGGGCCCGAGCGGCGTCTGCGACCAGTCGAATGAGCGCATGAGCGCGCCCATTTCCCCACCGCCGGCGAATACTTCTTGTGATATTGCTGATCTGTCTGACTTTAAGAACTTCATGGAGTGCTTGTTTGAGACCGATATATCACCGTACGATTCTCCATTTTGACATGGCATTTCATGGATCCGCAGCCTTACAGGCGCAAATTTAGATTCCCAATCATTACGGTAAGTTGCTTACAGCTTCGTGCAGCGAGTGCGGTGTTGGCGGAAAGGGGTTTATGCAGTCGTACCTCGAAGTCTCGCCCACCCTGTCCATGCCAGGGTTAACAAAGCGATCACAGCAATAATTCCTTGCGAGATCACGCAGTAAAGACACCACACTTCCAGAACATGGGCCTCGATATGCGTCAGATATAACGCGAAGGCAAGTCCGATCAGGACACAGATCAGCAGCAGCCGGCGCTGCCGCATAAATCCTAAAACGCCGATGAGGAGATAGCCCGCGATGCCGATAGCGGCCACCGGGACGCCGTGAATAATTGCGTACGGGCTATGGTTCACCACTCCGCAGTCCCACTTGTCATTGATACTGCACGGCTCGGAACCGGTATCATAGTGGACTTTAAGGGCCAGCGCCGAGACCACAATCCCCGCGATGGCGAGCAAAAGGATGAAATAGCGCACGAACTCTCTCCAGTCCAGGCCCAATCCGCGGCGACTTGCCTGGATTGGAGCGATTTTTCGATTGTACTGTGCGGCAGTAACGAATCAGTAGTGGAAGCGCCAACGAAATTCCGCATAAATCTGTCGTGGCTCGTTCCAGTGAAATCCGCCAAACGTCAGACTGTTATCCAGTTGCACGCGGAGATTTGCCACGTTCAGTGCGGTCACCGAAACAGCGTATTTCCCTTCGGAGAAGCTTTTCCCGAGAGCCAGATCAACCGTGGTATGGCTCGGCAGATAGGGCCCGGGATATTGCGCATCGGGCGTTCCGTACAAACCATTCACGAATCCCGAACCATAGTACACATTGCCTGAGGCATAGCTGTGCCATGGAAGACTTGTATTAACGCCCCAGTTCAATGTGTTTCTCTGATCGTGATCCACTGGAGAAAAGCCCGGCGGCACGTACAGTGGGCAAGTCTGGTCGTTGGGATTCGGGCAGATCAGACCGCCATTGATGGGCGACGTAGCCTGCGCAATCTGATTGGCGTAAACCAAATGGGCTTGTACCCGATGCCATAGCATAGGAGAGCGCAGCGTGAGGTCCCACCCTTGGATGAGCGCCGCGTACCAGGTGATGGGCCAGAAAAGATTTGAGTTCCCAATGTTGTTGTGGTCCAGCCAGTTCCGCGCGTTGGTCTGATAATTGTCGACCTCGAGATTCCAGCCGCGATACGGAATGATGAGGCTGGCTTCCCACTGTTTATCGCGCTCGCCGTAAAGCGGAGCGAAGGTAAAATCCTGGCTGTTGGCATAACCCAGGAGTGGGCCGGTCGCGGTAACCAGCGGAGGCGGCTGATAGTAGTGACCGTAGAAGGCACGCAACACCCAATTCAGGCATGGAACCCTGAAGGCAACACCAACCCGCGGGTCAGCCTGATTCTCTGCGACCGACGACCGGAACTCACTCCCACGGATGCCCGCGATGATGGTTAACCATTTCGTCGCATTGAACCGGTCGCTGATGAACTCCTCGGCAACCCCTCCGTTCACGCTGATCGAAGACGGCGGAAAGTTCGGCGTGCCGTCCGTGTATTGGTTGTCGAAGTAGTTGTATTGGTGCTGGAAGAACCCGTACACTCCGGCTTCCAGATCATTTCTCCAGAAGCTCTTGTTGAGGATCCCTTGGAACCCGACGTAATTGGCCGCCAGGTTTACGTTTGTGATGACCGGATAATCGTCGGGTCCGCCTTGATAATTAGCCGCATTGTAGTGATAAAAGGGAGACAGCGTCAGCAGCGTGGTTGGGTTGAAGGTATGTACCCAGGAAAAGATGGCGTAAGCGTCGGGCTCCCGCTCGGCGTCATGCAGTCCATAGCTGGGAACCTGCGCCCGAGGATTCCAGAATCTGATTTCCGACGGAGTTGGGATCGGGATCGACCGGAATCTGGTAATAATCCTGCCGCAAGGAAGTGACGACTCGAAACTGATTCTTAGGGTCCGGATTATAGATGAATGACGCGAATCCTCCATAGCCATTCTGCGCATCGTTGTAGACCTGCGGGATCGGCGTCTGCAGTCCGTAATTGCTACGGTTTCCGTTCAGGCTGGCATAATAGGCGAATCGCTGCGTGTGTCCTCCGCAACTGATCTGGTCATCGGTTTGATAGAAGTTTCCCGCAGTAATCACTAGGTCGCATTGCCGATCGCGTTCAAACCCGGTTCGCGGCGCAATATTGAACATGCCATAGGTGCGGTCACCGTAGGAGGCGTCGTAACTGCCTTGCAGGACTTCGAGATAGTCGATGTCCTTGGGATCGATTTGCGGTCCGAGATTGGCGGCAATGTTGGTGTTGGGGATGGAGACGCCGTCAATCAACCACTGGACCTGATGGCCTCCATTCATGTGCAGCATGTCATGCGCCACATAGGTAGCCGGCACGTAATCGGTGATCATCTCCACGCCATTGGTGCGGTCCGCTCCAGGGGTTTGCTGTATGTCTTGACGGTTCAGCATCGTAGTCGGCGTGACCGTGTCCATCGGCGCTGCCACGGGAGTTCCGGATACGACGACGTTCTTCCTTCGTGCCTGCGACCGCCAGCTTGAAGTGCAGTACCGGGCTCGTGTCGGACTGCACAATGACGTCTTGTTGCATTTGCACGAAACCCGCCGACGAGACTGTGACCGTATATGTCCCGATGGGGACCGAACGGAATTCAAATGCTCCGTTGTCGGTGGACTCCTGAGACTGTGTCCAATCCGAGGTTTGAGCCTTCAGGGTAACGTGTGCGCCTTGAATGGGGCGGTGCTGCGGATCGTGAACGACGCCTTGAACACTGCCGAAGATAGTTGCCGATAGGTGAGTACCGGAGAACAAGAACGTAACCGTCAAGAATACAGAAGTCGCCGCGAACTTCGTCGGTATTCGGAAGCATGTCACAGCAGTTCTCCCTTCGTTTTGGCGCCTTAGAAAGATCGTAACTGCTTCACTCCGTCGGATCGGGTGCTCTTTTTCGTCGGAGATGGAGCTTGCTTAAGGCTGAGGGGTGGCTCGAGAACGCAGATAGAAGGGCGCTCTCCATGCTCAGTCGGTCACACCAAGGTGTGCGAGAACATGGAAACCGGCAATGAATCCGTCTGTGATCTGGAGCCGAGTCTAGGAGGCAGGCGGCGCGCGTTCTTGACAGCTTTCTGAAACGCGAAACGCTAACTGGGAAAGCTCGGGTGTTTGTATCGTGCCTTGCAGCGCCGATCGTGTCACACCCTTGCGACCTACAAGCAGTGCCGTCGCCCTGGTGGTTAGGACACGAAGGCACCGGTAGGGGCAAGCCGTCACCGCCAGCTTGAACCCGTCGGCACCCGCAGGGCGCATGCAATGATGCTTGCCGTCACGTCTGCAGCACGCGGGAACCTCTGTGGAGGACCCTTGAAGTAAGGGCAGCAACATCCCCGCACAGCTAAGCACCAGCAGCAGACTGGAGAGACAGCGCCGCATGAGTGCGCCGATTCTAACACATCACACGAGCGTGTGATCTTCGCCTCGACTACCACCAGGCGCAACGGTCTAAACGCGGACTTCGGGGGGATCAACGACCGCGAGCGCCAACAGAACATCTTGGGAAACTCCACTTGGTCGTTCAAAGAATGTTTACCGCCCTGGCTGCGAGCAACACGATGATGGTTAGCGAGATGAGTGACTGCAGCATCATCAGGACCTTTGCCCAACGGGAAAGAATCTGCGTGTCCGTGGGAGACAACGCGGTGCTGGTGTTGAAAGAAAGAAAGAGATAGTCAATGAAGCGGGGATGCCAGTTGTCGGGTCTCAGTGGAGATTCCTCGTGAAGGGCCATCTGGGGAAAAAGGAAGGCGCCCAGCTCATGCCTCTTGGTCCGTTCCCGCTGGTTGGGGCCTCCAGCGTCTAACTTCCAATACCAAGCCGCGAACACCAGCACGTTGCTGATCCAGAGCGAGGCCGCCGACTGCAGCAGATGAACCGGCGACTCTTTATGCGCGGGCAGGAAGCGTATCAGTAGAACGAGAGATGCGATTACCGCCAGCGTGACACAACTGATCAGGATTATTCCGGCAACGTAGGTAGTATGCTCAGCGCCCCGCGAATTTGAAATTGAAACGAACGTAGCGAGCACGGCAAACACAGTAACTAACAGCCAATTCGGTCCGACACTTAGTATCTCGGGCAGAGAGAAATGCAGAGCTACGACGGCTGCCAGTGCGAGAATGACCGGCCAGCGAGGCTCGGCGTTCGATCGATTGGGCATGAATCTGATCATACCGCTTGCTCCGTTCGAGCGAAGTTCACGCCGCACCAGCCTCTTGCAGCGGGACAATCTTTCACTTCGTAGAGGCCCGGGCGGAGGTTGTTGCCGCTCACAAGCCACGTGAGACAGCGAGCGATAATCGTCCGCGACCAATAGTTCGAAGACGATCTCAACAGCACATTTCTGCAAATTTGCCAACGAGAGCCATCACATCGCGCTTGTGACAAAGCGAGCTTTGCTGGACTTCCGGGTTCGTGTACCATTTCGGGAATAACTGCCAAAACCGCCCCACTTTGTTGCCGAAGCGACAACCCTATGGGGCACAATGAGTTGGAAGAACAGTTGGGACGGAGCCAGTCAGGCGAAGGAGGCCACGGTTTACGACCCGCTGAAAACGTGTAATTGGCCGCCCTGCTCCACTTGGGGCGAGCAAAAGGAGATTTAGCAATGCGGCCTAGAACTCTCTCCGTCGTGCTTTTATTGGTACTTCTTACCTCCCTCACCTGTTTCTCACAACAAACCGAGATCCTACGGTTCAGTGGTTTCACTGCCTTTTCTTACCTCACCACGCCGTCGTTGAATCTGGTCCAGCGCGGATTCGATGGTGACTTTGGCTACAACTGGAAGAGTTGGCTGACGGTTGGTGGCGATTTCAGTTACAACAATGGCCATAGTTCGCTGGTGCCGAGCGATCTTAATGCGGCCACACAGGCAAAGTTAGCGCCGTTTTTGCCACTTCTCCCACCAGGGTTCGTGTTGAAAGTTCCTTATAACTCGTCGACCTATACGTATGAGGCTGGACCGCAATTCAATTACCGCAGACTGAAAAAGTTTACCTTCTTCGCGCGTCCAGCGCTTGGTGCAGTGCACGCCAACTTCACGGCCAAGCCGAGCGACCCAATAACAGCAATGATTGTCAGCGGCCTTCTGAACGGGAAGACGTCCAGCTCTGACACAGTGGTGTTTTACGGCTTTGGAGGCGGCATTACCTGGGAGGCCACACCGCACTTTGGCATTCGTGTAGCCACTGATCTTGTTCACTATAATTACTTCTCGAATTTACTAAATGGCGGCCGGAATAGCGTGCGGGTCACGGTGGGCACGAAATTCAATTTTGGAAAGAACATCGTCAAGTAATAGGGACAGCGGAAACAGAATTGCCGTTTCGTGCGCGTCCTCGCCAACTAGAGGGCGCGCTACCTTTTTTGACCAATGACCGTCGGGATGGCTTCCTTGCCGCGCCGCCTCACAAACTCCCCACCGCTGTTGCGATATACTTTGGGGTTTGCCTATCACTGTTTTTGCGAGCAGTAGCACGCAAGCAGTCCAGTTCTGGAAGGAGAACTTTTCCCTATGTCATCCGCAGCCGTTTCCTACGCACGCGAGAACCAGAAGCGCTTTCTCGACGAGTTGAAAGATTTGCTTCGCATCCCCAGCGTCAGCACCGCCGAAGAGCACAAAGACGATGTCCGCAAAGCTGCCGAGGTGGTGGCCAACGATCTGAAGCGCATCGGCTTCGAGCATGTCGAGATCGTTCCCACCCAGGGCCATCCGCTGATTTATGCCGATTGGCTGCACGCCTCGGGCAAACCTACGGCGCTGTGCTATGCGCACTACGACGTGCAGCCGGCCGAGCCGCTGGACGAGTGGCACACTCCACCATTCGAGCCTACCGAACGCAATCAGAACATCTACGCGCGGGGCGCGGTGGACGATAAGGGCCAGCTCTGGATGCAGCTCAAGGCATTCGAGTCGCTGTTCAAGACCGGCAACGGAAAGCTGCCCATCAACGTCCGGGTGCTGATCGAGGGTGAAGAAGAAGTAGGCGGTGAGAGCATCGAAGAGTTCGTTAAGAAGAACGCCGGCTCGGAGAAACTGAAGGCTGACTTCGCGCTAGTCACTGACACCGAGCTATTCGCTCCCGACCTTCCCACGCTGTGTGTCGGCCTGCGCGGTCTGCTCTACACCGAGATTCACGCGCAGGGTGCAAAGACCGATCTGCACTCCGGCGTGTATGGCGGCGCTGCGCCTAACGCCATCTTCGGCTTGATCGAGATCATCAGCAAACTGAAAGATGCCGACGGCAAGATCCTCATCCCCGGTTTCTACGACGATGTAAAGAAGCCGACCGACGACGAACTGAAAGCCTGGGAGCGCCTGCCGTTCAATGAGGAAGACTACCGCAAGGCTGAAGTGGGATCGAACGTGCTGACCGGCGAGCCGGGCTACTCGGTGATGTATCGAACCTGGGCGCGCCCGACACTGGAAGTACACGGCATAGTCGGAGGTTTCCAGGCCCCTGGCGCCAAGACGGTAATCCCGGCACGCGCCTCGGCGAAGGTCTCGATGCGGCTCGTGCCTAAGCAAGATCCGGACGACATCCTGAAGAAGTACACCGAATACGTGAACAAACTGACGCCGAAGGGCATTCAGATCAGTATTAAGGTGCACAGCAAGGGCCCGGCGTGCGTCGTGAACACTGACAACAAGTACGCGCGCGCCTCGGTGGAGGCCATGCATGAAATCTTCGGGAAAGACACCGTGTATATTCGCTCGGGCGGTTCGATTCCGATCGTGACCCAGTTCGAGGAAGACCTGAAGATTCCCAGCATCATGATGGGCATGGGTTTGCCCGACGACAATCTGCACGCCCCTAATGAGAAGTTCCACATCCCCAACTTCTATCGTGGAATCGAGTCGATCATTCGCTTCTTCCAGATATTGGGGGACAGCAAGTAGATCCCCAGGGGTGAGCGCTCTGTAATGTGAGAAAGCAGAGCAGGGCGGGCGACCTGCCAAGCTTCGCGCTCCACAGATAGTCTAGCGGTTCCCCTCCAGGCGTCTTTTGCTTGGAGGGGAACCTCGCACTCTCGCTGTTCATCGCCCAACGATCCGAGGTCGTGGTTCACACACCAAGCAGTCAGGATGGGGACGCGGCAATAACGCTTGCTGCATAACTATCGGGCTTAATTCCATCGCGCTAGGCAGCAAAGTCTGGCGTCAGCGCGATCTAGTTTCGGTCTGCCGCTAATGCTCTTTGTTTTGCTAGGTTTTTTTCTTTGTACATGGCGGCGTCGGCGCGCTCGATGACTTGCTCCATGCTTTCGTTCAGATGCCACTGCGCCACTCCAATAGATGCATCCACGCTGACTTTTGTCGATGTTCCTGAGGAGAGTGGGACATTGTAGTCCCCCATTACCCATTCCCGCATGCGGCTCATTTGCGACACCGCTCCGGCAAAGTCACAATCCAGAATGACGATGAACTCGTCGCCACCCCAGTGGCCAACCAAATCACCACTGCGCATATTCGAGCTTAGCTCCTGGGAAAACTGTTGCAACAGGTTGTCGCCTGCCGGGTGTCCGTAACGATCGTTGACCTGTTTAAAGCGGTTGATGTCGAGCATGGCCAGACAAAATGGTTGCTGGTGAGCAATACGCCATGCAATGCGCTCCTCGATGTTGCGGCGATTAGCTAAGCCGGTGAGCGGGTCACGCAAGGCCAGCTCTTGGGCAGCTTTAAGTTTGGTTTCGTAGGTAGATACCTCAACGCGGAGTTGGGCCAATGACTGGTGACTGTCCTGCTCCATCTGCTCTACGCAAACCTTCAGTTCGGTTGCCTTCTCCACCAGAGATGCGCGCACCTGCGTCAAATTCTCCAGGTCGGCAATGGCCTGCAAGCTGGAGGTGAACTGCGTGAAACGATTGCTATAGCGCTGATCGCGCTCGCCGACAGACTCGGCTGTGCGGGCCAGCACAATGAGTAGTTCCTTGATGTCGTTGGTTTTGGCCTTAAGATATTCCTCGGTCCTACCTCCCCAACGGCGGAGTTGCTCTTCGACCTGGGCCTCCGTCTCCTGTACCAGAACAGATGTGGGGCCGTGGGCAAGGCACTTCACCAAGTTGGTGAGGTTCTGCTGCAGTTCGGCACCAACTGCAGGATAGGCTCGGACCCCGCTCTGTCCAATGACCAGCAAGGCTGAACGGTAGGCGTTCAGGATTGCGGGCAGCAGGTCGCCGGAATCGGGTCCGCTCAGGTAGCAAGGAAGTGTGTCTGTGTCTGCATCCAGGTATTTCTTCAACGAGATCATCTTGCAATCTTCTGGTTTTAGGAGTCCCGGTCATGCAAAATCGGGCCGAACTTGCGAACACGAGTGACGGACAAAGAATTTTGAACGCAATTTGACATCGCGGCCAACAATGGCGAGTCGCACTATTCATCGGCAATTCTCGGTCAGCCCTTGAGATGAGCTAACCCGGCAAGGGCACGATGAAAATGAGAAGGTGATGCAATCGAAGTCCTGTTGACTAACGAATCCCGACTTGGCCTCGTATGCTCTCGATCAGCTTGCTCGAATCATAGCCAACTCCGTCTTTGAATACCGTCTCCACGTTCTCGATGTCGTCGATGTCCTTGGACGGATCGCCCTTTATCAAGACGAAATCCGCATCTTTGCCGGCCGCGAGAGTACCAATGCGATCTTCCTTACCGAGATAAACCGCGCCATTTTCGGTGCCGATCCGAATGGCTTCGACTGGCGTGAATCCAGCTTCGACCAGCAGTTCTATTTCGCGCTGATCGCCGAACCCCGGAAGCGTGGCCCCATTGCCAGTCGGATCGGGACCCGCTAGTAAGAGACCGCCAGCCTTCACGAATGCAAGTTCAAACTCCATCTCTTTTTTGAACAAAGAGCTCATCGGTGAATCCATCGGCACGCGGGCGCGCGCGGTGAGATAACTCTGTGCCGACTCGGATGACATGGCATCCAGTACTCTCCGCCGTAATTGCGGGCGTCCGGGCACGTAGGCCTCAAACACCGGCAGCGTGGATGTCACTGCCACATGATGGGTGACGAGATCATGGATCAGTGCTTGCACCTGAGGGCCGTTGACGTCCAGTTTCGCCCAACTGTCGCGAGCACTCGAACCCTGCGGGCAAGCGTCCGGCTTCTTGTCCGGCGCAAAGTCGGTATCGGTGAAAACTGGGCCATGCTCCAGATCGTCGATTCCCAGAGCGATGGCTTCGTGCCAGGTCACCGAGCACAGATGTCCCGTCAGCTTGAACTTGTGCGCGTGGGCCTGCTGGATCGCCGCCGACAGCTCGTCTCGCGTGATGTTCATGTAGGCCTTGTATGATGTCATCCCTTCAGCGGCCCAGTAATCCACCAGGCGCTTCGCGTCGTCAGGCCCGGTGAGTTCATGCATCTGCGCGAACACCGTCGGCGCGCCTTCAAGGTAAGGCGCGGTCGCATCAATTTTTGGGCCAGGCATCAGGTTCTCATCAATACGCTGCTTGACTTTAAGATCGGTATACGGTTCCACGCTGCCCGTGGTGCGCAAGCTGGTGACACCCCCTGCCAGATACAGGCGAGGCGCGGTATAGGGAATTTCGGCGATGAACAGCCCGGGCTCGCCGATCTTGCCGTCAGCCCCGCGTTGTACAGAGACTGAGTCCGTGTAGTAGAGGTGGTCGTGCATTCCAACCAGGCCGGGGATGATCGTGTACCCAGGCCGGTCAAGCTGTTGTGCGCCAGCGGGCGCCTGGATCGTTGCGGCGGGCCCGATTGACTGGATCTTGCCGTTGGCAATCACAATCGCCTGGTCTTGCTGTGGTGCTGCACCCGTTCCATTGATTATGCGGACGTGATTTACGACAAAGACTGGCGCATTGACGGTCACAAAGGGTGCGGTGCCGCTTGCATCCTTGGATTGCGCGACGGCGAGAGAAGTACACAAGAGTAAAAACGGAAGCAGGTGGCGCATTGATATACCTCGTATGGCGGTCGTGATCTGGAAGTCAGCTAGTTTACTAGGAACCCTGGATTACCAGCCAAAAATCGATCATTCTGCCCCAGCTACTGTTCTACCATTTCGCAAGTGAAACCGGATATTATCAACGGCAATGCATGGGCCCGCGATAGAGCTATCAGGAGAATTCAAGGAACCTCGGACGACCCCGTCGCGGGAGGTGCCGCCAGACTTGGTCCAGTTGGTAAATGAGTTCTGCGATGCTACCACGCTGGACGCCCGTAACGTCGGATTGATTCGCCTGATCCGCTGGACGAGGGAGGACAAGAGATCACACAGAAATGTGGCTCGCCTGGTCGCGTTTGTCGAGTACCTTGAAGCCGACCAACCAGCACGAGTTAAATTTCAATCGTCGTTCGGCAGTTTACTTGCGGAGTTGCATTCCATTTCTCTGTTCGCGGAAGCCGGCATTCCATCTGACCACAACCTTTCATCGGAAATCACGCAGCGCATCGCCGGCAGGTTCATTCCTGCGGCACGCGCGGAATCCGATGCTTCCAGGCTCCTGTTAACGCTGTATTCGTCGGAGCGAGATGTCCGCAGTTTCCTAGCTACGCCCGCGGATTTATTGCAGCGGCTCATCGCTCTGCTGTCTCCGCCTGACTCGCCTAACTTTTGGCGGCCGCAGCAGCGAGATTTGCAGGAAGCGCTGCGTCTGTTGGCGGCCCGCGTCAGCGGAATCGGGCTCGAGCCGGAAATGCGGGACCGCAGTACCTCTGGCGGAATTTCCGAATCCCCTTTTTATCAGATGGTCAAAAGTACGGAGGACCTGATCGGGCACACTTCCCAAGAGAATCTGGCGGCCGCCGTGACCGTCTGGAAAGATGTGGTCGATCGTTGCAGGTTAGAGATGGCACAGGTCCACCGCCATATGGAATCGGCTGGGGTCAGTGTAGAGCTGATCTTCGATCTTAAGAAAATCGAGGCCCGTCTGCTTCGCATGGCAGCGCTGGTTGACGTGCTGGCCGCCGCCACGCCACCCGAGCAAGCTCAGGCGGTGCAAACCTTATTGGGTCATCTTATTGAAGGCCGCCGATCGGACCGAAGTCTGCGGTCGCTACTGCGCGAGAACCTGAACTTGATCGCGCGCAAGATGGTGGAGCGCACTGGGCATAGTGGCGAGCACTACATCGCCACCAACCGTAGCGAATATTGGCAGATGTGGCGGGCCGCGATCGGGGGCGGACTGCTCACAGTAATCACGGCTGCGCTGAAAATGCGCATCGTCGACGCCCACCTGCCACCGTTTATCGAAGGCTTTGCCAGCGGAACGAACTATGCGATCAGTTTTGTGCTGCTTCAGGTCTTTGGATTGGTGCTGGCCACCAAGCAGCCCGCGGCAACGGCGGCGACCTTCGCAGGAATTATCCGCAACAACCGCGGAGTCGAGCGATCAAGCAAGTTGACCGACTTTGTTGCCAGAATAACCAGCACTCAGTTAGCGGCTGCGATCGGGAATGTCATCGCCGTCAGCTTGGGAGCGGTGGTCTTCGAAATGATATGGTCCCGCATCTTTGCCCGGTCCTATTTGGCTCCCGAGAGCGCCACTCACGTGTACGAGACGCTACATCCGTTTGCCTCAGGCACAGCGTTTTACGCCGCGGTCACGGGAGTAATCCTATGGCTCGCCGCGCTGGCAGGAGGCTGGTTCGAGAACTTCGCCGTTTATTATCGCTTTACCGATGCCATCGCTCAGCATCCTCTGGGGTTGCGAGTCGGCAAGTCCTGGATGGGCAGGGTGGCCAGTGTTCTGGAAAATAATCTGGGCGGATGGAGTACCAGCATTGTGCTGGGTTATCTCCTCGGATTCACTCCGGTACTTGGACGTTTTTTCGGGATACCACTGGATGTGCGCCACGTGACGCTTTCCACTGGAACCCTCGCCCTGGCCGCCGCACGCTATGGCACCTGGAGCCTGGGACGCGCCTGGTTCTATCACGCCGTGGAAGGCATCGCGGTCATCTTTGTCCTGAATCTATTCGTAAGCTTCACCATCGCTGCCTTCGTCGCATTACGGGCCTACAACGTTGGACCAGCGGAACAATTCCAAATTCTTAGGTTTCTCTGCGCCGACGCGGTGAAGGAGCCGCTGCGCTTTATATGGCCCAGGTTTCGATCAGACACTGGCAGTGTTGACGGCGAGCAAGCGCAAGAGGACGAATTGCCTGAGTAGCTAGATTTCGACGCCGGCATGGTCGGCTCTTCGCCGACGTAAGAAGGCGCAGCGTCTCCGCCTTATTGCCGGCAAGCCGAACAATAGCCTCCAACCTCGAGGCGGGAAACTAGAATCTTGAACTGACATTCTTTTTCTACTTGCTGCTTTAGTTTCTCGTAGGTACTGGTTACGAATTCCGTGATTTGTCCGCAGCGCAGGCAGGCGATGTGGATGTGCTCGCGGTTCATCTTCCTTTCGTAGTAATGGCCTTCCCCGCGAATGTGCATCAGGTCGAGTTCATCGACCAAGCCGTGCCGCTTGAGCAGTTGCAATGTCCGATACACGGTACTTCGGTCCACGGAAGCGTCCACTCTTTGCACCTTGCGCAGGATCTGGCTGGCATCAAGATGCTTGTTTGCGGTTTCGATGACGCGCAGAACCGCGCGCCGCTGCTGGGTAATGCGAATGCCGCGTTCGCTAAAGTAAGCCTGCAGACGGCCTGGAATCTCGGTTTCCGGTAGAGGCATAGAGTCAGTCCTCCCGGTGTTGCAACTGGTCGCAAGAAGGCTGCGACGAAATCTTTCAGTCTTTCTTGACAGCAATGCGCGCTGCCCATCAGCATAGATAAGTTAGCACTAGATGCGACCGAGTCGCAACTAGAAAAGCCAGAGCCGAATGACAGCGAGTGAGCCTTACCGCCAGCATGGATAGGTTACTACCAGATGCGACTAGGTCGCAACTAGAAAAAAACTGAAGGCAACTTAGACCTCTTGCAGTCTGCCTTGGAGACAACAATTGGGGGGCAAACAAATCAACCTAGCAGGTATCTCGCGATGAGGTTGGGCGAGCCAGACAGACCGTTCTTGTTGTTTGCACGGGTTGGAGTGATGCGAATTGGCTATGCCGCGCTGCTACTTCTCGGGCTGCTGCTTCCCTGCTGCGACGAAATCCATGCTCAGGAATATCCCTACTTCGTGACCTACTCGCAGGAGATGGAGGAACCTGGCAATCTCGACATCGAAATGTTTAATGCGGTCGGCAATCCTCAAGGTGGTAACAGCTTTATTGGCTCAGATATTGAGTTTGAATATGGTTTGAAGGGGTGGTGGACGACGGAGTTCTACCTTGACGGGCAAGCGACCGCGAATGACAGCACCATCTTTACCGGGTTCCGCTGGGAGAATCGCTTTAGCCTGCTTCCCCGCGAGCACTGGATCAATCCCGTGTTCTATGCCGAATTCGAAGATACAAGCGCCGACAAAACCATACGCGAAGTCGTGGGTCATGATGGCCTGCCTGATTTTCTGGTGCCCAACTGGCTGGCTCGCATGGATATAGAGCGCGAGATGGAGCTCAAGCTGATTCTAGGCAGCAATGTTCGCGGTTGGAACATCAGCGAGAACTTCATTGCAGAGAAAAACTTTGCCGGCGATCCCTGGGAGTTCGGGTATGCATTCGCAGCGAGCCGTCCTTTGCAACTCGCGGCCAGCGCGCACGAATGCATCTTTTGCGCGGAGAAGTTTCAAGCTGGTGCCGAGATGTACGGTGGCTTAGGCGATACCAATGGCTTCGGGTTACACCTGACCTCGCAATACCTGGGCCCGACCGTTAACTGGACGGCTCCGAATGGGATGACCATAACAGTGTCGCCTCAGTTTGGGCTGAACGGCTACAGCATTCCCGTGTTATATCGCTTCTCGGTGTCTTACGAAATCCAACAATTCTTCAGCCACTTTCACCGGAGCGGGCAATGATCAGCAGGGCGGCTTTATTTTCCTTTGTGGCGCTTGCCATCCTCTTGTCATCGCTGGCTACATTCGCCACCTCCAACGGCGCGTGGCTGAGGAACGTTCCGCAACACGATCGGGAGCGCGTCAATCCCTATCGCGATCAGCCCGATGCAATCGCCGCCGGTCATCGGATCTTTCTCGATCATTGTGCCCACTGCCATGGCAATGACGCCGAGGGAACCAAGAAGCGGCCTTCGCTGAGAAGTACACGTGTGCAGCAAGAGGCCACTGATGGAGATCTCCACTGGTTGCTGGTAAACGGGAACCGCAGCCAGGGTATGCCATCCTGGATCAAACTGGGCGATCCCCAGATTTGGCAGGTCATCTGCTATGTGAAGTCATTGCATTAAGCATGGCAGTGTTGGCTGAGTTGAGGAGAATCTTGCGTGCGCCCGTGGGCAAAACGAATCGGACTTGCGACCCTGGTTTTGGTGGCCGGCATTCAGTTCATTCCGGTGAATCGGAGTAACCCGAAGGTCGATGCGTCACGAACCATCTACGCAAGCCTGCCGGTGCCTGCAGCTGTGAAGGCGCTCTTTGAGCGGTCCTGCAAGAATTGCCACTCCGATGAAACTTCCTGGCCTTGGTACAGCTACGTCGCACCTGTCTCATGGGTCGTCGCTCGCGATGTGCACCGGGCCAGAAAAACAATGAATCTGTCGGAATGGGGCGATTATTCATCGAATAAGAAGACAGACAAGCTTGAAGAAATCTGTGAACAAGTGACCAACGGAGACATGCCAGATCAAAAATATACGCTGATTCACAGACAAGCCCGCCCCACAGCGAAGGAGCGCGATGTCGTATGTCAGTGGACGGACGACTCCCGCGAATATTAGGACAAAACCCGGGGCGCGTTCTTGCCGTGCTTTAAAGCAATTGCCGATACAGCAGATTTGAAATTGGTCAGAGGCTCGTGATTGGAAACTTTTGTTGCAAATCGAAAGTCATTTGTCCCGGTTTTTATCTTGTTGCAATCAAGTTCATGCATACTTCAGCTAACTGATCGACCGAGGTCTACGTCACTTACTTGATGACAAAACTATTAGCCGCTACCACGAACTGGTCAGGATGGAATTATGTTGAGAATTGATATTCACTCCGTATATCCGAATGTGACGCTGCGCTGCTCGGGCAGGATTGTGCTTGGACTTGAGGCCGAAACTTTGCGCTACATGGCGACATCACGCAAGGAAAACTGCATTACTCTCGATCTGAGTGGCATTCGTGTAATCGATGCGGCGGGCCTCGGATTGCTGGTCGAGTTGCAAGGCTGGGCAAATCAGTGGAGAAAGGCATTACGAATCGCGCGCCCCTCACCCTACGTCCGAAAACTGATTGCTCTAACAAAGTTGCAGTCCGTCCTGAAGCTTGGAGGTTGCGAAACAATTGGCGGTATTGAACAGCATGAACGGGCCGTATCGGTAACCGGCGCGGAGCATCTCATGAGCGCATAGGCACCGGGGTCCCTTGCCGTAGGTTTTCCGCTAGATTGTCTTCAGCAAACCTTTTCCGCTCCCGATGTGCGATGGAGGGTTGTCCGACGGCCTCCATACCCGACGCACATTCTTCCTCGCGCACTATTCCAGATGAGAATATATTTACGTTGCTCACTCTGGTTTTTCGCCATGCATGAAAGCAAAAGAAAGTGGCTACTCATGGGGCTTGCGGTTTTGGCAATCGCCGCCCTCATTGGGTTTACTCTTACCCGGCAGGCAGAGATGCCGAGCCAGCGAAGCGGCGAGGGCAACTCAGGGGCGCAAGCTAAGCTGGTCAATGAAACCCCGTTGGAGACTGCGCTGAGTCTGGCTAATGCCGCGAGTACGGCCGCAGAACAGCAGATATCCACCGAGGCCATTCGCGTCGCCGACCACGAAGTTGATATGGCCTTCGCCATGGCTCTGCAGCAGGCGCAACAACATCCTGCTGCGCAAAACGACGAAACCAAGCAGATCGGCACCCGCATTCACTCGCTCGAAACGCGTCTGCAGGAAGTGCAAGATAACGCTACCCGGCTAACTAAACTGGCCGCGCACCCTGGCAAGAACGATGCGGACACCATTCAGCAGCAGCTGGAAATCGCCCAGGCTAGAGTTACGCTCATCAAAGACGCGCTTGACGACGCCAAAGAGGACTTGATTCGCGCCGGCGGCGACCCCCAGGCCCAAATTCAGCAGGAACTGGACGAGCATGAAGCTCTTCAGCATCACAACAACAATGCCGCCCCGCCGACGAAGCCCGCTGCTTTCGAGGTGGAGGGCAGCCTGCTTTCGCAGTACCGCGCTTGGAGACGGCTGCGTGAAAACCAGAAGCGCCTGCGCGAAGCCCAACAGCAGGCGAATACTGCCGCCGAATCTCTGACCCGCAAACACGAGGCCCTGGAGAAGGGTCTAACCGACACTGTCCAGGGTGACGACTTAGGATCGACCCCGAACGACACCACCACGGCCCCTCAAGCGGAGAACCAGCAGGCCGCTACCCTCGCTAACCTGAATAGCCTGTCGCAAAAAACAAGGCTGCTCTCCGAGTATGACAAGCGTATCCAAGCGGAAAAGCAACTGGTTACGATCTACGGAGACTGGGACACGATTCTTCAGGACCAACTGCGAGTCGCGTTGCACGCCATGTTGCGTTCCCTTCTCTGGATCCTGCTTGCCCTCCTCTTCCTGGTTGTGGCCGAAGGATTGATCGAACGCTTCTACATGAGTCTGGGCCCTGATCGGCGGCAGCTCAGCACCATGCGTCTGGTGCTTCGCCTGGTCTCCCAGTTCATTGGCGTATTGTTCATTCTTCTGGTGCTCTTCGGAATGCCCAGTCAACTTTCGACCGTGCTGGCTCTGGCGGGGGCAGGTCTGACCGTCGCTCTGAAAGATTTCATCGTCGCGTTCTTCGGCTGGTTTGTCCTCATGGGCAAGCATGGCATCAGGGAAGGCGACTGGGTCGAGATCAACGGAATTGGCGGCGAGGTAGTTGAGATTGGACTACTGCGCACCATCTTGCTCGAAACCGGAAACTGGAACGACGCTGGACATCCCACCGGCCGCAAGGTGTCGTTCGTCAACAGCTTCGCCATTGAAGGGCATTACTTCAACTTCACTACCACCGGGCAGTGGTTGTGGGACGAACTGGATGTTCTGATTCCCGCGGGAGAAGATCCGTACTTCCTGCTGAATTCCGTGCTGAAGCTAGTGGCCGAGCAAACCCAGGCAGACGCGACCGAGGCGGAACAGGAATGGCGTCGTGTCAGGCATGGATCAGTAACGCAATCGTTTTCGGCGGCGCCGGCCATTGACGTGCGGCCCACGAATCTGGGTATTAACCTGGTGGTGCGTTACGTGGTACATGCGCATGATCGCTACGAGGTCAGGACTCGTCTTTATCAGGCAATCGTGGGGCTGTTACATGGCAGCAAGCCCGCAAAAACCGGCGACGATATCGCCGTCGTGACCTCGTAATCCAGCAGCAACTTTTCATGGGGATTCTCCAACAGTTATCCCGCGGCGCAGCCGTAAAACAATAAGTGACGCAGCAGCGAACTCGAAACGAAACCCAAGCTGCATTCCTCGTGCGGCAATCGAAAGAAGTTCAAGGTTAATCGATTCAGCTTTTGTGGGGAGGGCCGATGATAGGCAGAAAGTTGGCCTTGCAATTCTCGGGTGCTTAATCACAGATCACTCGTCTGTAGCGAGTGCGTGCGAAAGTGCGTCTGCACAATCGCAGCGAAAGGGCGCTATCGCGCCTTGTTCATGGACGCCTGAGGAATCTCAAGTAGAAAGCTGCGAACACCAAGACAATACCAATATTCACTGTCAGCCGTTCCCAGAATCGGTTTCTGAAGAACGCGAAATCTACACCGACTATGACGGCTGCCATCGCCACCACGTAAAGCACGACAGCTACCTGTCTGCCCATTTCAGATAACTTCATTACTTTTTCGTGGCACCGCTGGCGGCCGGTTGGTTCTTGGCTTCATCCTTGATTTGCAAGCCGCGGGTTTTCACGCGCATTCTTTCGCGCGCTTTGCGAAGGCGATTCTCGCGCGATTTATCCCCATTGCGAAATGACATCATCAGCACCTCTCTGCGATGCTACAGCATTCGTCGAAAATATGCTGGTGGGAGCGCAGTCAGGCACGCCAAAACCGAGCCTGATGGAGACTTGCCTGTGAACCCAGCGCGCTCCCCTCGAAAGGCGTCAGTAGGTACGATCCACCCAGACCTGAGCAGTGCCCCATTGTTGAGAAGAATCCTCAGCCTTGACAGTGATGGTGTGATCCCCCATGGCGGTGCCGATCCAGGCTTGGAACGACGGCGCACCGGCGATGGTCTTCACCAGATGGCCATCCACGAAAACCTGGTACTGAGTAATCGGCCCGTTCGGGCTGGAAGCATTGCCTTGGAGATTGGTGTACGGGCCCGCGTGTTGTCCATCGTAGGGCGTGGTGATGTTCACAGTGGGCGTACCCAGCCTACCGTTGTTGTATAACGCCGAGTTGGACATATGGTTGACGATGCTTGGCTTGCCCACGGCTTTGACGAACATTTGGTAGCTACCGGGGGGAAAGTCGAACGCGGACAGGTCGAGGGTGTGCGTGCCAACAGCGTAGTCGCCGATTGACATCAGGTTTTGGCCATCCGTGGAGATATAAGCCGTGTAGTGATCAAGTGTTGACTCGTCGGCCACCTGCCAACTCAACGTTTGGCCGGAGACACTCGCCGAGATCGTTTGACAGTTGTCGATGCCACTTTGTATTTCAGTCCCCTCTTCATAGTCATGCCAGGTGACGGTTTGAACGGCATCCAGCCTGCCGGTGAAGGCACGAATGGTAGCCCAGGAGTCAAGCCAGGTCTTGCCACAGAGTTGTTGGATGTGACGGCCACCGGGAGGCGCCCAACTGGCAACGATGTCGTTGAAACCCTTCCAAGTGGAAGCCCAGTTCTTCATGGAAGGATGTTGGCTGGCGATGTGTACGAAGTATTGGGTATAATCCAGACCTTCATAACCCTGCTGCAGCGGATCCTTGGGAGACAGCCATCCATAGGCGCCGATCGTGTACGGACTGGTAAAGCTGCCGGCATTCTCGAAGATCCATTCCAGATCGGAATTAGCGTTGCGAATAGTAGTCCAGTTGATGTTATATGCTTCCATTCCGAATTGGGTCACGATCGTCTTGCCATCGGCGTTCTTTATCGCCATGTGGGAGCTGAAATAGCCCTTCGAGCGAGCATAGGCGATCGTGTTGAGCAACGCCTGGGTGGCGGAACAACTGGGATAGCACGAAAACCACTCGATGGCGCCTTGATCGATCATCAAAGCGAAAGTAAGCGTGCTTTGTTGTTCCAGTTGTGTTTTCAGCACCTGGGTAGCGCCATCTTCCCAGCTTCCTTGCCCATACCAGTCAACTAAGACGCCGTCGAAACCGCGACTGGTCAGGTCGGCTATTTCTTTGGCGACCTGATGTCGGGTCCTGGGAACTGTATCCGATGTTGGGGTGCGTGCCGTGTCCCCAATATGGAATGTAAGTGGTGTAGACTTTGGCGCCCTGCTGCGAAGGGGATAGCAACGTGTGGACATTTACTTTGCTGACGTTACTGGCCTGTTGATCGCCATTGTTGACGCATTGGCCGTGGGTAACGGTGGTAACCTCGCACCCCGGAAATGAATTCGCCGCGGCTGTATTATTTCCGCTTTCCGCCGCTAACGTGGTATTGGGAACAATTTGCTCGGCCTGAATTGTGAAAGGAATTAAGAGAACCGCAAGAAAGGCGGTCTGTATCTTCAACATCAGAGCGCTCCGTACACGTGGTTTCACCTACCGCCACGCGTGGTGTAATGGGATCCCTGGGAAGACCTGTTGTGGAACTCAGCGAGTATAGGGTCGACTGGCGCAGAAGCATCCCCCGTCAATCCCTCAACTCGCCTTAGTTTTTGTACTTAGTTCTAATGGCACCACGAGACAAACGACTAAGGTGCGGTGGCCATGCTCAGGGATGGACATCAAAGGTGACCACTAGTTCCAGGAGGGCCTGTAAAACTCGTCATTGTGGTAAGTCAGGTGAGTGCGCAGGCCGAGGGAGTGAAATCGGATGGGAATGGGCACACAACTCCGGCGGCGCAAGGCACTGAGCGCTTATCGTTGACGACCAGACGAACCGCAGCGCGGCCGGCCGTAACGGGTACGTTTGCCATTCGCCTTGGAACGGGCTGCTGCCTTCAGTCGTTCGATCTCAGAGAACTGATTCGCCGCCATCTCCTGGATCAGGTCCATGATCGTCTTCTGCTTGATTTCGCCAATCTGTATCAGTTGCATGCACCACAGACTAGACGAAGTCGAAATGTGCATCATCCCCTGAGGGTTGCAGGGTCTCTACAACCTCTGTGTTACAGTCTCGGACCTCGCCAATGCGGACGTTGCGAGTGCTAGAATTCAGGATCAACCAACAATTTGCGACATGCTTCCGAGTTGTGACGGCACCTATTTACCTCCACTATCGTGGGCACCGACGATCAAACCGACCAACCAACTCCTTGCCCTGAGCTGGTTGCGCTCACGGGTTACATGGGCGCCGGCAAAACCACAGTTGGCCGTGTACTGGCAAACCTGCTTCGCTGGTCTTTCTTGGACCTCGATTACGAAATTGAACTGAGACAGAAGCTGCTGGTCCGCGAATTGTTTCAACTGCACGGGGAGTCCGGTTTTCGCGAAATAGAGACTGATACTTTGCAGTTCGTACTGCAACAGGCATCTGGCCCGACTGTGGTTGCGCTGGGCGGTGGAACCTTCGTCCAATCGGCCAATGTAGAGTTCTTGCGAAGGCGGCGAGCGCAGGTCGTTTTCCTGGAGACTGGTATCGAGGAGCTGTTCCAGCGCTGCCGAGCTGCTGATCAGCACCTGCCGCTAAACCCTCGACCACTCGTCGCTACACCCGAAGCGTTCTACGCCCTCTACGCCCAGCGCTTACCGTACTACCGCTCTGCCGATCTCACTGTGAACGCAACCGATAAGAAGGTCGAAGAACTGGCGCAGGAAATTGCCTTGAATTTGCACCTCTTCCCTCGTTTGCGCTGAGGTTCGGGCGTTGGCTGCGAGCCACCGCCGCCCCGTGAACGTGATATAACTTTGTCTTTCACCATCATGTCCCAGCAGAAAATCCCCGTCGGAATCCTTGGCGCCACCGGTGTTGTCGGCCAGCGTTTTATACAGTTGCTGGAAGCCCATCCCTGGTTCGAAGTTGCGTGGCTGGCGGCTTCTGATCGTTCGGCCGGACAAGCCTATGGGGAAGCTGTGCGTTGGCGCTTGAAGACACCTATCCCCGAGCGCGTGCTGGGAATGCCGGTGTCGAATGCGACGCCGGAAGGGGCTCCGCGGGTCATCTTCGCCGCGCTGGACGCGGGCATCGCTCGCGATCTCGAGCCGAAGTTTGCTGCCGCTGGTTGCGCCGTGGTTAGCAATTCCAGCGCCTTCCGGATGCAGGAAAATGTTCCCCTGGTCGTGCCCGAGGTAAACGCCGGCCACATTGCCCTCATCGCGAAGCAATGCTGGCGCAAGGAGTCGGGCGGTTACATCGTCACCAACCCAAACTGTTCCGCGATTGGATTGGTGGTGGCGCTGGCGCCGCTACATCAGCAAATTCGGCATCGAGTCCCTGTTCGTTACCACGATGCAGGCGGTCAGCGGCGCGGGTTATCCCGGGGTCGCTTCCCTCGATATTCTCGGCAATGTCATTCCTTACATCGCCAAAGAAGAAGAAAAGATGGAGGAGGAAACCCGCAAGCTTCTCGGACAATTGGCGGACGACCATGTCCAGCCGGCTACGTTTCGCATGACAGCGCACTGCAACCGAGTTGCGGTGGAGGACGGTCACACCGAATCCGTATCGGTAAAGTTGAAGCAGAAGGCCGAGGCTGCCGAACTGATCGAGGCATTTAACGAGTTTCGTTCAACTCCTCAGGAGCTAAAGTTGCCGCTGGCGCCTGCGCAGCCGGTGTTTTACGATGTCGCACCTGACCGGCCGCAGCCGCGCTTCGACGTGGACCGCGGCAACGGGATGACGGTGAGCGTAGGACGGCTTCGCCCCTGCGGAGTGCTCGACTACAAGTTCACTGTGCTCTCGCACAACACTATCCGTGGCGCTGCAGGCGCCGCTCTACTCAACGCCGAACTTCTCAAGGTGCAAGGCTTCCTGTCGTGACGCGAGCACTTCCTCTTCCTTCGCTGGTGGTGAAACCGTGATCGTGATGAAGTTCGGCGGCACGTCCGTGGAAGATTCTGCCGCCATTGATCGCGTTGCGGCGATCGTGAAAACGCGTTTGCCAGAACGCCCCTTCGTGATCGTAAGCGCCATGGCCAAGGTGACCGATCAGTTGCTCGCCATGGCCGCGGCTGCGGGGCGAGGTGACCGCGAACAGGCGCTCGACATTTGCCGCCATCTCCGCGAGCGCCATTACCTGGTTGCCGGCGAACTGCTCGACACCGGCCTACATACGGAGTTGCATACTGAGTTGGGAGAACAGTTCGATTCGCTGGACGAATTGCTGCGAGGAATTGCCGCGGTCGGTGAGCTTACGCCGCGCACCTCCGATTACGTAGTTTCGTTTGGCGAGCGCCTGTCGAGCATGATCGCAACGGCTGCTTTTCTGGCGCGCGACATTCCAGCAGCGCTGGTGGATGCGCGTCAAGTCATCGTTACGGACTCGCAGCATACCCGGGCCGTGCCTGAGGTTGACGAGATCGACGCTCGCCTGCAGAGCCAGGTCAAGCCGCTGCTGGAGCAGAATCGGGTGCCGATCATGGGGGGCTTCATTGGCTCGACGCGGGAAGGTATTCCCACGACGATCGGCCGAGGCGGTTCCGATTTTTCCGCAGCCCTGGTCGGCGCTGGCTTGAACGCGGCTCGTATTGAGATTTGGACCGACGTGGATGGAATGAAGACTACCGACCCGCGCATCTGTCCCGAAGCGCGTCGCATTAAGGTCATCAACTTCGAGGAAGCCGCCGAACTGGCATACTTCGGCGCCAAGGTGTTGCATCCCGCGACCGTGCTTCCCGCAGTCGAGAAGGACATCCCGGTTCTGGTGCTGAACTCGCGTAACCCCTCCAATGAGGGCACGCGCATACTATCAAGAACACCGCGCTCGCATTCGCTATTCAAGGCAATCGCGGCCAAGAACCGCATTACCATTGTCGAGATCGTTGCGGCGCGTATGCTGATGGCCCACGGCTTTCTCGCCAAGGTCTTCGAAATCTTCGCGCGCCACCGCTGTGCGGTTGACGTGGTATCGACGTCAGAAGTCAGCATCTCGCTCACCGTTGATTCCAATGAAGCCATTCCACAGATCGCTGCTGACCTCGAGAAGCTCGCGTTCGTGAAGTATTCCGGCCGCAAGGCGATCGTTTGCCTGGTGGGCGAAAATTTGCGCGACACGCCCGGAGTTGCGGCGCAGGTCTTTGACGCCATCGGCAACATCAATGTGCGCATGATTTCGCAAGGCGCATCCGAGATCAATCTGACCTTCGTTATTGACGAAAGCGATGTGCCGGAAGCGGTGCGGCGATTGCACGCCAAGTTTTTTTCCGAAGTCGACCCCGAGGTGTTCGATTGAACTCCTCGCCTCTTAGACTGCTCGTGCTGGGACGCGGCAAAACGGGCGGATTAGTCGCTGAGGTCGCACGCGAACGTGGACACCGGGTGCAAAGCCTTGCCTCGGATGAGAACCGCGATGCAGCCTGGCTGACGCAGCGAGCATCTGCTCGGCTTTGATGTGGTGATCGACTTCACTACGCCGCACGCGGTGGTGGCGAACATCGAGGCCTGCCTGCGTGAGCGCAAAGCGATGGTGGTCGGAACCACGGGCTGGTACGCTGAACTCGATCGCGTCCGCCAAGCCGTCGAGCAAGCCGGCACCGGATTCGTTTTCGGGGCAAACTTTTCCTACGGAGTAAACCTCTTTTTTCAGATCGTGCAGGCAGCAGCGCCTGCCCTGACGCACAACTACCGTGGACACATCACCGAACGGCATCACATCCACAAGAAGGATGCCCCATCGGGAACCGCTGCAGCTCTGCAACGGTTACTGGAGCAGGCATCAGGAGAGCGCGTGGAGATAACCTCGGAGCGCGAAGGCGACGTTACCGGCACACACACGCTGGAGTTGGCTTCGTCCGGCGATCGCATTGTGCTCACACACGAAGCCAAGTCGCGCCGCACGTTTGCCGAGGGGGCTGTGCTCGCCGCCGAGTGGATCGCCGGAAAGAAAGGCTTCTACGACTTCAAGGACATTTTCGCGCAGCTCTGAAAGAGTTTTCTCACCACGGAGAACACGGTGCGCACGGAGAAGAAATAACCAATAGGAACTCCGTGGTCTCCGTGTCCTGTCCGGTAAAAAAGAAGTCTTTTCTTCTCTGTGTTCTCTGTGCCTCTGTAGTGAATTCTGCCTTTTGAGATTCACACCTAAGAGGATTATCCTGCTGAGATGAAATTGCGTGGATGTGGTACGGCCCTGGTCACTCCCTTTAAGACGGACGGAAGCATCGATGAAGCGGCCCTGCGCGGCCTGGTGCGCTGGCAGGTGGAATCGGGCATCGACTTCCTGGTCCCGTGCGGCACCACCGGCGAAACGCCGACTTTGTCTCACGATGAATGGCTGCGCGTCGTTGACTTGACCATCGAGGCAGCCGAGGGCCGCGTGCCCATCATGGCGGGTGCGACCTCGAACAACACGCGCGAAGCTGTAGCCAAGGCCAAGGAAATCTCAGCGCGTCCGGGAGTTGATTACGTTCTCACCGCGACGCCGTACTACAACAAGCCCACACAGGAAGGCGTTTACCAGCATTTCAAGGCCATTGCCGAAGCCTCAGCGAAGCCTCTGATCCTGTACAACATCGCGGGACGAACCGGAACCAACATCGAGACCAGCACCCTGCTCCGCCTGGCCGAGGTTCCCAACATCGCCGGGGTGAAAGAGGCTAGCGGAAATATCTCGCAGATTGCCGAGGTATGCGCAACGGTGCCGAAGGACTTCCTGGTGTTCTCCGGCGATGACGCCGTCACGCTGGCGGTAATCGGGTTGGGCGGGGTTGGAATTATTTCGGTGGTCTCCAACGAAATTCCCACGGAAATGGGTGCGATGACGCGAGCAGCTCTCAGCAACAAGTGGGACACCGCCCGTATGCTCTTCCGCAAATATCTGCCGCTGATGCAGGCTAACTTTATCGAGTCGAATCCCGGTCCCGCCAAAGCGGTGCTGGCTATGATGGGCCGCATTGAGGAGGTCTATCGCCTGCCGCTAGTCCCGATGAAAAAAGAAAATCGCGCGAAGCTGGAGAGGGTTGCAGCCGACGTCGGGCTCTTACACGAGCACCCGGCAGCAACGTCGTGAACATCGCGGGGAGATTGAGCTGCTAGAGCCGCGGTGTCTGTTCACGGCCCCTTCATGTTCTCCTTGATGCTGTGGGCCAGTTTTTCGATTGCCTCGGCTTTCTTGATGACATCGACCGACAGCATGTTTTCGTCAGTTTTGTCGACGTATTGCTTCAGTTCGGTTGCCAGTTGCAATAACTGCGCGGTGTCCTTTTTGAGATCTTGCAGGCGCTTCTCATTTTCTTTCTTCGCCAGCGCCTGTCTCTGTCGGGCTTCCCACGCTTGCTCTTCAGGGGTTTGTTGAGGCCCACCCGCAACAGGAGGGTCGGGCTGGTCAGCGGTTTGTGCCCAACCGGCTGCTAATCCAGAAATACAAAAGAGAAGCACGGCCGCGAGCACAGCAACGTTTCTCAACTTGCGCAACGAACTGAGTGAGTAGGTCATAGAAACGGGATTATATTCCCCGCACGGGCTCCCAAGGGAGGAGCAACTTTGCCGATCATGCTGTCATCCGCTACTCTGAACTCCAACCAAATCCAGGAGAACGTTGGTTCCAGTGCTAGAACCCTTGCAAGCCATTTTCGTGTTCCCGGCCAGCGGCAGAGATGGGCTCCTCCAAATATTCAGCCACTGGGGCGACGACGCTATCGACTTCGTGCGCCATCAGGTGCCGCGCATCATCGGCGTACTGATCATCGCCTTCATTCTGACCCGGCTGCTCAAGATCGCATCGGGGCATTTGGCCGAACTCAGCAACCGGGAAGGGCTGCCGTCCGCGCTCAGGGCGCAGCAGATTCGGACGTTGTCGACGGTCATCTACAGCGTCGGAGTATTCGTCGTAATGTTCCTGGCAGCGCTGCAAATCCTGCCGCTGCTGGGTATCAACATGGGCCCGTTGTTGGCCAGCGCTGGGATCGCTGGATTGGCCATCGGCTTTGGCGCGCAGACCCTGGTCAAGGATTTCATCAATGGCTTCTTCATTCTGGTGGAGAACCAGTACGACATCGGCGACACCATCAAGATTGCCGCTGTGCAGGGCGCAGTCGAAGACATGACCTTGCGCCGCACTGTGCTACGCGACGACAACGGTAGCGTGCATACCGTGCCCAATGGACAAATCAGCATTGTTACCAATCTCACGCGCGATTGGGCCCAACTGCCGATGCATATTTCCGTGGCCTATGGCGCCGACAGCGATCAGGTGATCCGCCTGCTGAAGGAAGTTGGCGAGGCGATTGCCAATGATCCGCGTTACTCCGAAATGATCGTGGCCAAGCCTGAAGTGCCAGGAATCGAGAGAGTAAGCGGCAATGAGGTGGATTACCTGCTGCTGGTAAAGACCCGGCCGGGATCGCAGTATGCGGTGAGCCGCGAACTACGACGGCGAATCAAGGCTTGCTTCGAAGAACATCACATCGAGCCCGGAAATCCCAACCGGTGGTACGTGGTGGACGCGCCCAAGCCGAGTTGAAGCTAGCATCTTGCGACCTTACCGGTTGCATCTCAAATCGTAGGATGTTGGGCAAAATTGCTATCGACTTGCTTGGAGCGGTCCTACTGGTGGCCGGATGGTATTGGTGGGTTCGGCGGGCCAACCGACGCCGATCGGTGCAAATTCTGAGTTGGATCGAACAGGCTTTTTCAGGCCACGGCTCGATCTCCGACGCGCATTGGCAGAATGCGTCCCGCTTCCAAGTCGATCTCCGCCTGTGTCCTTCCGTGTTTCGACGGGCGTCGCTGGCTGTGCAGCTTCAACCCCGGGAATTGCCCCTGAGGTGGCTGCTCAATCGAATTCACAAGCGCAAAGAGACGGTCACGTTCAAGGCAGAACTTGACCACCAGCCGAGCCGGAACCTTCATATTCAGAAGCATTATTGGTCGGGCCGGACGCGACGGACCGCGCCCACTTCGCTGCAGGGATGGCGTTTCGAGACTCTCACGCCCATGCTCATCAGCACGCAATCCATCCGGCAAAGAGGCTCGGGCCACATGCTGGAAACGCTGCAAACGTTTGCCCGCACGTGCGATTACCTCAACGTGGCATTTCGCAAGCAAGCTCCGCACTTTGTGGTGAGGGCGCCGCTGGAGTCGCTGTCTCCCGATCTCCACGAAGCTGGAATGTTCGATGTGTTGCACGAACTGGCCAGCATTGCCTCCACGTCGACTTACTGAAACGGCGCTTACTTGGGCTGGCCGCCCAATCCCGCCCACTTCTCCAGCAGCGCCAACGTCGCGGCGTAGTCAAGATCGTCCCAGCCCTCTTCGCTCGACAACTCGTAAATTTCGTCCACGGTTTCCAGCGCCGGTAACTTGACCCGGATCTCCTTGGCGGTGTCGAGCATGAGGTGGATGTCTTTGTGCATCAGGCGCAGCGGGAAATTCGGCGAGTAATCGTGCCGCAGCACGAAGGGAGCCTTGTAATCCACCACTCCCGAACGCACCATCGACGCCTGGATCAGTTCGATGAGTTTGTGGGGATCGACCCCTAACTTGCCGGAGAGGACCCACGCCTCGGCGAAGCCTTCATAGATGAGCGCGATCATCAGGTTCATGCTGATTTTCGCCGCCTGTCCTTTGCCGGTTTCGCCAATGTGGATGACCAGTTTGCCCATTGCCTTGAACAGCGGCTGAAGCGCCTCGACGGCTTCGTTCGAGCCGCCGACCATGAAGATGAGCTGTCCGTTCTCGGCTCCGATTTTCGAGCCGGTGATGGGAGCATCCACCCAATGGACTCCGCGCGCGTTTACCCGCTCGGCGAAGCGCAATGTCGCTGAAGGCGAAATTGTGCTGGAATCGACGACGATCATGCCTTCGCGCAGCGACTGCTCGGCGCCATCTTCGGCGAAGACAACGCGCTCGACGGCAGCGGTGTCGGCCACGCATATCCAAACAACCTCAGCATCCTTGGCGGCGTCGGCTGGGGAAACCGCCGTGGTTGCACCATCGACGTGCTGGCGGGCGCTGCGGTTCCACACCGAGACCTCATGTCCTGCCGCGACCAATTTGGAGGCCATTGGCCGTCCCATGATGCCTAATCCGAGAAAGGCAATTTTCATCCACCGCTCCTTTGCTTCAGGGTGCTCGGCCCAGCAGGTGAAGTGGCGCTTGCCGAGTCAGAGCTAAACATTTGATTTAAGCTGAGTAACTGGCTAAGGTCAAGCAAACGTCGAAGCTAAGCTCGTTACCGCATCGCGACCGGACCTGGCAGCGTCTAATAATTACAACCCATGTTAGGAATCACAGTTCGGCGCAAAGCCAGGCAGTTTGGAACCTTGGTGCGCCACTCCGCCATGACGCGTCGCACCGGCGTCGCCCGGAAGCCGGTGCTCGCCCGTCGCGGCGAGTTGGGCGTAACCTTTATCGGACATTCCAGCTTTTTCCTCCAGATCGGAGGCAAGAGCATCCTGGTTGATCCCAACTTCGCGCGCTGGATTTTCGTTCTCAAGCGGCTGCGCCGTCCCGGATTAAAGCTGCGGGAGTTGCCGGCGATCGACGCGGTACTGGTTTCGCACGCGCACTTTGACCATCTTCACCGGCCTTCTTTGCGCGCGATTGCGTGGCTCACCCGGCGCAAGACTGGCAAACGGCCAACGATCATTGTGCCGCGGCACCTTCGTGACTTGGTCAGCGATCTCGGTTATGGGCGGATTGTTGAACTGGATTGGTGGCAGAGCTTCCAGCTTGGCAATGTAGAGGTCACACACGTTCCCGTCGCGGCATTGGGGCGCCCGTATCGTGCGTGATGTGCATCGAGGTTATGGCGGGTACGTTCTGCGTTCAGGCAAGCAGTCGATCTATCATGCCGGGGACACGGCATACTTCGACGGCTTCCGTGAGATCGGCGAGCGCCTTAAGCCTGAGGTCGCGTTGCTTCCTATTGGCGCTTACCATCCCGATTCGTTTCGCCGGGTGCACACCAGCCCAGAAGATGCCGTACAGGCGTTCGTTGATCTGGGCGCGCGCTGGATGGTTCCGATGCACTACGGCACATTTCGGCTCTCGTATGAGCCGGTGGACGAACCCGTTGAACGTCTGAAGGCTGATGCGAAGCGGCGCGGCATCGAAAAGAAGATTTGCGTGATGGAAGAGGGCGTGACGAAGTTCTTTGACTAGCTCTTAGCATTTAGCATTTAGCAACCGAGCTCAAGTGTGTCATCGTGAGCGGAGGCGGTCCGACGTTGGCCCCCGAGAGTCGAAGAGCCTGCCCCGAGCGAAGCCGAGGGGACCCCTACCCCTTGCCATAATGCCTTTTGGAGCGCTGTAAATTTCCGAGGAGAGCTTGTGAGAAAAATTTCTTTCGCACTTCTAATGATGTTGTTGCTGTCATCCCTGGCTGTGGCCGCTAACACCTACCAGACGGCCAAGGTTGTGAAGTGGGAGAACTCCACCTATCAGCAGAAGAAAAACAAAGTCGGCCAGTGGGTCGTTTACTACATCCAGACCGACGCAACTACCACGTATGAGGTCGCCCGCAAGAAGGAAACCAAGCCGAAGATGCAGCCCGGCGACACCGTTCAGCTCGAGGTAAAGGGAAACAAAGCAACGGTCATCAACGCGCAAGGCCACAAAGAGGAATATCAGGTCGTCGGACAGGCGCAGGGGCCGGGGCAGTGAAGAAGCTGTCAGCTGTCGGCTGTCGGCCTTCAGCTAACCATCTAGAACACTGGCTTGTCGGCTCGGTATTTCGTCCTTAGCTGATAGCTGAGAGCCGACAGCCGATAGCTACCCCAGCGCCTGCTCCAAATCGGCAATCAAGTCCTCGACATCCTCGATCCCCACAGAAATCCGCACCATCCCATCGGTGAGTCCAATAGCCTTTCTTCCCTTCTCCCCGATGGCCGCGTGCGTCATGCTTGCCGGATGCGAGATCAGCGTCTCGACTCCGCCCAGCGACTCGCCCATCGTGCACACGCGCACCCGCTTCAGCAGCCGCTTGGCATTGGCGAGCGAGCCGGTCTCAAACGTGATCATCGAGCCAAAGCCCGACATTTGCCGGCATGCCAGCTCGTACTGTGGATGGCTCTTCAAGCCAGGGTAGAAGACCTGCTTCACCTTGCGATGCCCGCTAAGATAGTCGGCCATCACGCGCCCGCTTTCGTCGTGTTTTTTCATGCGGACAGCCAGCGTCTTCACCCCACGCAGCACCAGCCAACACTCGAACGGCGACATAATGGCGCCCACCGCCTTTTGGATGAATGCCAGCTTCTCTGCTTGTTCTTTTGTGGTGCACACCAGAACGCCGCCAAGGCCGTCGCTGTGCCCGTTGAGGAACTTCGTGGTCGAGTGCATCACCATGTCGGCGCCCAGCTTGATGGGCTGCTGAAAGTATGGCGACATGAAGGTGTTGTCCACCACCACCTCGCAGCCGCGCTTGTGCGCGATCTCGCTGACCGCCGCGATATCGGTCAGGCCCATCAGCGGATTGGTCGGCGTCTCGATGTAAATGTAGCGCGTGTTCTTGCGGATGGCGCGCTCCACGTTGCGCGGGTCGGTCGTGTCAACGTAGGTAAATTCGAGACCGAAGTTCACCATGACCTGGTTGAACAGCCGGGGCACGCCACCATAAAGATTGTTCGAGGCGACGACATGGTCGCCCGACTTCATCAACTGGCACAGCGCACCGACTGCAGCCATTCCGCTGGCAAAGACCGGCGCGGCGATGCCGCCCTCCAGCGAGGCGAGGTTTTGCTCCAATCGCGTGCGCGTGGGATTGCCGGCTCGCGAGTAGTCGTAGCCCTTGGTTACGCCCAGCTCTTCCTGAGCGTATGTGGAGGTGGCAAATATGGGAGGAGCGACGGCTCCCGTGGACGGGTCGGGATCGTTACCGACATGGATGGCGCGAGTCGAGAAACCAGCAGTATTTTTCTTGGGCATAAGAATCTGAAGAATTCACCACAGAGACACTGAGGCACAGAGAAGAAGAGAATTTCTTTTTTCACCACGGAGGACACGGAGATACGGAGTTTCGGTTGTTTCTTCTCAGTTTCAATCGTTATTTCTTCTCCGTGCCCTCCGTGATCTCCGTGGTGACAACCTGCTTCTTCTCTGTGCCTCTGTGGTTCACTAGTGCTTTTCGTTGAAGTGGAAAATATCTTTCGACAGGTAGCGCTCGGCGGAGTCTGGAATGATCGTCACCACGCGTCTGCCCGGGCCTAGTCGCCGAGCGATTTCGATTGCGCCAAACACCGCCGCGCCTGCGCTCGATCCCGCGAGAACACCCTCGATCGCCGCCAGCTTTTTCACCATGTCGAACGCGTCACGATCGCTGACGGCGATGACCTCATCCGCGAGGGAAAGATCGCAGGTCTTAGGGATGAAGCTCGCGCCAATGCCTTCAACCTGGTGCTCGCCTTTTGGCCCTCCGCCCAACACGGAGCCCTGAGTCTCGATCACGATGGCCAACGCTCTCGGGTTGCGCTCCTTGAGGTAACGCGCCACCCCGGTAAAGGTGCCGCCGGTTCCGGAGCCGATCACGACGGCATCAATCCGACCACCCATCTGGTCATACAATTCGCGGGCCGTGGTCTCGTAGTGGAAATCGGGATTGGCCTGGTTTTCAAACTGTCCCGCGACAAACGAGTTGGGCGTCTTGGCGGCGCGCTCTTTCACGTACCGGATGGCGGCCTCCATGCCGTCTGCCTGAGGAGTACGAATCACCTCCGCCCCCAGCGCCTCCATCAACGTGACTTTTTCCTGCGAAAAGCCTTCCGGCACGGCCAGCACGGTCTTGTATCCACGCCCCGACCCAATCAGCGCCAGCCCAACGCCGGTATTACCGGCTGTGGCCTCAAAAATGGTTGCGCCTGGCTGCAGTGAGCCTGCTTCTTCTGCCTTGAGGATCATGCCCAGCGCGGCGCGGTCTTTGATGCTGCCGCCAGGATTCAGGTACTCGAGCTTGGCATAGATGTCGGCAACATTGGGTGGAACTACTTTTCGAAGATGAAGGATTGGGGTTTCGCCGACTAGCTCTGTAATGTCTTCGGCGACACGCAGGGAGGTCACTTCAGCAATCTTCATGAGCACCTAAGGAGGAACCATCAAGCGTACGCGAATCCGAATCGGTCGGTCAATGTAGCGGCTGACATTCTGTGGGCAGTCCTTGATCCGATGGGAACGGTTCTCGTTCGGAGACCTCGCTACCAATGCTTCACGAAATGGCGTCAAGAAACTGGCGCGATGTAACGATGCGCGTGCCCGCCCAGGCAGCCGGAAAGTGCTTTGTGTTTCCGGTCACCAAGTAATGCGCAGCCGAAGCTTGAGCACACTCCAGAAAGATATCATCGTCGGGATCGGAACAGGCGCGAACCCGTTCGACTGGCTTGACCCAGAGTCCCCGCTCACGAATGGTTCGAAGCGTAGCTTCGATCTCACCGTCACTGCGCTTAAAGCGTGAGCGGCGAATTACTTCTTCATACTCCCCATAGATGTCGCCGCTCACGCAGAGCTGCGTCTCCGGATCAAGGAGAATCATCAGAAATATCTGCGCGGGCCGTCCTTGTGAGCTGAGCAGCGCCGAAATCAGGACATTGGTATCGAGAACAATCCGGATCATTGCTCCACGTGCTGCTGGCGACTACGCCGCGCCTGGCGTGCAGCATCGATTTCCGCATCGATCTCTTCCGTGGAGAGTTGATCCACGCCTAAGCGCTTCGCACTCTCCCAAGACTCTTGAAGCCACTCCGGGGCAGAAGCAGAGGCGACCGCGCGGATACTGATAGCCTCGTATTCAGCAACCGGGCGTCCCAGCAGGCTTTCGACGACGGTCTTCTGCTCTGGGGAGAGATCCTTGGCTTTGTGAATCATGCGAATCCAATCGTTAACACGTTCTTACTTCAGAGTATAGGTCTCATGTAAAGGGTTGTCATACAAAAATGCACTCGCCCTGTATTGCCAGGCGAGCTTCGAATAGGAGACCGAAGACGGTGCGCTCGCTGCTGACGACTACTCAGTGCCACCTTGCTCGTTGACCGCAGCACGTTGCTGCCCTGCGTAGTATCCGCTACGCGTGCGGACCTGGAGCTTCTTGTAGCCCTTGGCCTGGGCCTCTACCTTCACCGTGCGATAGCCGCCGGCACTCTGGGGCGTACTGGGTTTGTACACGATGGTGTACTGATTGCGGATGTCGTGAGCGATCTGCGAGGTGATGGCCTGTACTTCACTCAGATCCTTGGGAAAGAACGCAACGCCACCCGTGTCTTCCGCCATTTCGCGGAGCGCTCGGCGCGCCCGTTTGGCATGTTCATCGCCAAGCAATCCAATGGTATAAATCGTTGGACCATTCTTCTCTTCCAGGCGCCGCAATGCCTGCTCCAGCGACTCGCGGCTGGCATTGTCTTCGCCGTCGGTCACTACCAAAAGCACTTTCTTTTCCAGTGCGCCACTTTTCTTTAAGTGGTCGGCTGAGGCGACCACCGCGTCGTACAGCGCGGTACCGCCGCGCGATTCAATCCGTTCCAGCGCATCTTTCAACTTCGGAATCTTGCCAGTGTAATCCTGGTCGAGAAAGTACTCTTCGTTGAAGTTCACGATGAAGACCTGGTCCTGGGGATTGCTGGATTGCACCAGGTTGATGGCCGCAGCGTTCACCGCCGGTCGCTTCTCGCGCATGGACCCAGAATTATCGATGACGACTCCCATCGCGACAGGAACGTCCTCGCTACGGAATGAGGTAATCTTTTGTGGCTTGCCGTCTTCCAAAACCGTGAAATCGTTCTTTACCAGATTGGTGATCAGGCGATTGTGATCGTCCACCACCGTAGCGTGCAAAGTAACCTCGTCTACTTCCTTCTTGAAGATATAGACATCGCCCTGTTCTGCTGCGGGAGCTTGCCCTTGCTGCGGGACCTGCACCGTGTCCCCAGGCTGGTTGGGCGCCTGCGGTGCGGGAGCCCCTTCCTGCTCGCCATTCTGGGCCGGGGCGTTTGCTGCCGGTGCTGGCGCTGGCGGATTCTGGCGGAGCTTGTGGTGTTCGCTGGCCGACGGAGCCGCCAGCCGTGGCGGGCGGCGAGGTGGTCGGATTCTGAGCCACCATCCAGATCCCCGACACTAGAACCAGTCCAACCAGCGTTACAAAGGAATGGCAGCGCTTATTCCGTCGGTGCATAGTATCCTGTTTTAGCGTAAACATGCAGAGGCGGCAAGCCCTTCGGAGGGTTCAGCTTCACCTTGATCTTCCGCCACTTGCCGTCGCGTACTGGATTGGTTGGACGGTAGCCGAGCACATATTGGTTGCGCAGCTCGATACCAATCTTTGTAGCCACATCGGCCAGCTCGTTCGGATTGCTGATGGTAAATGTCCGTCCTCCAGTCACTTCGGTCACATCGCTGAGCAAGGCGGGGCCTTCGCGTTCTTCTGGCGTCTTGAAGCTGAGGTCAAACAGGCCGATGCCATAGATCTGGACATCGGCTTCCCTCACCATCGACTTGATTTCGCCCTCGGTGTAGCGGCTATGGTTGTCGCCTCCGTCAGAGATGATCAAAAGCGCCTTCCGCTCGTAGTGTGCCTTGCGCATGCGATCCATGCCCAGGTAGATGGCGTCGAGTAATGCAGTGCGGCCTTTGGGCACGGCGTAAACCAGCTTGCTTTGGATGTCTTCGACCGAGGAAGTGAAATCGACCAACACCTCGGGTTTTTCCGAGAAGGTGATCAGGAAAAACTCATCTTGCGGATTCGCGGTGCGGAAGAACTCGACCACCGCCTCGCGCGACTTGTCGATCTTGTCGGCCATTGAGCCGCTGATATCGAAGATAACGCCGAGCGAAATAGGCGCGTCTTCGCTGGAGAAGTGTTTGATCTCTTGCGGCTTTCCGCTATCGGTGAGCTGGAAATTCTCTTTCTCCAAACCGGTTACCAGCCGGTTCATAGGATCCGTGACGGTCACCGGGACCAGCACCAGATCGACGTCTTTCCGAATCGGCTTGGTGTGCGTCTTGAGGCTGGGATCAACAATCACACCGGGAGGCACGGCAATTCCGGCCGGAACGGGCTCGGGCTTCTTGGCCTCGTGAGGAATGAGATGTACGTTTTGATCTTCATCCTGTGCATAACCGGAAACAGCCAGGCAGGCAGCTAGATAAGACAACGCCAGTAACAGGACGAGATTCTTGGCGAGACGCACGAAAGGTTGGACGGGCTGCTTCGAAAAACGTCCCGACCGTTGAAACTGAAACGGGTACCGAATCGTCGAGCGACTTGACCCGAACCCCGAACTGCGACCGCGGGCCATAGGATCCTCTGGTGGACTGTTGGGGTGATGTTATCACAGCTAATGGGGGTCCGAGGAGCTCACGTCAACGCCCCCACGAGCCAGCTGCCAAGCATTTGCTCGCTTTGATGTTGCTCTGGCAGCTTCGGGTTTCCTTTTGTCGAACTGCTACAATCGTGGTGCCTCCCAAAGTTATTTTTCTACTACTAAATTTCCAATTTTTAGGGAGGTGGAGCTCTTATGGCAGCCATTTTTCCTTTCCAAGCCTTGCGGTATGACCCCTCTAAAGTGTCACCCGCCCAAGTGGTGACCCAGCCGTACGACAAAATCACCCCGGCCATGCAAGATCAGTATTACGCCGCCAGTCCCTACAACCTGGTGCGCGTGATTCTCGGCAAGCCGCAGCCTAATGACAATGGCCAACAGAACGTCTATACCCGGGCTGCAGCGTCGCTACAGCAATGGCGGGCCGAAGGCGTTCTGGCGGCCGACCCACAACCCAGCATTTATCTGTACACCCAGACTTTTAGAATTCCCGGCGACGCTTCCGGCGCAACTGCTGAGCGCCGGGGGTTCATCGCCCTCGGTCAGGTGGAAGACTACGACCACAAGGTTGTCTACCGTCACGAGCAGACGCTCAGCAAACCCAAAGCTGACCGGCTCAACCTGTTGCGAACCACGCAGGCGCACTGCGGCCAGATCTTCATGTTGTACAGCGATCCCGCGGGAGAGATTGACGGTGCTCTACGGCAGAGCGGCCCTCCGACGGTTGAGGTTCGCGACCAGTACGATGTGTTGCACCGGATGTGGAAGGTCTCCGACCCTGCCATCATTCGAACCGTGCAGGCCAAGATGGCCGACAAGAAGCTCATCATTGCCGACGGCCACCATCGCTACGAGACGGCCCTCAACTTTCGCAACGAGATGCGTAGCCAGGGTAACCCTGATCTTGGAGCGCCGTCGGAACGGATGATGATGACGTTCGTCAACATGGATGCTCCCGGCCTGGTGGTTCTGCCAACCCATCGGGTGGTGTTCGGAGTGGAGGGCTTTGACATCTCTAAAATAGGGGCGAAACTGCAGGAGAATTTCGAGGTTGAGAACTTGGGACCGTTGACAGATGCGGCCGCCGCCCTGGACCGATTGCGTCAGGCCGGCAAAGACACCACCGCTCTGCTTGCCGTCACCTCGTATGGCAGCTTTTTGCTGCGTTCTCGCGCCCAGCAGCATTCAAAAAATCTCGCGGGACTGTCGGAGCGCCAGCGCGCGCTGGATGTCGTACAACTGCACAAGCTGGTGCTGGAGGACGCACTCGGGATGTCAGAGGACGACATTCGCGAGCAGAGGCACCTGAAATATGCGCGCGACGCACACGAAGCGATCGACGAAGTGCGCAACGGTGCCAACGTCGCGTTCATCATGAACCCCGTCCGCATTGAGCAGATGCGTGACGTCGCGTTCTCCGGCGAAGTTTTGCCGCAAAAGTCCACGGATTTCTATCCCAAGATGCTGAGCGGCCTGACTATCTATTCGCTGAAGGAGGCCGCGCAAGGGTCGGCATCAGGAGGACACTAGGTTGCCACTTTCCAGCCGCGGAGCGCGGTTGGCCCTGGCGACCATCTCCGCCACGGCTCTGCTATCCGCGGCCCTTCTAGTTCGCTATGCGAGCGTTCACGCGCAATCGCCCGAAGCCAATCAGCTCACCGTCTATTCTCCCCAGACCACCTACACGGTACCTTTGCTGGACGTGAGCGGCCAGCCTTATGCCGGTCTGGTCGAGTTGTTGGAGCCACTGGGTTCGGTCGATGCCCACGTCGATGGGAAGAAGTATAAGCTGCACTTTACGCCTCCGGGTGGCCGCCCTCTGGAGGTGCAATTCAACAATGGCAAAGAGAAAGGCAAAGTTCGGGGCAACGGTTACAAACTGCCGGCAAATTTCGTTCTTCAGAACGGCCGGGGCTATGTTCCGCTGGCCGCCACCAGCGATCTGATTGCGAAGTTGCTGGCAGCCGAAACCGAATTGCACCCGGCGCAGCGACGCCTGTTCATCGGCAATGTTCAGGTGCGCTACACCCAGGAATTGCACAAGGACAATCCGTCGCGACTGCTGTTGGGCTTCTCCTCCCCGGTCAATCCATCGATCGCTACCGAGCCCGGACGAGTACGCCTCACCTTTCGCCGTGAAGCGCTCGTTTCCACCGGCCCCGAAAATGTCCCTTATAGCGATCCCTTGATCAAGGGAGTGAGTTTTTCAGAGCACGATGGCGTGGCTGAACTCGACGTAACCGGATCGGCGCCCATGATGGCCAACTTCGCCGATGGAGGCAAGACCATCATCATTACCGGTGCTCCTGCTCCCCCGCCTGTAGCCCGAGAAGCTCCTCCGCCACCGCCTGTTCCAACTACGCAAACTCCGGCGCCACAGCCGCAGCAGCCCGCCGCGCCGCGCTTTCTGGTGCTGATTGATCCAGCACACGGTGGCGGCGACATCGGAGCGGCCATCACCCCATCCCTCGCTGAGAAAGACGTGGTGCTCGCGCTGGCGCGGCGGGTACAGCACGAGCTCCAGAATCGTGGCATCGCTGCCGGGCTGCTGCGCAATTCCGACGTTGCCATTACTCTTGATCAGCGCGCGACATCGGTGAACGCAGCACGTCCCGCACTCTACATCGCACTGCACGCCGCCAATACCGGACAGGGCGTCCATGTATTCACGTCGCTATTGCCAGCGACCACCTTGTCGCCGCAGGGCTTTCTGCCGTGGGACACCGCGCAGGCCGCATTCCTGGATTTAAGCGGAACGGTGGCCGGCTCGGTGGCCGCAGAACTCGAATCCCGCAAGCTGCCCAATACTACGTTACTGGCGCCGCTTCGTCCCATGAACAACATTGCTGCGCCTGCAATTGCCGTTGAAATCGCGCCTCCCTCCGCAAACATCGGCGAAATCGCGAGTGCGGCCTATCAGGAGCAAGTTGCGCAATCGATCGCCGCCGGGGTCGCCGCCGTCCGCAGCAAGCTGCCGCAGGTGCGACCATGACCCGGCGCATCCTGGTGATGTTCGCGGTGTTGGCGACAATCGCTCTCGGCCTGGCGTTCTACGCCCTCCACCTGAAGAGAAAGGTGGCCCGCGATGAGCAAATCGCCTCTGAGCAACAACAGTCGCTTACGCCCCCTGCGAACGGTTTGCCAACTCCGGTCACGCTTTACGTCGCTTCTGACAGCGATGGCACACTACGCCGCACCCAGTTGAACGTAACCTTACCGCCGGAGCGCAGTGAACGCGCCCGCGCCGTGCTGCGCGCCCTCCTGGAACAGTATTTGCAATCCGGGTCGCCTCATCCCATCGGTGCGGGCGCGGACATTCGTGCTGTTTATCTGCTTGGGGATGATACCGCCATCGTGGACACGAACACCGCATTCGCGAACGCGCATCCTTCGGGCGTGCTCGCGGAGGAGCTGACGGTCGCCTCAATCGTGGTCACGCTGAACGCCAATGACAGCAAAATCGCACGCGTCAAGATCCTGGTCAATGGTCAGGAGCGCGAGACGCTCGCCGGGCACGCTGACCTGCGTCGCTTCTACGAAGCCAGCAACATTGGCCAGGTCGTAAAGGATTTGCAGTGACTCTGCCGCGCATTGGCGTTTTCGACTCGGGCGTCGGCGGCCTCACCGTGCTGAAGGCCATGGCCGAGCAGTTGCCCGCGCATTACTTGTACTTCGGCGACACGGCCCGCCTGCCGTACGGCACCAAGTCAGCGGAAACCGTTGCGCGTTACGCCATCGGGGCTGTGCGGTTTCTCGAAGCGCAGAACATCGATCTGCTGGTCATTGCCTGCAACACCGCGACCGCGCTCGCATTTCCGCTCATTCAGCAAGCCGCACATGTGCCGGTCGTCGGAGTAGTCGAACCCGGCGCGGCCATGGCAGCTGAAGTGAGCAAGAACCGCTCGGCCATTGTGATCGCCACCGAAGCCACCGTGAGCAGTCACGCTTACCGCGACGCGCTGCAGCGACACGGCCTGGCAGCTCATGAAAAAGCTTGCCCGCTGTTCGTGCCGCTGGTGGAAGAAGGATGGATCGAGCATCCCGTGACCGAGCAGGTGGCCAGGATTTATCTTGGCGAGGCGCTGCAGCTGGCGCCTGGGCAGGCCGATGTTCTGGTGCTGGCCTGCACGCACTATCCACTCATCGCACCGCTGCTGCGTCGTATCGCACCGGGGCACATGCAGATTGTGGACTCCGCTGAATCAACCGCGCGCGTGGTCAAAAAGATTATCGATGGGGATGTGACTTGTCATGCTGAGCAGAGTGAGGGCGCGTCGGCGACCGAACGGAGTCGAAGAGCCTGCCCCGAGCCTGCCGAGGGGACCCCTATTCAACCCACATCGCCGGCTCCCGCCGAGCATCGCACTTTCCGTTTCTACGTCACGGACTCGACTGATAAGTTCAAGCGGCTGGCCACTCGCTTCCTCGGCCGGCAGGTGGATCACGTCGAGCATGTGGACCTGGGCGGATGACAGAACCCGCTGTTCGCTCTTAGCTCTTAGCTTTAGTAATCAGCCCCCGACCGGGGAATCGCCTCAGCATTCTCGGGACACGCGAGTCGAAGCGGTTACGCGCGGCTCTCAGAGTATTGTTTTGCCAAAAGCTAAGAGCTAAAAGCCAAGAGCCCAAAGCGAACAGCGAAAGGCGTCCTGCGAAAGCGATACAATCGCCCCGTATGATCTATCGCTCTGATAATCGTTCCCCTGAGCAGATGCGGCCGGTCAACATCGTATCCGACTTCATCACCACCGCCGAAGGCTCATGCCTCATCGAGCTCGGCAACACTCGTGTTATCTGCACTGCGACCATCGAAGACTCGGTGCCACAATTTCTGCGCAACCGCGGCAAAGGCTGGGTCACCAGCGAATACGGCATGCTGCCGCGCTCCACCCTGACCCGCACACCGCGTGAAGCCAATAGGGGTGGCCAGCGGGGACGCACGCACGAGATCCAGCGGCTCATTGGACGATCCCTGCGCGCGGTGACCGACATGGAGAAGCTGGGTGAGCGCACCATTTTCCTCGACTGTGACGTCATCCAGGCCGACGGCGGCACTCGCACTGCTTCTATCACCGGCGCCTTTATCGCGATGGGGCTGGCCATGCGTCGCATGATCGAGTCGGGCACGCTGACGGTCGCGCCCATCCGCGACTACATTGCGGCCACCAGCGTCGGCATCGTGGATGGCGAGATCATGCTCGATCTCTGCTACGAAGAGGACGCGCGCGCCGACGTGGACATGAACCTGGTGATCACCGGCAGCAAGAAGATTGTCGAGGTGCAGGCCACGGCCGAACATCGCCCCTTCGACGATGCCCAATTGGCCAAGATGATGTCGCTGGCAAGAAGCGGTATCGAGTCTCTGATCGTGCGGCAGCAGGCAGTACTGACGGGGTTGCCGTTGAGGCAGTGATGGTCGCACGCGGGATAAGGGTGCGTTAACCCCCGGCAAAAGTGCGCCGCCTGTGACGCAATTTCGATCCGTAGTGACGCGAATCGGCAGACCGATTCGTTACATGTCAGGTGAAAATTTTCCACAACATCGTGAACGGCGAACAAGGTATATTATCGCTCGCGTATTCGAAGTTGAGAATAAATGCAGACCGGAGTGATGCCATGAAGAATTCACAATTAAGCCATGGAAAAGATCGCTTTGACCGCCGGGCGTTTTGCAAGGCTGTCGGCGTTGCGACCGCTGTCGGGGTAGTAGAGGCAAGCCTGGGAGGCGTGTTGGCCCACGCTGACCTCACCAAAGAGCAGCGTGACAAGATGACGCCGGACGAAATCATTCAGGAGATGAAAGCTGGCAACGAACGCTTTCGGGCGGGCAAACCGAAGCATCGTGATCTTATGCGCGAAGCTAAGGCGACTGCCATGGGACAGTATCCTGCCGCCATTGTCTTCGGCTGTGTTGACTCGCGGTCCCCCGCCGAGCTAATTCTCGACTTTGGTATCGGCGATATCTTCAGCGCTCGTGTAGCCGGCAACGTTGCTGACGAGGACATAATTGGCAGCATGGAATTCGCTTGTAAGGTGGCCGGATCGAAAGTCGTGGTTGTCATGGGCCACACCTCGTGCGGCGCTATCAAGGGTGCCATCGATGGGGTGCAGCTCGGCAATCTCACGGCGTTGTTGGCGAAGATCCGTCCGGCCATTGAAGCCACTCACTACACGGGAGAACGCTCAGCCAAGAACTACGCGTTCGTAGACGCTGTGGCCCGGCAGAACGTGTCACTGACTATCGCCAACATTCGGCAAAGGAGCTCTGTGCTTCACGACCTTGAGTCCGCCGGCAGCATAAAGATTGTCGGTTCGATGCACAACCTGGAAACGGGAACTGTGGAGTTTTTCACGTAGCGATGCGCGCCTGCAAAGAGGCCAAGTCCCCAAGTTCGCCCTTCTTTTGGGCTAACGTCGGATCGCTGCGCTCGGCACCCGCAAGGGAGCGGGTTCTGTTCATGCCTCCGAGATCGAATTGGAGTGGACCGCCAGAAATCGTGAGTTAAGAATGTGCATAGTCCCTGCTATACGTGTACGATTTTGCTGCGCCATATTATTGTTCTACTTTATGAATGGGGCATCGCTATGCCAATCTTCAAGCAAGCTCTTTCCGCCATCCTTAGCTTCAGCGTAATGATCAGCGTCATGGGGCTCGACGGCTGTAGCAAAAAGCCGGAGACAACGCAATCTGCCGCCACTCAGCAGGGGGCACAAGAACAGGCGCCGGCAGCAACCTACGCCGCACCTACGGCGGACCAGTTGTATCAACTGGTCGCCCCCATCGCGCTGTTTCCAGATAACTTGGTCGCCATGGTGCTGGCTGCCTCCACCTATCCCGACCAGGTCAGCGCTGCCTATCAATGGCTGCAACAGAACTCGAACCTCAAGGGCCAGCAACTTACTGAAGCCGCCAATCAGCAGCCCTGGGACGCGAGCGTGAAGGGCCTGACGCAGTTTTCTGATGTCTTGAACCAGATGGCCACAAATCTGTCCTGGACCTCGGCTCTGGGCGACGCCTATTACAACATTCCCCAGAGCGTGATGAACGCGGTGCAAGTCATGCGGCAACGCGCCTACAAGGCCGGAAATCTTAAGAGCAGCCAGCAGCAGAACGTCACCGTGCAGAACCAGGCGCCTGGCACGGCGCCGCCTCCAACGCCTGAGGGGGAAGAACAGCAGACGACGGTTGTCCAGCCGCCGCCCCAGACGATCATCATTCAGCCAGCCCAGCCCGAAGTTGTCTACGTCCCCACCTATAACCCGACAGTCGTGTATGGAGCGCCGGTGCCCGCCTATCCCGGATACTCTACCGGCGCCATGGTCGCCACCAGCATACTTTCGTTTGGAGTCGGCATTGCAGTCGGAGCGGCAATCAGTGGTGGGGGTGGATGTTGCGGGTGGGGATACAACTCATGGGGATGCGGCTGGCACAACTCCACCGTGGTTTACAACCACAACACCTATATCTCGAACTCCAATACATTCGTGAATCGCAATAATTACTACGGCCGGAATGTAAATAACGTAAACCGGAACAACATCAACACCAACAACATTAACCGCAACAACATCAATGCGAACAACATCAACCGGAATAACGTCAATCGCAACAACCTAAACGCCAATAACCTAAACCGTAACAACGCCAATAACCGGGCCAACAACTTCAACAGCGGCAACTACTCAACGCCGCACTTTAACCAGAACCTGGATCAGGCCAAGTATCGAAATCAAGGCCAGGGAAATTTGGGACAACAACGCGCGGCCGGGAACCAGCCCAACTTCAATCAACAGAACCGCGGAAACCAGCAAAACCGCGCGGGAGCCAATCAGAATCAGGCCCGCGGTGGAAATTTCAACCAGAACCAGCGGCAGGCGGAACGCGGCTACGGGCAGCAGCCGGCTCCGAATTCCGGCAAGAGCGCGTTCAGCAACTACGGCCAGGGCGGGAACACCCGCACCAATAGTGCCCGCGGGCAGCAGAGTCTGGCAGGCAACCGCGGCGGACGGCGGTGGCGAGCGTCGGCCCGCGGGCGGAGGTGGTGCGAACCGTGGAGGCGGAGGCGGGCGTCGCCGGTAACTCCCACGAGTGCAAATCCCATTGCTGTCGAATCCCGATCGGAAGGCAGGAGCACACGCTTTATGAAATCTACGTCGCAATCTTATAAGCCGATAGATTTTCGCCGGCGCTATTTAATTGCGGTTATCGTGGCCGCATCTGCCTTGTCGCTCGGGCTGTTCGTCCCACGCACCTTTGCTCAACAAGGCGATGAGAAGACCTTCGCCTCACCTGGCGACGCTGTGCTGGCTATCTACAACGCCGTGAAATCCGGCGATCAACAGACGCTGCACGCCATCCTGGGCTCGAACGCGGGTCAGGTCCTGCATACCGGTGACGAGGTAGCGGATAAGAAGATGGCGACCGACTTCATTCGGCGATACGACCAGATGCATCGGGTTGTGATCGAGCCGGATCAGACCGCCACTCTCTACGTGGGCGCAGAGAATTGGCCGATGCCCATACCCATCGTCAAGAACAGCAGCGGGGCATGGTACTTCGATACCGAGTCGGGAATGAAGGAAATTCTCTTTCGCAGGATTGGCGCCAACGAAAACGATGCCATCGATGTCCTCCACACCCTGGTCGATGCTCAACGCGAGTATGCGTCTACCGTGCAGGACGGAGACAAGACAAAACATTATGCGGCTAAGTTCTTGAGTGATGACGGCAAGCACAACGGACTTTACTGGAAGACCAGCGACAACGAGCCTCCGAGCCCGATTGGTCCGTTGCTCGTGGATGCCGCAGGCCAAGGCTACAACATACAACAGGGCAAGCAGACACCGTTCCACGGCTACTATTACCGCATGCTCACCGCACAGGGGGCGGCAGCCAAGGGTGGGGCGCGCAATTATCTGGTGAATGGTGAACTGGTTCGCGGCTTTGCCTTCGTGGCCTATCCCGCCGAATATCGCAACTCGGGCGTCATGACCTTCATCGTCAATCAGGATGGCGTGGTGTACCAAAAAGACCTTGGGCAGGACACGGAAAAACTTGGGGCTGCCATGTCCGAATACAATCCTGACGAGACTTGGGCTCGTGCCGACTAAGGTCCCGACCGCGTCTGATCGGCACGTGACGGGCACCTAAGAACGGCGTTCCGCCCTGCTTACAACTCCTCGCACGCAGCACGGGAATTCAGTTAGAATTCTATGTTCTGCAACCGTGGCCCTGCGCTCCCGCGGGACCGTGTTTAAAATCCATTCATACCGGGCGCGCCGCGCCTGAGGAAGGTTTTGCCATGAAACTTACTCCCGGAAAGCTTGCGGGCATCAAGGCTGTTTCGAACCAGCGTGGCGTCATCGCCGCGGCCGCCATGGACCAGCGCGGTTCGCTGAAGAAAGCGCTGGGCACCCACGCGACCGACGAGGGGCTGGAAGAGTTCAAGATCAACGTGTCCGAGGTGCTGACCAAGCACGCCAGCGCCATCCTGCTCGATCCCCAGTGGGGACTGCCTGCCGCCAGGCGCCGCGCCAAGGGTTCGGGCCTGCTGCTGGCATATGAGAAGACCGGCTACGACAAGGCCCTGCCCGGCCGCCTGCCTGACCTGCTTGATCTGTGGTCGGTAAAGCGCCTCAAGGAAGCAGGGGCTGACTGCATCAAGATTCTGCTGTACTACTCGATCTACGATGACCAGAAGGTCAATGATTTGAAGCACGCCTGGACCGAGCGCATCGGCGACGAGTGCAAGGCCAACGACATTCCGTTCTTCCTTGAGCTGGTGGGCTACAAAGAGGGTGTGGATGAGAAGGGCGCCGACTACGCGAAGCTGAAGCCGGAGGTCGTGGCCAAATCGATGGAGGAGTTCACCAAGGACCGCTATGGCGTCGATGTGCTGAAGGTCGAGATCCCGGTGAACCTGCAATTCGTCGAGGGCGCGAAGTCGTTCAAGGGCACCAAGGCTTACACCAAGAAGGAAGCGCTCGATCACTACCGCGTCGCCGCCGGCACAACCGGCAAGCCGTTCATCTACTTGTCGGCGGGGGTGAGCAATCCGGAGTTCATCGAGGACCTGGAATTCGCTGCCGAGTCGGGCGTGAAGTTTAACGGAGTGCTGTGTGGACGCGCCACCTGGAAAGATGGCATTCCGATCTTCGCACAGAACGGCGCAGCCGCTTTCCGCGCCTGGCTGGAAGACGAAGGCGTAAAGAACATCACCAACGTAAACAATGCACTCAAGGCTGCGACGCCGTGGTACAGCATCTACGAAGTGCAGGAAGCAGTCGCGAGCCGGTAATCTCAGTTGGTGCGGAATAGCCAAAAGTGCAAGTTGTGGCGCGCAGAAGGCTTCTGCGCGCCATTGTTGTGAGTCCGAAGCGGGCCCACAGCGACCCTGCTGCGGCCTTTAACCTCTGTAAATTCGTGAACCATGGAGTTGGCCTGTTGAGATCTCGAGTACATACTGTTCTTATTTTCGCTGCAATTATGAGCGCTGGCGCAGTGCTTTGGCTGGCCCCTGCTTCTGCCGCGCAGAACCCCGGCTTCCGCAATGCGCCTCCGTCGGCGGCGGAGACGAAAAATCCCTACACGAGCGCTTCAGCCGCAGCAGCGGGCAAGAAGTTGTACGCGCAGAACTGCGCGCAGTGCCATGGCAGTAACCTGCGCGGAATCGGACCGGCGCCTGCACTCGACAGCACGTCTGTCAGGAGTGCAAAACCGGGAGAGTTGTTCTGGTTCATTACCAAAGGAAAGCTGGAATCGGGCATGCCCTCGTGGGCGAACCTGCCTCAACAACAGCGTTGGCAGATCGTAACTTTCCTCCAGTCGCAGGACAACACGAAGGCCGCAGCGCAGTAAGCGTACTCCATCGAAAATCATTCACCACCCTTCGGCTTCGCGCAGGGCAGGCTCCGACACGGTGGGCTCGAAGTTTTTTGGTTTTCTATCGACTCCTCTCCGTAATCTCCGTGCCTCCGTGGTGAATTCTTATTTTATGCAGCGTAGGGTTCGCCCATTTTGTCACTGCTGCGATGACGTGAAATCCGCTATAACAGAATGGTGAGTGCAAGCAATCCTTTTTTCGCTCCTCAGACGGCCTTAATTACGGGCGCGTCCAGCGGCATCGGGCTTGAACTGGCGCACCTGTTTGCTCGCGACGGTTATCGCCTGGTGCTGGTGGCGCGCAATCGCGGCGCGTTGCGGGAACTCGGCGACGACCTGCAATCGCGCTATAGCGTGACCGTGCGTGTCTCGCCGAAGGACTTGGCCCACCCGGCGGCGCCGAATGAGCTTTACCAGGAGTTGCAGGAGGCTGGCATCGTCCTAGACGTGCTGGTAAACAATGCCGGCTTCGGCGGCGGTGGACCGTTCCTCACCACTGACTGGAATAACGAAGCCGAAATGATGCAGGTGAACATGGTGGCGCTCACCCATCTCACCAAGCTGTTTCTGCCGCAGATCAGCGCCCGCGAAGGCAAGCTGCTGAATGTCGCCAGCACCGCCGCGTTTCAGCCCGGTCCCTTCATGGCTGTGTACTACGCCAGCAAGGCTTACGTTCTGCATTTCACCGAAGCGCTAGCGGAAGAGTTGCGTGGCACCGGCGTTACGGTCACGTGTCTCTGCCCGGGGCCAGTTAAGACCAACTTCCAGAAGCGCGCTCATCTCGGCAGCACAAAGATGGCGACAAGCCCACTGCTGGTCGACGTCCGCGAGGTAGCGCGCGTGGGCTACGAAGGCATGAAGCAGGGCAAACGCTTGGTCATTCCGGGATGGAAGAACCAGTTTGGTGTGCAAATGTTGCGGTTATCTCCGCGTGAGATGGTGACCAAGGTCGTGCGGAAAATACAGGAGTCGAAGTGAAGGAGCAACTAGCAATCAGCAATTAGCAGATTCACGGTCAGGCCGGGGCGCCCTGCACGTCAAAGAACTGCGCCATGTTGCGGAACTTCTTATACCGCGCATCCAGCAACGCGGGGATGGGCATTTTTTCCAGTTCCGCCAAATGCTTTTCCAGAGCATCCGCCAGACGTGTTGGCTGCGGCGTCGTAGTCGTGATGCGCGCCGCCCGCAGGCTCAGGAATTACCTCATCACAGAAACCCATTTCCAGATTGTCTTTGGCGGTAATGCGAAGGGCTTGCGCGGCTATGTCTTTTTTATTGGAGTCGCGCCACATGATCGAGGCGCATCCTTCGGGCGAGATGACGGAATAGATGCTGTTTTCCAGCATCAGCACGCGATCGGCGACGGCAATGGCCAACGCGCCGCCGCTGCCGCCTTCACCCGTTATGGCCGCGATGAAGGGAACTTTAAGTCGCGCCATCTCGCGCAAATTATGGGCGATGGCCTCGGCCTGCCCGCGTTCCTCCGCGCCGAGTCCCGGATACGCTCCCACGATGTCGATCAGGGCGATGACGGGATGTTGCCATTTCTCCGCGAAGCGCATCGCACGTAGTGCCTTGCGATAGCCTTCGGGGTTAGGCTGACCAAAATTGCGGTAGATGCGCTGCTTGGTGTCGCGACCCTTTTGCGTGCCGAGCACCAAAACTTGCCGTCCACGAAAGGTGGCCATACCACAAACCATGGCGGCATCGTCGCCAAACCCGCGGTCGCCATGAATCTCGCTGAAGTCGGCAAAGATGCGCTCAATGTAGTCCAGTGGATAAGGACGCATAGGGTGGCGCGCTAGTTCGGTACGCTCCCACGGCGTGAGTTGGCCAGCCATCTGGCGACGCAGCGCGTCAACCCGGCCGTGCATCTCTTGCAACTGACGGCGCGCTTCCTGATTGTCGCCGGCAGCAGCTTCCAGTTGCTCAATCTGTTTCTCGATGCGTTCTAGTTCATCTTGCGCTTTCGAAGAAGCTTCCATATTGGTTTCTTGTCGTTTCTTTGACGCGCGGTAAACCGCTTCCACCGCGGAGATCCAGTAATCGACGGCCGGCAGAATTCCCGATTGGAGAAGCGAAAGGTCCGGTTCCCGGTCCCAGCAGTACCGGCTCGCGCTGGCTCCAACTTGAGGTGCGACAGATGGCTGGGGATATTCCATTGTCATCGGCCAATAAATTTTCCCTGCCGGGATGGGAGGTTGCGTTGGATCCAGACGTCATCGTACTTAATCAACAACCCGAACACTACCGCGACCGCATAGCTCTTCCACACGATGGATGAAGGTCCGGTCCGGCAAAACATTATAGCCTTCCGCCTCCATCACCACCGTAAAGTCGCCTCTTCGTTCCAAGTCGAAAAGCACCCTCGCCGCGCCTTTGCGCTCCAGGCAAATCGTATGCAGTTCGTCAATTATGGCTGGAGAGACGCCCTCAATCGGTATCTTGATCCGCAGGTGATTGGGCAGTCTGGGCTGGGCCTCCTCCAACGGAGTGATATCACCGATCATGAGTTTGGAGTTGGCCCCGTCTTCAACGCGCACTCCGCCCTTAGCAAGCACTGGAACCGCGAGCTTCAGCTTGTCCGCAAGCCGCTTGTAGGCGTCCGCAAAACAAAGAACGTCCACCGACCCGTTCATGTCTTCGAGCTGCCCTTGCGCGTAGAGATCGCCCTTCTTCGACTTGGCCACGCGGATGTTCTTGAGGATGCCGCCGATCAACACTTCATCCCTGCCCGTGGACGATTTCAATTCCGCAACCTCGGTAGTGGACAGAGCGTTGAACTCGAGCAGCTTTTCGCGGTACTTCTCCAGCGGATGGCCGGTGATAAAGAAGCCAAGGATTTCCTTCTCGTGGCCGAGCCGCTGATGCTCGTCCCAGTCGGGGATGTTCGGCAACGGCTTCTCGGCTTGCGGCGCTTCGTCCTGCTGAAAGACGCCGAATAACCCGTGCTGGCCAAGGGCCGCGTCCTTCTGCGTTTTTTGCGCATGGTCCATGGCGCTGTCAATAACTGCCATCAACTGCGAGCGACGTCCGAGCCGATCCATCGCGCCGCTCTTGATCAACGACTCGATCACCCGCTTGTTGAGCATGTGCAAATCGACTTTTTCGCAGAACTGAAAGATCGACTTAAACTCGCCCCCTTCCTTGCGCGCCGCCACGATGGATTCAATGGCGTTGTGGCCGACGTTCTTCACCGCAGCCAGTCCGAAGCGGATCGCCTCACCGTGTGGGGTGAAGTACGCATCGCTGACATTGACATCGGGTGGCTCGACCGCGATACCCATTTCGCGACATTCGTTGATGTACTTCACGACATCGTCGGTACTGCCCGACACGGAGGTGAGCAGCGCGGCCATGAACTCCACGGGGTACCGAGTTTTTAGGTATGCCGTTTGATACGCAAGCAATGCATAGGCAGCTGAATGCGATTTGTTGAAGCCGTAGCCAGCGAACTGTTCCATCAAGTCGAAAAGCTTTTCGATTTTCTTCGGCGGGAAGCCGCGCTCAGTTGCGCCTCGGACAAACCGCTCGCGTTGTTTGGCCATCGCCTCAGGATCTTTTTTGCCCATCGCCCGACGCAGCAGGTCGGCTTCACCGAGTGAATAGCCGGCTAGTCGATTAGCGATCTGCATCACCTGCTCTTGGTAAACGATGACACCGAAGGTTTCCTTCAGAAGCGGTTCCAGCTCGGGCAGGTCATATTCGACCTTCTTACGTCCCCATTTGCGCTCGACGAAATCTTCGATCATTCCCCCTTGGATCGGGCCCGGACGATAGAGCGAATTTAACGCTGTCAGATCTTCAACGGCGGTTGGCTTGTAGCGACGCAATACGTCGCGCATGCCGTGCGATTCAAACTGGAAGACGCCCGACGTCAACCCGGTATGGAAGACCTTCTCGTAGGTCTCCTTGTCGTCTAACGCGAGCTTCTGCAGGTCTAGCCGTTCGCGCCGCGTCTGTTCGATAAGGCGCAGCGCGTCGTCGATGATGGTGAGCGTGGTGAGCCCGAGGAAATCCATCTTCAGCAGGCCCAGCTTTTCCACCGCCTTCATGTCGTACGCGGTCACGATTTCGTCGTTCTTGGTGCGATGCAGTGGTACCAGATCGGTGAGCGGTATCGGCGAAATGACGACTCCCGCAGCGTGCACGCCAGCATTGCGCACTAAGACCCTCAAGGCGCTTGGCCGTGTCGATCAATTCTTTCGTCTGCGGTTCGTTCTGATAAGCGGCGGCCAGTGGCGGCGAGTCTTTCAACGCCTGGTCGATGGTGATGTTGAGAGTGGCGGGAATCATCTTCCCAACGCGATCCACCTCAGCGTACGGGATATCCATAGCGCGTCCGGAATCTTTAATCGCTGCCTTCGCCGCCATGGTTCCGAAAGTAATAATTTGTGCCACCTGATCGCGTCCGTACTTCTGAGTGACGTAGTCGATGACCTCGCCGCGGCGGTTCATGCAGAAGTCAATATCGATGTCGGGTAGGCTGATGCGCTCGGGATTGAGGAAGCGCTCGAACAGCAACTCATTCTGCAGTGGATCAATGTCGGTGATGCCAAGAGCGTAGGCCACCATCGAACCCGCTGCCGATCCGCGGCCCGGTCCAACCGGAATATTGCGCTCTTTGGCGTAGCGGATGAAATCCCACACGATCAGAAAGTACCCGGCGAATTGCATCTGCCGGATCATGCCTATCTCTCGCGATAAGCGCTGCACGTAATCTTCCAGCGAATGCTTCAGCCGTCCGGCGACCTGAAGCTCGCGAAGAATGTTTAGTCGAGTGGCAAAACCCTCGCGCGTGATGTGCTCGAAGTAATCTGGAAGCGAGTAGCCTGAGGGCACCTCGAATTTCGGGAACGGATCGTGAACTTTCTCTAGCCGAACATTACAACGTTCTGCAATCTCCAGCGTCCGCGCCAGAACGTTTTCGTATCCCAGGAAAACCTTCGCCATCTCCGCGGCGTTCTTCACAAAAAATTGGTTACCCTGGAATTTCAGCCGGTTGGTGTCGTGGATAGACTTCCCCGTCTGAATACAGAGCATCACGTCTTGAGCGTGAGAATCGTCCTCGCAAAGATAGTGACTGTCGTTGGTCGCGACCAGCGGAATCTCAAGTTCCTTCTCCAGCTTCAGAAGGTTGGACTGAATGCGCGCCTCTTCGGGCAGGCCCTGGTCTTGGATTTCGAGATAGAAATTGCCTTTGCCAAAGATGTCGCGGAAGGTCACGGCAGCTTCGCGGGCTGCGTCGTACTTCCCTTCTGTGAGGCGCTCGGCGACTTCACCCTTGAGGCAAGCGGACAAACCAATCAGTCCTCTGGAGTGCTCGGCCAGGAATTTCTTGCTTACGCGAGGCTTGTAGTAGAAGCCATGCAGCGATGCCTCGGAAACGATTTTGACCAGATTGCGATAGCCTTCTTCGTTCTCCGCCAGCACGACGAGATGGTTGTAGCTGTCGCCTTCCTTGTCAGTGCGGTGGTCGTCCTTCTTGCAGATGTAAAGCTCGCAGCCCAGGATGGGCTTCACCCCCACTTCTTTCGCGGCATTCACAAACGCCACAGCACCGAAGATGTTGCCATGGTCGGTCATGGCTACGGCGGGCATGTCGAGTTCTTTAACCCGCTTGACCAGGCGCTCGATGTTGCAAGCACCATCCAACATGGAATAGTCGGTATGAAGATGGAGATGTACGAATTGCGATTGGGACATTCGGAATCTGGGCCTTCGCTGTCAGCTTCTATTTTATGCGTGGCAGGCACTTCCTGTATGCAGGCCAAGCTGTGGAAAAGCAGTCATCAATTCAAAACACTTGCGGAGTACACTGACCGACGGACTGGCGCGTCGTGAACCACTCCTTCCTACTTACGTTGGCGGGCATCCTGGCGGGAGCCATAGCGTCGATCTCCGGCTTTGGGATCGGCAGCATTCTTACTCCGCTGCTGGCCTCGTGGATCGGCACGAAGCTCGCCGTGGCCGTGGTCTCGATACCGCATTTCATTGGAACGGCGCTGCGCTTTATCGTGATTCGCGAACACGTGGACCGGCGCGTCTTGTTGACCTTCGGCGCCGCCAGCGCCATAGGTGGCCTGGTGGGCGCACTCCTTCATATTTGGATGCGCAGCGCGGTCCTTGGTTACGTGCTGGGAATCCTTCTGGTATTCGCGGGATTGATGGGGATCACCGGCCTGGCGGCCCGCATGCGTTTCGGCAAGCGAGTGGCGTGGTTCGCCGGCGCTTTATCGGGAGTGTTTGGAGGGTTGGTTGGCAATCAAGGCGGAATCCGCTCGGCGGCGCTGCTGGGATTCGATCTGCGGCGCGATGCATTCGTTGCGACGGCTACTGCGATCGCGCTGCTGGTTGATATCTTCCGCATGCCGGTTTACGCCGCACTGCAATTTCATCAAATCGTTTCCCAATGGCAGATGGCGGCCGTCGCTGCAATCGGAGTGATCGTCGGCACGGTCTCAGGCAAGTGGATGTTGAGGCGCATTCCGGAGAATACTTTCCGGCTGATGGTCTCGGGCATCATTCTGGTTTTAGGTGTCTGGATGCTGACCCATCCCGGCGCATAGCGCAGAAGCACTACCGGATGCTGTCGGGAGGTGTGCCTCCGGTCGAAGCTCCAGGCGAAATCAGGCGTCCTCCCGTGATCGTCTGCCCGGGAGGAGTTTGCCGTGGGATTGTCGGGCGCTCCCTGCCCTTCCCATAGGCTCGATACGCGTAGATGACGGCCAGTAGCGGGGCCGCCAGCAGCAATCCCCAAAAGCCAAATATTAGGCTGAGCAAAATCGGAACCATCAACGACGCCCAGATTGGCACCCGCGCTGTGCGCCGCATGATCACCGGCTGCAAGACCAATCCGTCAATCACAATGATGACCCCGTAGAGGATGAGGACGTAGAGAAACTGCTCGAAGCCGCCGGCGAACAACGCAACTAATGCCGGCCCAAAAAATGCCAACACTGGCCCGAAGTGCGGAATGAACTGCAGACCTGCGGCCAGAATCGCCCAGAACGGCGCCCACGGTACGTGCAGATACTCGAGCCCGGCCCACCACAGCGCGCCTACCGCAGCCGAGTTGTAGCACTGCGCGACAAACCACCGGCGCAGCGCGCCTCCGGTGATGTTCAGGTGCCGGGAAAATTGCATAACAGGTTGGATGCTGGCCCCATCGAGGCGGTCTCGCACCCATGCTACACTCAACTTTACCCCGCCATGGAGAGTTTGCCCTGATGAAATTCGGCGTCATCGTCTTCCCCGGTTCCAATTGCGACCACGATGCCTATTGGGTAATTTCGGAAGTGGCTAGGCAGCCCGTGACCTTCCTCTGGCATGACTCTCCCGACCTGCAAGGTTGCGACGCGGTTATCGTGCCGGGAGGATTCGCCTATGGGGACTACCTTCGCACCGGCGCTATCGCGAAGTTTTCGCCTGTCATGGAATCCGTGCACAAGTTCGCTGCTGATGGCGGGCTGGTACTCGGCATTTGTAATGGATTCCAGATCCTGTGTGAAGCTGGATTACTCCCCGGAGCGCTGCTGCGCAACGCCGGATTGAAGTACGTTTGCAAGCCGGTACACATCCGCGTGGAGAGCACCAACACGCCTTACACGCAGCAGTTGAACAAAGGCGAGGTGCTGGAAATTCCCATCGGCCACATGGAGGGCAACTACTTCTGCGACGAAGCCACTCTGGCTAAGTTGAAAGACCAGGACCGAATCATCTTTCGCTATACGTCTCCTAGCGGCGAAGTCATCGCAGAAGCCAATCCCAATGGCTCCTTGGAGAACATTGCGGGCATCTGCAATGAAGGCCGCAATGTGCTCGGCATGATGCCCCACCCGGAGCGCGCCAGCGAGCCGGAGCTCGGCATGACCGACGGGGCGAAGATCTTCCACTCGCTGGTGGCGGCGATGGCGGCAAAATAGAAAAAGTTCTCAGGATTAGTTCTTTCAAGGCCCACAGTTTTTTCGTAGTGAGACTCTGCAGAATAGAAATCCCGATCTTACGATTGCTTGTGCCCTGACCTTCCTGCACTTCTGTCGGCACGACTGCAAAGTCGTGCCCTGATAAACAGCCGACTTGTGAAGTGATCGTTACAAATTCTTCTTCGTCCACTGTTCGATACGATTCAGCGCTTCCTGCAGATTCACAATCGAATTGGCGGTGCTGAACCGCAAATAGCCTTCGCCGTATGAGCCGAACGCAGTTCCCGAAAGCGCCGCCACTCCCACATCGTCGAGCAGCGCATCCGCCAGTTTCTTTGACGGCCAGCCTGTCTGCTTGATATTCGGGAAGGTGTAGAAGGCGCCCTTGGGTAACCGGCAAGAGAATCCCTTGATCTGGTTAAGGCCGTTGACGAACACGTCACGCCGGCGATGAAATTCCTGGCGCATCTTCTCCGGCTCGCTCTGGTCGCCGCGAACGGCCTCGATGCCCGCCATCTGCGTAAAGGTCGCCGTACAGGACGTGGAATTCGTTGCCAGCCGCGCGAATTGTGCGGCAAGGTCGGCCCGCATAACGCCATAACCCAGACGCCAGCCGGTCATCGAGTAGGTTTTTGAGAAGCCGGTCAGAATGATGGTGCGGTCCTTGAAGCCATCCACCGAAGCGATACTATACGGCTCGCCTTCAAAGAGCAGGCGGCTGTAGATTTCGTCGCTCAGCACCATGATGTCGCGATCGCCGATAGCGGCCGCAATGCCTTCCACATCGCTCTTGGTGATCAGGCCGCCAGTTGGATTCTGCGGCGAGTTCAGAATGATAAGTTTGGTGCGATCGGTGATGAGGGCAGCCAATTCGTTTACGTCGAGGCGGAAATCACGCTCCTCGCGCAGCGGAATAGGCACCGCCTTCGCGCTGAGGAAGTTGATCATCGACTCGTAAATGGGAAAGCCGGGATTGGGATAGATGACCTCGTCGCCCTCCTCCACCAGCGCCAGCATGGTGAAAAAGATAATCGGCTTGCCGCCGGGAACGATGACGACCTCATCGGCGTTAACTTTGATGCCCCGCGAAATGGCGACCTCCGCCGCAATGGCCTCACGTAATTCCGGCAACCCGGCCGCAGGACCGTAATGGGTGTAGCCCCTGCGCAACGCGTCAACCCCGGCCTCGACAACGTTGGCGGGGGTGTCCATGTCGGGCTCGCCGATTTCGAGATGGATGATGTTCTTTCCTTGACGCTCCAAAGCGCGGGCGCGCACCAGAACTTCGAAGGCAGTTTCGGTTCCCAGGCGCGACATCCGCTTGGCCAGTCGCAGTTCAGTCTGAGTAGTGGTCATAGGCAAACCGCTCATTATACCTTTCCGCGTGGCGCTGGCATAAGCGAGAACTGCCGCTCCACCTTATCGCCTTGGATGCAACCCGGACCGTCCAAAGAGCAGGATAATGAGGCTTACTGCGATCAAGACCAACATAATGCGATGGTAGAGATCGTTACTGGCGGTGCGCGGACCCGCTCCCAACGCGAGTGCGACAACTCCCAGCAGCACACCCGCCAGTGCAATGAAGTTGGCGATGACCGCCGTGCGCCAGAAGGTCGCGGCATGTGCAAGAACCGCGGCCCCTCCCCACCCAACCGCAATCGCGCATATGGTTTCCACAATTGCGGCGGGAATGATGCGCGGCTCGTGGAACCGCCCGATTGCGGCGCCAATGTGCTGTACAGCGCCAAACAAAAACAAGGCAGCGTTCGCGATCATGATCAAGCCGAGCACCGTCTTCATGCTGCCGCCTCCACCGGGCGCGACGCGCGAGACAATACCTCTGGGCAGCTTGAATCCAGCAACGATCAACCAGATGAAGCTTGGGAACCTCACCAGTGGAATGAGGAACAACGCGGCCGGCAAGCACCAGGTTGAGCCAGCTTAGCTCGCCGCAAACTGCCAGCGCGAGCCCAAATACCACAAGCCACTTGGGCAATAGCTTCATGAATGCGGCGGGGACGCACACCCCGGCCAACAGCAGCCCCATCGGCATCGAGAAGCCCGGACCGCCAAACGCGTACGAGAGGTAATACAAGGCGCGCACCAGCGTGGCATCCTGCGCGATGCCGGGGTGCACCAGCGCCCAAAGAATCGATCCGGCAGCGATGCCGTTAACTACCGTCAGGAAGCCGCCGAAGAGCGCGATGTAAGGTCCCGCGGCCCGCACCCCGAGAAATTGCAACCGGCTCACCACCGTCGCCGTGAAAATGCCGAGCGCTATCGTCGCCCCGATCTGCAGGAACGCGCAGGTCAGCACCGCCGAAGCGTGGGTCTGAAAATAAGCCACGATAACGTCGCCTGACTCCCATGGCCCTGGAAAGTGAATTTTATCGGCGAAAATCGTAACCGGATAAAGGCCAGCGTTGAAGAGGAGCGTGTAGACAATCGCGACGGCTCCCAAGTGAGGACCCGCATGGCGCACCGTCGTCGTAGCAGGGTTTGAAATACCTTGTTGGTCGAGTGGGGTCATAAATGCCTCCCGGAATTTTAGTTCACTTACAAAATGATTTATATCATAAATCATTTATAAATGATACTATTTCCTCGTGACCTTAAATAAGCAAGTTTGTGCCACGCCCGAGCGGCGGCCGACCGGTGCCGCGTTCCTGCTAGCTCAGCTGGGCGCACACGCGGCCCGGCGCTTTGGCGAACGGGTTGCCGCCATCGGATTGACCGCTCCTGACGCCGGCATGCTCCGCAAGATTGCGTCCGATCCGGGCATCAGCCAGCAGGCACTAGCCGAGCACTTGGGTGTCATGCCTAGTCGCATGGTCGCGCTGGTCGATGAACTGGAAGGCAAAGGGATCGTAAAACGCAAGCGGAGCACCGAAGATCGCCGCAACTACGCGCTGGCACTTACTGAGCGAGGCCGCCAGGTCCTGAGCCAGCTTTCTCGCATTGCCGCCGAGCACGAGGATGCTCTCTGCATCGCGTTAAGCGAAGAGGAGCGGCTGCAATTGAGAGACTTGTGCCGGCGTATTGCCGAACAGCAGGGGCTCAAGCCGGGCGTTCACCCGGGATACCGGCAGTTGGGGAGCAAGAAGTAACAGAAGACAGTACACAGATAGACCTGAGGAACGAGTTACTGAGCGTACTCAATCTGGAATTCGATCTTCGCCGTCTTTTCCAACATTGCCGACACTGAACAATACTTTTCCTTGGATAGGCGCACGGCATCTTCCATAGCCTTGTGAGTGACGTTGCCAGCGACGCGATAAATCAACCGAATGCTGGTGAAGACTTTGGGGAAGGTTTCAGCACGCTCGGCGGTAGCGCGTACCTCCAAGCTAGTGAAGGGCTCGCGCTTTTTGCGCAAAATGCCGGCAACATCGCTTGCCGTGCAGCCGCACAAGGCGATCAAGACCAACTCGATGGGACTATTCGCCGTTTTTTCGGCGCCCGCATCCACTATCAGCGCGTGACCGCTGCTCGCCTGGCCGAGGAAGCGGTCGTTGTCTGTCCAGATTGTCTTGGCCTCGATCATGAGTCTCGCTGTTCGCTGCTCGCTGTTCGCTGTTAGCCTTTCGCTATTCGCATATTCCCCTCATGGGAAGCTAGACGACTCTTCAGTCACGTCACTTAAAGCTAAAGCTAATAGCGAAAGGCTGGAGGAACAGCGAAAACCGCCTCTTCATTTGTCCTTCGGTGGGGTGCCGCTGTTGTCCGTGTGATTCTCATAGATCGAATACTGACCTTGCGGCCGCTTCAGCCGAATGGTCAACTCCTGTTGGGGCTGGTTAATGGCGTAGTCCTGGCCGAAGGTTTGGAAACCGGGCGCGATAACCTGCACGCGTAGCATTCCATAAGGGATGCCGTCGCTCTCGGTCTTGCCGTCCGAGTCTGTCTTTAGCTCAAATCCGCCCCGCGACTGCTTGCCGTGCTGGGCTACGGGATGCAGGACAACAGCGGCATTGCGCACCGGCTTGCCGTTGTCGTCCTTAAAGACAACAAACTTGATCGACGACACTTGCCCGGAGTCGTTTTTCTTGTCGCTCCCCAGGAGCAACATGGGACTGAGCAGCATGCAAACCATTAGCACAAACAAACGCTGCACTTTCATAACGCTCATTTTAGCCGTTTTGCCGCTATTTTAGTTGGGCAACGTCCAAATACCAATATTGGATTGGTTGTCGTCCACCGCTGCGAAGCGGAAACTCACAGCAGAGACCGACACATTCAGGCCGAACGATCCACCTTGCAAGGGCTCCGCCAAGAGCTGCCTGACGAAGTGGCCGGTAATGGTGAACTCCACGATTTCGCTGGAAGGCGTGCTGCACCTAATTTCAAACCGACCCACTCTCCACTCTCCGTTTTGATTGTCAGCTTCCCTCAAGTCTGCGACACTAGCCGGTTCGCTGGCGAACGCTCATGGTGCGCGAGTTCTCGGCGGGAGGTGTCGTGCTGCGAAAGATGCGAGGCCGCTGGTTCCTGGCAGTCATCGAGCCGCACATGACACGCCCCAAGAAGTCTTCCAGGGGTTCGAACCGTCCGGCAAAGGCGCAGCGCATTAGTCGCGTTGCCCAAGGGCGCCATCGACAAGGGCGAGAAGCCCGATCAGACGGCGCTTCGCGAGGTCAGCGAAGAAACCGGAGTACAGGCAGATCTGGTGACCAAGCTGGCCGACATCAAGTATTACTATGTGCGCAACTGGGGCGACCACGCCAGGGTCTTCAAGATCGTCAGCTTCTACCTGCTGCTCTACCACTCTGGACGGTTGGGAAACATTGCGCGCGAGATGCGAATCGAAGTCCAGAACGCCTATTGGCTTCCGCTGGAGGATGCTCCCAATATCTTGAGCTACTCAGGCGAGCGCGAAGTCATCGCGCGTACCCTGCAATATCTGAAAGACCATCCAGAACTGGGAGACCATGCCACAGACACCACACATTGAACGCCACTTCACCGCGGGCGAAGTTGTCCGCGACGTTGTTATCGGCATGTCCGACGGGCTCACGGTTCCCTTCGCGCTGGCCGCGGGTTTGTCCGGCGCGATTGACAACAGCCACATCGTGGTCGTCGCCGGACTGGCCGAGATCGCCGCCGGCTCCATCGCCATGGGATTGGGTGGCTATCTGGCCGCCAAGAGCGATGCCGAGCACTACGAAAGCGAACGCCTACGCGAAACTCGCGAGGTGCAGGAAATCCCCGACGAAGAAGCGCGCGAGGTGCAGAACGTCTTCGCCGATTACGGTTTGTCGCACGACGAAAGTATTCCCGTGGTACAAGCTCTGACGCGAAAACCGAAGGAGTGGGTGGACTTCATGATGCGCTTCGAGTTGGGCCTGGAAGAGCCCGAGCCCAAGCGGGCCCTACAGAGCGCGTTGACCATCGCGGCTTCGTACGTTTGCGGAGGCATCATCCCGCTGGCGCCCTACATGGCGTTGCATAGCACACGCATGGCGCTGGTCTGGTCCGTGGTAGTCACTCTGATCGCGCTGGGAGTTTTCGGCTACATCAAGGGACGCTTCACGGGATCGCGGCCCGGCCGCTCAGCCACGCAAACCGTTGTGATTGGAGGGCTTGCGGCTGGAGCGGCGTTCCTGCTTGCAAAGCTGATTTCGTAACCCATTATGGGAAAATAATTTATGCAGATTTCTCTTGACTGAATGAGGGTTCATTCAGTACGATCGGCTTAACTTAATAGGCGCGCGCCGTTGCCATCCTCACCCCACATCTTACGGCGCGCGCTGCTTGTATTTTGGGGCCGTCAATGTGTTTTGCCGTTTTGCATTTGAGGAGAGCCGTGCCGACGATTCCGTTGCTTTCTTCGTATCATTCGAACCAGCCAACTTCATACACAATTCAGCAGCTGTTCTCCATTAATCACAATCGAAGTTCGTAGACCGTTGATCGTGTCTGAATGAGACGCGGCTTTGCTCGCGCAAGCTTTCAGGCAAATAATGGTTTAGCGCTGGAGCCATCATCATCCCATGACGAAACGAATTGAGAAGGTCGCTGTTCTAGGCGCCGGCACGATGGGCGCTCGCATCTCCGCGCACCTGGCGAACGCCGGTGTGCCCTCCTATCTGCTGGATATTGTTCCGCCCGATGCCGATGGTCCCGCGCGCAACCGTCTTGCAGCCACCGGACTGGAGGCGGCGATAAAATCAAAGCCCGCTGCGTTCTTTGACCCTTCGCTGGCTAAGCTGGTTACCATCGGCAACTTCGAAGACGATCTCAACAAACTGTCCGAGGTGAACTGGATCATCGAGGCCGTAGTCGAAGATCTCGAGCTCAAGCGCGCACTGCTGCGCAAGGTGGAGGCGGTCCGCAAGCCCGGCACCATCATCACCACCAATACCAGCGGGCTGCCAGTCGCGAAGATCGTCGAAGGCTTCCCTGACGAGTTCCGCCGCCACTGGTTTGGTACGCACTTCTTCAATCCGCCGCGTTACATGCGGCTGCTGGAACTCATCCCCACTCCCGACGCCGATCCCGCGGCGATGGACGTCATCGCGCACTTCTGCGATCTGCATCTCGGCAAGGGCGTGGTGCACGCCAAGGACACACCGAATTTCATCGCCAATCGCATCGGCACGTTCTCCGCGCTGAATGTCATGCGCCTGATGCAGGAGATGGACCTCAGCATCGAGGAAGTGGACGCGCTGACCGGACAGGCCGTCGGCTGGCCCAAGATGGCGACCTTCCGCCTCACCGACATGGTTGGGCTGGATGTCCTCGGCCACGTCGTGCGCAACGCGAGCGCGAATATCAACGACGAGCGCAGCGACCTGAAGCTGCCGAGTTTTTCTGCTCAGATGCTGGAGCGCAAGTGGCTGGGCGACAAAACCAAGGGCGGCTTCTACAAGAAGCAAAAAAGCGCCGAGGGCGAACAGCGGCTGGCGCTTGACTGGAAGACGCTCGAATATCGTCCGCAGCAGAGGCCCAAGTTTGCCTCGCTCGAAATGGCCAAGACCGTGGACAGCCTGCCCGAGCGGCTGCACATGCTGCTGGCGCCGTCGAAGGACAAGGCTGGCATCTTTCTCTGGTCGGCGTTGTCGGAGTTGTGGACCTACGCCGCCAATCGCATCGGCGAAATCGCCGACTCCGTGGTCGAGATCGATCGCGCCATGAAGATGGGCTTCAACTGGGAGATGGGGCCGTTCGAGCTGTGGGATGCCGCCGGCGTTGCCAAGACCGTGAAGCGGATGAAGGTGGAAGACAGGCCGGTTTCGCCCAACGTCGAGAAGCTGCTCGCCTCAGGCCACGAAAGCTGGTACGCCGACGATCCCAAAGCCGCCAGCGCGCGCGTTTACTTCGACCTGCGTAGCGGCAACTATCGTCCGGAAGAGGTGCCACCCGGAGTCTGGTCGGTCACGGTTGCGAAGAAATCGAACTTCGTGGTGAAGAAGAATGCTGGCGCATCGCTGGTCGATCTGGGCGATGGTGTCGGCTGCATCGAGTTCCACTCCAAGATGAACGCGCTGGGCGGCGACATCGTGCAGATGATCACTCAGACGCTGAAGCCGGGCGGCGCGGGCGACAATTTCGACGCTTTCGTCATCACCAACGACGCCGCCAACTTCTCCGTCGGCGCCAACATCATGATGCTGCTGATGGCGGTGCAGGAAGAAGAGTGGGACGACGTTGACCTTGCCGTCCGCCAATTCCAGAACATGACCCAGGCCATCAAGTTTTCGTCGAAGCCGGTAGTGGTTGCGCCGTTCGGCATGACGCTCGGCGGAGGCTGCGAGGTCACGTTGCACGCTGCCGCTCGTCAGCCTCATGCTGAACTTTACTGCGGCCTCGTCGAAGTCGGCGTCGGCTTGCTGCCCGGCGGGGGAGGCTGCAAGGAGATGACGCTGCGCGCGGTCGATAAGGCCTATCACATTCGTCCTCACGGCCGCGGCGAGAGCGTCGAACTGATGGAAGCCATGAAGCAGGCGTTCGAGACGGTCGCTATGGCAAAAGTGTCAATGTCGGCCTTCGAGGCGCGGAATCTCGGATTCCTTTCCACCGGCGACGACATCACTATGAATCGGGAGCGTGTACTCACCGACGCCAAGGAGCGCGCTCTGGAGTTGGCGCGTGAAGGTTATCGCGCCGTTATGCCGCGGATGGACATTCCCGCCCCCGGCGAGAGCATCCTGGCGACATTGAAGCTGGGCGTGCACATCATGCACGAGGGGCAATTCATTACCGATCACGAGGTCAAGATCGGCAACAAGGTAGCCGAGGTGCTGTGCGGCGGCGCGGTGAATCCGGGAACTCCGGTGAGCGAGCAGTATCTGCTCGACCTGGAGCGCGAGGCATTCAAGTCGCTCTGCGGCGAGAAGAAGACGCAGGAGCGGATCCAGTACACGCTGAAGACGGGAAAGACGCTGAGGAACTGAGAAACAGCTGTCAGTTGTCGGTCACAGCAGTTCGATCTCGGCCCTGTTTCGAAGGATTTCGCTGACGGCTGAGAGCCGGCAGCTGATGGCTAAAAGCTAAGTTGCTAATTGCTAATTGCTTTCTTCCAGGAGCTTCTCATGCGTGAAGTTGTAATCGTCAGTGCCGTGCGCACCCCGGTGGGCAAGGCTTACAAAGGAACCTTGCGGGCGACGCGTCCCGATGATCTGGCCGCGGTGGCCATCAAGGGCGCGCTCGAGCGCGTGCCACAAGCTCGATCCCAAAGAGATCGAGGACGTCATCCTCGGTTGCGCCATGCCGGAGGCCGAGCAGGGCATGAACGTCGCACGCATCGCATCGCTGCGCGCGGGCTTGCCGGTTGAGATTTCGGCCATGACCATCAATCGCTTCTGCTCCTCGGGCCTGCAGGCGATTGCCATGGCCGCCGAGCGCATCATGGCCGGCGGGGCCGAGACCATCGTCGCCGGCGGCGTCGAGTCGATGACCATGATTCCCATGGGCGGCCACAAAGTTTCGGCCAACCCCTGGCTGGTGTCGAATTATCCCGACGCCTATCTCTCCATGGGCCTCACCGCCGAGCGGCTGGCGCAGCGCTACCACATCACGCGCGAGCAGTCGGACCAGTTCTCCGTCGATAGCCACAAGAAGGCGATCGCGGCGATCCAGGCTGGCAGGTTCGACGAAGAGATCGTTCCCGTGCCGGTCAGTTTCACCACCCCGAACGGCAGCAAGCCGAAGCGCACCGACATCTGTATTCAAGGTGGACGAGGGCCCGCGCGCCGACACTTCTCTGGAAGCTCTGCTCGCTCTCAAGCCGGCCTTCCATGCGAAGGGCACGGTCACGGCGGGAAACTCGTCGCAGATGTCCGACGGCGCCGCCGTCGCGGTCGTCATGTCCGCCGAACGCGCAAAGGCACTCGGCCTGAAGCCGCTGGCGCGCTATGTCGCTTTTGCCACAGCGGGCTATATGCCGGAGGAGATGGGCGTCGGGCCAGTGTTCGCCATTCCGAAAGCGCTGAAGATGGCTGGCCTGAAGCTGAGCGACATTGACGTGATCGAGTTAAATGAGGCGTTTGCCGCGCAATCGCTGGCTGTCATCCAGGAAGCCAAGCTGGATCCGGCACGGATCAACGTCAACGGCGGAGCAATCGCGCTGGGGCATCCACTGGGATGCACCGGCGCCAAGCTGACCGCAAGCATCATCCGCGAACTCAAGCGCCGCAATGGACGGTACGGCATGGTGACCATGTGCGTCGGCGGCGGCATGGGCGCGGCGGGCATCTTCGAGAATTTGCAATAAAACCGGCTCTTAGCTCTTAGCCTTTAGCTGTTAGCAAGAGAGCGGGCCGCACTGGCAGCAAATAACAGATGGCTTTGAACGCGCAGTGACGTATCTTTCGCTTGCTAAAGGCAAAGAGCGAAAAGCGAAGAGCCAAGAGCGAAAAGCGATTCAGCGAATAGCGAGGAAATCATGGCAACGACAACGACCGCAGTTCCCAAGACCAAAACCACGGGCGGAAGTTTTCTGCTCGAAGATCACAACCTGGAAAACGTCTTCACTCCGGAAGACTTTAACGAAGATCAGCAGATGGTCGCCAAACTCGCGGAAGAGTTTGCCACCAACGAAATCCTGCCCAACGCCGAGAAGATGGAGCATAAGGACTGGTCGGTTTCCCGCCAACTGCTGCAGAAAGCGGCTGAAATGGGCCTGACCAACGCCGACGTTCCGGCCGAGTACGGCGGGTCGGAGATGGACAAGACATCGTCCGCGATCATCGCCGATTACATGGCGAAGTACGGCAGCTTCATGGTTAGCATGGGCGCGCATAGCGGCATCGGCACCCTGCCTATCGTTTTCTTCGGCACCGAAGCGCAGAAGAAGAAATACCTGCCGCGCCTGGCCACCGGCGAAATCATTGGCGCGTATGCGCTATCGGAAAGCACCAGTGGCTCGGACGCAATGAACAGCCGCACCCGCGCTGTTCTGTCGCCCGACGGCAAGCACTACCTGCTGACCGGCGAGAAGATGTGGATCACCAACGCCCACTTCGCCGACCTGTTTACCATCTTTGCCAAGATCGACGGCGAAAAGTTCACCGCCTTCCTGGTTGAGAAGGATTTCCCCGGCTTCTCCGTCGGCAACGAGGAAAAGAAGATGGGCATTCGCGGCTCCTCCACCGCGCCGCTGATCCTGAACGAGTGCAAGGTGCCGGTAGAGAACGTGCTCGGCGAAATCGGCAAAGGGCACATCATCGCCTTCAACATTCTGAATGTTGGCCGCTTCAAGCTCGGCGCAAGCTGCGTCGGCGGCGCGCGCACGTCGTTGCAGCATGCCATCGCTTACGCCAAAGAGCGCAAGGCTTTCGGCAAGAGCATCGCAGAGTTCGGACTGATTCGCGAGAAGCTGGCGCAGATGGCCGCATGGCATCTACGCGTGCGAGTCAATGGTGTATCGCACCGTCGGCATGATGGACACCGCGCTCTCTGCGATCGAGCACAGTCCCGAGACCGTGCGCAAGGCGATTGAGGAGTATGCCGTCGAATGCTCCATCATCAAGGTTTCGGCGTCGGAGATGCTCGACTTTGTGGTGGACGAGACGGTGCAGGTTTACGGCGGCTACGGCTTTGTCGAGGAGTATCCGGCAGAGCGTGCCTATCGCGACTCGCGCGTCAACCGCATCTTCGAAGGCACCAACGAAATCAACCGCCTCATCATCACCGGATGGCTGCTGAAGCGGGCCATGAGCGGACAGCTCGCGCTGCTGCCGGCCATCAAGAAGACGATGGACGAAGTGATGGCGGGTCCATCCACGGACGAACTGGAAGGCACGCTCGCTGCCGAGCGCAAGCTGGTGGAGAACGGCAAGAAGCTGGCCATGCTGGTGGCGGGCGCGGCTTCGCAGAAGTACATGCAGAAGCTGGCCGATCACCAGGAAATCATGGGCGCCATCGCCGACATGGTGATCGAAACGTTTGCCATGGATTCCAGCCTGCTACGCGCGCGCAAGTACGTCGAGGCCAATGGCGAAGCCAAAGGCGCGCTGGTCGTCGCCATGACGCAGGTCTATCTGGAAGGCGCATTCGCGAAGCTGGAAGCTGCGGCCAAGAAAGTGATCGCCGCCGTTGCCGAAGGCGACATGCTGCGCACCCAGATGGCGATTGTCCGCCGCCTGGCGAAGCACGATCCGGTCAACGTGATCGCGCTTGCAGGAGAATATCGCCAACCGCGTGCTGGAGACTGGAAAGTACGTGACCGCATAGAACCTGAACCGCAGGTGCACAGAACGGCTTTGGATCGTGGGGCGGAGTGCGCAGCCTCCGCCCTGGTTTTGTGCCGTCGGAAGGCAATTCTTTTCGCGAGCTGTATAACCGCAACTCACGACAATCCTTGGCTGGTGATTTCTTGCGCGGGCGAGCCGCCCGTCATGCCCTGCGCCAGTACCAGATCGCGAACCTCAGCGCGCAGCTTTGGTATGTGCCTGCCAAACCAGATCGCCGCAGCGATACATGCCACGCCGCCTGTCGCGACGGTCCAGGGAGAGCCCAGGTGATTGGCCACCGTACCCGCAAAGAGCGCACCCAACGGTGCCATACCCATGAACATCATGGAGTACACCGACATGACCCTGCCGCGAAGCCGATCGGGAACCATGGCCTGAATCAGGGTGTTGGAAGAAGCCATCTGCACCATCATGGAGAAGCCCACCGGTACAAGCAGCACGGTGGACAGCCAAAATATCTTGGAGAACGAGAACAGAATCAGGCTGAGCCCAAATCCTCCCGCGGAAAGAGCAATCAACTTCCCCAGTCCCTTCACGCCGACGCGCGCCGCCAGGCTGGCTGCGCCGAGCAATGCTCCGACACCGGTAGCTCCCATCAGAATGCCCAAGCCCCTCGCGCCGCCGTGCAGGATCTTGTCCGCAAAGACTGGCATCAACACGGCATACGGCATGCCTACAAAGCTCACGACTCCCAGCAGCACCAGGATGGCGCGGACGGGACCGGTATTTCGTACGAATGCAAATCCCTCCAGGATGTTTTCCAGCGGCGATCCTTCATTGGCAAGATTGGCGGGATGCGCGATGCGCATGAGCAGCAAGCCAACAATCACCGCGATATAGCTCACCGCATTGGCGAAGAAGCACCAGCCTTCACCAATGGACGCGACCAATATGCCGGCAATGGCGGGACCAATGATGCGCGCGCCATTGAACATGGAGGAGTTCAGGGCAATCGCATTCAGCAGGTCTTCTCTGCCGACCATGTCAATCAGAAATGCCTGGCGCGCGGGAATGTCAAAGGCATTCACCACGCCCAGCCCTGCGGCGAGCACGATAATTTGCCAGACTTGAATGCGTCCCGACAGCGTGAGAAAGGCAAGGATCGCAGCCAAAACCATGGAAGCGATTTGCGTGCCGATGACCACGCGCCGGCGGTTCTGACGGTCGGCGACAATGCCACCGATCGGCGCCATGATGAAGACCGGAATCTGGCTGGCGAAGCCGACCGTTCCCAGCAACAGCGCCGAGCCGGTCATGCGATAAACCAGCCACGACTGGGCAACCGTCTGCATCCAAGTGCCAATCAGAGAGATGGCCTGGCCGGCAAAGAACAGCTGGAAGTTACGGTGGCGCAGGGCGCGCACGGCCAATCCCAGGCGGGATTGCCCCGATGCCGGCCGGGCAAACTCCTGCTTCTCCTGTTCCACGGTGGAGCGCAAAAGCTCCCGTTCGGATTCCCAGAAATCCTTGGCCATAAATGAGGCTGGTGTGGTCCGCAATTGTGGCCACAAATCAGAATACTTCAACTCGCGTTAACCTGGTTGCAATGTGATGAATGTAAGGTGACTCAGCAGGAGGAGATTTTCCCGGAGTCAAAGTTTCGTGAGCGAATCGGTTGCAATACGGCATGGTGGCATCTATCTTCCTAACTTTGTGAATCGCACATTACAAGCGCGACTAGAACATGCCAACGCGAAACTTGCGCTTCACCCGCTGATCGGCCTGAAATTGCATGCCAACCTTTGCTGCGGTTGATATTGGTTCAAACTCGGTCCGGCTCAAGATAGCCAAGGCCGTCCGCGGTCGTCTGGAGACGCTCCACGACGATCGCGAGGTCACACGTCTCGGCGAAAGCGTCTTTGCCAACGGCACACTCGACCCGCAGGCCATGTCGCAGACCTTGCAAGTGCTCCGGCGCTTTCATCGCGCCGTGCAGACTTACGCTGCGGACCGTGTGCGCGTAGTTGCAACCAGCGCTTTGCGCGATGCGCGCAACAGCCGCGCCTTTCTGGATTGGGTGCGCAGCGCCACCGGCTGGAAAACCGAAATCATCTCCGGATTGGAAGAAGGCCGCCTGATTCATCTCGGCGTGCTTTCCAGCGCCCACATTGCCGGCAGGCGGGCGCTGCTCATTGACTTGGGCGGTGGCAGTTGCGAGTTGACCATCTCCATATCGGGCCACATCGACGACATGGTCAGCCTTCCCATTGGGGCGGTGCGCCTCACCCAAACCTTTCTTCATCATGATCCGCCCAAGAAAAAAGAGCTGCAGCAGATGCGCGGTTTCATCCAACGTGAGGTCTCGCGGATTCAAAAGCGGATCGCCGGCGCAAAATTACAGATCACCATTGCCACCTCCGGCACGCCGGCCGCACTCTCGGGTCTGTATGCCGCCAAAATCCGCGGCTACAACGAAAACAAGCCGCAGACGGTCCCTAAGTCCGCCGTCGCCACCTTATTGAACACCTTGAGCCGGCGTAACCTGACGCAGCGGCAGGCGCTACCCGGCATCGGACCGCGGCGCGCTGAAATCATTATTGCCGGCACCATGGTCTTCGCCGAGCTGATGCAACTGTGCAACCTGCGCAGCTTCCGCTATCTCCCGCTCGGTCTTCGGGACGGACTGCTTGCACAGATGATGGCCGATTACAACGGCAGCGCCGCTATGCGCGAACGAGTGGAATCGGAGCGTCACGACGCTTTACTGTCCGCGGCCAAACACTATGGCGCCGATCTGCCCTTCGCCCAGCGCATTCGCGATCTCGCAATGCAGCTGTTCCGCCGATTGCAGGCGGTACACCAGTTGCCGCCGCAGTACGCCGATTGGCTGGAGGCGGCGGCGATGCTGCACGAAGTGGGCGCCTATATTAATCGTTCCGGCCGGCGCCGCCACACCTATTACGTCATCGCCCACTCGGAAATCTTCGGATACACCCCTTTGCAGCGGCGCATCATCGCGGCCATTACGCGCTATGTCGGCAAGTCGCGTCCCACGCCGAGCGATCGTGTCATGGGTCTTCTACCTGGCGTTGACCAGATTCATGTTGCGAAAGCTGTGGCTTTACTGCGCCTGGCGCGCGCGCTAGACCAAGGTCGCCGTGGCGCGGTGCGTGAGCTAAGAGTCCGGGTTCACCAGGACGGTCGGGTGCGGCTGATGCTGACACCAAGTCCGTCAGAAGGGATTGAACTGGAATTGTGGGCCGTGGAGCAGGAGAAAGACTACTTCCGGACCGTCTTCGGTCGCGAACTGCTGGCTGAAGCCTGCTGAATCGAGCGCACCACTCTAGGCGGCATGCACCACCTCAGCACTGCAGCCTTGCGCCCATCCTTTTCGACTTTGGCCACCGCGCCCTTCTTCAGCTCGATGACATTCAGAGGACTGCCATTGGAGAGAAGCTTGTTCAGAAACTCCGTCATGCTGGGATTGTGGCCGACCACCATAATCGCGTCTCTTCGGCTGTGGCGGCGAAGCAGGTCCTGGAACTTTTCAAAGCTGGCTTCGGGCCGCAGAGCGGCGTCGGTGATCACTTTGTCCTCATGTCCCATTTCATTCGCCACAACCGCCGCAGTCTGGGTCGCGCGCCGCAACGGGCTGGAGATGATTACGTCAGGGTTCACATCGAGCGCCGCCAAGGCACGTCCCACATCGTGGGACTGCTCGATTCCCAGCTTGTCGAGGGGCCGTTTTTCGTCTTTGGCTGGGTTGAGCTTTGGTTCCCCGGCGTTGGCGTGACGCAAGAAATAAATATCCATAAAGACTATTTTGCCCTAACCGGTCGCCGAGTGCTACGGCGGCGATGCGAGGGCAACGCGGGAATGGCATCAAGCGTGACTTTACCCTCGGACAGTGCGATCAGAAATTCCTGAACGCTAAAGCGGACTCTACGCTTCCCCGAACGGGATATCGCGTCAGCAGGCACGTAGGAGCCGTCCGATTGCAGCAGACGTGCTTGGGTGTTGTCAGCCAGGTAGGCCTCCAATATCTCGCTGCGGATGCGGTGCTTCAGCATTGGGTCTTTGATGGGAAAAACGGTTTCCACTCGTTCGTACAGATTTCGCGGCATCCAATCGGCACTGCCCAGATAGATTTCCTCTTCGCCGCCGTTGGCAAAATAGAGTACACGGGAGTGTTCGAGAAACCGGCCCACGATGCTGCGCACGCGTATGTGATCGCTGACACCGCGCACTCCCGGCCTTAGTCCGCATATCCCACGTACGAGCAGATCGATTTGCACCCCTGCCTGCGACGCGCGATACAGTTCACGAACGATGTTGAGGTCGAGCAGCGAATTCATCTTGGCGATGATGCGGGCGGGACGTCCGTATCGTGCGTGATCAGCCTCGCGTGCGATGAGATTGATGGAACGCTCCGCCAAATTAATCGGCGCTACCAGCAGCGGGTCATAATTCGGCCGCTCGGCATAGGCTGTCAGAAAGTTAAACACGCCGTGTACGGCGGATGTGATTTCCGGGTCCGCCGTCAGCAGGCTCATGTCGGTGTAGTACGTCGCCGTGATCGAGTTGTAATTCCCCGTTCCCAGATGGGCGTAGAGCCTGGTCTCATTGTCCGCGTCCTTGCGCACCATCAGCGCCAGCTTGCAATGGGTCTTGAGGCCGACCAATCCGTGGAACACCTGCACCCCTGCATCTTCCAGCGAGCGCGCCCAGCGGATATTGCTGGCTTCGTCGAAACGCGCTTTTACCTCGACGACCACCGTGACTTCCTTCTTGGCGGAGGCTTCAATCAAGGCGCGCACGATAGGCGAATCTTCGCTGGTGCGATACAGGGTCTGTTTGATGGAAAGCACGTCGGGATCGTCTGCGGCGGCGCGAAGGAATCCGACCACGGAGTTATACGAATCGTAAGGATGGTGCAACAGGATGTCGCGATGGCGGATTTCTTCAAAGATGTCGCGCGACTTGCGGTTCAACTGCAGCTCGCGCGCCACGAAAGGCTTGAACTTTAAATCGGGCCGCGGCGTCTCCTCGTAAAAGTGAAAGAGTCGCGACAGGTTAACCGGGCCTTCCGTGCGATAAACCTGCCAGTCTTCCATCTCAAAGTAGCCGCGAAGGCGATCCACCATTTCAGGATTGGCATCGGCCTCGATTTCCAAACGCACGGCATCGCCCTTGCGACGGTTGTGCAATTCGGTGCGGACCGATTCCAGCAGGTTGCGCGACTCCTCCTCCTGAAGGTAGAGATTGCTGTTGCGCGTAACTCGAAACGCAGCCTCGGAGATGATCTCGTAGCCGCGGTACATCTCCATGGTGTGCGAAGCCACCAGGTCGGCCAGAAAAATGTAGTCCTCGCTGCCATTCCGCGGCGGCAACTTGATGAGACGCGGCAACACGCGCGGGACGGTCACCACTCCCATGTAATTGGTGGAAGCACGTCGCCGGCGCCGCAACAACAGCGCCTGACACAATGCTTTGTTGATGACGCGCGGAAATGGGTGCGCTGGATCGACGGTCACCGGAGTCAGCAGCGGATCAAGCTCGCGCTCGCAGTAGCCGGCCACAAACGAGCGCTGCTCCGCCGTCAGCTCTTTCATGCCCACGACTCGGATGCCTTCCTCAGCCAAGGCGGGCCGCAGAGCATGGTTCCAGCAGCGATACTGATCGCGCATGAATTCGTGGGTAAGACGGGCGACCAGCTGTGCCTCTTCTTGCGGAGTAAGTCCATCCGGACCCGGATCGGTCTGGCCATCCTCAATGCGCTGCATCAGGCCACCCACTCGAATCTCGAAGAACTCGTCGAGGTTGCGGGCGGTAATGGCCAGAAACTTGACGCGTTCCAGCAGAGGGTTGCGCGGGTTTTCGGCCTCCTCGAGCACGCGGCGGTTGAAGGCCAGCCACGAGGCTTCTCGATTCAGCACTAAGGATGGATCATCCAGCGAACGGCGAATCATACGATTTTCTTGGGGAGAGCACCCGCCAAAGACGACAGGTTTCATATGTTACACCAAGGTTAATGCTTTCATAATCGGAAACGGGTGCCCGGATTCTGCGACGCGGCGCGGATTACATTATGGTCGGTTGAGGTCTACAATGAGCGCCGTCGAAAGCTTTTGCGCTCAAGACTATGCATCCAGTCAAGGAGCCCGCATGAGTACCACCCAGCCTGGAATCACAGCCCGTGCCAACCAGCCGTTTTGGATTTCCGATCTCACGCGGCCAGAACGCAGCACTTTGGTTGCGACCTTTGGCGGCTGGGCGCTGGACGGCATGGATGTGATGGTCTATAGCTTCGTTATTCCCACGCTTATCGCCGCATGGCATATGAGCAAAGGACAAGCGGGTTGGCTGGGCACGGCCGCCCTGCTGATTTCAGCGGTCGGAGGCTGGCTGGCAGGGTTGCTCGCCGACCGCTTTGGCCGGGTGCGCGTCCTGCAGATCACCATTCTCTGGTTCGCGCTCTTCACCTTTCTGAGCGGCTTCACCAACTCGTTCTGGCAATTGCTGCTGACGCGTGGACTGCAGGGGCTGGGTTTCGGCGGGGAGTGGGCGGTCGGCTCAGTGCTGATGGGCGAAGCCATCCGCGCGCAGCACCGCGGCAAGGCGGTCGGCACAGTGCAAGGTGGATGGGCCGTCGGATGGGCAGTCACGGCGATCTCCTACACCGTGCTCTTCTCCATACTGCCTGCCGCAACTGCGTGGCGTGCCATGTTCTGGATCGGCATTCTGCCGGCGCTGCTGGTTTTCTATATCCGGCGCAACGTTCCCGAGCCAGAAGTGTTCAGCCAGACCCGGACGCGCGAGCTCAAACTTGGCGAAGGAAGCCGTTTCCTGGAAATCTTCAGCCCCGCGCTGCTGAAGACCACCCTTCTCACCGCATTGCTGGCGACTGGCGTGCAAGGCGGTTATTACGCCATCACCACCTGGTTGCCAACATTTCTGAAGACAAGCCGGGGCCTGTCAGTGCTTAACACCGGCGGATATCTCATCGTTGTGATCGTGGGCTCGTTCGTCGGTTACATGCTGAGCGCGTGGCTGACTGATCGCCTGGGCCGCAAGCGAACGCTGATACTGTTTGCCGTATGCTCTTTCCTGACGGTTACGGCGTATACGTTTCTGCCCATCAGCAACTCGCTCATGCTGGTGCTGGGATTCCCGCTCGGCTTTTTCGCGTCGGGATCGTTCAGTCCGGTTGGCGCATTCTTCACGGAACTGTTTCCGAGCCGGTTGCGCGGCTCTGGCCAGGGATTCTCCTATAACTTTGGACGCGCGGTCGGCGCGCTCTTTCCGACGCTGGTTGGCTATCTCAGCGCGCGGATCACCTTGGGGCATGCCATCTCTGCCTTTGCTGTGGCCGCCTACCTCGTGATGATTTTGGCAGTACTCCTGCTACCCGAGACCAGAGGGAAAGAGCTGAAGGTATATGAGTGAGCTGCGGACCGTCACGACAACCCTTGCAAACGTACGCCTGCTCGCCTCAAGCGTTGTGCGACCTCACGTGCGATGGCCACGCTGCCCGGCGTGTCGGAGTGAATGCAGATGGTAGTCGCGGCAAGCTTTAGTTCGGAGCCGTCGGTAGCGATAACCAAGTGCCGAACCGCAATGTCAATGGCTTGCTGTGCGGCATGTGCTGGATCGTCAAGCAGCGCGCCGGAGAGAGAACGTTTGCGCAGTGTGCCGTCTGGCTCGTAAGCACGGTCAGCGAAGGCTTCGGCGGCGAATTGCAATCCCATTGCATGCCAGATTTCCAGAACCGGCGAGCCAGCCTGCCCGACCATGATCAAGCCTGAATCGATCGCCTTCGCTGCGCGGCCTATTGCCAGGGCAACCTCGCGGTTCGTGTTGGCCGCGTGGTATAGCGCGCCGTGCGGCTTAACGTGCACCAGCCGCATGTCCAACGACTCCGCAATCTTCGCCAGCGCCGCGATCTGCTGGCCCACGGAACCCTCGATTTCCATAGGAGAAAGCGGCGATTCGACGCGTCCAAAATTTGCGCGGTCGGGATAGCCCGGGTGAGCACCGGCTGTGACCTTCAACTCGCGAGCAGCGGCCAATGTGTGCCGCATGGTTTGTTCGTTGCCAGCGTGTCCGCCGCACGCGACGTTCGCAGAGGTAATGTAATGCATTAGCTCGAAGTCAGTTCCATTGGACAGCGATTCTTCTGACTCACCCAGATCGGCGTTGATGTCGATTGTAAGATCGCTCATTGGAAGATCCCCGTCAGCCAGCGCTCCTGCTCACGTAGTGCTTGGACTGCTTCTGCGGTGGAAACTTCGGTGAACTGTACCTGATCGCGAGGGCGTAACTGGCCGACACGGTGCATGTCGGCGGCGATCACATTCGCGATCTTGGGATATCCACCGGTCGTCTGCTGATCGACGAATAGAATGATCGGCTGGCCATCCTGCGGCACCTGGATTGCGCCGAGCGGGATGCCGTCCGTGAGCAGCTCGGATTGTACGCGCAGGCGCACCGCCTCTCCCCTAAGCCGCAGGCCTGTTCGGTCCGACTGCTCGCTGACGATGTATGCGCTGGCGAACAATTTCTCGAATGCCTCCGGCCCGAACCAGTCGTGTTGCGGGCCTTTCGTCAGCCGCAACGGTTGCGGATAGCGCAACAAGTCAAGAGCACCCGAACGCAGCGAGCCGACATGGAACAAGTCGTGCGGTCGAACATGCAACACGTCGCCACTCTGCAACCTGCGACCCTTGAATCCTCCAAAGTGACCGGGGACAAAAGTTGACGCGCTACCCAGGACCTGCGGAATGTCGAATCCACCTTGGATAGCGAGGTAGCAACGCGCGCCGCTCGCCATGCTCCCACATTGTAGGACTGACCCAGAGGGAAGATCGAACGCCTTGTTGAGCGGCACTCGCGCGGAACGGGCTTTCCATTCGCACCTGGCGCCAGTGAGCGCGACTATCGCGGCCTCCTCGAATTCAAGAGTTGCACCGAGCAGCGTCATCTCTAGCGCGGGCGTGTTTTCATCGTTGCCTACCAGGCGATTGGCAATGCGGAACGACAACGCATCCGCGGCTCCGGCAGGCGAGATACCAAGGTGAGCATAACCGTAACGGCCAAGGTCCTGGACGGTTGTGAAGAATCCCGGCGCCGCAACCCGAATCATCATGCGAGCCGAGTCTCTGCGCTTCGTTGCAGGTCTCCGAAGGTTGCGCGATCAATCGGAGAGAATTTCATCCAGTCGCCTGGTTGCAGGCGAGTCGGCGGTGCTCCTTCGGGATCGAACATAAGCAGAGGCGTTCGGCCGATCAGCTTCCAGCCTCCTGGAGAGTCAAACGGATAGATCCCCGTCTGGCCGCCGGCAATCCCGACACTTCCTCCGGCAATAGATGGACGAGGAGTGGCGAGCCGTGGCGTGTGCAAACCTTCCGGCAACCCGCCCAGATAAACAAACCCCGGAGTGAACCCAAGGAAATACACAAGATAGGTTGGCGACGAATGCAGGCGGATTACTTCATCTATCGAAAGTCCAGCGCGCTGCGCAACATCCAGCAGATCGGGACCGAACTCGATGTCATAACAGACGGGAATGGTGACCACGCTGGCAGGTTCATGGACGACGGATTCACTAGCCAGTGCCAATTGTTCAACAACCGAGCTCAGTTCGTCGTGGGTTAATCGCAGCGGATCGAAATCAATGAGCAGCGATGCATATCCCGGATGCAGGTTGCGGATTCGTGGATCATGCCGGGCCTGAAACGAATGAAACAGCGCAATCACGCGCTCGTGGAGCGCCGGCGAGATTTCATTCCCGAAGACAACCAGCAGTGACGAGTCGCTCGCAGGAATGATCTTCATAGGTTAGCGCGGCAGTCCTGCAGTTTTCTGAGTCTCGTGGGAATCGACTCGTCGATTTGTCGGTTTGTCCTCAGGCATGCACGAATTGTAGCGCCACCTCCCCTTTCGTCGCGCCTCAATCAGAAGTCGAAATATACCGCGCAGCGGGCTTACGATCGCAGTCGGCGCACCTGGGCCACGCTATATAAGGCGCAGGCCAAGGCAATCGGAAGCAGCCACGCGGCGTTAAGTTTCAGCCCCAGGTTTAGACCAGAAAATCCGAGGAGCGGCACATACGGTTCCAAATAGTGCAGCGCACGTTTTCGATCGGTCATGCTCTGCAGGAGGTACAGCAGACCAATAAAAGCGAGTGTTCCCACGAAAATCGAAACCGGATGAAAGTGCCACGTCTTCCAAAAAGGCGTGTCGGATGCCGAATAAAAGACATCCTCGACAGCCACGATTACGGCGCAACCCCATAGCGCCGATATGGCGAAGGCCAAGCCGGTAGGATCTTGCTGGCGTTTTTGTCTACGTCTTCTACTCATGCGGTCCTACGGAGCAGCAATCTGGAACCGCAGAACTGACTGCGCAATGCGGTATTGATATTTGGAGGCAGCGAACTGAATTTGTGCCTCCGTTTGCTGCAGTTGAGCCTGGCTTAGCTCCACGATGGAACTCAGGCCCAAGCTGTAGCGCGTCTGCGACAAGTTGAAAGCGAGATTCGTCTGGTCAACAAACTGCTGCGAAACTCCAATGCGGTTATAGGCCGTGATCGCATTCAGCCAAGCGGTGCGAACGTCGTTGGCAATCCGGTCCTTCAAATCACGCAGTTGCTCGGCGTCAGCCTGGGCCCGCAATCCAGCTTCGCGCGAACGGGCCGGATAGAGAAAGCCGTTGAAGATGGGGACGTTGACGTTGACTCCGATCGCTCCGTACCAAGTGGTGAAGGGAGACACTCCGGCAATGGTGCTGCTGTAGGGCGTACGGCCGACGACCCCAAGCGCGTCGATACTGGGGAAAAGAAGGTCCCGTTCTGCTTTCTGGAAATGCTGAGAAGCCTGAACCTCGTAACCCTGCGAGGCAATCTCCGGCCGATTGCTAAATGCCTCGTCCTGCAACTGAGCGACAGCGTCGGGGGGCGGCTTCAACTCGCTCTCGGTGTCAACGAGTTCGAAATTCTGCTGCGCGGAATACCCCAGGATCTGGGAGAGCGTCGAAAGCGCTGCCTGATAGTTGTTCTGCGCGTCCAGCAGAAGCAGTTTCGACTGTGCCAGGTTGGCATCAGCAAAGCTCACGTCGAGCTGCGAGCGTAGCTTGTTCTGGAACAGCGTGGTGATCTGGTCTGACACCAGTTGCCGCGCGCTGACGGTTTGCTCCGCGACTGTCTGCAGCGCGAGAGTTTGTAGCGCATTGTAAAAGGCTTCATCGACAGCGAGCTTGATCTGGTCGGCGGTCGCCAAGGCGTTCATGTCAGCAGCCTTGGCGCGGAGCGTGGCTGTCGCAACCAGATTATTGGTGCGTCCGAAGTCGGTAATCATCTGCGACAGCGTGAGCCCGCCGGCGGCGCGCTCGTACACGATCGGGTTATTCAGATTACCGGCCGCTATCCGTGAGCCTTCATGGGGCTCAACCGCCGTCAAACTTCCATACACATTTGGATAATAGGCAGCCTTCTGTTCGCGGGTTACCTGGTTAGACGCGAGAGAAAGCAGGCGGTATACCGAGATTTGGGGATTGTTTTTGAGCGCCAGCGCTTCCGCATCCTGGACCGTCAAGTGCCGCACGGGCGCGCCAGTGGTGGGCAACTGTGGCGGCGCCTGATCGGTAGGGGCCGGCGGCACCTGAGGCGCCGGAAGCGTCTGTGGCACCTGTTGTGATTGCCCCGGCGCAGTTGTCGACTGCGACTGCGGCGGCGATTGCAAAGGAGCGTTCGCAGGCGGCAGGGAAGATGACGTCTGCGCCACGATTGGCAACGTAACCAACACGGTTGCAATCACAAGCCAGAGGATCTTACGTCTCAAGCTTGCACCTCCTGTCGGGGTTGCGCCTCTTCCTTGCGATGGATCAACAAGTACGCGGCAGGAACGATAAATACGGTGAGCACCACCGACACCAGCAGACCTCCAATGATCGATCGCGCCAGCGGAGCGTATTGCTCGCTTCCCGCCTCCAGAGCCAACGCCATGGGGACAAGGCCTAACAACGTTGCCAGGGATGTCATAAGAATTGGCCGCAAACGTACGCGGCATGCCAGGGCCACAGCTTCTCGTATCGGCATGCCGCCTTCGCGGTAAATGCGTGTCACATCCACGATCAGGATGCTGTTGGAAACTACGATACCGGTCATCATCAGTACGCCCATCAGCGACATGACATTCAGCGTGGTACCCGTGATTAGCAGGAAAAGAATGACGCCCGTAATGCCTGACGGTATCGCCAGCAGAATGATGAAGGGATCGATAAACGACGCGAACTGCGCCATCAGGATCAGGTACACCAGCACGATCGCCAGCAGCAGACCTACTCCGAAGCTGACGAATGATTGGTGCATCGCTACCACCGACCCCCGCATCTCGACGCGAATGTTGGGCGGTAGCTTGGTATGGTCAATGATCTTCTGCACCTTACTGGCGAGCGCACCCAGGTCTTCGCCCTTGGGCGAAACATACACGTCGATCTTGCGGAAGAGCTGATAGTGATCCACTTCCGTCGGCGTGTTGATCATCTTGATGTCAGCCACGTTCTCCAGCATGGTGGTATTGCTGTTGTCCTTGGCGTGCAGTGGAATCTGCTTGAAATCTTCCATGGTCATGGAGCCAAGCTGGTGGTTGGTGTATTGCACGGTGAGAAAGTAGTTGTTGCCGCTATGAGGATCGACCCAGTAACTTGGCGCGATCATGCCATTGGAGGTCAGCGCGGTCACCACGTTGTCTACAACGTCTGTCGCGGTCAGTCCCAGTCTCGCCGCCATTTCGCGCCGCACGTTAAGCTCGATTCCGGGATAGTCAAGGTCTTGCGGGATAAGAACGTCGCTCACTTGGTTCAACTGGCGCAGCTTACCGGCAATCTCGCTGGCAACTTCGTAGGCGGCATGCTGGTTGTTGCCGCTCACCTGAATGTCGATGGGCGCGGGCATCCCCATGTTCACCACCGAATCTACGAGCCCACCGGTTTGAAAATAGGTAGAGAGCTCAGGCAGGTCAGAATCCAACTTTCGCCTTACGCGATCCATATACGCAAAGGTGCTGACCTTGTGATCTTTATGCAGACTCACCTGGACAAAGGCCGTGTGTTGCGCCGAATTGCTGGTATAGATCGATGACAAGTCGGGCGTCATACCGATATTGGAAACGATCATTTGCAGGTCGTCTTTGCCGATCACCTCACGAATATCGTTCTCCACGCGCGCGATGTATTGGTTGGTGACCTCCAGGCGGGAGCCTGTGGGAGCCTTCACATTGATCACGAACTGGCCGGGGTCGGTACGCGGGAAGAAAGCGACCCCAAGCAGCGGAACCAGTGCCAGACTCGCCACAAAGCTGGCCATAATAATGACCACGGTCGCCACTGGGCGCGAAAGCGCCTTGGCGACCGTGGCATCGTATTTGCCCAGCATGCGGTTGTAGTGGTGATTGAAGCCCGCAACGAATCTTCCAAAGAGTGTCTTGGTTTGCTGGTGTCCTCCGTGTCCGTGTGCCGTCTTGATGAACTTCGCGCAAAACAACGGCACCACCGTCATGGCAACCAGATAAGAAGCTGCCAGAGCCAACACCACTCCCAGCGCTAACGCCGTAAACAGGTACTTGCTGACGCCATACAGGAAGATAACTGGGAAGAAGACTATGGCAGTGGTGAACGTGGCCGCCAGCACTGCGAGCTCGACCTCCTTCCCTCCTCGCTCGGCAGCCGTTACCGCATCTTCACCTTCCTCCATGTGACGGAAGATGTTCTCCAGCACAACCACCGAGTTGTCGATCAGCCGTGACAGCACTAGCGCAAGGCCGCCCAGAACCATGGTGTTGATAGTCCCGCCGAAGACGTTCAGGAGTAGGAAAGCCGCCAAACACGAGACCGGAATGGATATCAAGACGGAGATGGTGCCACGCATCGATCCCAGGAAGATCAGGATCATTACGGCGGTCAGCACCAGCCCAATGCCGCCCTCGCGCAACACATTAGAGACCGCGATCTTCACATACTGCGATTGGTCAAAAACGACGTTGGTGACCAGCGAAGAGGGTACGTCCAAAAGATGTTTAATGCGGTCCCGCACTCCGTTCACAATCTGGATGGTGTTGCTATTGCCGCCCTGCTTCAGAATCGGCAGATAGACCGACTTCTGGCCGTCTACGCGAACGATGTTGTATTGGATTGCGGAGGAGTCTTCCGCATGCCCGATGTCTCCGAAGCGAAGCACGCCGTTGCCAATGGCTTTCAGCGGCACATCGTTCATCTGCGAGATGTTGGGCAGTTGGCTATTGCTATAGATGTTGTAGTCCTTAGGACCAATGCGCACATCACCCGCCGGGAGGATCTTATTCGAGTCGTTGATGACGTTCACGACGTCCATCGGGCTCATCTGCGCCGCTTCCAGCTTTACCGGATCCACATAGAACTGGATCTGGCGATACTTGCCGCCATACGGCTGCGGTACCGATGCGCCCGGTACGTTGGCAATCTGATTGCGAACGTTGAACTGCCCTTCATCGTGCAGTTGCGTCTCGTTGAGTCCCTGGCCTTTCAGCGTGACCAGGCACACCGGCAGGCTCGAGGCGTCGAACTTCAGCACAACCGGAGGCAGTGTTCCCTGCGGCAGTCGCCGCAGGTCTGCCATCGCAAGGTTCGCAATTTCACTGACCGCAGCATCGGCGTCGGTTCCGGGCTGAAAGTAAACCTTGATCAGGCTGACACCCGTCAGCGAGCGCGATTCGATGTGGTCGATGTTGCTTCCCAAGGTGAAGAAGCGCTCAAAGGTGTCGGTAATGTTGGCCTCAACTTGCTGCGGAGGCATGCCGCTGTAGAACGTGGCCACCACGACTACGGGTATATCGATCGGCGGAAACAAATCCACGGGCATGCGCGCCACCGTGGTCACGCCAACCACCACAATGGCCAGGCACAGCATGAGGATGAAGAAGGGATAGCGAATCGCAAAGCTTGGCATTGTGTGTTTACTCCGAACCAGTGCTGTTGTCAGCCAGAGCACTGGCTTTCGGCCTGACTAATTCTCCCGGCTGATAACTGCCCAGGTTGCCCACAATTACCTTCTCGCCTTCCGTGAGTCCTCCCAGGATTTCGACATTGTTCGAGCTCTCCAGTCCCACTTCCACTGGACGAGACTGGACATGATTTTGCGGGTCCACGACTAGCACGCTGGTCTTATTGTTCTCGCCGCGCTGTATGGCTTGGATGGGGACGGTCAAGGCATTGGGACGGCTGTTGGCGCTTAGGGTGACATCGGCGTACATTCCGGGCTGCAGATGGTAGTTGGGGTTGGGAACATCGATTTCGACCTGCATGGTTCGCGTCGAGGGATCGAGCGCGTCAGTGAAGCGGGTGACTTGGCCGGTGAAATGTTCGCCGGTCGCCTGCACGTGCACGTCGGCGGAATCGCCAATCTTGACTTTCGCCGCGATGGATTCCGGCGCTGGTATGCGCAGACGCAAGACGTTGATTTGTGCCACGGTAACCACGGGCAGGCCGCTCGTGTTCGAAGTTCCGGCCTGCACCAGCGAGCCCGTATCCGAGAAGCGCCAGGTCACCACGCCATCGTAGGGAGCCGTAATTTTGGCATAGTCGAACAGGGCGGAGTAATGCTCTTGATTGGCGCGTGCGACTTCCAATTGCTGCTTCGCAGCCGCCAGCGCTGACTTGGCGGCATCGACCTGCGCCTGAGAAGCCCGATCCTTCGCCGTCGCATCATCCAGCTCCTGCTGGGCAATAAGCCCGGGCCGGACCTTGTCCGTATTGACCAGTCGCACCGCGTTGGCATGCAAGGCGACGTTGTCGGCTTCCGCCCGCGATACATCACTCTGTGCCCGCTGAATCTCTTCTTCCGCGTGGTGCACTGCGGCTTTCGCCTCATCAACTTCGGCAACGAGTTCAGGAATCTCCAGCACCGCTAGTACTTGGCCGGTGTGGACGCGGTCGCCTATATCAACGTAAATATTCTTGATGTAGCCCGCCACCTTGGCGTGCAACTCGACATTCTGGTACGGGATGAACTGGCCCGCTATAGAAAGCGAAGTGGCTATGGTCTCGCGCTTGACGGGAGCGACTGCGGCGTATATCACTGCTTGCCCTCCAGCGCTGCCACTGATATTGCTGCGCAGTGTCGCACCTGCCCGTACTCGCCTCACGACAACCACGGCCACCAGGAGACAAACAACCGCGAGTCCCAAAACCAGTAACTTGCGACGGCGACGAACGGGCAGAGACTTCTTGGTTTCCGCTAGAGCTTGCATGAACTTCCTCATTTCCACGGAAGCGGCCTGGTTAGGCCAGAATCCGCTCAGCGCGAGCTTTTGGGCCGGAGAAAAAACCGGAGTCCAGGATAAGCGAACAAAATAAGAAATAAGAGGCCGAGGAAACGCTAGGCTTGGAAGGGCGGAGGCCGGAGAAAACGGCGAACGTATTGCAGCGAACGACTTCTTGGGGGAGGCGTTATCCAAGCGGTTTGAGTACGTGACTGCCGCTGTAGATTTAACGCGAACAAGCACAGGAGGATCATGCAGAACAGCACACTACTGCCTGGCTCAACCGGCGGAGCTTCCATTTTCTGTCCGCTAACCCACAGTTTGGAAGCTGTGGACGGAGTTACTTTCGCCGGCGCACCGCCATTGTAGGCCGCTGTTTTTGCGTGCAAAGCGAACAGAAAGACGAGGACACACAACGCCAGTAACAGCGCACGTCGAAGTCTCTGGTCGTACATGAAGGGAAGATTCACGACTTACTAGAACCACACACCACTAGTACTATACGTCAGAACACTAAATTCGTGAGCAAGTTGCCAAAAAAACCCGCAACCCCCCAGCTTGGGAACCCCTTTGTTACTTATATCATCCTGTCTTGGCCATGAACTAGGCCTTTGTCCTCGCCTTTCTAAGCTCTTCCAGCCGCGCCTTAATACGTTTTTCGACACCCTCGTCGGTGGGATGATAATACTTGCGATCTTTCAAGTTGTCGGGCAGACACTGCATGTCGGCGACTTTCGATTCCAGATCGTGCGCGTACTGATATCCTTTGCCGTAATCCAGCGCCTTCATCAGCCCGGTCGGGGCATTGCGCAGATGCAACGGGACTGGGTCTTGCGCAGTCCGCTCGACATCTTCCTGTACCGCACCGTAAGCCATGTACACTGCGTTAGACTTTGCAGCCACACACAGATATACAACCGCCTGGGCTAGTGCCAGGTCGCCCTCGGGGATGCCGAGAAAGTCGAAGGCATCGCGCGCGGCCAGGGCTACGCCGAGTGCATCAGGATCGGCGAGCCCGATATCTTCCACCGCCATGCGCACCACGCGCCGGGCAACATACAGCCGGTCCTCACCGGCCTCCAGCATGCGCGCTAGCCAATAGAGCGCTGCATCGGGATCGCTGTTGCGCACGCTCTTGTGCAACGCGGAGATCAGGTTGTAGTGCTCTTCACCGGCCTTGTCGTACATCAACACGCGCTTCTGTAGCGCATCGGTGATGATGGCATCAGTGATGCGAGGTTTCGCGCCCTTCTCTTGCTGTTCGGTCGCAAGCGTGGCCGCGACCTCCAGCACGTTGTAAGCGCTGCGAGCGTCTCCGCTGGAATAGGCCGCAATCTTGCGCAAGACGTCCTCATCCGCTTCAAAGTGCGCCTCGCCCAATCCGCGTTCGGTATCTTCAAGTGCGCGCCGCAGTAAGAGCACGATCTGCTGCTCGCTCAACGGCTTCAACACGTAAACGCGACAGCGCGACAGCAGCGCCGAAATCACCTCAAACGAAGGGTTCTCGGTAGTGGCGCCGATCAGTCGGATGCTGCCCTTTTCGACGTAAGGGAGAAAGGCGTCCTGCTGAGCCTTATTGAAGCGGTGTACCTCGTCCACGAAGACGATGGTCCGCGTACCATACTGGCGCGCACGTTCCGCGTCGGCCATCACCTGCTTGATTTCCTTGATCCCGGTAAGCACCGCGGAGAATTCGACGAAATCGGCATGCGTCATGCGCGCGATGATCTTGGCAAGCGTGGTCTTGCCGACGCCAGGGGGTCCCCAGAAGAGGAGCGAGCCGGTATCGTCGCGCTCGATCTGTACCCGCAGCGGCTTGCCCGGCGCGAGAATGTGCTCCTGCCCGACAAATTCGTCGAGGCTGCGCGGGCGCATGCGGTCGGCCAGCGGACGAGATTTGTCCACGGTATCGTCAGACGGGATTTGCTGGAACAGATTCACAAAAACGTCTACCACAGAGACACGGAGGCACAGAGAAACTCAAGTCACAGAACGCGTCGACGAATTCCATTCTTAAGAACCGCGACGTTGAAGTTGATCAATAGCCCGATGCGCAATCCCGTAAGATGCAGATAAGTCAGCAGCTGTGCCTCATGCACCGGCAGGACTTCTTGAACCGACTTCAGTTCGACAACGACCTTATCGCCGATGATGAAATCTATCCGGTAACCGCAATCAAGCTTGATACCCTTGTAGACGACTGGCATTTCGACCTGCTGTCGAAAGGGGATCTTTCGGAGATCAAGCTCATGACATAGGCACGCTTGGTAAGCTGACTCCAGCAACCCAGGTCCCAGCGACCTGTGAACCTCAATCGCCGCTGCGATAATTTCTCGGGTAAGTAGTTGCTCCGCATCCGCGGGCAGATCACTCCCGCAGGCCGGTCGACGCGTTGCATTGCCTAGTTCGAATGTTGTTCTCAAAGGGCCTCTTTCTACCCACCCAAGAACCGGAGAGTCCCCTAATAAAGAATTCTAAACCTCTGTGTCTCTGTGTCTCTGTGGTTCAATACTTTTGTCGCTGCCGCGCGGCTTCGTATAGCAATATCGACGCGGCTATGCCCGCATTCAGCGATTCCACGCGCGGGGAATGAGGAATTGCAACCACCTCGTCGGCCTGCGCCAACACGTCCTTGGGAACACCCGCTCCTTCGCTGCCGACGATGAAGGCCACTGGCCCGCGCAGGTCAAGCTCCGCAATGGACGTACCCTTGTGCGAGGACGTCGCCAGCACACGCACGTCGCGCGACTTGATCTCGCGCAACGCTTGTGCCAATTCGACCTTTACCGTCGGCAACCGGAACAACGAACCCGCCGAAGCCCGCACCGCCTTCCAGTTCCACGGGCTGACGGTGCGCTCGCCAAGCAGCAGGCCGGTAACTCCAAACGCTTCGGCCGAGCGCGCAATCGTGCCTAGATTGCCCGGATCCTGCAGGCCGGCGATGGCCACCAGCAACGCCGGCGCCGGAGCGAACACCTCATTCAACTCAAATGACTTCACCCGCACCAGAGCGGCCACGCCTTGTGGAGTTTCGCTGGGGGCGGCACTGGCAAAGACCTCATCCGGCAGCAGTAGCGTTTCCGTGTGCGCAGACAACTGCGGTAGAAGTTTATGCACGCGTTCTTTCGCTGACTCGCTGAAGAAGACAGTGGTGAGCCGCAATCCGCTGCGGATCGCTTCTTCCACGATGTGCATGCCTTCCACGGCAACCTCGCCCTCGCGGTTGGGAGCAGCCTCGGCGAACGCGCGGCGCAGTTCCTTCACGCGCGCGTTCTGTCCGCTGTGGATCCGGCGTAGACGATCGTCCATTTTGATGGGGTTGCCCATGGCGTCGAACCGGCGTCTATCGTACACCGGCTATCACCGCGTGCTGGGGCTGCGGCATGGTAATCTGCTGAGTTGTCGTTGCAAGGGGCGATATGTTACGTTTTCGCTCCATCAGCTCCAGTTACTAAAAGAAGAGGTCTGGGTGCGTCCCGAAATCGTAAAAATCAGCAGTCAGGAACCGGAAGCCTCCCTGGTTTCGTATGTTGCGGAGAAGATCCGCGCCGGCGAGGTGTTGGGCATGCCGACCGACACGTTTTACGGGCTGGCGGCCGATCCCTTCAACTTGCACGCCGTTGACCGGGTCTACGAGATCAAGTCGCGCTCCCGGCACAAGCCCCTCTCGCTGCTGATCGAATCGGTGGACCAGGCCGCCGAGCTGGCATGGCCAGTCCCGGAAATTTTCTATCTGCTGGCGCGACGTTTCTGGCCGGGGCCGCTGACCATCATTGTGAAAGCCGACCCCAAGTTGCCGCTCAAAGTAACCGCCAATACCGGTAATGTCGCCTTGCGAGTGCCCGCCGCGGAAATTCCGCTGGCCATCATTCGCGCCGGAGGCCTGCCGATCACGGCCACCTCCGCCAATCTCAGCGGCGAAAGCGAGTGCACCTCGGCTTTGCAGGTGCGCGATCAACTGGGAGATTGCTTGTCTGTCATTGTCGATGGTGGCCAGTCCCCGCGCGAGAAGCCTTCCACCATCGTCGACCTGACGAGCGACGATGGAACGTGGCGCGTGATGCGGCACGGCGCTATTCCAGAAGAGCAGATTGTCGAGCTTTTGGGCGGCCGGGAGTAGGCTACGGCGGCACAAAACTCCAACCTCCATCTCTCGCGCTGGATCGTAGTCCTCGCCGTCATCGTTGCGGTCGGCTTCCTCCTCTACACGAGTTGGCAAATCATGCGTGAAGCGGGCGTGGATGAAGCGCGCCCGGCAGACGCCATCGTGGTCTTCGGTGCGGCGGAGTACGTCGGCCATCCTTCGCCGGTATATCGTGCACGACTGGATCACGCTTACGATCTTTTTGAGCGCGGTCTCGCCCCGGTCATCATCACCACCGGCGGCGCGGGCAAGGATCCACACTTCAGCGAAGGCCAGGTTGGCCGTGATTATCTGGAGGCGCGCGGCATTCCGGATGTAAATCTCATTGCCGAAACCCAGGGCGGCGATACTGACGAGTCCACCCAGCGTGTCGCCGTCATCATGCGTGCCAACAACATGCACAGCGGCCTGCTGGTCAGCGACGCGTATCACCTGTACCGGGCAAAGCAAATGATGGCGCGCGAGGGAGTGAACGTTTACATCTCTCCACGTCCCGGCTCGATTCCGAAGACGGCTTTCGCCCGCTGGATGGCCGCTCTGCGTGAGAGCTTCAGTTACATGCTGTATCGCGCGCATGTGAGGTAGGCCGCGGTTCGGTCAGAAGCGTGAGGTTAATGCGGGATGTACGTCGCTAAAGAGGAGTTCATTCTAAAAGTCGCCGCGGGCCGCAGTGTGCTGCATCTCGGTTGTGTAGGCTTCACGGATCTCGCACCCTCCGACCGAGTCAGATTCGCAAAGCAGAGCTTGCATTGGAAACTCACCCAGCTATCGGAAACCGTCGGTATCGATCGCAGCGTTGGAGTCGTCGACGAATACAGGAAGCTCGGAGTATTCACCAATATCGTCGCTGGAGATGTCGAACAGCTTGACGAACTGCAGATAACACGAAGGTTCGACGTCGTCATCGCAGGCGACATTATCGAGCACCTATCCAACCCAGGGCGAATGTTGGATGGCATCAGGAGATTCTGTACCGAGAACACCCAGGTCATCATCACGACGCCTAATGCATTTGGCTCGCCGAACTTTCTCAGATATTCAATAGGGAGGTTCCAGGAAGGCGCTGAACACGTGATGAGCTTCAACCAGCAGAATCTCGTCACCCTGTTAAATAGGCACGGATATTCCCTCAGCGAACTACACACGTGCTTTCAGCCGCGTTCTGCGGATAAGCACTGGGCCACCGTCTTCACATTGGGAAGAAAAGTTTTCGAGTTGTTCCCCCGTTTTGGCGGTACCCTTCTTGTTGTTGCGAGGGTTAAGCCACAACCGCCTAGACCGGTTTAGATTTTGGTGAGTCGAACTGCCGATGGCTTTTTGCTGTTCGCTTTTCGCTTCTCGCTAGAACACCTGCTCCGTATCCGTAACCGAGTCGAGGCTATTCTCGTCCACGACGAGAATAGCAGATCCCTCGGTTCGGACTAAAGTCCTCTCTCGAGATGACAATGTGGGATGTTTTGTAGCGAAAGGCGAGGAGCGAAGGGCGAATGGCGGTCCTACTTCACCAGCGCCAGCACGCGTGCTGGACCGCCAGAACCATCTTCCAACTTAATGGGCGCCACCACGACCGTAGCTCCGGCGGGCGGCACTAGCCCCAGGTTGGCGACGTTTTCCAGGTGATAAACGCTTCGCTTTGAAGTAAACATGTGCACCGGATAGGTCGAGCTAGAACCAATGTCTACGCTCATGGTGTCAATCCCAAGCCCTACCACGCCGCGCGTCTTCACCAGGAACTTCGCCGCCTCCAACGAGAAACCAGGGTAATGCGACAGATGGTCGCTACCAACATTGCGAAACTCCTTTTGCGAGTTCCAACGCTCATCCCATCCGGTATAGGCCATCACTACGGCCCCGGTGGGAATTTCTCCATGCGCGTTTTCCCAATCGGCAATGTCCTGCACGCTGATTTCATAGTTGGAATTGATTCTGGCCTTGCTACGGACGTCGAGAACGACCAGCGGACGCACCAGCCTCTCGACAGGAATCTGGTCTACCGTCCACGTGCCCTTGGCGAAATGGGCCGGCGCGTCGAGATGGGTACCGTAATGCTCCTGGGTGGTAAGACTGCGTGAGTAGTATCCGTCGCGCTCGATGTTTCCCAGTTCCTTCGCCTGGAATGGCGACTGCTCGGTACCATCCCAGTTCGGCGAATGGTCGTTCAGATTATGGGTGAGATCGATAACCGCGCGATAAATGTCTGGATCGGACATAGAAGGTTTGCGCTGGGCGATCAACAACAGCGCCAACGCCAGACTACAGCCTATCGCAAATGTCTTCCATCTGATCATAGGAAAAAAGGCGCCAACAGGTTTCGATGCTCGGAAAGGTGTGACCGCTTCGTGAATTGCGTTTTTAGCGGCCAATTGACTTCATCACGTGAAGGACAACCAGGCCGTTCACCGGCACCTCCAGAGTCAGGCTTCCATCCTTCAACTCGTCGTATTCGGAGTAAGCCAGTTGCGACTGCTCCCGCAGCTCTCGAATCTGAGTTTGCGTGGGGTATCGTGGTTTGCCCATCTTCTCGTACAGCACCAAGGTATTGCCGTGTTCTGCATCCACACGGTCAACGCGGATACCGGAGTCAGGCTTCACGCCCTTGATGTCCAGTTTTACCCTCCGCGGCGCACCGGTGGATCCAGGGTTGACAACGTTCCATAGCGCGATAACCAGGGCACCACCACTTGTCTTCGTTACCAATACATCTTGGCTGTCATTTTCGATGCGTTGATCGCCAAGGTGGTGAAGCACTTGGAAGGCATAGAACGAAGGCTTGGGAATCCCGCCCGCGGCGACTAGCCCAAAGCCGCCGTAAAACGGTTCCTTGACTATGCCCTGTTCCTCGAACACGTCTGAGAATGTCCAGTAAGACATCATCTGCGTTAGGCCGTCACACTGGCTGATGGTGGCTGCCAGCCACGGCGCCATGTAAATCGAATCGGTCACTGCGACCTGATTGTCGTACGCAGCATTAAACTCGCTCCAGATTAGCGGCAGATCAGGAAGCGCCGAGGCCTTGATCTCGTCGTGCACCTTCTTGACTGCGCGACATACCATCTGGTCGCGTGGAATGTTTTCGCTAGTGTGAAAAACATCGCTCGCCTTGTCATTGCCGTATACGTGCGTGGAAACGAAATCGAGGGGCACATGGGACTGCGCCGCGTGCTTGATCATGGCGTCAACCCATGCGGCTTGGGCAGTCGCCGGACCTCCGACGCGCAATCGGGGGCTCACCGCCTTGATGTCTCGCGCGGTATGGTCGTACAGCTCGAAGTAGGATTCCTGCCGGGGAGTTCCCGACCAGAAGTCGAGGTTAGGCTCGTTCCACACTTCGAAGTACCAGCTCGCCACCTCGTCCATGCCGTAGCGATCGACGAGATGCTTGATGAACTGGGTGATCATGTCGTCCCACTTGGCATAGTCCTTCGGAGGTGAGATGTTGGGGTGATACCAGAACGCTTGCAGATCGGGTCGAGCCGCCAGCTGGTACGGCATGAAGCTGAGCTCGACGAACGGCTTTACGTTGTTGGCCAGCAGGCCGTCGTAGATCTGGTCAACGTAGGAGAAGTTGTAAATCGGGTGGCCTTGCTTGTCTTCGCCATAAATTCCCACGTCATCGTCAAGGATGGCGTGAAAGCGCACGTAATGAAGCTCGGTAATTTCGCGGACAGAACGCAGATCGCGGCGATAGGAGTCGCGTAAGCTGAGGATGGCTCGACCTGAACCGAACATCTGTTCCCAGAAATGGGGAAACGGATGCGATGGCCCATCGGCATCGATGGCAATCGTTTCCGCTGGCGTTTGTGCCAGCACGGATAGCGGCAAAAGCGCTAAAACGACCAGGTAGAGCGGGGCGAGAAATCGCGCAGGCATCGATGTCTCCGGGGACGGGGTGGACTATTAATCCGCCCTTTCATAGTGTCCTACATGTGATGCTTTTCTGCATTCGAAGAGAGTCGAATGGAACCGTCGCAACCTTGCCTGACGGGTATCGCAATGGCGATTAGCGGTTGATTAAAATTTCCCACGTCGAACCGCGTCATATATGGTTTCAAGTGAAAGGGCCTCTTATGAAGCATAGGATGCTGGGAAAGTCGGGGCTGCAAGTTACGGTTGTGGGGCTGGGATGCAACAACTTCGGATTTGTCGCGGGCATGGATCTGGAGGCATCGCGCAAAGTCATCGACAAAGCAATCGACAGCGGCATCAACTTTTTCGACACGTCGGACAGTTATGGCAGTTCAGAAGAAATTTTAGGGGAGGTGTTGCGCGGGCGCCGACACAAGATTGTGCTGGCCACAAAGTTCGGGTCGCAGTTGGACCAGGAAGGCAAGAAAAAGGGCGCGTCGCGGGCCTATATTTTTTCTGCCATCGAATCCAGCCTGCGGCGGCTGCAGACAGATTGGATTGATCTTTACCAGCTTCACCGCCCCGATCCCAATACGCCGATGGAAGAGACTCTCAGGGCTCTGCACGAGCTTATCGAGCAAGGCAAGGTCCGTCACATCGGTTGCTCCAATCTGTCTGCTGCACAACTGGTTGAAGCCCAGCGCATTGCCGAAGACCACCATCTGACAAGTTTTGTCTCCAGCCAGGATGAGTACAGTCTGCTGGTACGCCGCATCGAACAGGACGTGCTGCCGGTTGTGGAGAAATACGGTATGGCCGAGCTCCCATATTTCCCACTCGCCAGCGGATTGCTCACCGGCAAATATCGGAAAGGACAGGCCGCTCCCAATGGTTCCAGACTTGCGCAGAGGAAAGGACTAGCGGACCGATATCTGAATGCGGCCAATCTCGAAATAGTCGAGCGGCTGGAACGCTTCGCGAAAGAGCGTGGGCACACCTTGCTGGAACTTGCGTTCAGCTGGCTGCTGGCGCGTCCTGCGGTCGCCAGCGTGATTGCCGGAGCTACCAAGCCGGAACAGGTCGAGAAGAACGCGGTATCCGCCAACTGGAGCCTGAGCTCGGAGGAGCTTGCCGAGATCGACCGCATCACCGAGGAGGTCTAGCAAGGACTCGCTCCTCACGGCTTCACTGGAACCCTTCGGCAGATGGCGTCGGTGGTGAGGCTAACTCGCCGATAACACAGACTATCTAAAAGGTGTGCTACTTCGCGAACAGTTGGGAGATTGTCTTCCTTCGCAGCTGCAACCGGTTGCACCTTGCATCTTATTGGCAAATGCTACTCTAAACGATAACCGTCACATTCTTAATGGTGTTACCTCTCGCTGGCCTTGAACCTGCGGTGGAGGTACACGTGCACTCCTTCGCTTGGGTGGTGTGCGTTTGCGCCCTGCCTCAGTATTGGCAACGCCATTTGTCAACCCTGTTTCCCGTAAGGATGTGAGCTTTCCAGGAACGGGATCCGGACTCAAGCTTGTCGTTGTCTCTACATCTGACCGCGGAGGACTGAATGAAAAGACTGAGCATATTTGGAACGGCATTGCTTGCCCTGGTGATAGCCTCAACAGGATTAGCTAGTGCCAACAATCTACTAAACAACGGAAGCTTCCAGACGGGCGATTTCACCGACTGGACCCAAGGCGTTACCCCGAACGGCACACCAGGAGTTGGTTTCCCAATTGTTACCGCATGGCCTTTGGGCGGCATGAACGCTGCCAAGTACGAAGTCGGCGAAGTCACCTTTGATGGCACTTTGCAGGGCGCAACCCTGTCACAGACCTTCTCGACCACGGGTGGGATGCTATCTCTCGGCTTTATGTATGCAGCCATGGGCGATGGAATCCACCAAAATGCAGATGGTGGCGATTTCGTCCTGCTGCTCGATGGAACAGTTCTAAACAGCTTCGATGTCGGCACGATCGGCCCCACTCAATTAATCACCGGCAGCTTGTCGGGTACCGATACGGTATCTCCAGGAGTCCACACTTTCGAAATCGAGATTCTGCGCCCCTTCCTATCGACAGAGGGAAACACTCCCTATCAGTACGTGACTGGCGCATTTGTGAGCGGCGGCGCCGCGACGACACCCGAACCGAGCACCCTGCTTCTTCTCGGCTCTGGCATAGCCGGCCTGTGGTTCAAGCGCAAGCGCTCCTAGAACCACTGCGTTGGTCGACGCCCGGAGGCACTGACTTAGGTGGCCACCCGGCGTAGATCTCACGAGTTCCCGATAAATGAACTGCCCCATTCCAGCTGTGTCGGCTGGAACGGGGCAGTTTGGAGTATCTTCACACTTGGTGTGCAGGGTGGAGCACCGCTTTAGCGGTGCAATTGAGATTCGGAAATGAGAGGGCTATAGAGGCGGAGGTGACGGACACCTTACCTCAGGCACTAAAGCGCGGTCCAAAAACTCGCCCCAATTATGTACGCCTGAAGGCGTACTCCACCCGTGACCTCTATACGCCCGATGTGAAACTGCTTTAGCCTTCGTAATAGCAAAGCTCAGCGGCATACTACTACACCTGCGCGCTTTGTCGCGGCCCGAGCTCCACCATGCCGGGAAAAATTCAGAACGCTCCGCACCAAAAAAAAGCGCCGAGCGACTGCAATCGTCTCGGCGCGAGGATAAAAGAAATCTAGAACGTGGTTACATCATTTTGCGGCGAATAGCACCCAGCACTCCCAACACACCAGTACCTAGCAGAAGCAGGCTGGATGGCTCGGGGGTGGTTGCGGCACCAGGATTGGCGCCCCACTGGCCGCCAGCCGAGTCGAGCAGGAAGAAATCCACTGTGGACTGCCCCGGCGGGCCGTTCAGAACATCGTAAACCGACGTATAGCTTCCGTCGATGGTCCAGGTTTCGGTTGTCCCGCAAGCGCTACAGAAGAACCCAGATGGTTGGTAACCGAAGGCATCGATCCAGCCGTCGTTGTTGTCGGGTACGACCGGGGAAAAATTCGACTCCGGCAGATCAGCCGTTGCCGAGTTGAAACCGAAGCCTAGAATGTTGAAACCGTTTGTGATGGTCAACGAGGCATCGATCGTCCCGTTGCCTTGCAGAGTGAACGTAATAGATCCCTGGCTCGGGACAATCTGCAGGTTACTATTGAGGTCGAATTGGGCAGTGACGGAATCAGCAAAGGCCCCGACACTAAGCAAGCAGAGAGACAACACCAAGAACATCGCGCGAAGACGGTGCATGAAAAAGATACCTCCTATCGGTAGGTTGAGATCTCACGTTTGTCAGTGCAAGTTAATATCCAAATTAAGCGCAATAGATTCTGCTACTTGCATCCTGACCAGCCTGCGGGATTGCAGACTCTTGCACATAGCTTCGAGCGGAAAGGAGAATCATTGCCCACACCGGCCTGCGCTCCAAGCGGCGGGACTGGATCAGGGCTGGAGGCTCCGGCCGTGAAGGAACCGTCTCACTACGTCAGCAGCATCCTGTTTTTCGCCGTCCACCGCGTAATTCATCTTTCGCATATCCTCGGCGGTGATGCTGCCGCCTAGCCGATCGAAAGCCGCTTTCGCCTGGGGACACTCTTGAAAAACCTGGGGACGCACAATCGGCACCGCATCGTAGGGAGGGAAATAATGCCGGTCGTCTTCGAGCACAACAAACCCCAGCGCCATGATCAAGCCGTCCGTGTTGTTGCCGGCGACGATATCCACGGATTTGTTTTGCAGCGCGCGGTAGAGCAGTCCTAAATCCATCACGCGTGGCGCTTCCCCAAACTTCAGGCCATAGGTACTGACCAGGCCCTTATACCCATCCTGACGTTCAAGAAATTCGTATCCGACCCCTAGGCGCAATTTCGGGGCAACACTCGCGAGCTGCGAGAGTGTGGTCACCTTCAGGCGGCGAGCGTCATCCCCACGCATGACCATGGCGAAGCTGTTGTTGAAGCCAAGCGGCGGCATGACATCGAGGTTAAATTTGCGCTTGTACGCATCCTTCACCTGTAGATAAACGCTCTGGGAATCGCCTGACGGGTGTTCTTTCAAGATAGCGGCGAGCGCGGTTCCGGTGTACTCGACGTACATGTCGATGCGTCCGGCGAGCAAGGCCTGGTGACAGATGTAGGTGCCGGCAAGGTAGAAGCGTCGCTCGACCGGTTGGCTACAAACGCTTCCCAGAAGCTGGGCCAGCAGTTCGCCCAGGATAAGTTGTTCGGTAAAGTTCTTGGAGCCGACGGTGAGAGCGCTCTTGCGCGGCATGCAACCAGCAGCGGAAAGGAGCGCAAGGCCAGCCAGGAAGCTGCGGCGATCCATTTCAGTGGATCCTGCGGACCATCAGCTTTTCGAAGCCGCTAAGCAAGCAGGTCGGCAGCCAATGCCATCAAAGCCGCGGGAATGGCGCCGGCAAGGATCACCCCGTTATCTACCATGGCGATGCCGCGAAAGATGAACTCGCCAAGTCCGCCGGCGCCGATGGCCGCGGCAATGGTTGCAACGCCGATGGTAATGACGGCAGCAACGCGTATGCCTGCAAGCATCACCGGCAGAGCCAGCGGGAGTTCCACATGCCACAGCAGCTGGCCTGATGTAAGACCCATGGCCACGGCGGCTTCACGCACCGGCGCGCTGATGCCTGAAATCCCCACGTAGGTATTGCGGACTACCGGAAGCAGAGCGTAGAGAGCAAGCGCAATGATCGCTAAGCGGTCGGCGCGAGCACCCAGCCACGGCAGCGGCAGCAGCAATCCGAAAAGTGCGAGGCTGGGAATGGTTTGAATTACGTTGGTGCTGCCGAGGACAAACGCCTTCCATTTCGGACGGCGCGTCAGCAGGATGCCCAGCGGCACTCCGATGGCGATGGCCAGCAACATCGAAATTCCCACCAGCCAGAGGTGTTCGGCAGTCAAGGTTGCCACTTCGCGTTTATGGGTGAGGAGGAAGTTCACGCGATTTCACGTGCCTTTTATCGGGGAGAGGCCCGGGGCTGCGATGTGGCAATACAGTGCGCGCCTCCATCCGAGAGCATACATCAGCACCCAAGTAGCAGTGTTACCATGCTTCGTTGGCGCGGAGTCTGACTGCGGCATTATTGCAGGCGCCCAGAATGCGCTCAAGGGCCCGTACGCACACGCTTCGACTGTTATGATGAAGGACAAGAATTCCAGCCCGATGTCATCCCCCATTCAGCAGCTTGTAGCACCGACGTCCGTCGATACTTATCTCTTGGAAGTGGCGGACGCGGTGAACCGGACGCTGGATTTGAACACTCTGCTACAGCGAGTGGCAGAGATGCTGAAGAAGGCCATTGATTACGAAGTTTTTGCCATCCTGCTGCTGAACGAGAAAACGCAAGAACTGCGTGTCCGCTTCCAGGTCGGCCATCCTCCCGAGGTGGCCGAACGCATCCGCATTAAGGTTGGACAGGGGGTTACCGGGCAGGCAGTGCAGCGGCGTGAGACCGTGCTGGTCAACGATGTTGCGGCCGAGCAGAACTTCATCAACTCTGCACCGGGCGTACGTTCGGAGTTGGCGGCGCCACTGATCGCCAAGAACAAGGTGATCGGCGTCATCGACGTGGAAGCCGCACAACCAGGCGCGTTCACCGAGGAACACAAGCACCTGCTAACGTTGTTTGCTTCCCGTATCGCCGTTGGCATCGAGAACGCACGCTTGTATACCCGGGTGTCGCGGCAGGCGCGGCAACTGACCTTGCTGACCGAGATCAGCCGCGAACTGACCTCCATTCTCAACGTTGACGAACTGCTGAAGCGGATCGCCGAGCTGGTGACCCGCATCATCGACTACCAGATGTTTTCCATCCTGCTGCTCGACGCGAGCGGAAGCTTGTTGCAGCATCGCTTCTCGTTGCGCTTCAACGAGAGCGTCCAACTCAAACACGAGATTCCGCTGGGGGTCGGCCTGGTCGGATATGCCGCCCAGCACAAGCAGGCAGTCCTGGTGCCGGATGTCAGCAAAGACCCGCGCTACATCAAAGCCAACCCGGAGACGCGGTCGGAGCTTTGCATTCCGCTGATCTACAAAGATAACGTGATCGGCGTGCTCGACATCGAACACACCCGTCGCGGGTATTTTACCGAAGACCACGTCCGCACCATGACCACCCTGGCGGCGCAGGTGGCAATCGCCATCGAGAATGCGACGCTCTATGAGCGAATCGCGCGGCAGGAAAAACGGCTGGAGCAGGACCTGGCGCTTGCCCGTGAGCTGCAGTTTCGCCTTCTGCCGCAGAAAATGCCGGTCTTTCGGAATGCCGAAGTGGCTTCGCGCTTTGCACCGGCCCGCCAGATCGGCGGCGACCTTTACGACTTCGTAAAGTACAGCGGACAGGGCGTAAACGGTATCGCCGTCGGCGATGTGAGCGGCAAAGGCGCGCCCGCCGCCATCTATGCGGCGCTGGTGAGCGGCATTGCCCGGTCGCTGGCCAATGAAGAACCCAGCGCAGCGGGGATGCTGGAGGCCATCAATCTCTCGCTCTCGGAACGTCCGATCGAAGGACAGTACGTCTCGATGATCTACGCCATCTGGGACGACACTCAGAAACTGCTGCAGATCGCAAACTCAGGCCTGCCGCGCCCGCTTCACTGGCACGATGGCAAGCTGGAAGAGATTCAAGCCACTGGTTTACCGATCGGATTGTTTCCCAATGCCACCTACGATGAACTGAATATCCGCGGGCAAGCAGGCGATGTATTCCTTTTCTTCAGCGACGGCATTCTTGACGCCACCAGCTCGGAGGGGGAGATGTTCGGGCGCCATCGATTGGAGAAAATCGCGCGAGCTAGTGCCCATCGCAGCGCCGAAGAGTTGGTCGATGCCATCTTCCGGGCGGTCTCCAGTCACGCTGAAGGCGTGGAGACGTTCGACGACCAGACCATCGTTGCCCTCAAGGTAAAAGGACCTTCCGCCAAAAAGTGAAAGCCGCCCAAGCACCGGAACGTCCACCGGCGTTCACCTATCGCCGCGATAAACGAGTCTTTCGCAAGTCCGCCATTGAGCTGCACGCCGATGAGGTTCCGCTCTCCCGGCTGGCGAGACTCTACGACACGCCGCTGTACGTCTACTCGGGTTCCACAATTCGCCAGCGCTTCCAGCAATTCGACGAGGCCTTTCACGACTGCGAGCACACTATTTGTTACTCGGTGAAAGCGAATTCGAATCTTTCGATCTTGCGCCTGCTTGCCCGGCTGGGTGCGGGTTTCGACATCGTTTCCGGTGGAGAACTGCAACGGGTGAAGGAAGCCAGCGGCAAACTCAAATCGAAGATTGTTTTTTCGGGCGTGGGAAAACTGGCCCACGAAATCGATCAGGCGCTTCGCTCCGGCATTTTGCTCTTCAATGTCGAGAGCGCCAGCGAGATGGAATTGCTGGCGGCACGCGCGGCGCATCATCGCAAGGTAGCTAACTTCGCGGTACGAGTGAATCCCGATGTCGCAACCGAAACCCACCCCTACATCTCTACTGGCCTTCACCAGCACAAGTTTGGAGTGCCCTGGCGTGACGCTTCGGCACTCTACCGTCGAGGCGCCGAAAATCGATATCTGAAACCGGCCGGCGTCAGCGTTCACATCGGCTCCCAGATTGCGGATGTCGCTCCCTTTCGCGAAGCCATGGAGCGCGTAGCTTCGCTGGCGAGCTCGTTGCGGGATGATGGGTACGATATCCGTTTTGTCGACGCGGGGGGCGGTCTCGGGATCCAGTACGAACACAGTCCGGAAGCAAACTTTGCCGCGACGGCCAAGGAGTATGCCAATGCGTTGCTGGGTCCGCTGAAAGGTCTTGGCATGCATCTTCTGCTCGAGCCTGGCCGCGCTATTGTGGGCCCTGCCGGAGCGTTGTTGACCCGCGTCGTCTATCGCAAGCGCAATAACGGTAAGCAGTTCGTTGTCGTGGATGCCGCCATGAACGACCTGCTCCGCCCTTCGCTCTACGGCGCCTATCACCAGATCGTTCCTGTTATTCAGCGGAAAGACCGAGCCACAGAAAAGGTTGACGTGGTCGGACCGGTGTGCGAAACGGGAGACTTTCTGGCTCGCGATCGCGAGTTGCCCTCCGTGCAGGAAGGCGAACTGCTGGCTATTCTCGATAGCGGAGCCTATGGGATGTCGCTGGCTTCGAATTACAACAGCCGTCCGCGACCGGCTGAGGTGCTGGTCGACGGCAAGCGGGTGCGCTTGGTGCGTAAGCGGGAATCCATCCGCGGGCTATTAGCACTTGAGCGCACCTGAGCACCCCACCAGAGTGTTATCTGATGTAACTCTCTTGATTCCACGATTTTGCTGATTGCGTTTGCCGTCAAGTTGTCCTATGCTCGCTTTCCACTGGAGATTGCATGCAACCAAATAAATACGACGCAGCCACTTCCACTGCGCTCTGTCTCTGGTGTTATTCCCAATATCTTAAAAGCACAAGCCGGGCTCGTGACGGGCAGACGTTTTGCTCCAGGAAATGCGAATTGATAGGGCGTTCCTGGTTGGAAGACAGCTTGAAACCCGAAAACGAATAACCGAAGGACGCGGTCTCAGGGCCGCGTCCTCCTTCTTACGATCTTCGGTAATTTCTATCTAGCCGACCCGTCCTACCGCTGTCCCCACTTCAACTTGGCGCGTAGCGCTTCGAAGAAGGTCTTTCGCATCCGCAGCAGCTTCACGGTGTGGCCCGCACGGTGGCAAATCACCCGGTCGCCCTGCTTCACTGGCAGCCCGACCTGTCCGTCAATGCTAAGGAATGCATCTTCCTCATCCGAAGTCTCAACTCGCAACTCGATCTGGGCTTTGTCGGTCACGACTAGAGGACGATGGGTTAGTGAATGGGGACACACGGGCGTCACCACGAACGATTCAACCGACGGCATCAGGATGGGACCGCCCGCCGCCAGGGAATAGGCGGTGGAACCCGTGGGAGTGGCAATGATTACGCCATCGGCCTTGTAGTTGAAAACAAAAGCCCCATCGATGAGCAGATCGAAATCAATCAATCGGGAGATCGCGCTCTTGTTCACTACGGCATCGTTCAAGGCGAAGTGGTGGGCCAGACATGCCCCGCCACGATATAGGCTGCAATCGAGGACCGAGCGCTCTTCCAAGGGGCAGAGACACGAATTCACGGCATCGAGCGTTGGATACAACTCGCTCAACGGAACTTCGGTGAGAAACCCCAATGAGCCCAGGTTAACAGCCAGGATGGGCACGCCCTCGTGGGCGACCGACCGCGCGGCAGAGAGCAACGTGCCGTCCCCACCCAGCACCAGGGCAAAGTCGGGATGCTTGGCGCCTATTTCCTGACGCGGAACGACTTCTTCGCCATTGGTGTATTGTGCAGTTTCCTGGTCGAGGTACAGTTGATAGCCGCGGCTGCGAAACCAGCCCAGCAGCTCCGGCAAAATGCCAGCCAGTTCAGTTTTTGATGGCTTCGAGATGATGGCGACAGACTTCATGTGACTAGCGTCAGTGTAGCGCGCCAAACTATTTCGCTGGAAGAGCAAGAAACCGGGCGTGCAGCAGGAACTCGCGATTCCCTTCCGTGCCGAGAATCGGAGAGTCGATCACATCGATCTCCGTGCCACCAAGTTCTTCCACTGCGGCAGCCACCTTGGTCACCGCCGTCTGCTGCGCCTGAGGATCGCGCACGATTCCGCCCTTCCCGACCAGACCACGGCCAACTTCAAACTGCGGCTTCACCAGCAAGATCAGTTCGAACCCATTGCTCGAAGAACTCGCTCGTGCACACCGCACTACCGCCGGGAGAACGAGTGTAGCAGAGATGAAAGCAACATCCATGACGACCAAGCTGACAGGCTCCCGCGTTTCTGGATCAGCCCAGATCTGCTCCGGGGTGAGGTAGCGCGCGTTGGTCTTCTCCAGGAGTTGCACACGGGGATCGCTGCGCAACCGGGCGTCCATCTGGCCGTACCCAGTGTCGACGGCAATCACCCGAGAGGCGCCGTTCTGCAACAGGCAGTCGGTAAAGCCTCCGGTGGATGCGCCAATGTCCATGCAGCATTTATTTCGTACCTCAACCTGCCAGTGTTCCAGTGCCTGCGCTAGTTTCAACCCACCACGACTGACAAATGGCTGGTCGTCTCCGAGGATGCGAATGGTCGCGTCCTCCTCGACTAGAGCACCGGCCTTCTCAAACTTCTGCTCATTGACCAACACCCGTCCGGCGAGAATGAGCGCCTGGGCACGCTCTCGCGAGGGCGCAAGACCGCGTTGGAAGAGTAGTTTGTCGAGCCGCGATTTCACCGCGCCAGACTAGCACGATGCCGCATTCAGTTCGAACCAGTTCGTCGCATCCCTCGATCGATGGCAAGAAACCGGCACGCAGTTCTGACGTTGCCGCATTTCGCACTTCGTTCAGGGCATTGTGGTGAAGATTTCGGAGTTCATACAACTTAGCGGGTACGCCGTCTGTCTTTTCCACAGCGTTATGCACATTGATGTTGAAAACTTCACGCAATGTTCATCAAAGCAGGTCGAACATAAGAATCCGTCCATTCGGCTATGCTCGACCACTCGCGGCGAGAGTCGAGGGCCGCATCTCGCATCCCTCCGCGTAAAGTTTTCCTGCGATACAATGACGCATCCCAGGGGATTTGAGTGAATGGTGACAAAGAGCAAGAAACGATCTAAGACGGCCAGCCGCAACAACACGACAACAAAAGAGGTGCTGACACCTGCTCCAGTCCAGGCCGCCAACGGCAACGGGGCTTCGCAATCGAACCGTGACATGCTGCGCAGGATGTACTCGGCGATGTTAAAGTGCCGCATGATGGAAGAGTGCGTACTTGGTTGTAACGCCATAGCTGGTTACGATCTCACCACGAGGCACGAGGCCGTCGTGGTCGGCACCACCATCGATCTGCGGCCCGAGGATACAATTGCGGCATCCCGCCACAACTTCGCAGCCCACCTGGCGATCGGAACGCCGCTGAAGCATCTGCTGAAGGAGTCCGGCGCAAACAACTCAGATAAAAGCAGCCCGTCAATCTTTTCGTGCCGATGTGCCCTATCGGATTCAACGTCATCCGCTGCCGTCCCCGGCGATCCATTCAACCTGGCCACCGGTCTCGCTCTGTTTCATCAGGTGGAGAAAAAAGGCAACGTGGTGATTGCTTTCTGGGACGGAGATGCGGCTTCGCTGGAGGCCAGCCACGAGGCGTTAAAGTTCGCCGGCGTTCACAAGCTCCCGATTATTTACGTGACCAGGAGCGTAGGGCTGGATGATCTGGGAAGCAGAAAACACAGTGCCCTTGAAGAATTCAGCTTCTTGGCAAAGGATTATGGATTCCCCAGCATCCTGGTGGACGGCAACGACGTGGTCGCGGTTTGGCGGGCGGCACAGGAGTCCATCCATCGCGCGCGCAATGGCGCGGGCCCTACGCTCATCGAGTGCCAGACCGAGTCGGCAAACTTCAAGGATCCGCTGGCTCACCTGCAACACTACATGTCCAAGCGCGGCGTGTGGGATGACGAGTGGAAGCAGCAGGTTGTCGAGCAGATTAATACAGAGATCGCCGAGGCGATGCGGTCGCGTTGAAGCTGTTCATGGCGTTCTGTTCCCACCCTTTCGCAACGGCGGCGAAAGGATGGGGCACCCATTTTCGAACGAACTGCACAAAGCGGCGGTCAGTTATAGCTTTTCGTAAAACTCGCACGCCGAGCATGAGATGTACATGCCGCCCGGAATGTCTTTCTCCCGGTCTTTCACCCGCTTGACCACTCGGGTAGGCTTGCCGCACTGGGGGCAGTCGGTGCTCTTGGTGGTGTCCATGACCTTCTTGCGGTCTGCGGTCTTTGCGATCTTCGCCATTTTCTTCTCCTGAAAGGGAACAAGATTTTGCCCGCAGACGGCTGCGGTCGGTATCTACTTTTGGCTGGAGCAAAATGCAGATGGGAAGCGGATGGGCGCGTCAGCGCGAGATGCACATGTCATCAGCCCACGCTCCTAAGCCATATGGAGCGGCTTCGACTGCAGGCGGGCGCCCATGGGCGCCACTCTCTACTCGCCGGGTAGCAAAGTTATTTTACATGACCAAGAGCAGCGGTGTCCTTCCCTGATCAGCGAGTACGGCGGCAAACGATCCGCGGAAAAGTCTCGAAGCGAGTCTGGCACGGAGTTTTCGTCGGGGTCGCCAGCATGTTGCGTCAAAAAAAAGTGCTCCACGCCGTGATATGCGCTGCGCCGGCTTGTCGCTTGATGTATCTTGCCAATCAAGTAAACCTGGAATCACGACAGCGGGCTACGGCCCGATTGAGGGTGTGTCTATGTCGAAATCGCGCAGACAATTCCTGACCCACGCGCCTCTCGCCTTGTTGGGAGCGGCGGTCGCCTCTTATAGCCAAGACCAGAAGCCCGCCGAGCTTCCGCCGGGAGCGCCGCCGGCATTTGGCACCGCTGCGGCAGTTGGCCCTCAAGTTTCACCTGCCACGTTTGCCGAGTCTGAAAAACTTGTGGAGGTGGAGTTCAGCGGCGACGAACTCGCCCAGGCAGCTGGCAACTGGCGTAGCGCGATGGCGCCCGTCTATGAGCGGAGAGTAGGACCGCGCAAAGTGGCGTTGGAGGCGACGCTCGCGCCAGGAACTCGCTGGAGTCCCGTCATGCCTGGCGAAAAAGACGGTCCGGCGAGGGCCGAATTCGTCAGGAGCGAGACCGATCCTGGACCGCTGCCCACCAACGACGAAGACATTGCTTTCGCGACCGTAACTCAGCTCTCGCTCTGGATCCAGCAACGCAAGCTCAGCTCCGAGCGGCTCACCCAGATCTACCTCACACGCCTGGAGAAGTTCAATCCTAAGCTGCGTTGCGTCATCACCCTCACGCGCGAGTTGGCGCTCGCACAAGCCAAGCAGGCAGACCAGGAAATCGCGCGCGGGCAAATATCGCGGGCCGCTGCACGGTATTCCGTGGGGAGCCAAGGACCTTCTGGACACAGCAGGCATTCCGACCACGTATGGCGCTGAGACTTTTCGCGATCGCATCCCCACGACGAACGCGGTTGTTGTGCAAAGGCTTAACGATGCGGGAGCGGTGCTGGTCGCCAAGTTGAGTTTGGGCGCGCTAGCGCTCAATGACATCTGGTTCGGCGGCCAGACCATGAATCCGTGGCTGCTGGAGGAAGGATCGTCAGGCTCTAGCGCCGGCCCGGGGGCAGCCACGGCGGCAGGATTGGTCGGATTCGCCATCGGCAGCGAAACCGACGGCAGCATCGTGAGCCCCTCGATGCGTTGCGGAGTTACCGGACTGCGGCCGACTTTTGGCCGCGTCGCCCGCACCGGCGCCATGACGCTGTGCTGGTCGCTAGACAAACTGGGCCCCATGGCCCGCAGCGTTGAAGACACCATTCTGGTCCTGAACACCATTACCGGCCCTGACCCCGGCGACGTGTCAAGCGTGCCCAGCAAGCTTGATTTCAACGCAAATGCGAGTGTGCGGGGACTGCGCGTGGGTTACTTTCCGAAGTGGATGAAAGAAGCGCCGGCAACCGACGTCGATCGTGCTGCACTGCAGGCAGTCAGCAAGGTGGGCATGCTCCCCGTGGAGGTCTCGCTTCCCGACTGGCCGTACGATTCGCTTGACCTCGTCCTCTTCGCCGAAGCGGCGGCAGCCTTCGAGGAACTCACACTGAGCGGCCAGCTCAAAGAACTGAAAATGCAGGTGCCCGATGCCTGGCCAAACACGTTTCGTCAGTCACGGTTTCTGTCGGCAGTGGACTTCGTTCAGACCGACCGCTTTCGCCGTAAAGTGGCCTTGGAAATGGAGCGCGTCTTCTCACAGGTTGACCTGTTGCTTGTGCCTTCACTGCGCGACGAAATGCTGACCATTACCAACTTTACCGGGCAGCCCTCGCTCACGCTGCGAGCCGGCTTTGTCGAGGTGTCGGAGGCGCGCAGCGACTGGGCGCCCGATCCCGCGCATCCGCTGCCGAAGTTCTCGCCGCCGCGCCGCGTGCCGCACGGCGTCACGTTGATTGGACAGCTCTTTGAGGAGGGAACATTGGGCCAAGCCGGACTCGCCTTGGAGCGCACCTTCAACGTGGCCACCGAGCGCCCGCCGGGATTCTGAGGATTGCGGCTTGTGGCATGAGCTTGTTGTCGAAGAAAGGAAAGCCTACAATTGTTGCGCTGTGTTAGTAGATTTCGTGAAATCGCGCGTCGTGGTTGTTGCCCTGCTCATGTTGGGTCTCGCTGCATTCGCCATTGCCCAGGACAAAACCAAAGCTGCCGAGGCTTCGTCCGAAGCCTGGTTGAAGTTCGTGGACTCCGGAGACTACTCGCAAAGCTGGATAGAGGCGTCGTCTTATTTCAAAGCGGCGGTGACGGAAAAGGAGTGGGAGCAGAAAGTGACCGCTGCCCGCCAGCCGCTTGGCGCTTTGATCTCCCGCAAACTGCGATCGGCACAACACACCACCACCCTTCCCGGCGCGCCGGACGGCGAATATGTCGTCATCCGGTATGACACCAGTTTCGCTAACAAGAAATCGGCGGTCGAGACTGTCACGCCCATGCTGGATAAGGACGGCCAGTGGCGGGTGTCAGGTTACTACATCAAGTAACCCTATTCTCAACATCATGGAGGGTGCACGACTGTCACCCTTCGCCAACGGATGAATCCAACGGTGAGGCACCGGTTTGAAGAACTGAAAGTAGAAGCAAGTAGCTGCTCGCCGTCACTAGCCTTTTTCCAAGAAACGTAACTCCAAGGGTGCTCTTCTAATCATGTGACTTTCCAGTGCTCAGAACGGAGATTCTGCGTTTTCCGAAAAGACTTGGTTTTTGAGGCTACGAGTTCGAAACGCCAGTGTCCGTGATATTTAGTGATCCGTTATGAGGGCAGTTTTGGGAGCCTCTGTCTTCTATCCCTTTCCCCGTTTGACCCCGCTCTTCGGTGCCTGCTACCTTCAACTGTTTGTCCCACCGCAAATTTCCACAGCGAGAGGGTACATGGCACTCAAATTCAAGGGCGTGGATTTCCTCGAGTTCGACACGCTGCTCAACGACGACGAGCGGCTGGTCCGTGACAACACCCGCAAGTTCATCGAAGAGAGCCTCATCCCCATCATCGAGATGTGCAACCGCGAGGGCCGTTTCCCCAAGGAGTTGATCAGAGCCCATGGGCGAGCTGGGCTTCTACGGTGCCAGCCTCAAAGGCTACGGCTGCGCCGGCATGTCGGCCGTCGAGTACGGCCTGATGACCCAGGAACTGGAGCGCGGCGATAGCGGCGTGCGCTCGTTTGTCAGCGTGCAGTCGGCGCTTTGCATGTATCCCATCTATGCCTTCGGCAGCGAAGAGCAGAAGCAGAAATATCTGCCCAAGATGGCGCTGGGCGAAATTCTCGGATGTTTTGGTTTAACCGAGCCCGACGCCGGCTCGAATCCAGGCGCGATGCGTACGCGCGCGCGCAAGGACGGCAACAGCTATGTGCTGAATGGCGAGAAGATGTGGATTACCTCTGGCTCGATCGCCGACATCGCCATCATCTGGGCCAAAGTTGAGGATGAGGACAGCCGCATCCGCGGTTTCATCGTGGAGACCGACCGCCCCGGATTCAAGGCGGCAGACGTTCACGGAAAATTTTCGTTGCGGGCGTCGATTACCTCAAGTCTTTCTTTACAGGATGTCCGTATCCCATTAGAAAATTTGCTGCCTGAATCGGGTGGTCTAAAGTCACCACTGAGCTGCCTGAACCAGGCACGCTACGGCATTGGCTGGGGAGCCATCGGAGCAGCGATGGCCTGCTATGACTGCTCGCTGCAGTACGCGCAGTTCCGCAAGCAGTTTCACGACCAACCCATCGCGTCGCATCAACTGGTGCAGGAGAAGCTGGTGTGGATGATCAGCGAAATCACCAAGGCACAGCTACTCGCGCTGCAGGTGGGCCGGCTAAAAGACTCTGGGCAAGGTCAAGCCGTGGCATATCTCGATGGCCAAGCGCAACAACGTCTGGATGGCCCTGGAGTGCGCGCGCATGGGGCGCGACATCCTGGGCGCGAACGGAATTGCCGACGAGTACCCAATCTTCCGCCACATGGCGAACCTGGAATCGGTGAAAACATACGAAGGCACGCACGACATCCATGCGCTGATTATTGGGGAACATATTACCGGAATCGCGGCATTTTAAGTTGTCATTACCAAGCGAACGGTTGCAATTGACAGGAATCCTAATAGGATTAACAATAGAGTTTATGGCAATATCAGCTAGACGAGCCACGAGGAAAACTCGATCTTTTTCACTTGATCCTGACCTGCTTTTTGAAATAGAACGCACCAAGGGGGACCGTTCCGCCAGTGAGCGTGTAAACCAACTTTTGGAATACGCATTGGAAATGGAACGCAAAGCTAGCCTGTACAAAGAGGCTGCGGAGTTTTTCGGCAATGTCACTGAGGACCGTGAGGAACGACAGGCATTCCAGCGGGCCAGCTTGCGGTCCTGGGGACGCGAATGACGGCTTGGCGGCGCGGTGCCAAGCCACCCGGCTGGTACCCGCGGCGCGGCGATGTCTGTCTACTTAATCTGGATAAGCAACGCCCTGCACTGGTGCTCTCTAGCGATGCTCTAAACGCTCATTCACTTGACATATGCGTCCTGCCGATCTCCACCGTGCAGCACCTGGCATTTTCGATGCGGGTGAAACTCAAGGCCAGTGAAGGCGGTCTCAACCGCGACTCCTGGGTGAAATGTGATCAGCCAACGACTATAGAGAAGCACTCGGTTGCGTATCCACCCTTGGGAAGGCTGCGATCCGAGAGCATGGAAATGGTTGAAGCAGCCGTGAAGAGTGCGCTGGACCTGCACTGACCAAAATGTGAGCTCAGGTCGGTTTCGCAAATTCGATGGCAAGACGCTCGCCGTAGCGGTATGCTTACCGTTTGCCGGATACCAGGTTCGCGGAAGCGTTCCTGCCCTGTCTTTGTACATACGCAGTACGCCCGCGGACTTGCGCTGAATAGCAGTCATAATTCCGGCGCCGCAAGCCGCGGTCTCCTGGAGGCCACATGGCAACCAAAGTTCAGACCGAAGAACCTCTCGTTGAACACTCTCCCACTGCAAACCTGGAAACCGACCTCGCGCTCGAGTTCCTGCGCGTGGTCGAAGAAGCGGCAATCGCCTCCGGCAAGACCATGGGACAAGGCAACCGCAAGCATGCCGATCAGGTGGCCACTGAAGCCATGCGCGGCGTCATGGACTCGGTGCCGATGGACGGAACCATCGTCATCGGCGAGGGCGAACGGGACGAAGCGCCGATGCTGTACATCGGCGAGAAAGTCGGCAAGCAAGACGGCGGCAGCTATCCCGAGGTGGACATCGCGGTCGATCCGCTGGAAGGCACCAACCTGTGCGCCACGGGTTCGCCCGGGGCCATCACGGTACTGGCGGCCTCCGAGCATGGTGGCCTGCTGCACGCGCCCGACTGCTACATGGAAAAGATCGTGGTGGGCCCATCCTGCAAGGGCGTGGTCGATCTTGAAGCTCCGGTCTCCCACAATCTGCATGTCATCGCCAAGGTGCTGGATCGGAGCGTCGAAGATCTGGTCGTCATTATCCTCGACCGCCCTCGGCACGAGGCCTTGATCAACGAGATTCGCAAAGCCGGGGCGCGCATTCGGCTTATCTCCGACGGTGACCTTTCGCCCGGAGTCGCCGCCGCCATGCTGGGATCGGGCGTGCATGCGGTAATGGGTACGGGCGGAGCGCCGGAAGGCGTGATTACTGCGGCGGCGATCCGCTGCCTAAATGGCTACATGGTCGGCCGCCTGGTTGGCTATACGCCGGAGCAGGGCGAGCGCATGAAAGACATGGGCATCGCTGATCCTAAGCGCATCTACACGGCCGATGATTTGGCGCCTGGCAAGAACATCATCTTTGCAGCAACCGGCGTTACCGATGGACCGCTGCTCAAGGGCGTGCGCTTCTTTGGCGATGGCGTTCGGACTTCGTCGCTGGTGATGAAGCTGAACAAGAGCAAGGTCCGATTTATCGAGACCGTGCACGTCGACAAGCGTCCGGACGTAAAGGTCAGAATTCCGGAGAGATAAAAGATAAGCGCAAAAGAGACAGGCAGAGTCGACAGGCCAGGCCTTCCTTACGGAAGGCCTTTGCTTCGCCGGAGTCACGGAACCACTTAGATGCCCGTTCACGTGAACAGGAGCGATTTTTGCGCATTACCGGCGCCTTTTGCCGATGCTGCCCAACCGCATACAACTCATCATTTTCCGCTTGCTTCTGTAGGAAGAGGAGTAAAATTCGACTAAAGGAACGTAGCTGCGGATGGGAATCACTCCATTCGGAGAGGCTTTTGCATGAACGTTCATTTCAGCTACAAGATTTCCAAAACTCCCGACCTCGAAAAACTGATCAACCAACAAGTGGAAAAACTGGGCCGATACCTTCGGGTATTTCGTCCGGACCTCGTGCATCTGAAAGGTCTTATCGAGGAGAGCTCCGCGCGCGAGGGCTGTGGTAGTGTCGCTCAACTTGCGACTTCCGTCGGGCCAGATGGCGGCACAGGAGAGTAGTTCGACGGCTACGGCCGCGATCAAAGCCGCCTTCGATTCCATTGCAGAGCAGGTCAAGAAGCACAAGGAGCTGTTGCGTAACCATCATAAGGGGGCGCGCCGTCGCGGTCCAGGACGTGTTCCCAGCACCGTCCCCTTCGAGGAGACGCTAGCGGCGGTCAGGCCCGAGCACATTTCCAGTGCCGACATTTCGAGCTACGTCAATTTCAATCTACCCCGGCTGCAGCGCTACATCCAACGGCAGATCGACTACCGTGAGAGCCAGGGGCAACTCCGGCCTGGTCAGGTTGCGGCGGAAGACGTGGTGGGGGAGGCCATTGCAAACGCGCTCAGCGAGCAGGGCGAAAGTCCAGAACGCATGAAGCTGGAGCCCTGGGTGCATCACCTGGCGACGCGGGCCATTGACCATCTGGCGTTGGAGAATCGCGAGGACGGACACGTTCCGTTGGAGCGCTCGCACGGTGAACAGAACGTGCGTGCCAGCGATGAGGCCAACCTGCAATTCCACCAGCCGGACGAGCAGCTGTCGGAAGAAAATGTTATTGCCGACCCGAGCGCCAGTAATCCTGAGGAGCTGGCGGCGCGAGACGAACTAATTAACCTGGTAGAGACGACCCTGCGCGACGCCGGCCGTAACGAAGCGGAGGCCTTCATCCTGTACACCATCGAAGGCTACACCCTGGAAGAAATCGCCGATATCACCAACCGTAATGTGGAGGAGGTGCGCGCGTCCATCCGCAAGGCCCGCGAACACTTGCAACGCGCCTTGCCTATCAAAGACCCGCTGAAAGAAAAGCTCGTGGAGTATTCCAGGAGCGCGTGAACAAACATGGGGCTGCCTGACAGCGCCTCCTTCATCATTCAAGAACTCATCCATAAGGAGAACCGGAATGATCACACGAGATGACATCCGAGAACTGGCTAATTTTCACTCGCCGGAAACTTGTGCGGTTACCTTTTACTACCAACCGGCAACGCCGCTGAATAAATCGCACCGCGAAGAATCGATCCTGGTCAAGGACCTGGTTCGGAATGCGCTGCACGACGCCGAGAAGCACGGTCGAAACGGCGGTGCCCGTGCCGACCTGGATCGCATCCAAAGCATGGCCGAGGGCCTGCGTGGAAACGGCGGCAAGGCGAAAGCAGTTTTTGCCTGTAGTAAACAGGGTTTCTGGCGCGAGTTTGACATCCCGGCGCAGTTACTGAAGACCAACCTTATCGTAAACCAGCGCTTTCATCTGAAGCCCCTGGCCGCAGTAGTGGACGGAGTACACCATGCCTGCATTGTGCTGCTTGACCGCACCAAGGCGCGCGTTTTCGAACTGATCAACGATGAAATCGTGGAGAAACAGGACTTTATCAATGAGCTCACCCGGCGCGGCAAGAGTGACGGCTGGCACGGCTATGACGGCGGACATGCCGAGCGCAAACAAATGAACGAAGCGCTGCAGCACTTCAAAATCGTGGCCGATTGCATTGAGCAGTACTTCGAGCGCGGAAATTGCGATCGATTGCTGATCGGCTGCCACGATGACGTTTGGCCCGAAATTCATCGCGAACTGCACTCGAATTCCAAGCAGCGTCTGGTGGGACACTTCCGCGTCGATCCAAAGATCGCGACCGCCGACCAGATAAAGCAGATGGCCATGGAGCAGCTCGCTCAATACAATACCCGCCTGAAAAAGGAGCTAATCGGCGAGGTGATAGGCGAAGCCCATAGCAATGGGCGCGGCGCGATTGGTTTGCGGCGGGTGTTGCGTTCGCTGGAGATTGGCGAGGTGCAAACCCTTCTGCTGGGCTCGAACTTCCTGGCGCCGGGAGTGAAGTGCTACCACTGCGGCCACATGGACCTGCATGACGCGCCGGCATGCGTGGTTTGCGGAAAAGAGAACACGCAGTTGGAAGACATCGGCGACGCTATTGTAGGTTATGCAATTCGCAATGGAATCGAAATTGTATACATCGCCGATGATGAGCAGTTCGATCAGATCGGACGGATTGCAGCCCTGCTGCGCTTCCGCGCGGATCAGAATACGGCAGTGAAAGCCGCCAGTTAACCTCAACCTACCCGTTTAAGGCACAGCCGCGTGCTGTGCCTTCTTTTTTGTGCTCTTCACCTGGACTATCCATCGGTTGTCGCGGCAGAAGGCAGCAAGTTTTGAAGGGGCACGGCTTCAGCCGTGCCGAAAGCTGCCTCTCATGATGGTGGCTTTAGCCACTGAGGGGACTTCGGTGTTTGAGGCAAAGTAAGACTTCCCTCAAGGGCTGAGGCCCCACGCACACGTAACGGCACGGCTGAAGCCGTGCCCGCTTCAAAGCGTGAGTTCCTCGTGAATAACCCAGGTTCAGTACCGTCGATTCGGCCGCCATGCTATTCTGCTCGGTTTGTGGGAGGGGCAGTGTGAAATTCAGTCGCCGTGGCTTCATCGCAACCACCGCAATTGGCTCCGCGTCACTCGCGCTTGATCTAAAAGCGCAGGGCAAGGCCAACCAAGCCTCTGCATTACCTGGTGCATTGCCGAAGGCGCCAGTCATCATATGTGCCGCGATTGGCTACAACTATCTCGACCGCGGCTACGCGGTGTTGACCAGCGGAGGCGATACGCTCGATGCCGTGATGCAGGTCATCACTGGACCCGAAGATGATCCCAACGAGGACAGCGTAGGACTTGGTGGCCTTCCCAACGAAGATTGCGTGGTGCAACTGGACGCCTGCTGTATGCACGGCCCAACTCGGATGGCCGGCGCGGTGGCGGCAGTGGAAGAAATCAAGAATGTATCGCTGCTGGCCAAGACAGTGATGGAACACACCGGGCACGTGATGCTCGTGGGCGAGGGCGCGCAGAAGTTCGGGTTCGTAATGGGCTTCCCCAAGGAGAACCTGCTGACCGAACGCTCGCGCAAGACGTGGCAACTGTGGCGCGAAACCATGTCCAACGACGACTGGTGGGGACCGGGGCTGGCCAGTCCAAAATTCAAGTTTCCCGATACCGCCGGCAACGTCTCCGAATACTACGATGAGCGCATCCAGCGGATGGAAAAGTTGGCGGAGAAGATCGGCATTGAGCCGGAGTTTCGCATGGCTGCCATCGAACGCGTTCTTAGGCCGCCGACCGGCACGATTCATTGCTCGTCGGTGAACGAAAAGGGCGAGATGTCGGGCGCGACCACGACCAGCGGACTGGCATGGAAGATTGCCGGGCGCGCGGGTGATTCGCCGATCATCGGGGCCGGCAGCTACACAGATCAGGACGTCGGCTCAGCGGGCGCGACCGGCAACGGCGAGGAGAACATCAAGGTTTGCGGCGCCCATACCATCGTCGAGAACATGCGGCGGGGCATGTCTCCGCAGGAAGCGGGCATGGATGCGTTGAAGCGCATCGTCCGCAACTACGAAGGCTACCCGGAAAAGCTGCAATACGTGGACATGAGCTACTACATCCTGCGCAAAGACGGCGCCTACGCGGGAGTCTGCATGTGGAGCGGGCCGCCCGAGCATCTGCGACGGTTCGCGGTGCATGACGGCAATGGTAAGCGGTATGAGAACGCCGTGGCGCTGTACCAGGGACAGTCGCTGGGCTGGCCACCGATGCCGGGGCGGAAACATTTGGCGCCGGAGCAGAAGAAGTAGGAAATTTTCGAGCTTAGACCGCAACCGTGACGGTGGTTTCCGTGCGCGTCACTGGCCGATAGAGCGTGTCGCGCTCAAAGGGGATGCGGCCAGCCTCGGTGATCAGGCGAATCAGATCCTGGCGGCGCAGCATTTGCGGCGTAGTGGCGCCGGCGTCGTGATAGATCTTCTCTTCCACCACAGTCCCATCGATGTCATCGGCGCCAAAGCGCAGCGTAATCTGCGCCATCTTGGGCGTCACCATCTGCCAGTACGACTTAATGTGCGGGAAGTTGTCGAGCACCAGGCGCGAGACCGCGATCTGTTTCAGGTCGAGCATGCCCGTCGTTTTGGGCAGATGCTGCAGCGGCGTGTTGTCGGGATGGAAGGCCAGCGGGATGAACGTCTGGAAGCCATGCGTGTCGTCCTGTAGCGCGCGCAGCTTCAGCAGATGATCGACGCGGTCTTCGTCGTTCTCGACGTGCCCGTAGAGCATGGTGGCGTTCGACTTCAGGCCGACCTCATGCGCGGTGCGAGCCAGTTGCAGCCAGTCGTCGCCATCGATCTTGTGGTCGCAAATGATGTGCCGGATGCGGTCGGAAAAAATCTCGGCCCCGCCGCCGGGCATGGAATCGAGCCCCGCCTCTTTGAATTTGATCAGCACCTCGCGCGGCGTCATCTTGCCAATCTTCGAGAAGAAGGCGATCTCGACCATGGTGAACGCTTTGAGGTGCACCTGCGGAAATCGCTCTTTCAATCCCGCGATCAGATCGACGTAGTACTGGAACGGCAGATCGGCATGCAGGCCGCCAACGATGTGGAACTCGGTGATCGCCTCGGTGTAGCCGGATCCGGCGGTGCTCCAGACTTCTTCCAACGCCATGGTGTAGGAGCCGGGCGCGTCCTTCTTGCGGCCGAAGGCGCACAAGCGGCAGGCGGCGACACAAACATTGGTGTAGTTAATATGGCGGTTGACGTTGAAGTAAGCGATGTCACCGTGCATCCGCTCGCGAACATGATTCGCCAGCCAGCCCATGGCCAGAATGTCACCCGAGCGGTAAAGTGCCAGCGCGTCGTCAGCCGACAGACGTTCCTGGGCCATCACCTTGTCGTGAATGGGGTGCAGCCGAGGGTCGTCGGTCTGGAAGGCGTGGAGCTTCTTGGCACCGGCGGTATGCTGCGCTAGGGTGGGCATCTTGTTAATCATATCGCAGGGACGGCTTCGAAATCATCGACAAAGCTACCTTTCCATTCGCCAGGAACGCAATTAAGTCAGATTCGCCCCTTCCAGTAGCCAGCTCGTCGGCGACCGTGGGCCACAGCCAGTATTTGGATCATCGAAGGAAGGTCACGGTAAATGATCAGGAAAGGAAATCGCCGCAAGACAAATTTGCGAACGTTGGCTTCACTCGCAGGCCACCGCTCGGGAGACTGTGCGATCAACTTAGCGGCGCGGTTCACTTCGTCCAAAAATCTTGAAGCTACCCGTTCATCTCGCGCCAAGTACCAGTCGAATGCAGATTCAAGTTCGGCAGCTGCATCCTGATGAAACTCTAGCGGCTTAGCCACCGTGGGACAGCTTAGTAGTAAGCCGGTTGCGAACTTCGATCCATGGGACGGTCTTTGCCTTACCGGAATCCAACTCCTGTATGCGCAAGGCAATCTCGTTTTGCCACGAGGCTTCTATGTCCTCGTCCACTGCCTCATCCAGCGTGTCAAGCAACGATCCCGCCAATTCTGCGCGGTCGTTCACTGGAAGAGCCATGGCCTTCTTAAGAAGCTCATTAACCTCTTCGGTCATGGCGTTATTCTAACTCACCGCCCCAGCATCAGGTCCCCGGCAATGAAGAACAGGAACGCCATCGAGACCAGCCCGTTCATGGTAAAGAAGGCGGCATTCACCCGGCTGAGGTCGTCGTGCTTCACCAGCGAGTGTTCATAGATCAAGAGCAGCGCGACGAATACCACGCCAGCCACCGCAATCTTCCCCAACCCAAACGCCACCACCATCCACGCCAGCAAAAGAACGGTCACGACGTGGAAGAACCGAGCAATGTTGAGAGAAGTATGAATGCCAAAGGCCTTGGGAACAGAGTAGACGTCGGCCGAGCAGTCGAACTCGAAGTCCTGGCAGCTGTAGAGGATGTCGAAGCCGGCACCCCAAAACACCACAGCGGCAGTCAGGATCAAGATGCGTGGATCGAGCGAGCCGCGGACCGCGATCCAGGCGGCGGCAGGAGCGGTGCCCATCGCAAGGCCAAGCACCACGTGCGACCAGCGCGTAAATCGTTTGGTGAAGGAATAAAGAAAGATAATAGCCAGTGCGACCGGGGACAGGTAAAACGCCAGTGGATTCAGTTGATACGCCGCGAAGATCAGGATGGCCGACGTGACCACAACGAACCAGGTCACGAACGACTTGCTCAACTTGCCGGCGGGAAGCGCGCGAACGCGGGTACGCGGGTTGGCCGCATCAATAGTGGCGTCCGCCAGCCGGTTGAAGGCCATGGCAGCCGAGCGCGCGGCGACCAAAGCAATAATGATCCAAATCGACGTGTGCAGGCTGGGAAGACCACGAGCCGCCAGGACGGCGCCTGTCAAACCAAACGGGAGCGTAAGGACGGAGTGCTCCCACTTGATCATCTCTAATGTGGTGCCAACACTTCGTAACAGAGCCACAGCTTGATTTTAGCTTGCGGACGAGGTTTCAGGCAGATCGGGCTGGCTCATGGTCATGCCTTGCGGCAATGGAGGGCGAGCCCATTGGCGCTCCCAGGCGGGAACGGTGACGCGCTCGGCGACCAGTGATGGTTTGCGCGCCCAACAGACTACACGCGTTCCGAAAGGTAGGTTGATATAGCGAATCAAATGGCGTTCGAAATCGAGCAGCGTAACCATGGCGGCATTCGTCAGCCGGGATGCACTATCCGATATCGGATGGACCGCCGCCGATTTCTGGAACAGGTCCTTGAAGGTATGTCCCACGATGGACGGGAGAAATCCGGTCGCCACCAGATAGGAGACGCGGGAGATTTCGAAGCCGCAGTTATTGAGCTTCCGCCGCAGCTCGCTGGCGGTGTAACGCCGCTGATGCCCGCACGCTTCATCGTCGTCGCCCCAGAGGAATGGGTAGGCGGGAACAGTTAGACACAAGAGGCCACCATCCTTCAAGACGCGGCGAAGCTCGCGCAATGCCTTCCGGTCATCAGGAACCATCTGCAGAATGTCTCCAGCTACGATCGCGTCGAAGGAGTTGGACACAAAACCCAACTCCTCGGGGTTGCTGCACACTAAACTTTGGGACCCTTCGATCTGGCGGAACGCCAGCACTGCCAGTGAACTGTGCGCATTAAGCGTGCGAATGAAGTCAGAGTCCGAGAGTTCCAGTTGCGCCGCACAGCCAAGATCTAAAACTCGGCCCTCGCGTCTGCCATGCATAGCTTGGGCGACTGCCTCGCGCAATAGCTTTCGCCGGGCGATGTACCACCACGAGGAACTTTCGCGGCGGAGCGTCTCGAATTCGGGTTGAGCAACCATCAAACCGGGCTGTTCCCTGCCCCAGGCTACATTCTACGAAATACCGAGCAATCTATCCAATTTTCTCTACGTCCGCGTTCCCGTCGCTTGCACCGCCGACTTGAAGTAATCCAGCGACAGGCGCAAGCCGGTGCGCAAATCAATAGTCGGCTCCCATCCGAGCAGCCGCTTGGCCTTGCTAATGTCGGGCTGTCTCTGCTTGGGATCATCCTGCGGCAGCGGCTCAAATCGCAGTTTGCTGCTTGACCCCGTCACTTCCAGTACCGCCTTGGCGCACTCCACGATCGTAAACTCCACGGGGTTGCCGATGTTGGTCGGCTCGTGCTCGTCAGAGTTCGACAATGCCAGAATTCCCGCCACTTCATCGCTCACATAACAGAAGCTACGCGTCTGCGAACCGTCGCCGTACACCGTAAGGTCTTCCCCGCGGAGTGCCTGTGTCATGAAGTTCGAAATCACCCGGCCATCGTTAATCTGCAGCCGCGGACCATAGGTATTGAAGATGCGGGCAATGCGCGTATCGACTCGATGGTAGCGGTGGTATGCCATAGTAGCCGCTTCGGCGAAGCGCTTGGACTCGTCATACACCGATCGCGGACCGATAGGATTCACGTGCCCCCAATAGCTTTCCTTTTGCGGATGCTCCAAGGGATCGCCATAACATTCCGAGGTCGAGGCCAACAGAAACTTGGCGGCGTATTTCTTCGCAAGCTCAAGGCAGCTCATGGTGCCGAGCGAGCCGACTTGCAACGTTTCAATAGCATGCTCGAGATAATCTACCGGACTAGCGGGTGATGCGAGGTGGAAGATATAGTCCACCTTGCCCGGATCAAAAGACCGGCTGACGTCCTGTTCGAGGAAGGCAAAGCGAGACTCATGACGGAGATGGGCGAGGTTCTCCATCCGTCCGGTCAGCAGGTTGTCGGCGCAAACGACGGAGTGACCTTCGGCCAGTAAGCTATCGCACAAATGCGAACCAAGAAAACCCGCACCGCCAGTCACCAGCACATGCATAGTTGCGATTCCTCAATGAAAGTGGCAGCCAAGGAAGGGTGGCGCTAAGCGAGATCTAGCGGACGGCGACCGCTACCCCGTGCTCGCGCAACCGGACGCGCTGGTCTGCAATAATGCTCGCCAGAGTGTCTTCCAGGGAGAAACGCGGATGATAGCCGATGAGCCTGTTTAGCTTAGTAATGTCTGGAACCCGCCGCCGCACATCTTCGAAACCTTCCTCGTAGGCTTTGCCATAGGACACGAAAATAATCTTCGAATCGGAGCCGGTCATGCGCTTGATGCGGTTGGCCAATTCGGCGATGGCGATTTCGTGATCGCTGCCCACGTTGTACACTTCGCCGTTGGCGTCAGGATGGGCCGCGATGCCAACCAGCGCATCCACCGTGTCGTTGACGTGGGTGAAGCAACGACTCTGGGAACCATCCCCGAAGACGGTAATGTCTCTTGCCGGTCAATGCCTGGACCACCAAGTTGGGGACCACCATGCCATAACGCCCGGTCTGTCGAGGTCCCACGGTATTGAACAGGCGCGCAATCACCGTGGGAACTTTCTTATCTTTCCAGTACGCTACGGCGAGAAACTCGTCGATGGCTTTCGAGCAAGCGTAACTCCAGCGGCCCTTGTTGGGCGGGCCCATGACCAAATCATCGTCTTCGTGAAACGGCACCCGGTCCCGCTTGCCGTATACCTCCGAAGTCGACGTGATGAGCACCCGTTTTCGCTTGGTCTCCGCCAGGCCAAGTATGATTTCGGTGCCTCGAATGTTGGTCTCGATAGTGCGCACGGGGCTGTCCACAATCAGACGCACTCCCACGGCAGCCGCCAGATGATACACGATATCGCAGAGGTCGACCAGTTCGGCCATCAACTGAATGTTGGTGACGGTGTCAATATGGTAGGTAAATTCAGGATGGATCTTAAGATGCTGGATATTGGCGATGGACCCGGTGGAGAGATCATCAACAATGCAAACTTCATCGCCGAGCGTCAGGTGTCGCTCGGCAAGGTGCGACCCGATGAAGCCCGCACCACCCGTGATGAGCACTTTCATTCCTGGCCCTCCGAATCTTTAAGAGTAATGTCCCTGAGCCAGCAGCGCAATGTTTGTGATTTGCGTCCTAGCGGACGTAACCTTTAGGCACTTATAATCGCGGGTTCGTTAGGACAGTTGCAGGATTCTATGGCCGACCGCGAAACCGACGTGTTAATCATTGGCGCAGGCATTGTTGGACTGGCGACAGCCCTCGAAATCACGCTGCGTTTTCCTGAGATGGCCCTGATCGTCGTGGACAAAGAGGATCGCGTGGCCGCTCACCAGACCGGACACAATAGCGGAGTCATCCACTCCGGTATCTACTACAAGACAGGGTCGCTGAAGGCGCGCAACTGCGTCGCCGGGGCTTCGTCCATGAAACGCTTCTGCCAGCAGCACCTGGTTCCCTTCGAAGAGTGCGGCAAACTCGTGGTGGCCACAAGTTCCGAGGAGGTTCCGCGGCTTGAGCAATTGCATCAGCGCGGAATCGCCAACGGAGTCCCGGGCCTGCGAATGCTGAGTCGCGAGCAGTTCCGCGAAATCGAACCGCATTGCGAGGGAATCAGCGGGCTGCAAGTGCCTACTACCGGCATTGTGGATTACACGGTGGTAGCGCAAAAATATGCCGAGTTGATCGAGCGAGCTGGGGGCGAGATTGTGTTTCGCGCTAAGGTGATCGGTCTGCGGCACGACGGAAACTTCAACGTCGTGGAAACCGGCGCGGGGAGCTTCAAGGCACGGTACGTGATCAATTGCGCCGGCCTGTATAGCGATGCGATCACCCGCATGGCAGGGGTGCATACTAATCTCGAAATCATCCCCTTCCGCGGGGAGTACTACGAAGTGAAACCGGAGCGGCGCAATCTGGTAAAGGCGTTGATTTATCCGGTTCCCGATCCGCGCTTTCCGTTCCTGGGAGTGCACTTCACGCGCCGGGTCAATGGCAGCGTCGAGGCCGGACCCAACGCTTTGCTGGCATTCCGCCGCGAGGGATACACCGGCGCGTCACCTGATCTCAGCGAAGCCATGCAAATGCTGTCGTTTCCCGGCTTTCGGAAAATGGCGCGAAAGTATTGGCGCATGGGCTTGGCCGAACAGTACCGTTCGTGGATTAAGTCAGCCTTCGTGAAGTCGTTACAGAAGATGGTGCCCGAGCTGATGAAATCCGACTTAGTCCAGGGTGGCTCCGGAGTGCGAGCCCAGGCCGTGGATAGCAGTGGCAACCTGGTGGACGACTTTCATTTCGTCTACAGCACGGGAATGATCCATGTCTGCAATGTACCGTCTCCGGCGGCAACGGCCTCGCTCGAGATCGGCAAAGAAATTGTCGATATGCTGGCTCAGCGATTTGACCTGGCGCCGTCGCATAGTGGATCCAGCTCGAGTAGTGCGGGCCTTTTAAACTAGCGGAATCGCGCTATCGCCGATAGGTTCCCATGTAATCCGCTTCGACGATGATGTGGTCCTTGATGGCCTGCTGCAGAACCACATTGCTCGAGCCGGGCGTGAGATCGAGTTTTTCATCCAGAGCATATAAGCGGAAGAAATACCGGTGCGGCTTGCCCCGCGGCGGACATGGCCCGTTATAGCCGATCTTGCCAAAGCTGTTGCGGCCCTGGCGTGTACCTTCATCCAACGGGTCTCGCCTCGCTATCCCCTCGTGAAGTTCATGAGCGCTGATGGGTAGGTTCCACATTACCCAGTGGATCCATGTCCCGTTCGGTGCGTCGGGGTCATCCATGACCAGCGCGAAGCTGACGGTGTGCGGCGGAGCCCCACTCCATTCCAGCGCCGGCGAAACGTCGGCGGCGTCACAAGTATGTTTCTTCGGAATCTCTGCGCCCTGCGCGAAGGCTGAACTCTTTAGCACGAGTGTCATGGGAGCAGCGCCTCCTGCCGATGGATTCGGCTGCTGCGCAACCATGCTACCGCCAACTGATCCCAGCAGGAACAGCAATGCGGCTAGCTTCGCGATTGAAGGAGAGTTGTAATTCGGAAAAAACGTAGGTGGGGAGATGTTGCTTGCCGAGATCATCGGCAACATTGTACGGGACGCCAAGCGATATCAATATGGCGAAGGGAAATAACAGCAGGAAATTACAACAGGAACGACGCGCACAGCAGCGTACCGAAAATCAGTGAGTGCGTCAGTTCGCTGAAGCCGAGCTTGTGGACATCGAGAGGACGATAACGCCGAACGAACCACCAAGTTCCGCGAGCAAGTACGGGAATAAAAGCCAATGCCATGGTGCCCGAGAAGAGCCGGAAACGGCAGGCGGCGAGGATGACTCCAATAAGCAAGACTTGTCCGCAGAAGAACGGCAATCCCTGTTTCATCTTCTCGTCTATGCTGACGGCGCGGCTGGAGCGGATTCGTACCTGCACGAAATGAATCTGGTCGCCAGCAAACAACCAGTTCGCCAACCAAAGCGCGACCGCAGTGTGGTCGAGTTTGCCGCTGGCAACGTAATAAGCGCCCGCCGCCGTTGAGGTAAGTCCAACCGCGCCGATGATCTGCGCCGGCATTCTTCCTTTGCGGCCCAGCTTTTTGACGCCAGCTTGTATCGCGAAAGCTAAACCTGCGACCGCGCCAATCGTCAGCAGCCCGCGAAACTGTCCGTTCCACAGCAGCGCCGCTATGCTGACGACGGCCAGCATGCCGATGCCGAAAATTACCTTCAGCACGTAGGCACGCTCGTCTTTGGTCTGTGCCTTGATCGCCGAGGTGCCCAGCCAACTTTCGACGGGAGTACGTAACCAGAAGAGCGACATCGCCGCCAGGATGAAAAGCGCAAGAGCGCCCCCGTTGACGCTGGAGCGTAGCGCCGCTACCGCGCCAGTCGCAAGCGGCACCAGCAGCATGCCCCACGCACCATGCTCGCGCGGAATGACCAGGGCTTTCTGCCGCGTGCTCTGATTCGAACCGACATGTGTGGCTATCCCAGCCATGGTATTGAAGGATTTCGGTGGTGACATGAACAGCGAATTCCCTCAGGGGCTAAAGCCCAATTCTCACGCCCACCTGACGGCACGGCTGAAGCCGTGCCCTTTCAAAGGACTATCGGCTTTGGTAGAAACTGACAGAGTCCAGCCGAACGTTAACACCAAACCTATCGCTTGATTGCGGCCGCGCGAATCATCTGATTCGAAGTGCCCGGTTCATAGACGCAGAACGGCTCCTCCGCCAGAAAATCGCCGGTGGCAGCATAAGCCCGAGCGCGGCATCCCATACAAACGTGGCGGAACTCGCAGCAGCCGCACTTCCCTTTCAGATTGTCGTCGTCGCGTAGCTGGGCGAAGACCTCGGAGTCGTTCCAGATTTCAGCAAAGCTCTGCTTACGCAAATCACCCGCAATTGCCGGCAGATATCCGCAAGGAAAAACCTCGCCCTCGTGCGAAATAAAACAGACACCGGTTCCCGCCAGGCAGCCCTTTGTCATGGCGTTCATGTCGCCGGGGTGGCCAGAAGGATGTCCGGTGTGTCCAACCGGCGGTCCGCCATGCGGCCTCAGGCTAATGCCTGTCGAGCCTGGCATGGTCATATCCGTCGGTCCAATTTCGTTGGGGCTGGGTGCAGAGGCGGCAACTTGGTTGCGGCCCGCCAGGCGGTCGGCGGCCTTGCGCTGCCGCGCCACCCGGAAATAATGCGGAGCACAGGTTGCCTTCAGTTCGATTCCACCTTGCAGCGACTGATCGTAAAACCAATTCAACATCTGCTCATACTCTTCCGGAGCCACCATCTGCTCGGTGGCGATATCCACTCCGCATCCTACCGGCACCAGCAGAAAGGTATGCAGTGCGTCAGCGCCCAGACTGCGCGCGAGGTCGAGCACGGCCGGCAACTGGTGCGCATTGTGACGCGCAATCGTGGTGTTGATCTGTACCGAGACGCCCAAAGCCTGCAGGTTACGCATGCCGTAGATAGCGGCATCAAACGCGCCGGGGATGCCGCGGAAGGAATCGTGGGTGTGCGCATCCGATCCATCCAGCGAGATCGAGACCCGTTTGATTCCAGCTTGCTTGATCTTTTGCGCGACATCGTTTGTCACCAGCGTTCCGTTGGTGGCTAGTGCTGTGCGCAGACCGCGGCTGGTCGCATATTCCGCCAACTGGAAAATATCGTGCCGGTATAGGGGCTCGCCGCCGCTCAGCACCAGGATCGGATTGCCGAAGTCGGCAATCTGCGAAATGATGTCGAGGGCTTTATCGGTCGGCAGATCGGCAGGAGACATGAGTTCAGTCGCGGTGGCGCGGCAATGGATGCAGCGCAGGTTACAGCCCTTGGTGACTTCCCAGAAAATCAAGCGCGGCGTGTATTGCTTGGTGGTCACTGGATGGGCACTGCCATTGCCTTCGTTCATTGCTGTTTTCCTCCCCCGCTCTGCGGAAACTCGGCTCGTTGTATGCATCCACGATAGAATTTTGATAACCCGAGAGGCCGTGAGTCTTATCACCACGCCATGTGATGAGCATCACTTGGCAGATCAAGCGTGCGCGATCCTCGAAAACCGGAGATTGCTGAAGGAGCTACGTAGCACTTACATGCTATTTGTTAGTGGGCAGTGCAGGGCACTATTAGGCTATTAGACATATCCCTACAAGTGCTGATTGGCGAGCCTGGGGAGGCTCAGGAGCGACGATCAAGGCTGAGGAGGACTCGAAGGCCGTCCAAAAGCCAAAGGCCCGCCAGAGGGCACGCCAGAGCCCTCTATAGCGAATTCCTCTTTCGGAACGCAGAATCCTACGACCTTCGTTGTAAGCTGGCGGAGGACAGCGCAAGTATGTCGTCGCAATTCCTATGCTTAGACTTCTCTGTGTAACTGCACATCCGGATGACGAGGCGGGCGCATTCGGAGCCACTCTGCTGCTATACCACGACCGCGGCGTAGAAACCTACGTGGTCTGCATGACAGCGGGAACTGCGGCGCGCAATCGTGGCACCGCCCGCTCGAATGAGGAACTGGCGGCGATGCGACGCGCCGAGCTTGCAGCGTCGTGCAAAGTGCTCAACGTCGGCCACTGCGAAGTGCTCGACTATCCGGACGGGCAGCTAAACCGCACCGATCTTTACACTGCGGTCGGGGACCTGACACGCCGTATCCGCCAGATCCGCCCACACGTGGTCCTGACCTTTGGGCCGGATGGCGGACTGACGGGTCACGTTGACCACGCTATGGCTGGCGTTTTTGCAACCATGGCATTCGAGTGGGCGGGCCGGGCCGATCGCTATCCTGAGCAACTGGAGCACGGACTAACGCCGCATCGCGCGCAAAAGCTGTACTACCTTACCGCTGACTTCGTGCTGCCTGATCGCCAGATCATTGCACCGCCCACGGTGACCACGCGTATCGAAGTGGGTGCAGAGCGCTTCGAGAAAAAGGACGAAGCCTTTCGACAGCACACCACACAGGCGCCGCTATTTGAGCGGGTCAAGAAGAACCTGGCGCAGGGTGGCGGAGTGGAGATGTACCATCTCGCAGTGACGCGCGACCCGCGCGAGGCGAAGTTGGAGACCGACTTGTTCGAGGGCGTCGAGGAGTAGCTGCGCGTAGCGCTCTATTCCTCGCGCAAGGTCCTCATGGGATCGACCCTGGTCGCGCGATAGGCAGGAATGATGCTGGCGACGAAGCCCACCGCGGTCAACAGCACCGACACCGTCCCGAACGTAGCTAAATCCCTGGCACTTACCCCATAGATGACGCTGGACAGTATTCTTCTCAGAGCCAGTGCGCCCGCCAACCCGATAAGGACGCCGATGATCGTCGGCTTCATACCTTCGATGACCACCATGTGCAGCACATCACTAAGTTGCGCGCCCAAAGCTATTCGTATTCCGATCTCACGCACCCGCCGTCGCACCGCGTACGAGAGCACGCTGTAGATTCCGACTGCAGCAAGCAGCAAGGCAAGTCCGGCGAACGTAGCCAGCAGTAGCATGGTGAAGCGCTGCGGAGAAAGCGAATCGGAGACCATGTCACCCATAGCCATGATATTCAGCAGCGGCACATCGGAGTCCACCTCATGCACGGAGTTCGTAATCGCTGAGACGGTATTCAACGGATCCATGTTGGTGCGCACCGCCAGGGTCATGCCAAACGACTGCCATTTTTCACCCCCGGGCTGCGTGACTTGGGCGAGCGGAAAATAGAGGGCTTCGGTTGGCCGTGTCTGGTTCAAAGCGTCTTCTTTGACGTCACCCACAATCCCAACCACCACACGCGTGATGTTGGGAAAGAAGTACAGCGTGAGGTGCTTACCGATGGGATCTTCGTTTGGCCAGAACTTCCTAGCCATGGACTGACTGATCAGCACAGCAGCCGGCCTGCCAGCGACGTCCGAGTCGGCGATGTCGCGGCCCCGCACCAGTGGTATTCGCATGGCACTCATGTAGCCGGGACTAATCAGGCGAACGTCAATCTCCGGTTGGTCTGCCATGGGCACTGGTGGTCGGCCCTCGATAGAAAACGGCTGGTGCGAGCCACTGCCGCTTAGCGGCAGACTGTCGATCAGGCCGGCTGACTCAATCCCCGGCAACGCGCGTACCCGTTGCAGGACTCGGTCGAAGAAACTGATCTGCTGGGACGGCTGGAGAAATTTGGTATCGGGAATAGAGACGGTCATGGTGAGGACGCGATTGGGATCGAAGCCTGGATTGACATTGCGCAACCTCCACAAGCTGCGAATCAGAAGCCCAGCTCCAATCAGCAGCATCAGCGAGAGGGCAACCTCGCAAACCACCAACACGCTGCGGGTCCGGTTCCCTCCGGAGTCCGATGCAGTGCGACCCAACCCTTGTTTCAGCGCCTGGTTCACGTCCTCTCTGGTTAAGCGCAGAGCTGGCAACAGACCAGCAGCGAATCCCGTCAACAGCGAAATTGCGAGAGTGAAGGCCAGCACCCAGCCATCGAGTCCAATTCCGGTGGAGCGAGGCAACTGCTGCGCCAGAAACTTGACGATCAACATCACCCCGAAGTGCGCGAAGACCAAGCCGAGAGCGCCTCCGGCAGCCGCAAGCAGGACGGTTTCCGCAAGTATCTGCTGCAGCACGCGACGCCGGCTTGCGCCCAGAGCGGTGCGGATTGCAACTTCCTTCCGCCGTGCGAGTGTCTTCGCCAACACCAGATTGGCGACATTGGCGCACGCGATCAGCAAAACGAAAGCCACAGCACCCAGCAGAATCAGCAACGCCGGCCTTACATCGCCGACCAGATCGTCACGCAGCGGAATCGCGATGGCGCCCCATCCCTTGTCATCGCCGGGATATTGCTGTGCCAGACGATCGGAAATGGTATTCATCTCGGCTTGTGCTTGCTTAAGCGTGACGCCAGGCTTCAGCCGGGCTATAACGTCATAATTGTGATTGTCGCGAACTGCGCGTTCTTGATCAGTCCAAGCCAACGGCTTCCACATCTGCGGACGATAGTTGGGATCGGTGACGATGGGAAATTCGAACCCAGGACCCATAACGCCAATAACGTTGTACTTCTCCCCATTGAGTTCAATGTTCTGGCCGACAATGCCGGGGTTGGCGCCGTACCGGCTGCGCCACATTCCGTAGCTCAGGACAATCTCGTGATCGTGGCCAGGATAATCTTCACTGGGGAGAAAAACTCGGCCCAGTAAGGGTTGTGCACGTAGGATCGAGAAGAAGCCATACGTCACGGCGCAAGTGGTAAGCGCCTCGGGATGACCCGTGCCAGTCAGGGTATATCGGCCAAACCCATAGGCCGACATGCCCTCGAAAACATGGTTTTGGCTGCGCCAGTCTAGAAAGTTGGCGGGCGAGACGGTAAATGTCGTCATTCCCGGGAAGCTTTTTGGCGGGGGCACATGCCAGACCTGCACCAGCCGTGCTGGGTCTTTGAAGGGCAACGGCCGGATCAGCACCGCGTTGACGACGCTGAAAATCGCAGTGTTAGCGCCGATGCCGAGGGCCAGCACCAGTACCGCGACTGCCGCAAACCCAGGGCTCTTGCGGAGCACGCGCCAGCCATATCGAATGTCTTGTAACAAGGCAGCCATCAAGTTCCCCCTTCGTAGACATACGCGGACTACGCAACCGCGGTTCGCGAACTATCAGAGGAAGAGGATGCACGCCGTTTGCCAGTAAGGTTGTTAGCAAGGAACTGAAAACATTGGTGAAATAGGGCGGGGATTGAAGCAGGCGAGAAAAACGCGTTCGATTCCGAACAAGCTGTCCGGATGCGGACTCGACGTGAATCCCAGCAACGCGGGCGCGGTGGACGGAATAGAGACGGTAGCAGCCGACTGCGTAGCCGCCGCTACCGTCCCTACGGGACTCGGCTTCATTTTCCACTTGCCCAGCGCTTCCGCGCTCGGCGAAACTCCTGCCACCCCTGCGGGGCTGGATTTGCGTCAGCATTCCAGAGTGCCAACTCAAAGGAAGTTGTCACCGGCGTGAACCGCCGGAGCACTGGTTTACTTCGACCGCTTCTTCTTCGCAGGCTCAGGAGAGCAGCCTCCCAATTGACCGGTAACGCTGGCCAGCACCTTCTGGAAGGCTTCTTCCTTGGTCAGCTCTTTCTTGCCGGTTTTGTTATGGCGGTAGGTATGTTCGTAGCTGCAGGTCCGGCAGCGGACTTTCTGAATCTCGTCCGCTGCCATCGAGACTACCGCGTGGTCGGTGGTGCGCTTACAACGCGAGCAGTAATCGTCAACGTAGTCGCCTAGACGCATGGCTGTATCTCACGCGATTCTATTTTCCCTTGGGAGGGTATCCCTTGAACAGCTTGGCAACCGCTTTGTCGAGAGTATTGATGTTCTTGGTGGAATTATCAGAGATGGTATCGGTAACCGAACCCCGCCAGAGGAGTTGCTTGTCCTTCGCGTCCGCAATCTCGACCACCAGAGTGCCTTCCTTGGTTACCCAAGTGTTGTACATAACCGGGCTGCTTCCCCAGCCATAGCCCCAGCCCCAGCTCGGCCCGTAGCCATAACCGGTTCCGACCAAGGTTTTCTGGTCCTTAATGCTGTTGCTGTAGACGACCCATACGTCGGGATTAGAGTCCACCTTCGTAAATCCCTTGGCTGCCATCTGCTTATCGATCGCGTCGACAACGCGCTGGTCCCAAAGACCTTTCGCCGGGTGAGGGCTCTTCTCCCAAGAGTAAGTATGGAATTGGGAGAAGTTTGCTTGGCGGTCCCAATCGATATTGGTCTTTTGCGCAACGGCGGTAACGCACACTAGACAGCTGAGGACAACGAGGGCAAGAATTCGGCTTTTCATCAGCGGGGCTCCATACAACAGAATTGACATCCCTACACAATGAGAATGCAGCAAGAATCGGCTCTCATCGCATGGCTAAAGATACTATCCCGTCTTCCCGCCGTCTAGGAGTTGCCCAGAGTGTGCCGCGCTAATTCTTGAAAGGAACGACGATGAGCATCGCGACTCTGTCCCGACATTCAGAGACCACGCTCAACGGCCCCGACCGACCGCGGCAGGTGATAGAGGTACCTGCCGTGGGTTGGTCGAAGTGACGCATCGAGACCGGCTGTCGTCAGCCAGCCGTCGTTAACCGCGCGAGGGGTAGACGCCAGTTAGCGCGATAATCCAGTTGAGGGTGAGGTAAGGCGAGCGAATATCGACCGGCAGGCTGCCACCCGTCGAGCTAACAGCACCAGCGTTGAGCGTCGAATTGGCTGGTCCGGAGGCGTAGACGTTCTCCGACCCAGGGCCGGCCGCTCCCGGGATCGTCGCCAGGAACTGGTTCGCTGGGGACTTGCTGGTGGCTGCGGTTGAGACCGTGTTCACAGCGTGATTGTGAGCCGGCAACTGGGTGGCGTTTAGAGTCGCCGTTTCTGCACCACCGCTTTGGCCGAGAACATAGGATTGCAGTCCCGGGCCCTGCCCAGAACTGATGGGAACTCGTCCGCGCAGGTCCGGAAGAGCGAAAGTGGATATGCCGTCGCCGCCATAGGTGGTGCCTAGGAGCGAGAACAGCGCTGTGTTTTGTGAGATGGGCAGTAGCTGTCCATTGCAGAGCGCCCAGCCTTGGGGCGCGAAGTTGTAAGGCACGAGCAATAGTGAACCGAGAAACGGCTCCATAACCGAGTTCCTTTCTAAAGTGGGTTGCAAGAAGTAATGCGGATACTACTACTCATCCGTTACTCGTACAACTCCATTCGGCTTCTTTCACTTACATTTAATTCATAACGAACGGACACACCTGGCGCCGGGATAACGAAACTCGTTCCCGGAACCATCACCCCTGCAGTAACGTATGGAGACTGGGGTAATTACGATGAGTGGGATGTCGATCTGCGGCTATCTCTGGGTTGCTTTCTTTATCTTGTGGGTCGTGTGGGCGCTCAAGACCAAGGCAACCCAGACGCGCGAGAGTCTGGGGTCGCGCTTCTCCTATATGGTCGCCACAATAGCAGCTTTTTACGCGATGTTCAGCGGTGACGTGCCACTGGGCTGGATGCACATCCGCATTCTTCCGCGAGAACTCTGGATCCAAGCGCTCGGCATTGCACTCACCGTGCTAGGTATGGCGTTCGCCATCTGGGCCAGGGCCTACCTTGGCGGCAATTGGAGCAGCAACGTCACCGTCAAAGTGGAACACCAGTTGGTTCGCACTGGCCCTTACCGATTTGTACGCCATCCGATTTATTCCGGATGATTCTCGCCATGATAGGAACGGCATTGAATCGTCGCCAAGTGCGCGGTGTGGTTGCGGTTATCTTGCTTTGGGTAGGGTTCACCGTCAAGAGCCGAATCGAGGAGCGCTTCATGGCAGCCACCTTCGGACCGCAATATGGCGAGTACAAAGCCGCCACCGGAGCATTGATTCCCCGCCCGCGGTTCTAAGGCCCAAGAGCACGGCGTTTGGTTCGCCGCAGCATGGCGTGGACGGCGTGGTGGTGCGCTATTCCATCAGTTCCCGGTAAGCCGTCGCAACTTGCGCTCACTGGTTCCACAAACACCGCATGTTGGGAGCTGAGAGCTGACAAGCTAACAGGTGAGAGCTTGATATGATGGCCCGTGGCCAAACCAACGGTGCGCGGCAAATTCATCACCCTCGAAGGGCTCGACGGCTGCGGCAAATCAACGCAAATGGAGAAACTCGCGGGGGTGCTGCGCCAGCACGAAATTGACGTAGTCACAACGCGCGAACCAGGTGGTACGGGTATTGGCGAGCGCATTCGCGGCGTCCTGCTCGACTCCCGCACCGCCGGTCTGGACCCGCACGCCGAGATGGCACTGATGTTTGCCTCGCGTGCACAGTTGATCGCGGAAGTAATCAGGCCCGCGCTGGAAGCGGGCAAGTGGGTCCTTTGCGATCGCTTCACCGATTCCACCGAGGCCTACCAGGGCGGGGGACGGCAACTGGGCCGCGACGCCGTGCTGCAAATGCATAAGCTGGTCTGCGCCGACCTCTGGCCCGATCTCACCATCCTAATGGACTGTGACGTTAGCTCTAGTGTCGGACGCGCTCGCCGTCGCAACCTGGCGGCCGCAGAGGAAACGCCTAACGAGAACCGCTTCGAGAAAGAGAGCTATGCTTTCTTTACCCGGGTGCGCAATGCGTTTCTGGAGATTGCCAACCGCGAGCCGCAACGCGTAGTGCTGGTGGACGCACGGCCGCGGCTGGAAGTCGTGCATCCCGAAATCGTGCGCCTGGTCTTCGAGCGGTTGATTGATGCCGAGGACAAGAAAGCGACACGCGCATAAGCCATATGCCTTTCTCCAATTTTCATGGCAATGCCGAAGTGGTTCGCAGCTTGCGCGAGATGCTCGCGCACGAGAACTTCCCGCATGCGGTCATTCTGTCCGGTCCGCAGGGCTCCGGCAAGTTCACGCTGAGTCAAATGGTTGCGAAAGCAATGAATTGTCTCGAGCGCCCTCTCACTGGCGGTCTCCCGGATTTCTGCGGCCATTGCGCTAACTGTGTGCGCATTGCGGAGGCGGACGCTTTCGAAGAGCGTTTTGCCGAAGCGGTAGAGGCGCGCGAGAACTTGCGCGATGTCGACAAGCGCGAAACCCGCTTGTTCGTACAGACCCATCCCGATGTGTTGATCATCCCACCTGACCCGCCGCAGATGCTGGTCAAGGTGGACCAAATCCGCCACGTGATTCACGAGATCTATTACAAGCCGGTGGAAGGCCGCGAACGCGTTTACATATTCAGCGACGCCGATTTCATGAAGGAAGCGGCAAACTCGCTGCTGAAGATTCTTGAAGAGCCGCCGCAATTCGCTACGCTGTTTCTGCTGACTGACAATCCTGCAGCCCTGCTGCCCACGATTCGATCGCGTTGCATGCACCTGCGACTGGCGCCGGTTGCTGCTGCCGAGGTGGAGCACTATCTTGCTGAGGTGCGTCCGGAATGGAAGGCCCGCGAACGGGCGCTGGTGGCGCGGGTTTGCGGTGGAGGGCTGGGCCGCGCGCGCAGCTTCGATCTCGCCGCCTATGTGGCCGCACGCCAGGACGCGCTGGCGCTGCTGGGCCCGGCAATGGGAAGCGCCGACCACAGCGCGCTGTTCCGCGTGACCGATACCTATCGCGCCGGCGCCGATGGCAAAGCAAAGACAGAGATATTGATTCGGACGCTGTATTCCCTGCTGGAAGATCTGCTGTTTCTGAAATCGGGCACGCCGGAGTTATTACGCAATATCGACTTGCAGGCGGAGTTGGAAAAGATGTCGTCGCAGGTTGAGTTTGCGTGGATTGCCGGCGCGACACAACGGCTAGGGGAACTGGAAAGCGGCATGCGCCGGAATTTGCTACGCTCGCTGGCGCTCGACACTTTTGCGACATCGCTGGAGAGCTAACTTGTGCCATTGCGTCTCTCACACCAAAGTAGTATCCGCAGTATGGATTGTTTTGCGGAATCGGCTGTGGTAGGGTATCCCCAAGTTCACACCGTTAACAGCCCGGGACAATTCAAGTCTGAGTCTTGCGGGACCCTTGCATTGCGTTCACTCTTGAGTTGGCAGTATCCATAAGGCGGGTGTGCAAATCACTATAGGAGCAAACACCATGAAAGATTCCATGGATTCCACTGCCGTGGGCCGAGCTCTCGACTCCGAAGTGTTTGCCAACCGCAAGCTGATTCGTCCGGCCCTCAACCGCAACGACCATCCGCGTCAGGAGGCCCCTGAGCGCCGCGAACGGAGCGAGCGCCCTAGCCCCACGAACGGTGGCGGCAAAAAAACCCCTCCTCCGGAACAAACTCACGCTGAGAATTTCTACTATCAGAAGCAGATGCAGACCAAGACGCCCATGGTCCTGGTGCTGCACGACGGCGAAGAGATTCACGGCGTCATCGAGTGGTACGACAAATACTGCCTGAAGTTGAACCGCACCGGCGCGTCCAATGTGCTGATTTACAAACCCAGCATCAAGTACATGTATAAGGAAAGCGAAGCCGGGCAGCGGAAGTAGTGAGCGGGGGTCGGGAACCAGGGGGTAGTTGCTAGTGCCGGGCATTCGACATCAGCAGATTAACCGCTGTCATCCTGAACAGATCGCGGCCAAGTCGCAGTATTCCATTTCATTTCGCCGGCTCGTAGAAGTAATAATCGGCGGTGTAGCTGCTCTTTACCTCGAGGTTCTGCTTTGAGGTATTGCAGTCGGATGCTGGTGGCGGCAGCCCACCCTTGGTGTGAATTCGCTGAATGCTGGTGACGCGGCTGAGCACCCCCTCCCCGGAATGGCCAGTGATGGTCACAAGCAGCCAGGGAATCGAATCCGCATCCGGCGAATCAACCCGGCCCACGGCCTTACCTGTGACTTCACTGCCATCGTTGTCTTTCCACGTGGGCCCGGCAAAGTGCCGGCCGATGACGGCTCCTTGTTGGTCGTGAAGCTCGGCATCTGGAGCCTTCAAGGCCCAGGCCAGCTTGCCGTCCGTTCCTGTCTGGCACACGTATATCTGTGAGCCCGACGCGTGCGCCTGCAGTACAACCTTCTCGCCCGCAGGTGCTTTGATCTTGTCAGGCACATCGGGGCGCGCGATGCCTTGCCCACTTACCTGTATTGCGATTCCGAACAGAACGGCGATTTGCAGCAATCTTCTAATCACGCGCAGAAGTTTAACATCACCCTCACCTGGTCGAGGACTCTAAGGCGGGGGCCGGGATAGGGTTAGATAGAACGTGCTTCGTTCGCCTATAGGGTCCTTCGACTCGGACACGATCTGGTCGTCGCGTCGTCGCTCCGGATGACAGCGCCAATTCTATTGACGGCTTACCACCAAGCCTTGGCTGATAGCTGATGGCTGACGGCTGACGGCTCATAGCCAACGCTAATCCGTGGGATTGCGCTTCAAAGTGGGATGTCCGTCATCCTTCTGATCGGTCGTGTTGCCATCGTTCTTCTGACCGGCGGTGTTAGAGTCGCTATCGCTAGAACTGGTGCGCCTCAGCAGCACTGGACGGCCCGGGTCTCCCTTGGCCCCGCCGAGGTGGCGGCTGTTCTCAAGGCGGGCGAGCCGTTCCTTGATGTTCTCGAACTCGCTGGTGTCCACAATGTACTCACTGCGGTCCGGCAGATATTTGCGGATCTCGTCCTGCGCCGCCTTGATGCGATCCGTGTTCATGGGATGAGTCGCGAAGGCCTTGGCGACAAAGTTCTGTTTCTTTTCGTCGAGCTTAAGCTTTTCAAAAAACTCCACGAACGCTTCCGGATCGTAGCCTGAGGCATAGTCGTATTCCAACCCCAAAAGGTCGGCTTCGCGCTCGGCATCGCGCGAGAACTTGAGAAACCCAAGCGGCACCGCCAAGCTGGCTACTTCGCTGATTGCGTATGCGACGGGTCCACCAATGAAGATCAGCGGTACCGAAGCCATGTTCCAAATCTGCGCGCGAGTCATGTTCTTGGTGGCGTGGCGGGCGGCGACGTGGGCGATCTCGTGCGCCATCACGCCCGCTAACTCGGCCTCGTTGTCCGCCGCCAGAATCAGTCCGCTGTCAACATAGAAAAAGCCACCGGGAAGCGCGAAGGCATTGACCTCGTCGTTGTCGAGGACCTTGATGGTGAAGGGCACGCGCGCATCGGAGTTGCGAACTAGATTCTGACCGATGCGGTTGATGTACTCGGTGACGACGGGATCGGTCACCAGCCGCGCTTGTTGCTCTACCTGCTGGGACAACTCGCGTCCCAGCGCCACCTCGCGATCCAGCGAGTAAAAGTCGAGACCGCTACCGACATTGCGTTGCCCGATCAGCGAGACGTCGTATTTGGCGGGAAGCGGGGTAGTATGTCGTTGTGGAGGTACGGGATTTGCGGGGTTTGATGATTCAGCTTTCAGCGCCGGTACTGCCGAAGTGCCTGGAGGGGGCGAACTCTCTTTCGGGTCAGGATCGTCGGAGGTATCGCGCCGTCCGGCGGCCTCAACCTGGGCTGCCGTGGGGATCTGCCAACCTGTCGCCTCAGATGGAAGTTGAACAACTGCAGGTTGTTCTCCGCTACTGGCTGGGGCAGCTTGAGCTTCTGTCGCCGTCTGCGGCGGGTTGGGCGTTGCAGCCTGGGCGAGTCCGAAGCGTGGCAACACCACGAGGGCAATCACTAGAGCAAGGACAGAACTCAGACGTCGCACGAAATAAGAAGGTCGATCGGCATGCAGCACGGACACGATTGCACCCACCGAAGTCTCGATTATCACGCTTGGGTCGGGGTTATGGGAATCAAAAACTTCACTCCTGAAAATGGCAAAGAAGCAATGAACGAGTTAGCACCTGAAACTGCTGCCATAGATGCGGTGGACTACGGAGTGGATTTCTCTCTGGAAAGGAATCGAAGTTGGCTTACTCATCGCCACTGACCCTCGCTGTGCGCGGGATCGAGCCTCGAAACGACCCACCAGACCCACTGGACTCACAACTCCGAAATACCCCGGGCAAGACTAATTAGCGCCGGCTCCAAGCCCGCAGGGAGAGACTGATTGCTCACAGCGGCTATGGGGTAACCGACGCTCACGATGCCAGAAGTCCTACAGGGGCGACACAGGCCACTTGGGATGCCAGCTTCATTTTGCCAGGACCTTAAGATATTGAATTTACAAGCGATATCTATAAGACCAGACAAAATCGAGGATATGAGTGAATTGCGCTCACGTCTCCCTTGACTTTCACCCGCGCCGCGCGGTAACATTAGCACTCGTTGGATATGAGTGCTAACAGGCTACCTTTATGCCACTACGACGGCACTCCGAACCAACTCTCCGGGTTTATCCCTAAGACTTTATGAACATGCTAACAGCAACGCAGAAGACACGCGCCAGAGTCAGCCAACATGTAACGCAATCCAACTGTACCAACCAGCTTGAAAGGAGTTTGAAGAATGGCTACAAAGCTTACTCCCCTGCATGACCGCATCGTGGTTCGCCGTGTTGAAGAGGCCGAAACCACCCGTGGCGGAATCATCATTCCCGACAGCGCCAAAGACAAGCCACAAGAAGGCGAAGTAATCGCGGCCGGCCGGGGCAAGACCAATGACGAGGGCAAAACCTTCCCGCTGGACGTGAAGGCGGGCGATCGCATCCTGTTCGGTAAATATGCCGGCACGGAGATCAAGATTGATGGCGAAGATTTTCTGATCATGCGCGAGGAAGAAGTGCTCGGCATTCTGGAAGGCGCCAGCAAACCCAAGCAAGCCGTCGCGCACAAGTAGCAGTTGTCAGTAGCCGTTTCGCGCAAGTCGCCAGTAGGCAGTTGCCAGTTGCCAGTTGACGAGGGCTGACACCGATCACTGACCCGGCGACGAGAACCAAACAGGCCACTGACGACCGACACTTCACCGCACGCAAAGATTCTCGTCAGTTCCCATTGTGCATGGTTTCAACTGACAACTGACAACTGATTCGCAACAACTAGGAGAGAAACAATGGCAAAACAGATTGTGCATGGAGAAGATTCCCGCCAGTCGATCCTTCGCGGCGTGAATGTTCTGGCCGATGCCGTGAAAGTTACGCTTGGCCCCAAGGGCCGCAATGTCGTGATTGAGAAGAAGTTTGGTTCGCCGCTGATTACCAAGGACGGCGTCACCGTAGCCAAGGAAATCGAACTGAAGGACCCGCTCGAGAACATGGGCGCTCAAATGGTCCGCGAAGTCGCATCCAAGACCTCCGACGTGGCCGGCGACGGCACCACCACAGCGACCGTTCTGGCGCAGACCATCTTCCGCGAAGGCGTGAAGACAGTCGCCGCGGGCGCGAATCCGATGGCCCTGAAGCGCGGCATCGACAAGGCCGTCACTGCGGTTTGCGGCTCGCTGGACCACGATGGCAATCGCATCCCCGGCGCGCTCGACAAGTACTCGCAGAAGGTATCGGGCGAGATGATCGCGCAGGTCGGCACCATTTCCGCCAACAACGATGAAACCATCGGTCGCATCATTGCCGAAGCCATGAAGAAGGTGGGCAAAGACGGCGTCATCACCGTGGAAGAAGCCAAGACGATGGAGACTCAGTTGGAAGTCGTCGAAGGCATGCAGTTCGACCGCGGCTACCTTTCACCCTACTTTGTCACCGATCCGGAGCGCATGGAAGTTGTTCTGGAAAACGCCTACATCCTGATCCACGAAAAGAAAGTTTCCTCGATGAAAGACCTGCTCCCGTTGCTGGAGCAGATCGCCAAGAGCAGCCGTCCGCTCGTGATCATCGCTGAGGACGTGGAAGGCGAAGCGCTGGCGACCCTGGTCGTCAACAAGCTGCGCGGTACGCTGCAGGTTGCGGCCGTCAAGGCTCCGGGCTTCGGCGATCGTCGCAAGGCCATGTTGCAGGACATCGCAATCCTGACCGGCGGCAAGGCCATCACCGAAGATCTTGGCATCAAGCTGGAGAACGTTCAGATGAGCGACCTCGGCCAGGCCAAGAAGATCACCATCGACAAGGACAACACCACCATCGTCGAGGGCAAGGGCAAGCACAGCGAGATCGAAGGCCGCGTAAAGGAAATTCGCAGCCAGGTCGAGAAGACTACCAGCGACTACGACCGCGAGAAGTTGCAGGAGCGGTTGGCAAAGCTGGTGGGCGGCGTTGCGGTGATCAAGGTCGGTGCTGCAACCGAGACCGAAATGAAGGAAAAGAAAGCCCGCGTGGAAGATGCTATGCACGCTACCCGCGCTGCAGTCGAGGAAGGTATTGTCCCCGGCGGCGGTGTGGCCCTGGTGCGCTGCATGCCGGCGGTCGATGCGCTGAAGTTGGAAGGTGACGAGAAGATCGGCGCCAACATCGTGCGTCGCGCGCTCGAAGAGCCTCTCCGCCAGATCGTCGGCAATGCCGGCGAAGAAGGCGCCATCGTTGTGGGCCGCATCCGCGACTCCAAGGAAGCGAACTTCGGCTACAATGCGCAGACCGGGCAGTTCGAAGACCTGGTAAAGGCCGGCGTCCTCGACCCGACTAAGGTAGCGCGTACGGCCCTGCAGAACGCAGGCTCGATCGCGTCCCTGATGCTCACCACCGAGGCCCTGGTCGCCGAGATTCCGGAAGAGAAGAAGGAACCGGCCATGGGCGGCCACGGCGGCGGCGGCATGGGCGGAATGTACTAAAAGCAGCAATTAGCCATTAGCAATTAGCAGTTAGCTAAAGGCAAAGACAAGGCCTCGCAGAGATGCGGGGCCTTCGTTTTTCTGCCGACTGACAACTGGCTACTGACAACTGGCTACTGCCTACTGGCAACTGCTCCCTAGTATCCTCGCTCCTTGTCCACCACCCACAGCAGCGTTTCACCAGCCAGAAATCGGCGCAGGTTTTTTGTGTAGTGCTCGTAATGGCGCTCCCACATCTTCTCCGTCAGGCCGGCAATGTGAGGAGTAATCAGAACATTCTCCATCTCCCACAGCGGAGACTCTGGCGGAAGTGGTTCGTCCGTAGCGACATCAAGCGCCGCCCCGCCGAAGCTCTTCGCGCGCAGCGCAGCCACCAGGGCGGCTTCATCAATGAGCACACCCCGACCTACGTTGATCAGATAAGCATCTGGCTTCAGCCGAGCCAGACGCTCGGCATTCATCAAGTGGCGAGTCTTGGGCGTGACCGGAACCGCCAGCACGATGAAGTCGCCAGCGCTTAACGCGTCGTCTAGTTTTTCGAAACCATAGACGGCATCGGCTACTTCGCTTCCCCGCTCCGGATGCTCTCGCACGCCCAATCACGCGCATGCCCAGAGATTTCGCCAGCCGCGCCAGCGGAGTACCGATCGCGCCCAGCCCAACAATCGTCATGGTTGCGCCATTGAGTTCGCGGGGACGCGGCCGCGCGTCCCACAGGTCGTGCTGCGCCCAATGCTTCTGCTGCTGATAGCGAACGGCTTGGGGCAGCCGCTTGGCGAGCGCGAACGCCAATGCAATGGCATGCTCCGCCACTACCGGTCCATGTACATCGCGCGCGTTGGTCACGACGATATCGGTGGCGCGCAATTCCGGCGTCATGAGCTGATGGACTGCGGCAGCCGTCGAATGAATCCACCGCAGCTTCTTTGCCGCCTTGATCTGCTCGCCGCGCAACGACCACGAGATCGCGATGTCGGCATCGGCGATTTCCTCGAGCACATGATCGTAGTTGGACAGATGCACCACTTCGAGCTGCGCGAAGTCGCGACGCAGCCGCTCCGCGAACCACGACGGCATCTGCCACAGTTCGAAGCGGTGATGAAGAGCGATGAGGAGTTTCACGGGGACAGTGTCAAGTTTCTAGTTTCGAGTTGCAACTCTGGATAGGAAAAACGATTCGCCACGGAGACACGGAGCGCACGGAGCAAACGAATTCGAAAGTGAGACTTACAGAAAGCTGGACGAACCAGATGTAGGCCGACCTTTCACAGCGTTTTTGCTGGGTTCCGCCCTACTTCCGCTTCGGTGCCAACTTGAAACACACGAAAGAAAACTCGCACTTCTCCGTGTGCTCCGTGTCTCCGTGGTGAATTAACTCTTCGCCTCTTCCGCCATCACCCGCAGATCGTGCCCCGTCATCTCTTTCGGTTGTGGGATGCCGAGAATGCCGAGCATGGTGGGCGCGATGTCCTGCAGCGCGCCATCCGGACGCAGCGTGAAGCGGCGGGCGTCGCCCTTGAACTGTCCGGGTGTAACCGCCTGCTCCGCTGCCACGATGAACGGCACGGGATTGGTGGTATGCGCCGTCTGCGGGCCGCCCGTCGCGGGATCGATCATCTGCTCGGCGTTGCCGTGGTCGGCGGTCACGATCATGGCACCGCCGCGCTGGTGGAGGGCCGTATAGATTTGGCCGAGGCAGCCGTCAACCGTTTCGACGGCAGTGATCGTCGGCGGAATCTTGCCGGAATGTCCCACCATGTCGGCGTTGGCAAAATTCACCACCATCACGTCGAAGGTGTTGTCCGTGATGGCCTTCACAACCGCATCGGCAACTCCCTGGGCCGACATTTCCGGCTTCAGATCGTAAGTCGCGACCTTGGGCGACTGCACCATGACGCGGTCTTCGCCGGGAAATGGCTTCTCAACCCCGCCGTTGAAGAAGTAAGTTACGTGAGCGTACTTCTCCGTCTCGGCCACACGCAGATTGCGCATGTGGCGATCAGCCATCACGTTTGCCAGAATATTGGTCAGCGACTCGGGCGGCGACACGACCGGCAAGGTAAAGTTTTTGTCATACCGCGTCATGCAGACGTAGGTCAGGTCCTTAGGCACGCGGTCGCGTGGGATGATGCGGTCGAGCTCCTCCCAGCCTTCCAACTCACGCCCGTCCTGGGGAGTGAAGTGGCTGTTTCGCGCCAGGCAGCGCGTGATTTGCCGGGCGCGATCGGCGCGAAAGTTAAAGTTGATGCAGACATCGCCGTCGCGAATATTTCCCAGGGGGGCGCTGCGATCGTCGGTCAGTACGAACGGGATGATGAACTCGTCCGTAACTCCACGATTGTAGGAGTTCTTGACGCCTTGCACCGCGTCCGTATGCCGGCCACCTTCCGCGTCTCCATAAACCATGGCGTCGAAGGCCTTCCTCTCGCGCTCCCACTTCTTGTCGCGATCCATCGCGTAGTACCGCCCACTGACGCTGGCAATCTGTCCGATGTTGTACTCGCGCATCTTCTGCTGCAACTGCTCGATGTAGCCCGCGCCGTTGGTGGGAAGCGTGTCGCGCCCATCCATGAAGCAGTGCACAAAAACGTGGTCCACTCCGTTCTGCTTGGCCATGCGCAGCAGCGCATAGAGATGGTTCTGGTGCGAGTGCACCCCACCATCGGAGAGCAATCCAAAAAAGTGCAAACGCCGATCGCCGGTGCGCGCCGTCTTCATCGCCTCGACTAGTGCTGGGTTGGAGAAAAGCTCACCATTCTCGATCATCAGATCGATCTTGGTGATGTCCATGTACACGACGCGGCCGGCGCCGATATTAAGGTGGCCGACTTCGCTGTTGCCCATCTGCCCGGTGGGTAGCCCGACGTAGCGCCCGCTGGTATGGATCAGCGTGTTGGGAAACTCCGCCAGCAGGCGATCGTAATTGGGCTTACGCGCCAGCGAGATCGCATTTGCCGGAGACGGCGGAGCATAGCCCCATCCATCGAGGATGATGAGGATGAGCGGTTTGGGAGGAGTGGCCATTAGCGTTTAGCTCTTAGCATTTAGCTCTTAGCAAACAACGGTCCTGGTTCTACGCATCTTTCGCGCAGCGAAGGAAAGGTAACATCAAGCTCAAACCCTTGCTTGCCCGCCTCAGTATGCCGCATTGTCTGCTTCGATGCTGGACTGCAAACAAATCCGTCCCGCTGGGCGGGACGGAAGATGATAGCCCAGCGCTTCAGCGCTGGGTAGCGATTTTTTCGGATGTTGTGAGTGCCCCGGTCACGGCACGGATTAGTTCGTGTCGTCCCCGAGGGACTTGCTTTCTCTCGACATGGCAACCCCGCCCTGAGGGCGGGGCTATCATCTTCCGCCTCGTTCCGAGGCTCATTGCTGCAAAGTCCAGCAGGCCGACTTTCCGAAAAGCAATCACCTACTTGCGAACAAGAGTCTAATCACGGCTGGAATCGAATCCGCCTCAAAAGCGAACCACATCGCGAACCATCTCTCCAAGCTCGTCTATAGTCAGCCTGCGTGAAGATGGCGTGACCAATGGACGCTCTCTATGGGCTGTCGAATGGATCCAAGGGCTACACCCCGATCACACCGACCAGTTCCTTCACCGAGTCGGCGCTCTTTTGCAGGGCGGCCTGTTCCTCTGGGGTCAGCTTGATCTGGAGGATCTGCTCGATGCCGTTGGAGCCCAGCTTGCAGGGCACGCCGACGAACAGCCCGTTGATGCCGTACTCGCCTTCCAGATAGGCGGCACACGGCACGATCTTCTTCTTGTCCTTCAGAATGGCCTCCACCATCTCGGTGACGGCCGAGGACGGCGCGTAGTATGCACTGCCGGTCTTGAGATGCTTCACAATCTCGGCGCCACCGTCGCGGGTGCGCTGTACCAGGCGTTCGATGGTAGCCTTGTCCATCAATTCGGTGATGGGGATGCCTGCCACTGTCGAGTAGCGCGGCAGCGGAACCATGGTATCGCCATGGCCGCCGAGTACGAAGGCAGTAACGTTCTCGATAGAAACATCCAGTTCCCGGGCAATGAAGGTGCGGAAGCGCGCCGAATCGAGAATGCCGGCCATGCCGATGACGCGGTTGCGCGAAAACCCGCTTAGCTTGTAAGCAGCCTGGGCCATGGCGTCGAGCGGGTTAGAGACGATGATCAGGATGCTATTGGGGGAGTACTGCACCGCCTTGCCCACCACGTCGCTCATGATCTTGAAATTGGTGTTGAGTAGGTCGTCGCGGCTCATACCGGGCTTGCGCGGAATGCCGGCCGTGATTACCACAATGTCGGAGTTTGCGGTGTCGGCGTAATCGTTCGTGCCAAGGATGTAGGAGTCGCGCTTTTCGATCGGCATCGCCTGTAGCAGATCGAGCGCCTTGCCTTGGGGTACGCCTTCAATGATGTCGATCAATACGACGTCGCAGTGTTCCTTCGCCGCCATCCAATGTGCCGCGGTGGCGCCCACATTGCCAGAACCAACTACCGTTACTTTTTTACGCATGATGCCTCACAGTGTTTGAATAATGAAAAACATATGTACAGCATGAGTCAGAAATTGGGGGGCACGGCTGAACAGACTCCCGAACACTGAATTGTCATCACGAACGGCCTTCATACCGTGAGGGATCTGCTGTTTCCGCTACATTCATTCGCGCGCTGAAAAAGCAGATTCCTCGCTTCGCTCGTAATGACAATTCCAATGGTTCGACAAGCGCTACTCCGCTACCAGTTCTGCCACAGGCGCCATGTTCTGGATCATGTGGGTCGCGAACTCGCTGGTCCTGACCTTGGTTGCGCCCTCCAGCATACGTTCGAAGTCGTAGGTGACCTTCTTCTGCAGGATGGTGCGCTCCAACGAACCTTCGATCAGTCGAGCTGCTTCGTGCCAGCCCATGAAGTCGAACATCATCACGCCCGACAACATGACGGAGCCGGGGTTGATCACATCTCTGTCGGCGTACTTCGGAGCTGTGCCGTGGGTGGCTTCGAAGATAGCGTGCTGGTCTCCGACATTGGCGCCAGGCGCAATACCAAGTCCGCCGACTTGCGCGGCAGCGGCATCGGAAATGTAGTCGCCGTTCAGGTTGGGCGTTGCCAGTACCGCGTACTCATCGGGACGGGTGACAATCTGCTGGAAGATGCTGTCGGCGATGCGATCGTTGACCATCAGCTTCGCCTTCCACGCACCCTTGCCGTGGGTGGCGTAGATGTTCTGGATTACATCCTTCACTTCCTTGTAGAGCGCTTCGCGGAAGTCCTGCTGCGCAAACTCCAGACCGGGCTCAACCATTTTGGCGTTGTCTTCGATGGACAATCCCGGATTCTTGTCGAGGTTGTCGATGATCCAGCTTTCGCGCTCGGTCACGACCTGGTCGCGGAACTCCTGGGTCGCCAACTCATAACCCCATTCGCGGAAGGCGCCCTCGGTGAACTTCTGGATGTTGCCTTTGTGTACCAGGGTCACCGACTTGAGACGATTCGCCAGCGCGTACTGGATGGCCATGCGCACCAGGCGCTTGGTGCCGGTAATGGAGATCGGCTTAATACCAATGCCGGAGTCTTCACGCACGTGCTTGTGGGTGCCCGCCAGCATTTTGTTGTTGATAAAATCAATCAGTTCCTTTGCCTGTGGCGTTCCTTCTTTCCACTCGATGCCCGCGTAAACGTCTTCGGTGTTCTCGCGGTAAATCACGATGTTCATACGCTCAGGATGTTTCACCGGCGAAGGAATGCCCTGGTAGTACTTGACGGGACGAACGCAGGCATAAAGGTCGAGGAGTTGGCGCAAAGCGACGTTCAGGGAACGGATGCCGCCGCCAATCGGGGTGGTCAACGGACCCTTGATGCCGATGCGCAAGTCGCGGAAGGCAGCGACTGTGTCATCGGGCAACCAGGTCTTGAAGCGGTCCATGGCTTTTTCGCCGGCGAAGACTTCGTACCAGGCGACGCGGCGCTTGCCGTCGTAGGCAATTTCAACTGCCGCATCGAACACGCGCACCGACGCTTTCCAGATGTCGCGGCCGGTGCCGTCGCCTTCGATGAAGGGAATGATGGGATTGTTTGGGATGACAAGCTTACCGTTTTCGTAAGTGATCTTGGTCCCGCTGGAGGGCAAAGGTATTTCATTGTAAGAAGCCGCCACAAGGCACCTCGAGAAGTATGGGTATAAAGTGACCGCAAGCTGCGAACAGCCATGTGTCGGGACCAGGAAGCATTAGCAGAATCAGCACACGCCGGAAACCCAGGCATTGAGCACGAAAACGACCTGCGGCCCCACTCGAGCCATCCACCGCGTCCGGATCAGAAAGACTTGCCGTGTTCTCCCGAACACTTTACGTTACCACCGCAGCCGAACGGCTTCAATGAAATCCCGGATTACGGCATACCACGTTGGCGGTAGATGGCCCTGGTCTGCCGCAGTACCTCAGCTAGCCTCATTTCGGGATCGAAGTTGTCGGAGGAGCGCAGCACCCTCCACAAAAGCTTCTGCAGGGCGCGATGGGGATGTTCGGCGACCGGCAGCCATTTCCGTGCTCGTCCGGTTACCAAGCGCACCAAATGTTCCAAGGTGCGCAGGAATAGCGCGCTCTCGATGAGTTGGTCATGTTCAGCAGCATCCAGCAATCCTTGCTCATGCAGCAGATTCAGCCGCTGCTGCAGATCTCCCGCCAGCCAGAGGTGGTGCCGCGCCTGCAACGAACCCACCAGATAATCCAGATCGTAGCTGCCACCAGGCCCGGTCTTAAAGTTTGCGGGGCTCTCGCTTCGCTCCAAGCGAAGGCGAACATCTTGCAATTCTGAATCAAACTCAGGCCGGCCCGCAATCGCGGCAATTCCCTCACACGCTGCCTCTAACGCGCGAGCGCCGACCTCACGATCACCCGCCACATGGCGCAACTTAAGGTAGGTTAACGCTTCCCAAGGCTTGGCTTCGTCCTGGAAATATGCCGCTAACTGGGTTGGCGTAACGATCAACTCACCTTCGCGACCATGGGGACGCAGGCGAGCGTCCACGGGAAACACGGTGCCATCGAGCGTGTACGCCGTCAGTGCATCCATCATAAGCGCAGCAACTTGCCGCGCCTTCTCAGGCGCCCAGCTTTCGTCGCAAACAAACAGGACATCAGCGTCCGACAAGAGATCGAATTCGCGAGCACCCAATCGTCCCAGCCCCATGACCGTGAATCCGTCAGGATGGCCGGCGATAGCCAGGGCGGCCTGGATCGCGGCCTCCGCTGCGGCCGTGTTTTCGGTTAGCGACTCGAAGACTTCGCGCAATTGAAACAGATCGCGGGCCCCGGAGAGAAACATCCGACGGCGATAGTGCTTTCGCAAGATCGCATTGGCTTCGGAGCGATCGACTTTATCCTGGGCCAGGTAGGCGAATACGGGATCGGGAGCGTCGCTGTCGCGTCGCGAACCGCCGGCGAACAGCTCGCCGACGCTTGAAGTTGGGAGTTCTTCAATTTGCGACAGCAGCGAGACCTCCGCTGGATGACGGACCAGAATATCGGTGAGATACTCGCTGAATTCAAAGATGGTGAGCGCCCGGTTCACGGCTTCGGGCGACTGCAATACCGCGCGATAACGCTCCGACGTTGTGCCCGCTGAGCTGAGGAAGCGGTCGAAATTGCGCCGTGCATGCTGCGACAGCTCGGGGGTACCGGCTATTTCCCGCAGGCGGGGAGAATCGACAGCCAGCCGCTGCATCATCTGATTGTAGGAATTCTCGGGTGTCGCGGGAGTCTCCGGGCGCAACTGAAATTCGGGCGCCGGGTGGTCCTGGCTCTGCTCCTGATAGATGACTCGTTGATAAATCTCGGCTACCGCCGACATGCGCCTTTGCACATGAGTGAGGAACTCTTCGGGCGTTGCCGCCTGCGTCCCCTCTCTGGCGAGGCTCCGCGCCAAGCCCTGAAGCTCCCAACGCGATTCGGGTAGCCGATGCGTCTGCTGCCCGTGCCGCAATTGCAGGCGGTGCTCCAGGTTGCGCAGGAATTCGTAAGCGTTGATTAGGTTGTGGAAGTCCTTGCTTCCAATGTGTTCCTTGTCGTACAGCTTCTGCAACGCAAACATCGTGCCTCGGGAGCGCAACCACGATTCGCTTCCGCCATAGACACGCTGTAAGCATTGCACCAGGAACTCGATATCCCGAATTCCGCCATGGTCAATTTTCACATCGATGCCGCCCTGGCCAGTCTGCTTCAATAGCCGTCGACGGCGATGACTTCCGATTTTCTCGCGCGAGGCGAGCGCCGTCTTGATGGCAACGAAGTTCAGCTCAGGACGATAGACAAACGGTTGCACTCGGCGCACAAAGTCGCGTGCCAGCCCGACGTCACCTGCCGAATGGCGCACCTTAATCATCGCCTGCAATTCCCAATCATGGGCGACATGGCTGTAATAGTGGATGGCGTGGGGCAGTGGGACCGCCGGTTCACCTTCATTGCCCTGGGGACGCAAGCGCAGATCGATTCGGAAGACCGGTCCCTCGCGCGTGTGCCGTGAAAGTAGCTCCGTAGTTTGCTGCGCCAAACGGATGAAGTATTCCCGGTTGGGGATCTCCGCACCCGCCGGCTCCACGCCGCCGTCGTAGAGATACATCAGGTCGATGTCAGAAGCGTAGTTCAGCTCGTTGCCGCCGAGTTTGCCCAGAGACAGCACGGCAAAACGCGAATCCACCACGCGGCCTTCGGGGTCGACTTGCTGAGGCGAGCCGTAGCGGTGCTGCATCTGGGAACGAACTTCGCGCAGAGCTTCCTCGATCAAAACATCTGAGAGCGCAGAAATCTCAGCGGTCGTTTCAGCCAGGGTCGCGACGCCAAGCACGTCGCGCAACATGATGCGCACGTACTCCCGCTTCTTGAAACGGGCCAGAAGTGTCGCGGTATCGGTTTCAAATGAGCGAGAGCGCATCCGGGCGAAGCTCTCCTGGAATTCTTCGCGCGAGTGGCTGCGGTCCAGGCTCTTGTCACGAATAAAGCCGTGAAACAGGTCGGTATTGTGAATCAGCGTGTCGCCGAGCCATGAACTGGTGGCAAACACCACGACAGCGTAGTGAATCAAGAATGGACGGTTCTCCAGCAGGCGCAACAGATCGGGCGAAGCCGATTCGACCAACCGTTCAAACTGATTGACCGCCGCGTCGGGATTCGGCGAACTCGGAAGCAATGCCGAGAGCGCCTCCTGAACCCCCGCGGGAACGAGTTGGCGGATGTGAGCAAGGTTTCGCTGGGCCGCCTCCGAATCGCGAAATTGCACGTTCGATGGCAGCACTACGGAATCAGGTCGAGCGGTATCAGGCACGGTTATGGAACAGGATCCGGTCTTGTCTGCTGAGCTTGCGTGAGGCACTATTTCGTCGCTGCTCCCGTCAGCATCGTCAGCAGCATAATCACATTGGTCCGCGCGTAGACGGCATGAGGAAGTCCCGCCTCCATGTACACCCACGAGCCCGCAGACAACTCCTTCTCTTCCCCATCCAGCGTGACGCGGGCGTCACCTTGAAGAATCTCGATGACGGCCGGCACAGTTGCGGCGTGCTGCGATAGCTCCTGTCCGCCAGCAAAACCGAAGAGGACAATCTTCGCGTGTTCGTCGCGGTGGATCGTGCGGCTCAGGGTCCCATCCCGCGGAATCTCAATTTCTCTCAGCACGTTTTCGACGACAGAAAACTTGGGCACAGGGTTGTCCTTTTGCGAGCTGAGTTCTACCGCACTCAGACCATCATAAGCTAGGGCCACCTGTGACATGGGTGGAGAATTTCTCGCACTTTATCGCAAGCGCTTGCACACGCAAACGACTGATCCAACGTACTTTCAGTAACTTACAGTGGAAGAACAATTGCAACGTGAGTTGAGGATAGTATTTCACGTCAACTTTCTGAATTGATGCTGTCCATGGCCTGCTGGGTAGTTTTTGCCGCATGATGCCTGATTCCCTGTATGGCTGTAATTTAGAGGAGATCTCCCATGAAAAAGCTGTTCGCCGTAAGTCTTGCCCTGGTCTTGGCGGTCTGCTTAGGTAGCGCCATGATCGCCAGCGCCAGCGATGTCGTCGAGCCGTTCCCGACCGCAGGCGATAATTATTGCAGCGCCACCAACGGCTGCGGAACACTTCCTCCCGGCGGCATGACTGCCTATATGTGGACCACCGGCGATTACGTTATATCGCCCGTCTTCAGTACCGGCCAGTCGTCCATCAACAGCCTATCCTATAACTTTATGGTCAATGACGTTCTGGGCGGCGGCAACAACGAAACCGTCGGCTACTTCGTGAACGGCACGGAAATTGGTAGCATCACCGTTCTGGACTGCGGCTACTGCGGATCAAATTTCGACTTCAGCGGGACCTTCAGCTTCGGCAGTATCGCTGCACAAGGCGGGGGATTTCAGCTCGAAATGATCCTGCAAAACACCATTCCACCGGGTGGCGGATCGATCGCCTTTGACGACGGCGGAATGGCCACTCTGTCCGGTGGTGCGGCGACTACCCCTGAACCGGGCAGCATCGTACTGTTTGGTAGCGGTCTCCTGGGCCTCGCAGGCATCCTGCGCCGCAAGCTAAACCTGTAAGTTTTCACCCCTAATACTCACCCCTGATTCCGCCGCTGCGTGTCATCAGAAAATGACCGCAGCGGCGGAATACTTTTTGTATGACAGAAAGAGGCGCTGGAGTTGGATTATTCACCAGCACGCATGGCTCTTTTGGGTGTCATCCTGAGCGGCGCGCCTAGCGAGGAGTCGAGGGATCCCCTATGGCGGGTACGCATCCCGATTAGCTGTAGGGATAAAAGATGAAGAACAGCAGCGAAAGGGCGGTCAGCACCCAGAGCCCAGGCCTCAGGTGGCTCGCCCTTCCAGCCACCAACTTGCAGATGGGGTAGAGCACAAAGCCCGCGCAGATTCCGATGGCGATGTTGAAGGTGAATGCCATCAACGAGACCACGGCGAACGCTGGAATGGATTCGGTGTAGTCGGCGAAGTCGACGTGGGTTATGGGCGCCAGCATGAACAAGCCGACGATGATCAAAGCCGGTCCATAAGCCTGCGGAGGAATGGCTGCGACGAACGGCGAGAAGAAAAGCGCCAGCAGGAAACAGGTTCCGGTGACGAAGACGGTAAAGCCGGTGCGCCCGCCAGCCTCTATTCCGGTAGCCGACTCGACGTACGCACCGGCGGTCGTGGTACCCAAGACAGGAGCAACGCAAGTCGTGATCGCATCCACCAGCATGGGACGTTCGATCCGCGGAAGTTGTCCATCGTCGTCGAGGAAACCGGCGCGCGCCGAGAGGCCGATCAGGGTACCCATGGTATCGACAAAGGCCATGATAAAGATGGTGAGAACCACGGGGAAGGCACGCCAGGCGAACGCACCACGGAAATCAAGTTGCCACACAATCGGAGCGAGAGCTCGGCGGTATGCTCACCAAGCCGCGTGGTGGCGGGGCCGTTCTCGCAATGAAGGCCACCATCGCCGTGACGAGAATGCCCAGCAGAATCGCTCCGGGAACTTTTCGGATCACCAGGACCGCAATCAATACGAAGCCGAACATGGCTACCAGGGCGGGATGTGAGGTCAGATGCCCAGCCTGTACCGGCGCGCCCGGAACTCCGAGCGTGACCAGGCCAGTTTGGTTCAGTCCGATGAAGGTAAGAAATAGCCCTATGCCGACGGCGAAGCTGTAACGCAACGATGTGGGTACACCTTCTACAATCCACTGTCGCAGTCGCAAGAGGGTCATCAGGACAAACAACACCCCCGCGATGAAGATCGCCGCCAGCGCTGTCTGCCAGCGAAAACCCAGAAGTTTGCAAACAGTGAAGGCGATGAAGGCATTCTCGCCCATATAGGGCGCTATGGCGAAAGGACGGTTGGCGTAAAACGCCATCAGGTAGCAGCCAAACGCTGCCGCCAGCACCGTCGCAACAAAGGATGGGCCTTCCGGAATTCCTGCGGTCGAGAGAATTGCGGGATTGACTACCACAATGTAAGACATCGTGGTGAACGTCGTGAGTCCGGCGACCAGCTCGCGTCCTAACGAAGTACCATGTCGATCGAAACCGAACCAGGCGTTCAGCCAGTTCAAGGAGCGCTCCGAAGGCGATCAACTCTGAGGGCAATGCGAGAAATGATAATAGCGTCCGGCCATGGGAATACCAAGCGCCGAGAAGGTCCGCGCACCCGTCGTGAGTTTTGAGGAATGGTGGGCCCGGAGGGATTCGAACCCCCAACCAAGGGATTATGAGTCCCCTGCTCTAACCGTTGAGCTACAGGCCCGTTTGCGACTTCGGCTCATTCATTGTAAACGGGTCTGTTGCCTCTTCGAGAAATGGAGCAAGGAAACTTAAGTCAGGGAGGTTCGGAAGGAGCTTCAAGGAGGGAGGCCGCGCGCCCTAACGCTTATCTTACACAGGTCGCTGGCAGCAGATTCTAACGGTATGCCTTCCGTATCCCAACGCTGGTTGGCCACCAGGTCAGTTGGATGGAAGTGGTGAAGTCTGATTGTCGCGTGGGGGCCAACACGGGCACCCACCATGTCTCGTACTGCAGGAAAGACTTGATCTCGAGGTCCTTGCGAACGCGCAGCGTGGCTGAAATATTCCAGTCCCATTGCGTGCTCCCGCCAGGAATGAAGTCATTGGCGATCTTGGCGTTGCGGACGCCAACTTGAATGCTGCTCTGAGGACTAAGATGATAGGTGCTCCAAGCCTGGTAACCCTTGCCTTCACGGCCAATCCAGTTCCCCATCAGATACCTATTGTTGAGGTACAGATCGTGGTAGATGACCTCCCAATAGATAAACTTACCGCCAATGCTAGCCGGCGTGGGAGGATCTGTATAAACCGCTTCGGCGCGGAAGTCGAGCTTGGGAAGGCTGGGAAAATGAGTGAGGTAGATTCCCGGATTGACTGCGGACCGCCGAGGCGCGCTGACTGGGGAAACATCGTCGTGCACCAGCGAATCGCTGTAAAGCGTTAACCAACGGCGCACAAAGGGCAGCCTGTAGGAGAAGTCGAAGCTGGCGTGCCGTGCGCCCGGATCGTTGCGAGAAAACTTCACATTGGCAGGAACGTCGGTGAAGCTGGTGAAGCTATTCCAAAACGAACCGAAGGTGATCGGTACGTGTCCTTGACCGCCGAACACGTCGTTGCGAGTAAATCCAAATTCAAGGTTTTCCGTTGGCTTAAAGCTGGCCTTCTGTCCGAACATGTACGGCCCCACGGGAAACTGATGCCCCGCGAGCGCCCCAAAATAATTGGACACCTCAAACGGCCCGAGAAACTTTGATAGTCCGGGAACATTGGTCGGCTCGGTACGATTGATTTGGAGCATCCAGAACGGCGCGGCATTATCGCTCATCAACATGGCGCCGCTTTCGCCCGGTCCCCACCACATGCTTTGTTTGCCCACGGAAAAATCCAAGCCTCCATACCTTGCCAAGGCATAGGTATCCAACAACCGAAACTGGTTCGCGGTAATTGGCGTCGGCGGTTGCAGAGGATTTACATCGACATTCGCGATGACCTGCCGGACCGACAGCGGATATCCCGGAATCGTGGGCGCGTATTGATATTCGCCGTCGACATAAAATGCGAAGCGACCATCATTGGCGCTGGCGCTGAATCCGGTAATGTTGTTGACCCCCTGCCAGTACGGGCGGCCATAATCGTTGATCAGGGTTTGCCCAAAGTGATAGCTGTCATTCACCGGCGTTCCAGCAATGTCCATCACCCGCGTGTAAACCGAATCGAGTTGAATCGAATCCACCGGTCGTCCATCCCAAGCCGCAAGTTCGTCGGCGAATTCGGCATCGAGCGTCTTCTGGAGCTGCAGAATTTGAGGGGGAAGATCGGTGTGGTATTGGACGTTCGTATGCATTTCGATGAGCATGTGAGCGCAAGACATTCGCGTCCATGGCCGCAGGCCGATGAAACCGGTGTTGATGTATCCGCGAGCCATCAGCATCTCCATCGCCGGGTAAATCCAACTGTCCAGTGGAACGTAGGTGCTTCCGACATTGCCCGGACGGGGCGCCGATGTCTCTTCCGCCACGATCTTTAGATCGTCGTCCAGGCTTGCATTGTGCCGCGTTTTATAAATGTGCCGGCCGATTTGATAGCCGAGCAGCCCTCCCACGAAGACATCCGACAAGAAATGCTGCTCCGATGCCGCCCGCGCCATGCTGACTCCTACCGCTAACCCGTAAGCCCCAACCTCAGCCAGGGGATGGGGATACTCCTGCGCGATCACCGAGGCGAATGCCCACGTCACCGCGGAATGGTCCGACGGAAATGACGTCCCACCGTGAAAGAAGATATTTTGGAAGTTCGACGGTATCGGCCGCTCGCGTCCGGTAGCGAACTTCATTGCGTAATCAACGCCGATGGCATTGATCATCGCTTCGGTCGCCAGCACGCCGGTTTCTCGCGCCCGCTCGTTATGCGTGAGGTGTCCCCAGATATACATGGCTCCAGTCATTCCAGCCGCAGACGCTACTCCTGCATCCGACGCCGTCTTCCAGGCGCTGAGGTCGCCTAGGCGCATGGCGTAGGAACTTTGCGGATCGGTGACGAACAGACCAGTCGCAATGCCGCTCATGGGAACCAGCCACTTAGCGTCGGCGGGTTTCAGATGGAATGGACTGGTCCAAATGTCCTTTTGATCTTCGGCCAAATGTCGCAAGAAGTTCGTCTCGTTGGGATGCGGGATAGAACCATCGACTGCGGCAGCGCCGGACGGAGGGGACGCTGTGCCTGTGTCTGCCGAAGCCGCTGGCCGCTGGCCGTTTGCCGGGAGGCAGGCACAGGCGAGGCAGAGGGCTACAGCGAACACGAACTTCCTAACGGCGTCGGTCAAATGGACCTCTGGCGCAAGATTCGCGCCCTCGACTAAGTGAGAACAACGCCATTAGATAAGTCAGCGATTCAATCCCGATCAAGCGGAAGGTGCGTAATAGCGGAAAATGCGTGACAGCGCAGTGGCAATATCGTCCACATCCTGCTGAGTGGTCGCGGACGAAAGTGGAAGTGAAATCGTGCGCTCCCCCACAAACGCCGCATTGGGAAAATCCGAGTCGACAAATCCAAACTGCTGCCGGTAATAAGGGTGCTGGTGCACGGGAACGTAGTGAACGCCGACACCAATGTTCTCCGCATCAAGCGCTGCGACGATCGTCTGCCGGTCAACCCCTAGTTCTTCGAGAAGCAGCAGCGGCGTAAACAAATGGTAGGCGTGCCGTGAGTCGGCCGCCGGCGAGGGCGGGAGCAACAAGGGAAGGTCCTTCAGGCGCTCGGTGTAGGTCAGCCAAATTTGCTCTCGTTTCCGCCAACGCTCCTCGACGGTCGCCAGTTGCGGCAAGCCCAGCGACGCGGCCAGGTCGGTCATGTTGTACTTGAAGCCCGCGGCGATGACTTCGTATCCTCTGGGACCGTCGACAAAACGGCTCCACGCATCAGCCGTCATGCCATGCAACGAGAGCACTTTCACGCGCTCATACAATCGCCGGTCGCCAGTAATCACCATCCCACCGTCGCCGGTGGTGATGTTTTTAGTGGGATAGAAGCTGAAGCAGCCCGCATCGCCCATCAGCCCTGCTGGAATCCCGCGATGGGTGGCTTCAATGGCGTGCGCACAGTCCTCGATGACCCGCAAACCGTAACGGCGAGCAAGGTTGAGAATTGGCTCCATTTCACAGCAGCGACCGCACATATGGACGACCAGTATGGCCTTAGTGCGCGAGTTGATCCGCTCCTCGATTCGGGCAGGATCGATGTCGAAGGTCGAACGAACGCAATCCACCAGAACTGGCTTCGCTCCCGTGTGCACGATGGAATGAATCGTCGAGCAAAACGTCATGGCCGGAGCGATTACTTCATCGCCAGCCCCAATTCCAAGCGCCAGCAACGCGAGATGAATTGCAGCCGTACCACTGCTTACCCCAACGGCGTAGGGTGCGCCTTTGTAGCGTGCAAACTCCTGCTCGAAGCGCTCGACTCTTCCGCCAAGGCCGATCCAATTGCTGCGCAGACACTCGGTGACCGACGCAATCTCGGCCTCGCCAATGACCGGTGCCCCAAAGATGAGCCGCCGGTCACGCGTACGAATGGGCTCGCCACCCGCTATAGCCGGGGTGCCGTGGGCGTCTTCAACTGGATGGGATTGTCCGCCTGTCAGCGGAGCGCGTTTCATAAGAATCAATCTTAGGCTCTTACGTTTGAACTGATTGTAAATGATTCAAAGACCTGCGAAGGCCGCAGCGGCGGCGGGCTTCGTCTGATTGAGGCGGTCGGATATACTGACACCGCGAACTGAATTCCTTCTGTAATAAGACGATCCGCGCTAGTGGCGGCTCATTGAGCCTGACCGGCCTGTTTCAAAGGTCTGCAAGCTCAGCCACACGCTTGTTTCACTCTATGCCGTTCACTCTGTCCCACGTAGCCGCGGTGCTGCCCTTTCGCAAATTAAACCTGGTGTGGTCGGCGTTCGTGGTGGGCACCATGGCTCCGGACTTCCCGTACATCGTCGGCAACACTGACAGTCGGGGCTTGGGCCACGAGTTCCCCGGGGTTATCGAATTCACGCTTCCAGCTTCCATTTTTGCGCTCTGGCTGTTTCACGCCGTCCTCAAGCGACCCGCTGCCAACTTGTTGCCTAGCGGGATGCAGCAGAGATTGCGCGGGCAACTTGGAGAATTCCAGTTCGGCGGCCCCGCCCGTTTCCTAGCTATCTTGTTTTCCCTGATGCTGGGTATCGCCACTCACCTGATCTGGGATGCATGTACACATCCCTACACCTGGCTATGGTGGCGACGGCCTTGGCTGCAGATAATGGTCAAAGTTCCGGTTATAGGACTACGGCCTATGTCTTGGACCCTGCAATACTTAAGCACGGTTGTAGGATTGATCGCCCTGGGGGTCTGGGTCCTGCTTTGGTATCGCAACACGCCGCCCTTGCCGCTAATCGACGCGAAAAGGTCCACGTCCGGCCCCCTCATCGCGCTTGGCATGATCGCGGTGGCTACAGTCACCGGACTGGTACGTGCCTGGTTAGTCGTCGGCTTGCCAAAAAATCTAGACATGGCAGATGGCTTTCTGCTCGTCTCCGGGGTCACCGGTATTGCTCTTATCTTTTGGCAAGTACTCATCTACTGCATCATGATTTCGTCCTATCAGACGTGGACGATCAGCTAAGCTCGATGCGCAGCCCGCGAGATGGTTATGCCTTCCGTCAGCGTCATCATGAACGTCCGCAATGGAGCTTCCACCCTCCGCGAAGCGCTGGATAGTGTGCTGGCGCAGACCTTCCAGGAGTGGGAACTAATCGTTTGGGATGACCGGTCCACCGACCACAGCGCGCAAATCATCGCCGATTACAAAGACTCGAGGATTCGCTACTTCCAATCAGCGGAGGAGACTTCGTTAGGTAAGGCCAGAAGCAACGCGATTCGTCAGGCGACGGCAGCTTGGCTGGCTTTTCTCGATCAAGATGACATTTGGCTGCCTGGGAAGCTTGCGCGGCAGATGGCTTTGGCCGACCAGAACGTCGGCCTGATCTATGGCCGGACTGTCAGGTTCTATCCCAGTGGATTGGAGCGAGATTACGACCAAGCGCACGAATTCAAACTTCTGCCGGAAGGCGATATCTTCGATCAGCTCTTTACCGATTCCTGCTTCATCGCCATGAGCTCGGCTGTGTTTCGACGTGCAGCCGTCGAAGCCGTCGGCGGGATACCGAACGCAATTCAAATCATCCCGGATTACTGGCTCTACGTGTCCGTCGCCCGCAGGTACCCGGTGCGAGCGGTGCAGGAAATAGTCTGCCGTTATCGCATGCACGGCGCAAACATGTCCCGGCTAATCGCCCTTAAGATGAATCAGGAGGTGCTGTGGCTAATTGACCAATGGGCCGCCGAGCTCGATCCGCGAACCGTCGCGCTCTGCCGAAAGAGGCACTTCACCGCCATAGCGCTGCAGGAGATGCGAAAGCCCGAAACTGCGGTCCGAGGGCTTGCTCGCCTGTTCACACAAGGATCCATCACCTCGCAGTTGGTGCGGCCATTCATGTTCGCGTTTCACCTGATCCGGCGAAATCTTCGGCGTCCCTACTGGCGGATCATGGGCAATGGCGAGAACATGAAAATGACTACACCAGCCGCCGCTTACACTTCTGACGCAGACAACAAGTAAGCATCAAGCCCAGACTGCACTCGCCTCAGGCGCCTCGCTTACCGGAGCGGCTGACAGCACTTTGTTCTTCAGCACAAAAATCAGCAGCGCCGAAAACAGCAACGCGTATCCAGCCACAGTGGCCCACGCTGCTGCATCAGCTCGGAAACGGGGAATGAATACCAGGTTCAAGAACACGTTGAGGCCGGCGGCTGCTCCAAGCGAATACAGCACGGGCCGGTCGTAGCCCCGGCTCACCAGCACGGTCCAAAGTAGCGAGAAGCAAAAGTCAATGGGCAATGCGATCAACAGAATTCGAAAGAGTCTTGCCGCGCCCAGCGTCGATCCGTAGATCAGGGTGAGAAGTTGTGGCGCGAGCAGGCCGATGCCTAATGCAGCAATGGACGCAACCGCTGCCAGCAGGGCGAGTGCGATCAGCAGAACTCTATAGGCCTGCGCACCCGCTTCCAGCTTCGCGAGGTAAGGATAAAGTGCATCCGTTAGCAGCCAGAATCCGGTGAAGATGATGTAGAGCGGCTTACAAGCTGCGCTGTAGCGCCCGACTTCACCTGTGCTGGTCATGGCGCCCAGCAGCAGGATGTCGGCATTCATGAACACCAGGTTCAGGAAATTTGCCAATCCCAGCGTCGCAACACGGGACGGACGTAGCTCGTCGGCAGCAGCCTTGATGTCATCCACCGCCACGCCAGTCTGGGACTTCCTCCAACGGACCCGCCACATCATCCACAGGAAACCGGCCCCCGCAAGTGCGCTCAGGAGGTTGGCACCTGAGATCGACGCAATCGGTCGCATCGTAAAATGCATGGCGAAGATCGCCATCGCTACGTATAGAACGCTGACTCCACTCCGCCAGATTGAGAGCGCCCCAAAGTGGCCAAGTCCCCACGCCACCCAATCGAGCGCGAACGCGTATGGGACGACCGCGACATCGAATATCAGCACACAAGCGCGCGCGACCGGCGGTATAGGACCGAGGATTGCGTAGATCGCGCCCAAGACAATTGCAATCGCGGTAAGCGCGGCACGCCGCCGCAGAACGAATGGAACTAAGAATGTGGCCAACGCATGATTGCGCGCTAGAAGCCGTGCACCGATCAGTTTCAGTCCCTGATCGGAGCCTTCCATGACGTAGGCGGCAACGGTTTGAGCGAGTGCCAAAATTCCAAGAATCTGCACCCCAAACTGGCGGGACACGTACGCGAACAACGCAAACGTGGCCATCCTCCCGAATACCTCGCCAGTAGCTAGCCTGGCAAACGAGAAGAAAACATTTCTGATCTTCATCGGCTATGCGCATCTCGACACAGTCGCACGGCAGCCCGACCGTTGTGGATCGCCATCCTCGCTAATTGCCTCAGCTATACTTCGAGCCTGAAGGCTAATGACACTCATATGCCGCGGGTTAGCATCATCATGAATGTTCGCAACGGCGCTGCTTTTCTCCGCGAGGCCTTGAACAGTGTGATGGCACAAACCTTCCAGGACTGGGAGTTGATCGTCTGGGATGACTGCTCGACCGATGACAGCTCCAGAATTGTTGCAGAGTATCGGGACTCGAGGATTCGCTATTTCCTTTCTCCAGAGGAGACTTCTTTAGGCGAGGCGAGGAACCGCGCCATCCGGCAGGCGACAGGGAGAATGGTTGGCCTTCCTCGATCAGGACGACATCTGGCTGCCTCGTAAGCTGCAACAGCAGATGGCCCTTGTCGACGACCACGTGGGTATTATCTACGGGCGCGCCATCCAGTTCTATCCCGGCGGTCAAGAGCGAGACTACGACTATGCGCACGAATTTCAGCCCCTGCCTGAGGGCGATATCTTCACTGAACTTTTCGCCGACGGTTGCTTCATCGCCATGAGCTCGGCGGTGATGCGCCGCTCCGCCGTGGAAGACGTCGGTCCTATTCCCCCTACGATCCAGACTGTTCCCGATTACTACCTCTACGTCGCCGTGGCTCGAGGATACCCTGCACGCGCTGTGCAGGAACCGGTTTGCCGTTATCGCATGCATGCCGGCAGCATGTCGCAGTCAAAACGGCAACGGCTTTACGAGGAACCGCTCTCGATTGTCAATCAATGGGCCGAACAACTTGATCCGCAGATTGCCGCGTATCGCCGGCAGACGTACTCAACCGGAATTGCGCTGGAAGAGATGCGACATTCGACCAGTTTTGCCCGAGGAATTGTCCGGTTATTCACAGACGGCTCGGTGACTTGGCTGATGTCGCGTCCGTTCGTCGTCGCCTTTCGCGCGCTTCGCCGAAAATTCCGCCGCCCCTATTGGCGAACAGATGGCGTTCGCGATGCGCGCAGTGCGCCCGGATAGATCGTTCGTTCAATCGGTTTGGGAATTCGTCTGCTCAACAATTCTATCGATAGGTCGAATCATTTCGATTGCGCCCTTCCGAGTGCGCCAGTCCACAGGAGACTTCGCCATATTCAAACCGGCTGCTTGTTCGCGCTGCAATACCACGCGAACAGTTTGCAGAAGGATCTTCACATCGAGGAGCAGCGAATAATTGTAGATATAAAGCAAGTCGAAGCGCAGTTTGCTTTCCACAGTAGTGCCGTAGCGGCCCATTACCTGTGCCAGCCCAGTCAAACCCGGCTTCACGGCATGCCGTAGGTCGTAGGCCGGAAGCTCCCTTTCGAACCGTTGCACGAAGTAAGCTCGCTCCGGGCGAGGACCGACCAAACTCATATCTCCCTTGATAACGTTGAATAACTGCGGGAGTTCGTCGATTCGGGTAGCGCGCAAGAAACGTCCGAAGCGCGTAATCCGGGGATCGCGTTCGATCGCGAGCACCGGGCCGCTGTGTCTTTCGGCATCCGAGACCATCGTCCGGAACTTCAAGACACGGAATAGTCTGCCGCCCTTCCCCATGCGCTCTTGATGAAATAATACCGGCCCCTTCGAGGTGAACCGGACTGCCGCCGACACCATCAACAGGATGGGGCTAATGATCAGGAGTGCCCCCGAAGATGCGATCAGGTCAAAGGACCGTTTGAACAATTCCTCGGCCGGGTTCAGCCGGTGTGGTTGAACGCCGAAGATCAGCACATCGTCTATTTCCCTCGCTTCGGCACCAAACAGGGTGAGTTCGGAGAGATTGGGGACGACCAGCATTTCCTTATGCTCTCTGAAGCAGTGCAGAATGATTTCTTCCTTGCCCTCGAGCCCTTCTGTCAAAATGATGGTTTCGGCATCCTGCAGTTCGGTATATGGCGATTCCAGGTCGCAGGTAAGGACATATCCCTCGATCGAATACAATCCCTGGCTATGCTCTTCGAACTTTCTCGCGATACTCCAGGCACATTGCTCAGAGTCCGCGATAACGACGGTTTTCCGGTTGCCGAACCAGCGCCTGTAGAGCCTGCGCATCTGAATCCGATAGGCCGAAATCAGGACGATCTGAATGATGCCGGCGGTCAGAAGTACACTACGGGGAAAGGCAAAGTGACGGCTCCAAAATCCTAATGCCATTGTGGTTAGCAAGGTCATGCACACCGCGATGATGATCGAGTAAATGACGTGGCGTAGCGATCGCCGCAGCCAGTCGCGATAGAGGTCGAACAGCTGAAAGGTGACCACTGTCGCCAATGAGATAACCACTACAAGCTGTAAGTATGCTGAAATATTTTGGCTGCGACTCAACAAGTGATTCCACCAAAACAGGAACGAAAGCAGAAATCCAGCATTGATCAGTAATATGTCAAGCGCTATGACTATCGGCCTGAACAACAGAACACGCAGTGGACGGGTCATCGAATTACTCCGTAAAGACGCTGCTGGCGGCGTCTCTCATTAAGCAAAAGCGTGGCGAGTGATCGTAAACTTGGTGACTAGGGCATTTTCTGAGTTGCTATAACCGCCTTGAAAGGGCGCCGCTTCAGCCGCGCCGATCCGCGCTACCAACAACTCGGCCTTTAGGCCTTGAGGGACGGCCCCTCAGCGGCTAAAGCCGGTCACTTCCCGCTATCTTTGCGGCACGCCCGAAGACGCGTTGTTTCAAAGAGGATACAGCCATTGTGGAATCGCTCTAGCTATCCTGAAAACAAACGGCAGATGAGGTTTTGTGGATGCGGGTCAGATACAAACGGAAATCTGTGGGAGAGCTTTAATCAGAGTCTCGTATCATGGTTGCCTGCTCCGCGACGTCTTTGGTAGGAGCGCCGGGTCCTTTAATGACACGTTTGTCGGAGCCCAAGTGATACTCCAGCAGCTTACAGTAGTAACGTAGGATCACAGCCCAGCGAACTAGTAGCTTCGTCACCCGGCCTGTACCAAAATAATCGTATGCCTCGCTAAATTGAATAAGAGCGCGGCATTGATCCTCTAGCGAGCTAAGCGCTTTCTGGTTGATGCTCTGACTGCCCAGGTGAACAATCTCCGCGCACGGAGTGTAATACACCTTATAGCCCTTTTGCTTCAGCATGTAGTTATATGCAAGGTCCACCACCGCCAGTCGAAACCGCTCATCAAGCATTCCGGCGCTCTCCCACGTCGAGCGACGTATGACGTAGGCAGTTGTGCCAATGCTCTCCACCGGTTGCGCCGTAGCATAGTCAAAGTCGGTGTTGTAATAGCGGTTCATTAAACGACTCTTGGGAAACAACTTGTGCCAGTTAAGAGTCTGCAAGAAAAACACACCCGCCGTGGGGAACCCACGAACGCAGTGCTGAATGGAACCGTCGAGGTTCAGCAGCTTCGGTCCGCAAGCAGCGGCCTCGGGATGTTCGTCCATGAAAGATACCAGTGCTCGGAATCCATTCCCGGTCAGTATCGTATCGCTATCCAGCAAACAAGCGTATCGCGCGCGCGACATTCTCAGTCCCGTATTCTGATTCTTGGCATAGAGTTTGTTGACCCTATTGCGAATCAAAATGACCTCTGGAAATTCGTGGGCTGCCATTTCAGCACTTCCGTCAGCAGAGTTATCGTCGATACAAATTATTTCGAAAGCGATATCTCTCGTGTGCTGGTATATCGACGCCAGGCAATTGCGCAGCAGGCTACGCGTGTTGTAATTGGAAATGATAATTGTAAGATCGAGTGTGGGTTCCATCATCTGCCTGGGACGGCTTAGTGAACTATTGGCACTCCCGGTATAGCTTCAGAGTCTCCTCGGCGCATTTCTTCCATGTATATCGAGCGGCTACCTCCCTGCCTCGCGCGATCGCTTGCTTGCGTCCTTCACTATCGCTTACAGCGCTCGCTAACACCGACTCGAGCGATTCGCCACCTTCCGGATCGAAGTAAAACGGAGCATCTTTACAGATCTCAGGTAGCGACGATATTCGGCAGGCTACTACTGGGCAGTCCAGGGACATGGCCTCCAACGGAGGGAATCCAAAACCTTCCCATAAGGAAGGATAGACAAACAGTCTTGCTGCTGCGTAAGCTTCTGCCAGAAATTCGTCCGATACTCTCGGAATGGCGATCACGTGATTACTTAATTCCAGCTTTTGCACCATTACCTGCTCCTCGGGAGTCAAGCGGCCTCCACCCAGTACGAGCAAGTCCAGCTCTGTTTGCAGATTGGCTGCCCGGAACGCTTTCAGCAGAGCAGGGAAATTCTTGTATGGAGCGCGCGAGCCGACATACAGCAAATAGCTCCGTCCCAACATAGATCGTAGTTTGTCAGCGGCAGGCCGTGATCGTGGCAGGCGGGTAACACCGTGATGAATTACGTAGGTTTTGGTAACTTCCACGTCATAATACTCCAGCAAATCCTTCCGGCTCGCTTCGGATACACAAATAATTGCATCGGCGCGCGCGAATAAAGCTTTCTTCGCTCGCGCAACCTCCTTGTAGTAGCGGAATGCCTTGGAGAATCTTTCGTGCGTACAGTCGTGATGGGTAGTGACGATTCGCCGGCTTCGCACCAGGGGCAGGCAGCGATACGACGTCGGGTGGTACACGTCGATCCTGCCACGAAAGGGCACGATAGTATTGCTAAATATCTCGTTCGCGGCATAGCGCCATATTCCCGGACCTAATGGGCCCCGCAGGCTCGTCACGCGGGCATTTCCCGCGGACAATTCTTTAAAGGGACAGACCGTCGCATTTAGACCCAACAACAACTCTGGCTGCACATCTGGAACCCTGCAAAGATGCCGCATCAGTTCATAGTGGTAGCGGGATGCTCCACCAGCGTTTTGTAGCGAGAAAAGCTGGTGATCGTAGAGAATACGCATGTCTGGGCCAGTCTTGATGGTGTGTGGCTTGATCAACGCTGGTCAGTCAATTGACCGAACGCGAAGATAGTCAACCCGCAAACATTGGGCGCCCACCGTTGATGAAGGACACCCAGCGCGTACGCAAGTTTGGAGAACCTGAGATAAGTCGGTTCGTGGGTGTGGCCGTAAACCGCTGCTCGAAAGCCATGTGCGTTCATCAAGCGGCGGACCGATCTGATGGTATTGCATCGGTAAAGTGTTGGGAACACATCTTCTTTTTTTCGTGATCCCTGAAGGCGCGACAGCAACGTTGAGTGTAAGCGGTTACGCACCAGTCTAGACCCGATCCCGACATAACCGAGAGAGTTCGTGGTGCGAACGCAAAGATAACCTCCGTCGACCAGAACTCTACGCGCTTGCTGGAAAAAGAACTCCGGTGTAGCCAAATGTTCCAGCACCGAATCGCAGAGCACAAGGTTGGTGGACCTATCTTCGATTGGCCAATCCTGGTCGGGTGCCAGAATTCGGAATTCATCAATGGTCGGGTTGGCCTGCCCTGCATTGTCCACGTCTAAGCCGATAACCTTGGCAACCCTTCCCTTGAAACATAGTAAATCGCGACGAAAGGCAACCGGATCTTCAGTGTGCTGCCCTCGGCCGCATCCGAAGTCCACCAGGACGAACGATGGTTCTATGAGCGCATTAACTCTGGAATAGAATGCTACGGTTCCGTCGGCCTGGGTAAACCCCCCGAAGAAGCTCTCGGGATAAAAGGTCTCTCTGTATTTGTCCATCTCTTGATGTACTGGCTCTCTAAGTGCCAGTCATAGACTTGCAAACGCGTGTCAAAGCTCTACGCCACCACTTCAGCCTGCCCTTGCGGCACGTTCGCGAGTTCTTTGGCAAAACGTCCCGCTAGCGCCAGACCAGCCAGAAAGATCGCGTAGGAAATCAGAGTGTTCACAGCCGCCGCGGCCGCACCATATACCGGAATCCAGATGAGGTTTAGGATGACGTTACTTCCAGCTGCAATGATCGTGCAGATGAGGATTTTCTTTTCCATGCCCCAGGCAATATAAGCATTGCTCAAATACGAAGTCAGAAAGTCAAACGGTATGGCCCAGGCCAGCAATAGCAGTAATAAAGTTGCTGGCAGAAATTGATGCCCGAAGAGGATTGTTAGGATGGGACCGCGCGCAACCGAGAGCAGTCCCGCGATGCCAATACCCGCGCCAACTAGGAACAGCAGAATCTGGGGTTTCAACATCCGAATCCGCTGTTGCTGATTTTGCCGGGCTAGTTGCGGGTAGAGTACCTGAGTGAGCATGTAATACGTGACGAGAACCTGATTCAATATCCGATACGCGGCGCTGTATAGTCCGACCTGCTGTGGGTTTGACATCACGCCAAGCATAAGCATGTCGATAGTATTGAACGCCAGGTTGCACAGAGTAGCCAGCCCCATGATGCTAGTACGCTGCCATGCCAATGATTCGCGGATCGCCGTCAAGGTTACGCGTTCCTCTTCTTGGGCGAGGCGGTGTTTCCTCCACCATCCCCAAAATATCGCCCCTTGCAGCCCGTTCCCAACCGCATTACCTAGCAATATCCACCATAGGATCTGATCACTGTTCCTTCCCAAAACCAGGCAAACTAGAATCGTAGCGGGAACGATGGTTCTAGCAAGTCCAACCAGGCGAAGGTGCTCTTTACCCCATGCTGCCCAGTCGAGGGAGTACGCATGCAGAGTACTGAATGCAGCGAAGACTGCAAGGAAAATCTTGAAGTTCATCGGCAGGTTGGTCAATCCTGCATAAATCAGAAGCAAAGGCAAAAGTATGCATGCCATCAGGAGACGGCGTCGTTGCACTTGGCGCACGATTTCTTGTGCTGCTAGCGGATACTTCGCCAGCAACCGCGCTCCCACATGCTTCAAACCAAAATCGATAAACGGCTGCGAGTATTGCGCTAGGCTCAAGGCCAGGGCGTAGACACCTACTATGACCACTCCATACCGGTGCGCTAGAAACAGCACGGTCGCTATGCTGCAAAGCCGTGCCAGTATCTCGCCGGAACCTAACCGATAGATATTGCGAACTAACTCGCGTGTGGAACTTGCCATGAGAATCCGGCAATCAGTGGGCCACTGGATCGGCTGTCCGCCCAAGGTCTTTCGGGCCGCATACGTAGCCCTGTAACTGCCCTACTCCGCGCACAAGATACGTATATGCAAGGCTAGGATTAGCTTTGCACAGGCTAACAACCGCTCCGGCGAACGACCGAAGAATGCTCTTGGCCACGTACCGCAATTTGTAATCGTGAACGCGCAGTATATAACCCCCGCCTAAAGCATAGCGGTACGTGGTTCGCCGCAGTCGCTCCGCAGAATGAAAAGAGGGATGGTGCACCGTGATGTCCGGTTCATAGTACATTTCCAATCCCTGAGCGAGAACGCGAAGAAAATAGTCAATATCTTCACCGGACTGATATTTAGATGCCGCGCCCACTCCAATTTTCTCATCGAATGGTCCAATAACGTCCGTAACCTGACGGCGCAGGAAAGCACTCGGCGAGATGCCGCAGTGCCACAGGTTTTCCCTGGTACAACGACATGTTTCAGGCGGCCGCTTGGGCCCAACTAGCTCATTGTTTGCAGTACGCAAGATGGTGAATAGCCCTCCGGATCCAGGATGTGACGCAAACCACTTCGTTACAGTGGCGAGGAGATGCTCCGGGTACCAGCAATCGTCATCGGGAAAACCGATTATGTCGCCGGTCGCCAGCGGTAGGCCGATATTTCTCGCCCGCGATAGTCCACGCCCTGAGCGTACATGGTGAATCGTGAGGCTCTCATGCTTTTGAAGCACTGACTCGAGCCGGTCGTCAGCATTTTGGTCTACAACAATAACCTCAAACTGCTTGTATGATTGTCCATCCAAACTGGTCAGCAACCGCTCCAGTTCAGGGACCCGATTCAAGGTCGCTACGATCAAAGATATCATCGGCCTAAAACCGACTCTGAGCCCTGTATAGCCTGGGTGTTTGCTGGATGCAAGGCGACAAGGCGGTATAGCTGCCAACCTAACGCAAGCAGACAAATAGAGATGGCATTCCTCACAAATACCGATAGCCAATCCAAGAGTTCTCCTCTTGGCATCACCATAATATCCGGCAGAATCATGGCGACCACAAACAAACAGAGAGCGGTCCTGCTGAAATAATGGAGCAGATGAAGGCCAACTCCAATCAGGAGGGAGATGACTACGATCCCTCCCAGGCCCCCGATGACGTAGGCCTCCCCGACATAAGAACCGCCCGTTCCGCGCCCGAGTGAAAACCCCGCGGGATTGAGAAAAACTGGCACATCAAATGCCAGAGCTTTGCCCCAAAAATAGTTAGTCGTATCGTTGGCTACAAATGCATTCTGCAACTCATAAAGCAGATAGGTCCCCACATGCGGAGCGAAGGCTTGCCTATACTTAATCGCGACCGCGGTCACATCGATTGAAGAGCCATTTAGCGCTAGAAAGTCGAAAGGCAGAAATGAATATTCCGATGCACTATCTGGGTCCTCCCGGATATTCTGGATGACATCTGCTACCAATAGCAAAACCAATGCCGCCATCGCTAGCAAGGCAACTCGAGCTCTCTTTGTAGACTTAATCCTGGCGACATACCATAAAGCTAATATCAGGCCAAATATGGCCCCTCGCGAGCCCCATAGCAAAACCAGGGAAGAGGTAGCGAAATATAACGCCGTCGTGATATAGAGGTACTTTTTCCGCCGTTCTATGACAAAAATGGCAACAAAGGCCGGAAAACTGATGAGTGAGATCGCGCGTACAAGTGAGGGCACACTAGAGGCGAGATCGCTGTGGTTCAAGAATATGCTGAGATATCCACCGTGCTCCTGAATATATTCAAAATAGCGATAGTTCTTGAACAGTTGGACAGGCAGGGAGCCATAGAACAGCAGATACAGATAAGGGAGAAAGCGGTCCACGCCTGCATCGGTGGGAGGCAGGACTCGCCGATAGTTCCAGCGGCAAGGCGCATAAATGCAAATCGCCGATAGCACCAAGCAAAGTAGGACGATACCAGCTTCATCCCTCGACAGATTGAATGGCCTATAAACCATGAGCCTTATTCTCATGGGTTCGGCCTCGGCCCCGAAGCAATAGGCCAAAAGCCGGCCACCTTGAAAGAACAACAGTACGCAAAGAAACAGGAAACAAGGATGACGACCCTGATCGAAGCGGTTCCACGCCAGAAAAATCAGTGAAGACAACAGCAGGACCGTCAACACGACCGCGCCGTTAATCGGAAGCCAGCCTAAGAGGAAACATAGCGTCGCAATCGCAACTACTCCCAAATAGGCCAACACCTCAAAGGCGGCTGTTGGAATCGGGAGGAACGCTGGCCCATACCTTGAAATGGATTGCTCTGCCGTACTCATAAGTTCCAGGAGGAGAGCCTTAAGGAGTGGCGCAGCAAGGCGAGACGCGCCCGGTCACCGGGATCCTGTTGCTTGCGCCGTACCCCCTCTGCGGCAAGTACGCCGAGACACGACAACACGAAGGCAATCACAGTCGAGACCAACACAATGAGAAGGCGCCGCGGGCTGGACTTCCTTTCGGGTAGAACCGCCGGATCGACGACCTGTACAAGGACCGCGTTGTTGGCTTCGTCAATCCGGGCAGCTTCGAGTTGTTTGCCCAGGAATTCGTAAAATGCCTCGTGATACTTGAGATCTCGTGTCCGGCGAATGTATTCCAACTCTGCTTCCGGCAGCTGTCGTGTCGGTACCTCGAGGTTCCCATTGCCCAGTTCCCCGGTATCGCGTTGAAGTTTCGCCAACTGGGTTCGCAAACCGGCCAATTCCCGCTCAGCACGCTTCACATCAGGATTGTTCTCCGTCGCAGACGAGCGCATGGCCTGCAGTTGCACCTCGTGGGCCGCTACCTGCGCGCGCATATCAGCCATGGACTGGATGATCGCTTTCCCTTGAGCGTCGGGCTGAATCAGGCCGCTCTTCTCCTGGGCCTGCTCCAGGGCCAACTCCGCGCGCGACAGGTCCTCGCGTTCTGCGTCAAGCTTTTGCTGGTAAAAGAGCCGCCGCTGGGCGGCTTCGGTCACGGCCAGATTCTGATTGAGCGAATGCAGTTCTTCAACGTAAGCGTTGGCCAGCCGGGTTGAGCGCATCGGATCACGGTCGGTCACCGCGATGGAGATCAACCCGCCTTTGTCCGCGATGATTTCGCTGCGGCTCGCCAGTTCCTTGCGCGCATCCTGATAGCGCTTCGATCCGTAGACTTTTCGGAGATCGAACCGGTCGATGATATGATCCCCAATGGTACGGCTTTTCAGCATGGCGATGAACAAGTCCGCAGGGTTTTTTAGGCCCAGGTCATCGGCAGCCGCCAGTCCGCTCAAAGGAGCCAGCTGTCCCAGCATTGAAGTCACCGCTGATTCGCTCTGCTGCTGGGGAAGAATCGTCGTGGTCGCTGTGTACATTTTGGGAAGAAGGAAGGAGATCACCACGGCTACCGCCGCTGCCCCAATCGTAATCTTGAGGATCCTCTTCTTTTCCCCTGCCAATACCAGCAGCAGTTCAATTATGTCGGCTTTGCTCTCGTACTCAGTATCGGCCGCGACCTTCGACGTGACCGCCTCGTCAACTCTAGCGCTGCTCCTATCCTCCGCTTCTGCTACTCTCGACCTTTCCATCATAAGTACCTACTCCACTAGACAACTAGAAGCCATCTCATAAATTGCGGGGCGGCCCTTACTTCAGTACGTTAATCGCAGCCGCTCCCAATCCAAAGTTCGCCAGGATCTGCGACCAGTCCTTGATCCCACGTAACAAACTGCCTTTGTTGGTCTGCTCTGGAACAACCACGGTGTCGCCCGGCATCAGCACCATGCTGTCGAATCCTCCCGACCAGAAGTACGACGCCGCATCTTTGCTGACGACCGCGCCGTTGGCGCGAACCACGAAGATTCTGCCCTTATCCGCATCCCGGGTAGGGCCGCCCGCACTCCGCAAGTAAGTCGTAACGGTTTTGCCGGGTTGTTCGATGAAGGAGCCCTGGTTGTAGACATCGCCAACGACATTCACCACGATTGGCTGGCTGGGAACAAAAAACTGATCGCCATCCTCCAGAGGGATGTCGGGAATGTTATCCACCGTATGGTCGTTGGGGTGCAAGTTCAGGACGATACGGCCATTGGCTCGCAGTTGCCGAAGCTTTTCAAGACTGGCCTGCTGCAACTCCACGCTGGCCCTGGCGGCAACCGCCTCATCGTTAGATCGTACGTTCAGCGACGCTTGCGCCGCCTGCCGGGCGACCTGTTGCTCGGTCTGGGCAATCATCATGTCCAACCGTTCCTGTTGCTCTACGCGCGCCGACTCACGGCTAAATTCGGCGCCATAAAGGTACGCTGACGGGGTGAGTCCACCGGCCTGCATCACCAGATCACGTAGCCTCTCGCCTGGCTTGGCACGGTAGATTCCAGCAGCCTCAAACTCCCCGTCCAGTCGCACCAGCTTGGTCTGCTTTGCCTCGGGAACGCGCAGATCGGTCTGCGAAAAAATGGTGACGATGTCACTGGGCTGGAGCACTAGATTGCTGGCATCATCGTTGTTCAAAATGGCCTTACCCAGGTTGAAAGTTAACAGTTGAGTCGAAAGATCCTGCGGACTGAGACGCTGCACAACTGCATAATCCCAGTTGATCTCCAAAGGTTTGCGGCTCACTTCGTTGGCAGCGCCGCTTACCGCACCTTGGGCTTCCGTCGCCCGCAGAGCTACGGAGTTCTGTTGCTTCCAGTATTCCGTGGTGATAAGAAACTCGCGGTTGGGAATCAAATCGCTGATTCGCATGCCCTGGTGCCAGGGATAGCGGCCCGGTGAGGCCACGTTGCCGCGCAAGGTTACGGAATTTTCAAAGCGCGGAGATACCAGGGTGACATTCACCACATCGCCGTCTTCGATGGGATGGGCCAGGCCAGTTGCATCCAACCCCACTCGCTCGACGACATGCACTTGTCGGTCCTTGATGTGCTCTACGGAAACTTTGCCGCCCGATGCCGTAGTGGATAGTCCGCCCGCGAGGCGCAGAGCTTCCGCTAAGTCGGTCCCTCCTTTGAGCTCATAAATAGCTGGTACATTGACCTGCCCGCCTATGGCAACCTGCGGCCCGATGGGAGCCACGTAGATCACATCCTCAGGCTGCAAAAGAACGTCTTTGCTTTTGTCGCCATTAAGCAGTAAATCGTAAAGATCAAAATCGGTGATCACGGTGGAACCGCGCTTTAGCTGGATGTGACGCATCGATCCGGTGGGCGAGGGCCCGCCTGACGCAAAGATCGCGTTGGCCATCGTGCTCAAGGAACTGACGGTGTAGCGACCGGGGCGCCGTGCCTGGCCTACCACGAACACGTCAATCGAGCGCAGCTCTCCCATGGTCACGTTCAGATCAAAATTCTGGTAGATGCGTCCGATGTGCGACTTGAGAAACTCCTCGATCTGAGCGTATTTCAGCCCGGCAACATTCAAGTTCCCCACCTTCGGAAGGAAGATGCTGCCGTTGCGGTCAACGCGGGCGTGGACATCCAAGTCAATCTGTCCCCAGGCCCGAATCAGCAGCTCGTCGCCCGGGCCAATAACGTAGTCCGCGGTCACAGGGACGCGATCCACAGGAGCAAATGTTGTTGGCACATTCTCGAAGAGGCTTAGGCCATAGATAGGAAGAACTTTGCCCAGGGAGGCGAGGACCATCTGTTGAAAGTCAGTGAGATCGGCAGCTTTCGTAGAAGCGGTCGACGAGGCCGCCGCCGTCTTTGGCGGATTCGCAGTTGCCGCCGCTTTGGTGTCATCCCGCGCAACAGACGGCGACGAGGTCGGCGCGGAAGCTGGTGTTTGTCCTCCTACCGGCATTTGGGTTGACGGCGACATCTGCGTCGGTGCTCCATTCGACTGGTTCTGTCCGATTGCAGTGGGCGAAACTGCCAGCACAATGGCGAACAGCACAGACCGCGCGGCTGAAATCTTCCATAGGTTTCGTAGATCCATGTTCTCTCTCGGAAGAGGTTTCAATCTTAATCTCCGCAAAACCCAAAGCTGGGTCCAGGATGAAGGGGGTAATTGATGAGGCCAAAGCGAGGCATGAAAACAGCAGATACGTAGAAATTCTGCGCCGAACTAGTCAGTACTATTGGCCACCTGACGCGGGGGAACTGGCCGGCGTAAGGCGTTGAGCCAGAATTGAGCGTAAGCCGGAGCAGCCTGGTGGGGGTCCCACGGTAGATCGCGTCCGGTAAACAGATGATGCAGATTTTGGTGAGCGCTCACCGCACCAGCCAGTCCGAGGGTGGCGATTGTGGGTTCCAGATCATAGATCGCGCCGCGTGCAGCGCACCTGGCGAAGTAGGCATTCACCGCGTCGAAGATCGGGCCCAGATGTTCGCGAAACATCCGGTCGGCGCCTGGCAGTTCGAATCCGGCGACATACAAAAGACGCATCAGTTCCGGATGCTGTGACATATTTTCCACTACGAATGTCACCAGCATGGGAACTACGATCCCCGGATCTACATCTGTCGCCAGGCCATTTTGCAGCTCTCGCCCTAACTTCAAACGGTTCAACCGCGATTCGGCCGCCGCCCAGAAGAGGTCGGCTTTTCGCACGAAGCAACGAAAAAGGGTAGCTTCATTCACCTCGGCCAGATGAGCGATCTCCCGTGTACTGGTACCCTTGTATCCCTGACGAGAGAAGAGCTGAACAGCGGCCTCGACGATACGCACTTCCGTGACACTTCTCCCCGCTGTTTTTTTCACCATCTCTTATCCTTAAGCTGTGGATTAGAACGTAAGGTGGATCTATCGATTGACGGGCCCGGCCTCGTCGACATCACCTTTGGCGCCAAGGCCCTCAATTACCTTTGCCTAACGGCCCGCAATCGCAGGCCGCGATCTCCTGGGTAGCCGGGACGAGGAAGAATTTATCTTGAAATAATGGAGAACGCTTTCGGTAGCGTCTGCAGGAACCGGTCGGCAAGGCTCTGCCGTCCTCAGTTAGATGAGGTGTTTTCGTAGCCCGGGGAAGTCTTGCACTCGGTCACTTCGCCCATGTTCATCCCACTCGAGGCACAACTCCACGCGGCCAGACGAGAGCAAGCGCATACTTACCTTTCTTGCTGAGTTGTGACTCCAACCCGATGCACGCAAGCATAGGAAAAGATGCTCAATTGGTCAAGTAAAAACAGGTTGGATTTCTCAAAACGCCTTTTTACAGGGATTCCTGAAGACTTTCACCGCAACTGGCTGCGCTGGGCACCCTTGAGGACGAACGCGAGCGATTGCTTCGTCCGCTGCGGCGGGCAGCGATCCGCGTGACCAGGGTTCCGGGCTGCCCCTCTCTCGGCTGCGAGCTTCTCCAGAATCACCTCGACTGTGATTCGGGTGCCAGCCAAAGGCACTCCCGCAGAAATTTGAGGCAATATCGGCGAGCAGAAAAGAAGGCCAACGCAGCTTGAAGAGTTCGCCACAGGGCATGAAAAAAGGGAGCCCGAAGGCTCCCCGAGTACAGCAGTACTTTTCCCGTCTGCTTAGAACAACAGCTTCAGAGCAAACTGGATGTTACGCCGCTCATCCGGCACCGTGCAGAAGACGCAAGCGGCCGATGGCGAACCTCTCTCTGCCTGAATCTGTTGACTCGTTCCCGGTTCGATATCCAGATTGCTGCCGAGAACGTAATTGTTGTGGTGATTGAACAGGTTGTAGAACTCGCTACGGAACTGCAAGTTGAACCGCTCGGTCAGCTTGAAGTTCTTGGCCGCAACGAAATCAATGTTCCAGAAACCCGGAGACTGGAAGTCGTTGCGTGGCGGGATGGCCTGACCATTGTTGCTATATACGCACCCGACCCCGTAAAGTCCGCTGCACACTGGAACGGCAAGCACATTGCCGGCTCCAGCGACGGTGCCTTGCGGTGTCATGGGCAGGTTCATATAGGCAAAGAGATTGGGGCCGATATTCTGGAAACCCGCGTTTCCAGTTCCCGAAACTGGAGCACCCGGGATCCAACGCGGACAGGTATAGCCGGTCGCTCCCAGGTTGCTGCAGTCGTAGATCGAGAATGGATATCCGGAGTGGACCAGAAAGATCGGAGACATGCTCCATCCGCCCAGTGCTGCGCGGGCGAAGGCGTTGCTGGAGTTCTTCATCCAAGGCAAATCCCATACGCCGCTGACGACGAAGCGATTTCTGACGTCGTAGTCGGAGCTGCCCTTATCCAGGCTTGGATTGTAGGCATTGAGGTATCCCAACCCATAGAAGCTGGAATATCCGTCGCTAAACGTGGATGACAGGTTGTCAATGGAGTGCGACCAGGTGTAGTTCGCGACAAGTTGCAAGCCCTTGTTAAAGAGATTGCTGGTCGAGAACTTCACGTTCAGGCCATTGTAGTAGTTAAAGCCTCCGTCACTGCGATAATTGATGTTGCTGTACTGATAGTTGACGCGATTAGTGGCGCGGGCATCACCCAGGAAGGCGGCGCCGTAGCCGGCATCGTTGAGGTTGGCGATATCGTACAAACCGGTTCCCTTGGAGCCAGCGTACTCGAATGACAGCACCGAGTTCCGCATGACCTGGCGGTCAATGGCTGCCGACCAGAACTGCGAGTAGGCGGTCGCCAAGTTCTGATTTACCGCGCGCAAACTGGTGGGGGGCAAGGCCTTGGTTCCGGTACCGGCCAACGGACCAGCGTTGTCGGTGAAAACGGGCATCGTGGGGACATCCACCCCACTGACAATACTGACCACAGCGTAGTTTGGCGGGTTCTGAATCACGTTAAAGGTGACGTTGCCGAAGTTACGCTCATAGCCGATACCATAGCCGCCGCGGAGACTGGTGCTTCCGTCCCCGAAGACATCCCAGGCGATACCGACGCGGGGAGCGAAGTTATCCTGGTCCTTCGCCCACAGTCCGCCCACTGGGCTTTGGTTGGCAATCTGCACGGTGCCGTTGCGAACTTGTTGGTACAGATTGGAGCCAGCTCCCAGATAGAAGTTGGAGTCCAGACTGGGGTTAGCATTGTGTTGGACACCATAGTACTCCCAGCGCAGACCAAGGTTGAGGGTCAGCCGTGGTTTCACCTTCCAGGAGTCCTGAGCGTAAAACGCGCCATCGTTGTAGCGATTGTTGCGATTGAACGCCGGTTCACCTACAGGTAGTTGCAGAGTGCAAGCGGGAGTAACAATGGTTTGCCCCGCCGCGTTCTTGCTGCAAGGGAACTTGCCTTGTGGATAGCTGGCTCCCTGGAACTGATAGATCTGGCCGTTCAGCAGGTTCGTAATCGAGGTGGGTATGTCGCTGGGTCCAAGCGATTCGACGGCATTCTCATAGGCGCCAAACACGCGGTTGTCGCGCGTCTGAATGTAGTCCCCGCCAAACTTGAACTGATGCTTGCCCTTAGTCCAGTTGAGATCTTCATAGATCTGATATAGGTTCTGGGGACCGCCGAACGGAATGGCGTTGCCGGGGCTGAATTCATTGTATCCCGGATAGATCAGCGAGCCATTGGTGCCGGGCAGAGTGGGAACTGCAACGCTGGAGGTGTACAGGGTTGGTCCCACGGGCGCCGTACTCAGCGGTTGGAGGTTGTTGAGCCGGTTGTAAATCAGCTTAGTCGAACTGACAAATGTCGGGGTAAAGACGTGAGTCAGGTTAAGGGTGAGGTTCTGGTTGAAAAACGTCTGGCCGGTGTTATATCCGATGTAGGGGCTATTGTTGACCGTACCCGGAAAGTCATCCTCGCTATAAAGAGCGTAGCGGCCATACATGGTCGTCTTGTCGGTGATGTTGTAATCAATACGCTCCACCGTACTATAGGTGTTCTGCGGGAAGCCAGCGCCGGCGTCTGTCGGTGTAGAGTATTGCCCTGCCAAGGCAAAGGGCGCGGAACATAACAAGGGAGCGCAAACCGTTGGGTCGGTGGTACCGAGCGCCTGGCCCCAGTTGACCTTGGAGATGGTCCGGAAGTTGGAGCCGATCTTGCCGAACTGGTTGAAGTAATTTGTCGTAGCAGAGTTAACCTCCGGCAATGCCAACCATGCCGGATCGACAATATCCGCGTTGGTTTGAGAGTTGCTGCGGACTCGGGTCCATTCGGTGCTGCTGAAGAAGAACAACTTGTTTTTTATGATTGGCCCGCCAAACGAGTAGCCGAACTGGTTGCGGGTGAAGCCGAAGTTGCCTACATCGCAAGGCGTCCCGACGACGCAGGTGCCATTTTGAAATGCAGCATATCGCTGAGCATTATTGTTGTAGGTGTTCGCCGCCAGGGCTGACACGCGGTTAAATTCATACAGTGATCCGTGAAAATTGTTGGTGCCGGACTTGGTGGCAACGTTCACCACGCCGCCGCTGGCTCGGCCATATTCAGCCGTGAAGTTATTGGTCAGGACGCTGAATTCCTGTACGGAGTCGAGCGGAACGCTCTGCCCTACCGTAGCAGTAAACAGGTCAACGTTTTCTCCACCATCGAGCAGGATGTCGGTATCGGCCGAGCGCTGGCCGTTGATCGCGTATCCCGCGCCGCGATCGCTGTTGTTGTCCTCCGAGACGTTACCAGAGGTGGCAACCAAGTCATACGGGTTGCGGGTCAAGGTGGGCAAATTCGAAACCTCTTTAGAGTTGATCACCGTGGATAGAGTCTGGTTCTCGGTGTTGACCACGGCCACTTCCGCCGAGCCGGTAACTTCCACTGTGGTGGAGGCGCCGGTCACGGCAAGCTTCGCCGAAACGTCGTTCATGGATCCGACGCCGACCTTAACTTGCTGCGTGAACTTCTGGAAGCCTTGCGCCTCGATGGTGACGTTGTACGTCTTAGGCGGCAGGTTGGTTATGGCGTATTCACCGGCTGACTTCGTGGTCGCAGTGCGAACCAGTCCGGTATCGATTGAAGTGGCCGTCACCGTGGCTCCCACGACGACTGCGCCAGTTTTGTCTGTCACAGTGCCATTGATCGCGCCTGTTTCGGCCTGGCCAAAGGCCCATACCGAAAACAGCGCCAAGATCGCAAGCAGGGATAGCAATCTTAGTGTGTTTCGTTTCATCGCACTCTCCGCACCAAATTGTTTGGAAAGGGGAATTGAGAATTCGCCCTATTTTGTTAATGCACGAGAGTAGCCACGGTTTGGCGCTGATTACATGTGGGTTACAGTTGTCGAAGTCGTGCGCCTATTTTATTTTGTAGAAAAACGGCTTCCCATATTCTGTATTCAGTAGAATTTTTTGGGATGAAGGACAGCCTTGTACGACTGAAGTTGTAGAAAAGAGGGATCGGCTGCTGTGGTTAGTATTTTAATAAGAGTTATGTTCTCGATTGCATTTGATAACCAAATAGTAATCTCAATCCGGAGCTGTGGGCTCCATTTTTGCGCAATCGGTCCCACCATGCGAACTCGAAACGAGTTCTCCCATACGCTTCATAGCCTACTCCCCTTTGCCCAGGGCCAACGTCAGAAGCGTCTTCTGTTCCAGTTCGTGGGCCTTTGCCGAGCCGGTTGCTGGCGTCGCGTTTGCGGCACGCTTGATGCTGCGCAGCTTTGTTCCAAAAACTCGTTTTAGGCGCGGGGTAACGAAGGTAAGCGCTCCCATGTTTGCCGGCTCTTCCTGCACCCAGATGAACTCAGCCGCGTTCCGGTAACGCTTTGCCAGCTCACGAAGCTCATCTTCTGGGAAGGGATACATCTGCTCTAGCGAAATGATCGCCGGTCCCTGCATCTTCAACTTTCTGCGCTCCATTCGCAACTCGTGACCGATCTTCCCGGTGCACAGCAAAACTCGCTTGGCCTGCAGTGCAGTTTCGTCGGAAATGACATTCTGAAAGCGCGGACGCTCTAGTTCGCTCAAGGGAGATGTGGCCTCTGGGTGGCGCAACATGCTCTTCGGCGTGAAGCAGATGAGCGGCTTGCGCCATTTGCGCAACGCCTGTCGGCGCAGCAGATGGAAGTACTGTGCGGCGGTTGAGGGCTGGCATACCTGCATGTTGTCGCGCGCGCACAGCTGCAGATAGCGCTCAATGCGGGCGCTGGAATGCTCCGGCCCCTGGCCTTCGTGACCATGCGGCAACAGCAGTACAAGTCCACTCAACAGACTCCATTTGTCTTCGCCAGAGACGACAAATTGATCGATGACAATCTGCGCCCCGTTGGCGAAGTCTCCGAACTGCGCTTCCCAGGCGACCAGGGTCTCCGGATAGTCGCGAGAATATCCATACTCGAAACCCATGACCGCGGCTTCGGAAAGCTCCGAGTTGTATATCTCAACCCGGGCCTGATGCGGCGCCAGATGGCACAGAGGCACATATTCTTTCTCATCAATGATGTCGATCAGCACGGAATGGCGTTGGTTAAAAGTACCGCGGCGGCTGTCTTGGCCGCTCAGGCGGATCGGCGTGTTCTCCAGCGCCAGCGATCCCAACGCCAATGCCTCGGCCATGCCAAAATCCAACGGACGCTTGCCATAGCCCATCTCGCGACGCTGCTCCAGCAATTTCTGCACTTTGGGATGGATATTAAAGTCCGCGGGATATTTCACCAAGCCATCGGTAATCTGATGAAGGCGATCGGCTGTGAGCCCGGTGTCAACTTCATCGGCGGGATTGTAGGGGCCGCCATGAAATGGCGCCCAATAGCTTGGCAATTGACGCATCGCCGGCTTCTTGACCATGCTCTTGCCGGCCTTCTCGGCGGCATCAAGTTCCGCCTGGAACTTTTCGACGTGCGGCTGCGCATCCAGACCGGTATCGCTGGCATAGATCTGATATAGCAAGGGATGGTCCTTGATCTTGCGATACAGGATCGGCTGAGTGATGGTCGGGTCGTCCACCTCGGAGTGGCCATGGCGACGAAAACCAATGAGATCGACCACCACGTCTGTACCGAAGTCATAGCGATACTCGAGCGCCATCCGGCCGACACGCACCACCGCGTCGGCATCCTCGCCGTTAACATGGAAAATCGGAACCGGCAGCCGCTTGGCAAGGTCGGACGAGAAGCGGCTGGAATAGGCGTCGCTCGGATTGGTGGTGAAGCCGATGAGGTTGTTAACGATGATATGGACCGTCCCACCGACGGTGTAGCCGCGGAGGTTGGCAAGATTCAAAGTCTCGGCCGTGATTCCCTGCCCCGCGAACGCGGCGTCGCCATGCATCAGAATCGGCAGGATTTTGGTTTTACCTTCGCGCCCGATGCGCGTCTGTTTGGCGCGCGCACGCCCCAAAGCCACGGGATCAACCGCTTCAAGATGGCTTGGATTGGATACCAGATGAATGCGAACCTGGCCGCCGCTGGCGCCGGTGAAAATCCCTGTCGCGCCGATGTGATATTTCACGTCGCCGCCGCCGAGCACGCTTCGCGGATCGACATCCTCAAATCCAGCGAAAATTTCGGCCGCGGGACGGCTCACAATATTGATGATGACATTCAGGCGCCCGCGATGGCTCATTCCCAGCACCGCCTGCTCGGCGCCTTGCAGCGACGCAGAGTTGAGAATCTCGTCCAGCAGCGGGATGAGCGCTGTGTTTCCCTCCAGCGAATAGCGTTTGGTTCCGATGTAGCGGGAATGAATGGTCTGCTCAAAAATGTCGGCCCGTACCAGTTGGTCGAGAATCCTTGAGCGATCGATCGGCTCCTGCTGCTGCGACTCCATCCGCTCCTGGATCCACTGCCGTCGCTCCGGGTCAGGAATATGCATGAATTCGACGCCAATGCTGCCGCTGTAAATACGGCGAGCAACATCGACGCCGTCGCCCGAGATGTCTAACTCAGGATGGGAAAGCGGAGTGAAGTGCCCCAGGGGATCAAGATTAGCCTGCAAGTAGCCCCAGCGGCGGAAGGGATCCATGACACGTTCCAGCTTGTCGCGGTCAACGCTGGCGGGTTGGCTCGATATCGTTACGGTGGACAAAGGATGACAATCTCCCTGAGCCGGGCTCGCGCAGGTGGCCTCGGCCTTTGCGTATCGGATGTATAAGTTATAGATTCCGTACCGGCCGGAGGGATGCGACCAGTGATTCCCGGACCGGAAAGCAGTGGCAACCGAACCACCCAGTATATAGAAACGAGGTAGGATTATGTAGCAGTGGAGCACCTCGCAACAATGCCCAACATTATGTGCCGATTCGGATTGGGGTAACTGAAAACAACACTTGCCGGAGGTCGATATGCGCTATAAGGCCACACGGGTCATTCTGTCCTCTCCGTCCGCTCACCGCCTGTTCGCCGCCGTCAGCAGCGCGGGGGGTGTGCCGGATAGTCTGACTAACACACCTGAAATCTCGGAGAATGGCACCCTGTTCTCTCCCGCCACGCAGGCCGGCCAATGACGAAGCCGCTGTCGCCGCAGGACCGGGTATTCGTTCTGACGGGTGCTGGCGTCAGCGCCGAAAGCGGACTTCCCACCTTTCGCGGCGCCGATGGACTTTGGCGGGGACATCGCGTAGAAGAGGTAGCCACACCCGCGGCTTTTCACGCCAATCCGGAACTGGTGTGGCAGTTTTATTCCGAACGGCGCAAGCGTCACACCAGCGTAGTTCCTAATTCTGCCCATCGTGCTTTGGCAGAGCTGGAGCGCGCCTTGGGCGAGCGCTTCTTCCTTTGCACGCAAAATGTCGATTCTCTGCACGAACAGGCCGGCTCCCAGCGCGTCATTCATATGCATGGCCGCCTGATGCAGACCCGCTGCTCGCGCGAGACGTGCCATACCGCACCTTTTGACGACGAACGCCTGTATCTGTCTCGTGCGGAAATTCCTACCTGCCCGCAATGCGGAGCGATGCTGCGACCACATATTTGCTGGTTCGGCGAAGTTCCGTTCGCCATGGATCGAATCTTTGAACAGCTCAGGGTGTGCACCGTGCTGTTAACTATTGGGACCTCGGGCGTGGTCGAGCCTGCTGCCAGCTTTGTGCGCATGGCCCGTATCAATCGCGCCCGCGCCATCTATATCGGACCGGAAGAGCCGGCAAACAGCAAGTTCTTCGATGAGGTAGTGCTGGGTAAGGCGGGCGAAGTGCTGCCCGGATTGGTAAAGGAACTAGTCGAATTACACAAGAACGTTTAAGGCTTAGCGATTCGCCTGCAACTCGCTCCACATTTCGGTGAGCCGCAGGAATATCGGTGTACCGGCTATGCGGAATTCCTCAACCGGCAGCCACGCCGCTGTGCTGCAGTCGTAACCCATACGATTTGCCGGATCGATCACCCAGACATTTGGAATGCCCATCTGACGGTAGTCGGTGAGCCGTTCGTTGTAGCGCGAAATGCGGTCCTCGGGAGAAGGTATTTCGATAGCAGCTAGCGGGGGTTTGGTGAGAACTTGCTCGATTTCCTGGCCTCGTGCGACCAAACAAACATCAGGGATTCTCACGCGTTGTGCCGCGACACGAACTCGCATCTCGACCAATACGTGCAGCTGCCAATCTTGCCGGTGTTGATAAAACCAGCTAGTCAGGAATGCCTGTACTGCCGCATGATCGAATTCGCCCAAGTTGCGCTCCTGCACCTCGCCGTCAACATAGTCACGGTCAGGGTGGTAGCTCGTCCGCAGGTATTCTGCAAGCGAAATCTGTACGGTTGCCATATCGAATCCCGCTGTAACTAATTTTACTCCAAGGCAAGCGGAAGATTACTCAGTGGATCAGGTGTCCGACGATGTTGTAGGCCGCAAACGCCGCAACGTAGGCCACCACAGTCATGTAGCCGAACTGCAGCACTGGCCACTTCCATCCGTTGGTTTCGCGACGCACCACGGCAATGGTTGACATGCATTGCATGGCGAACGCGAAGAAGACGAGCAGGGCCACGGCGCCCGCGGGCGTCAGTTCATGTTTGAGCGCTGCCTGCAGGTCAACAGCGTGCGACTGGGGGTCGATTCCGTTCAAGGTGCCTAGCGTGGCGATGATCACCTCACGCGCGGCGATCGAGGTCAGCAGTCCAACTCCGATTTTCCAGTCGAAACCTAGCGGACGAATCGCCGGCTCAATGGCATGCCCCACCCACGCAACTACGCTGTCCTGTGGTGCGGGCGGCTGTCCATGATGCATGGGGAAGTTGGTCGCCGCCCACAGCAGCAGCGAAACCAGCATGATCACCGTACCGGCGCGATAGAGAAACGCCTTGCCGCGGTCCACTAGCCGCAGTCCCAAGGAGGTGAGCGTGGGCCAGCGATACGGTGGCATCTCCAGAATGAAGGGCGAGTCCTTGCTCTTCAGAATTGACGACTTCAGCAGCCGTGCCGTAAACACCGCCATCAGGAAGCCCAGAACGTACAGTCCCAGCATCGCCAGCGCTCGCGTTCCCAGGAACACGCCGAGCAGGGGCCGGTTCGGCAGGAACGCTGCGATCACCATCGTGTATACCGGCAGACGCGCCGAGCAGGTCATAAACGGCGCGATCAGGATGGTCGCAATGCGGTCGCGCTTGTTCTCGATGGTGCGGGTCGCCATGATGGCCGGCACGGCACAGGCATAAGCCGACAGCAGCGGGATAAAGCTCTTGCCATTCAGACCAACGCGCGACATGGTGCGGTCAGCAATGACGGCGGCGCGCGACAGATATCCGGAGTCCTCGAGAATTCCGATGACCAGGAACAGCAGCAGAATCTGCGGCAGGAACACCAGCACAGAACCGGTTCCCTTCCACACGCCGTTCACGATCAGTGAGCTGAACATCCCCTGCGGCAGATGAGTTCCGATCTGCAAGCCACTGGTATCAAGAAGATGCTGCAGCAGGTTCGAGAGCGGTTGCCCTACGGCGAAAATTGTCTGGAAAACTCCGATGACGACCAAACCAAAGATGATCGCGCCCCAGGTGCGGTGCAGGAATATGGAGTCGAGCCGCTGCGTCCAAACCGGAGTGGCCGGACGGCGATACTTCGCATTCGTACCCACCTTCACTGCCCACTCGCGATAACCGCGCGTGCCGCCAACTACGGGCAGTTCCAGAGGTTCGGGGCTGGCTGTCGCTGAGGACAGAAAGTTCTGCACGGCGACGATACCTTCACCCGTGGTTGCGCTGACAAGCGCGACGGGAGTCCCCAACTGACGCGCTAACGACAGCACGTCCACCTGACCACCCTGCTTGCGCAGTTCGTCGGCCATGTTCAGCAGCACCAGCGTCGGCAAGCCAAGCGCGATGACGCGTCCCGCCAAAACCAGATGGCTATGCAGATTGGTGGAATTCAAAACCACGATGATGGCGTCGGGGCGTGACATACCCGCCATCTGTCCGGTCAAGACATCGACTGCAACTTTTTCATCTTCGGATTTGGGCGTCAGACTATAGACGCCCGGCAGATCGATCAGCGCAACTTCATGTCCTTCGTAGTCGCGCACGTACCCGGTGTGGTGTTCAACCGTGACCCCGGGAAAATTGCCGACTTTCTGGCGCAGACGGGTGAGGCGGTTGAAGAGGGTGGTCTTGCCGGAATTGGGAGGACCGACAACCGCGACCGTGCGATAGGACGTTCCGAGAGATTCATCCCTGGGCGGCGCGACTGCATGGCAGCTCATGGTCGTGGCTCCCATGCATTAGTCTCCAAACGCAGGGGCCCCAGTTAGTTGGACGTGGATGTGACGCGACAGATCGCGGCGCATGGCGACTTCGGTGCCTTCTACCCGGTACACGCGGGGATCGCCCCCCGGGCTGCTGCGCGCGACGGTGACTTCCAACCCAGGCACGAAGCCGAGGTTCATGAGATGTTCGGCCACGGGAGGGGCGAGTTCCATATCGCCCAGGATGGCGCTCTCGCCGAGCCGGAGGTCCGCCAGGGCGGTGCGTGTTTTGCGCGGTTTGCTATGCCGGCCGAATATGAAGTTGAAAATCATTTTCAATTCCAACCCTATTCTAACTCTTTCCTGAGGATCGGCAACGACCAAAGTCACACCCGTTTGTGACATCTGAACATAGGGGAAAGCCTGACGCCAACGCCTTCCGAAACGGGAGCGTGTGCTCGGGTCCAGTCAGCGAGCATTCACTCTGACGCTGAACGTCTTTGCAGGACCCGCGGTGTACTCCCACGGCCGGCGGTACTCCAAGGTAAGCGATGCTATACCCGCGGAAACGGATGTCAGCCGGAACTCCTGCGTAGCGGGGGCACCGGCAGCATGGCTGGTTTGGCTGGCCTTCTTGGTAGAACTCTTGACCAGTTTGAGCGGCAAAGGATCGCCTTTTATGGCCCAGCGATAACCCGTTGAGGGGTTACTCTTCAGCCGCACAACCAGCGTGTCGCCTGAGGGAAGGTCGATGTCTTTTCCATTGTCCTGGTCCGTGATGACAACAACGGGGGAAGCTTTCTTCTGGGCAGTGCCCGGCGATTGCAGCGGTTGCGCGACAAGCATCAAAGCGAAGAGCAACAAGGCCGAGACGGCGATGGTCGCAAAGCGAGTCATAGGACGGTTTTCTTCTGTTATAAAGTCTGGATCGCTGGCGGCACTGAGGGTGATCGTTCGGGGAGAAATTGTCAACTGAATCCACAATTGCGCAAGGCGCTCTCGCACGGACACATGCTCATCGCCTGGGCAATCTTTCTCGTAAGCTACTTCGTTTTTGCCGTAGGCCGCCTGCCGGGCACAAAGATCGACCGGCCAGCGATGGCCGTTATCGGTGCTGTACTCATGTTTGTCTTCCGGGTGCTTGGATCTGCGCAGGCCATCGCCAGCATAGACTTTGCAACCCTGGTACTGCTCTTCTCGATGATGCTGATCGTCGCCAGCCTTCATCTTGCCGGCTTTTTTCAGTGGGTGACGCATCAGGTGATCGAGCATCTCTCGCCGCGGCACCTGCTGCCGGGAGTCATTTTCACCAGCGGCATTTTGTCGGCATTTCTGGTGAATGACGTGATTTGCCTGGTAATGGCTCCTCTTCTTCTGGGCATCTGCAAACGCATGAGGATCCGGGCGCTGCCCTACCTGCTCGGGCTGGCGACGGCTTCGAACATCGGCAGTGTGGCCACCATCACTGGCAATCCGCAAAATATATTGATCGGCTCGGTATCAGGTATTTCCTACCGCGACTTCGTCGCGCACCTCGGGCCCGTGGCAGTCATCGGCTTGTTTGTGGATTGGGCGTTACTCCACTTGATCTTCCTGCGAGGCAATACCTCAGGAGCTCAACCCTTACCTGACAAAACCGTGACACAGAATCAACCTCCTGAAACCTATCTGGCGTGGCCGCTGACGGTCACACTCGCCGTCTTAGCCGGCTTCCTGTTGGGATTTTCGCCACCTTTGGTCGCCGCTGCGGGAGGCGCGCTCTTGCTGGTGCAGCGACATCGGGAGCCAAAAGCGATCTACGGAGATGTCGATTGGTCGCTGCTTGTGCTATTTCTGGGCCTGTTCCTGATTCTCGGCGGAGCCGAGCACGCTGGAATCACCCACGAGCTGCTCGGTTTCGCCGAGCGCCTGAATCTACACAACACAGCGATATTCGCCGCGGTTGTTACATTGCTGTCCAACCTCGTAAGCAATGTACCGACTGTAATGTTACTGAAGGGGGTGGTACCGCAGTTTCACGATGCACACAGCGCATGGCTGTTGCTGGCAATGTCGAGCACGCTGGCGGGTAACCTGACCATCACGGGTTCGGTGGCCAATATTATCGTGGTGGAAAAGGCCCGAGCCGAGGCTCACATCAGCTTCGTAGAGTACATGAAAATCGGTGCGCCAGTGACCGTGATCACGTTAGCGATTGGTCTACTGTGGCTGCAGTTTGTGCATTACTGAGGCTCACATAGGTCTGCGGCTATCAAAAGGAAGGAAGATTTACCAGGGAGGACGCGGAGATCACGAGGTCTAAGATTTCCTCCTGATCTCCGTGACCTCCGTGGTCAATGTTCTTCGAGGAGATGCGCGCTTCGCCGACGTAAAGCATAAAGAAAGGGAGATGCCGAATGCTCCTCCCTTCACGAACATCGGGCCGCAGTCTCTACTCGACGTAGGGTTTCCAGGTGCCGTTATCCGCTTCCATCAATACAATGCTCGCCTTGGTCGGTGGCGCGCCGTAAAAATCGGCACCGTAACTCTTAATCAGAGTGGCGCGGTCCCAGCTATTAAAGCTCTTAACCAACCCGCCGGAGGCGTCGAACTCGATCCCCAGGCGATTGGGTGCCCACTTCCAGGAATATTCCACTCGAGCCAGATGCGGCTTGATCATGGTAACGTTGGACACGTCCACCAGTTTGCGCTCAGCCAACGGAACCACATAGGTGACTGTCCCGTCGCTATTACTGGCCTTCTGAACGCCCTTAATATCGCTCAACACCTTCTCGCCCGCGGGGGTCAGGTTGACGATCAACGAACTATAACCCTTCGGCTTGGTCACGATGACGCCGGTCTTCGCCAGCAGCTTATAGTGCGGATCCATCGGCTTCTCGTTGAGATTGGAAACCACAGTTCCGGTGCTGAAGCGGACGGTCGATGGGCCTTGCGCGTCTAGTATGCTCGTGACCGTGCTGGTCGCAACCGGTACAGTCAGAACGTCGCGAGCGCCCTTCACGAAATAGAAAATGGCTCCCCCAACGACCAGGATGAGAACGGCGATCATCACGATCGGCATGAAGCCGGAGTTCTTGCCCTCCATCGCGACTTCCGCGGCAAACAGCTCAGGTTCGTTGGAGACGGGTGGAACGGGTTGCGCGTTTACATCCTCGTTGGTTTTTGGTTCAATGACGGTCGGCATTGCTGACACCTCCGATGCGGACATGCTGCCAGCCGGAACAGCGCGACCAGCCGCCGGGAAAGGACTCCCAATGGCCTTCGCGAGCGGCGGGACTTCTCCCATGCCTGGCTGTGGGCAGCCGTAAACAATTCCAGTATGGACCCTATAAACCGGGGCGCAGTGAGCGTCATCACTCCGCGATGTGAGGCGTGAACCTGGTCAGTGGATTGTGATTAGTGGATGCCGTAAAACTATCCACCATTCACCAAGCGCTATCCACTGTCTTGCAGCACGTGACACGAATACGTCTTGATAACTATCCAAACTTGTGTCCCGCGTTCCAGTTCCAGCGACTCTCGCGCTCCCAGCGTGAGATGCACTTCAAAAACTGCTCCGCAACGCACCATGGCAATCACTTTCATATCGCGCTGTTCGAGCGACGCGATCGTGCCGTCAAGCACGTTGCGCGCGCTCAGCCCCTCTGGCTTCGAAGACGCCAGCAGAATGTCGCCAGCGCGAATCCCGACGCGCAACGGTAACGAAGCACTTACACGAGAGAGAGGAACCTCAAGGTCGAGGCTTGAATCCGCGATGCGGCAGGTCATGGTCCCGTACTCCGGGTGGGAGCCGGTCACCGAACAATCGAGGATGTTCTCAAAGCCGGCAAGTTGCGCAACCGTTTCCGATTGGGGCCGCCGCATGACTTCGTGCGGCGAGCCCTGCGCAATGATGTGCCCGTCGTCCAGCACCAGCGCGCTTTCACCCAACGCGAAAACTTCTTCGCGGTCGTGCGTGACATACAGGATCGGAATGCGATGGCGGCGGTTCCAGGCGCGCAGATCGTCCAGGATTCGAGCTTTCGTGACGACATCCAGCGCAGTGAGCGGTTCGTCCAGAAGCAGCGCTCGCGGACGCGTTACCAGCGCACGCGCCAGTGCAACCCGTTGGCGTTCTCCAGCGGAAATTTCGCTGGCACGCCGCTTGAGCAGCGGGGAAATGCGAAACGACTCCAATACCTCGCCGCTGCGAGCATCGCGATCATTCTTGCTGAGGGAGGCCAGACCGTACTGCACATTTTGCTCGACCGTCATATGCGGAAATAGCGCCAGCGATTGCAGCAGGTAGGCGACCGACCGACGGCTTGGCGGTAGATTCAGGCGCGACTGAGAATTGAAGAGGACAGTGGGCCCGATCCCAATGTTCCCCTCTTCAGGCGTTTGCAATCCGGCAACGCAGTCGAGCAGCGTCGTCTTTCCCGCCCCCGAGGCTCCGAACAGAATTGTGAACCCGCTCGCCACCGCCAGATCGACGTCGAGGGTGAACTGGGAGCCACTCTCGCCGCCAAACGATTTTCGTATTCGCGCGGTTAGTTGCTCGCCCGGTGACAAAGTCGGAGGGTCGCTCATCGCCACTCCCACACATTCCATCCGACGCGTCGCCGCAGTCCATACAGAATTGCCAGCATGGTGAAACAGAGCAGCAGAAGAATGAGGGCGGTGCGGTTCGCGGTCACGTAATCGAGCGCTTGCACCTGATCGTAAATCAGGATCGAAACGGTTTGCGTTGCGCCGGGTATGTTGCCCCCGATCATGAGCACCACGCCGAATTCTCCCAGGGTGTGCGCGAAGCTCAGCACCAGTCCGGTCAGCACGCCTGGCACTCCCAGCGGCAGAACAATGCGCCAGAACGTGCGCCAGCGAGAGGCCCCGAGAAGCGCGGATGCGTCCAATAGTTTCCGGTCAATAGCGGCAAAGGAAGTGGCCATCGGCTGCACCGCAAACGGCAAGCTGTACAAAACCGATCCGACGACCAGGCCCTCGAAGGTGAATGCGAGGCTATGACCAGTGAGCGCCTGATACCAGCGTCCTACCGGGGTGAAGGGACCAACAGCAACCAGAACGTAGAAACCGAGGACGGTAGGCGGCAGCACGATTGGCAGCGAGACAATCGCTTCCACCATAAACTTCCAGCGGCGGTGCGAAAATGCCAACCAGTACGCCAACGGCAGTCCGACGACGAGTAGTATGGCCGACACCATGACGGCCAAGCGCAGCGTAAGCGTGAGTGCCTGAAGGATCATTTGCTTGCAGGTACGCGGAAGCCGTATTGCTCAAGTATCGCTGCGCCTTCCGACGAACCAACATAGTCGATAAAGGCTTGTGCTGCGCGCTTATGCCTGGACGACGAAAGAATTGCAACTCCTTGCTGCATCGCCGGATAGGTGTCGACGGGCAATTCCCGGTACCTGCCCGCAGCCTTCATCGCCGGAGACATGGCAAGCGACAACGGAATCAGTCCAGCTTGCGCATTACCCGACTGCACAAACTGGGCAGCCTGGCTTACATTTTCGCCAAACACTAACTTACTGGCGACCTTTTGTTTGACTCCAAGATTCTCCAGCGCGGCCATAGCTGCGCGGCCGTAAGGCGCATGTTGCGGGTTCGCAATTGCGATCCGCTTCACCTCAGGTAGCAACAGAATATACGTTATCTCCTGGCGAGCGTCCCTTAAATGATCGCGATCCGGACCTATGCTATTCGGGAGGTAGAGGACGAGGTGGCCGATGGCATAGGTACGCAGCGAAGATGCATCGACCAGGCCGGCGCCGGCGAGTTTCTGCGGATACTCCATGTCGGCGGAGAAGAATACATCATATGGAGCCCCACCCTGAATCTGCGAATAAAGGTTTCCCGAGGAACCGAATGAAAGGGTTACTTTGTCGCCGGTTTGCTTTTCGAAGCGCGACGCCAGGTCTTTGAGCGCGTAATTCAGGTCAGCAGCGGCCGCGACGGTAATGTCCTGGGGGTGCGCCACGGAGACCAAGAACGTCGTGATTAGAACCAGAGAGAGTATCGTCCGCACTATTGTCATTCTTGAGGACATTCCTTAAAGCAGATCGTTAAACAGCTTCCGATGAAATCGGTAACTAGCTGCGATTCTAGACGAATCCCTAGCACGCGGGTAAGTCGCTGAACGTTGGCGCAGTGGCCTTCCGACCTTCTTCTCTAGCTGTCGGCCGAAGAACCAAATCCTACACCACGAAAATGCTAGTGGAATTCCCCCGTTCGGTGCTTTCTCGCTTGACCCGCTCAAGCTTTTCTGTAACAGTAACCGAGCGCGATTCCTATTGGAGACTGGCCATGCAGCAACCTAGCTGTTTTCCAAAGGTGGAGTTCGATCGTAGCAAACTGATGATACGTATTGAGGTCACGCTCAACGCCGATCCCACAGCCATTAGTCCCGTGGTTGAAGGCATCATGGAGATGGCGCGCAGGTTGGAATGCGCGACCGGAAAAGAATTTGAGATCGAAACCGCGTTGCGTGAGGCCCTCGCCAACGCCATTGTTCACGGTTGCAAGAACGATCCCTCCAAGAAAGTCCAGTGCTGTGTAGGTTGCGACGAAGAGCGCGGCATGCTCATCGTGGTGCGCGATCCGGGCAGCGGCTTCGATCCGTTCGCCGTCCCTGATCCCTGTCACAGCCAAAATGTATTCTCCAACCACGGCCGCGGCATTTATCTCATCAATCAACTGATGGACGAAGTGAAGTTCGAGAAGAATGGCGCCGAAATCCACATGCGGAAGTACTAGGAAGCCTTTCGCAATTAGCCTTTAGCCATTAGCAAGCAGCCTGCCAATTCTTTCTTGCGACTTGAGCTTGCAAGAGTCGCCGCGCGTGCCGCCATTGAACACAAAAGAGGGCCACCAGGTTCGGCAGCCCTCTCGAGAGCTGAAAGTCCAGACGTGCGACCGATGAACGAATCGCACTCAACGCTCGTTTACTCCACGATTATGGGACTCCCGTCGGCCAGGCCTTCCAGGGAGGGACGCCGCATTCCGCACGCTCAGCGGGTCTTCGCCGTTCTTATATCAATTCTTCGACGACCTTCTTGATCCGCTCAAACGCCCAGAAGATCTCTTCGCGAGTAATCACCAGCGGAGGCGCGATGCGGATGACGTACTCGTGCGTCTCTTTGCAGAGGATCCCGAGCTTCTTCAGTGCTTCGCAATAGGGCCGCGCTGGCACGTCCAGCTCAATTCCAATCCACAAGCCTTTGCCTCGGACCTCACGAATGTGCGGGCTCTTCAGTGTCTTCAGTTTGGTGAGGAAGTAGTCGCCGAGTTCGGCGGAGCGGTGCACCAGGTTTTCCTCCACCAGCACACGTAGCGCGGCGCGAGCAATCGCGCAGGCGAGCGGATTGCCGCCGAAGGTGCTGCCATGATCGCCGGGGTGGAAGACTCCCAGGACCTCCTTCGACGCCAGTACTGCGGATACAGGGTAGAAACCGCCTGACAGCGCTTTGCCCACGATCACAACATTGGGCGTAATTCCTTCATGCATATAGGCGAAGAGCTTGCCAGTGCGGCCTAGACCCGCCTGAATTTCATCGGTCATGAGGAGCACGCGATTGTCGCGGCAAATGGCGGCGGCCTCTTGGAGGAATCCAGCAGGCGGGATGATGATGCCCGCCTCTCCCTGAATCGGCTCCACCAGGAAGGCGCAGGTGTTGGGCGTGATCGCCTGGCGTAAGGCCATCGCGTCACCGAAGGGGATCACCTTGAATCCCGGCGTGAACGGTCCGAAGCCGTCGCGATACTGCTCGTCGGTAGAGAAGCTAATGGTGGTCACCGTGCGCCCGTGAAAGTTGTTCGAGCAAACGATGATTTCCGCTTTACCTTCCGGAATACATTTGAGCTTGTACCCCCATTTGCGGGCCGCTTTGATCGCGGTCTCCACCGCCTCCGCCCCCGAGTTCATGGGCAGCACCATCTCGAAACCCGTCAGGTCGTGGAGTTCCTGGCAGAGCAGAGGCAGCTGATCGTTGCGGAAAGCGCGTGATGTGAGCGTGACCTTGCGCGCTTGCTCGATCATGGCCTTCAGAATTTTAGGATGGCAGTGTCCCTGATTGACGGCGGAGTAGGAGGCAAGGCAATCGAGATAGCGATTCCCCTCCACGTCATAGACCCAGACGCCTTCGGCACGTACGATGACAACGTCAAGAGGGTAGTAATTGTGGGCTCCGTATTGATTTTCGAGTGCGATCAGTTCGCTGCTTTGCGATTGTTCCAGGATTTCCATAGGGTCCTCAAATCATTAGTTCGCATTTCCGAATTGCAAAATCTTACCTTATCCGTCCCAAAGCATCGTCAGTAGGGCCATGCGGACATAAAGCCCGTTCGCGGCCTGCCGGAAATACAGCGCGCGAGGATCGTCGTCAACTTTCTTGTCCAACTCAACGGTTCGCGGCAAGGGATGAAGAATCATGGCGTCTGACCGCATGTGTTCCAGCACAGTGGAGTCGATGGCGTAGCGCAGCGGACCCCTGAGCCGGTCAGGTCGGATGCGCGTCTGGTAAATGACATCCACTTCCCCGACTACCCGATTGATGTCCGACTCCAATTCATAGCGAACACCGTGGCGGTCGAGGTACTGCAGGATGTCGGGTTTCATCTGCAGTTCAGGTGGGCTTACGAAGAAGACCTTCACCCGTTCGAATTTCGCCAGCAGGTAAGCCAGAGAACGTACGGTGCGCCCGCGATCGAGTTCTCCGATGAAGGCCACGCTCAGTCCATCGAGCGGACGCTCGCGGTAAATCGTGTACAGATCGAGCAACGCCTGGGTGGGATGCTGTCCGCCCGCGCCATCACCGGCATTGATGATCGGCACCGGCGAGACCTTGGCTGCGCGGCCCGCTCCGCCCGCTTCATGATGACGGATCACGATAACGTCACAGTAGCTGGCGATAATACGGATGGAATCCTCGACCTGTTCGGCCTCGATCTCTGAGGAAAAGGCACGAGCGTGTTCGGTGGAAAGCACGCGGCCGCCCAGTCGATGCATGGCCGCTTCAAAGCAGAAGCGCGTCCGGGTCGACGGCTGATAGAACAGGCTTGCCATGATACGATTCTGATAGTCCAGCGTTCCACCTCGCGCGACTATCCTCTCCATCAGTCGCGACCGGTCAAACAGCTCCATCAACAGTGGAACCGTGAACTGTTGCGACTCGACAACATGCTTCAAACTCATGCGGGAACGTCCGGGCTTTGCTTCCTGCAGTCTACTGGTTCGATCCGTCATTAACATGGCTCACCGGATAACCGGCACCTCAATTTCCTCTTCTTGCAGCATCGTCTCGGTGCCACATTCTGGGTCCGCCACAATGTGCGTACCCGCGGAACCCTGCACGGCTTCGCACAAATGCTCATACGACGTAATCACGGCTTCCCTGCCTCCGCGGTGGAGGAAGCGCAACACCGATTCCACCTTTGGTCCCATATTTCCGGCTGGGAAGTGGCCGGCTAACAGGTGCTCTTGCAATTGCGAAGCGGTAACGTAAGTTAGTGGCGTCTGATTGGGCTTCTTATAGTTCAGAAAAACATATTCGGTGTCGGTTGAGACTGCAAACAGGTCCACCTTCAACTCAGAAGCCAGCAACGCGGACGCGCGATCCTTGTCGATGACCGCTTCCACACCTTGCAGGCGGCCATTCACCCGCATTACAGGAATGCCACCTCCTCCGGTTGACACCACCAGCACTCCGTGATCGACCAACGAGCGAATGACATTGAGTTCCAGGATTTCAACCGGCTCCGGCGAGGGTACGACGCGCCGATAGCCGCGGGCAGCATCCTCTACAATCTGCCATCCCAATAAGCGCTTTTTCTCGTCAGCAACCGCCCGGGAATAAAATGGGCCAATCGGCTTGGAGGGATGTTGCATTGCGGCGTCGTCAGCAGAGACAACGGTTTGGGTTACCAAGCTGACGACGGCTACGTCGATTTCGGCTGCAGCAAGCTCGTTCTGTAGCGATTGAATGAGCAGGTAACCGATCTCACCTTGACTGGCGGCGCCGCAAACATCCAGCGTCTGCCCATATACCACGTCAGAGGCGCGCTCCGAGCGCAGCAGTTGCGCGCCCACCTGCGGCCCGTTGCCGTGGGTGATCACCAGGTTGTATCCCAGGCGAATAAGCCCGACCATCGCCTGTGCGGTGCGACAAGCGTTGGCTAATTGCTCGGCAATCGTCCCCTTTTCTCCTGCACGAATTAAAGAATTGCCGCCAACCGCGACCAGCGCAGTCTTTGACATAGAGGGTCCTTACGAGCGTTATTCGCTGCTCGCTCTTCGCTCTTCGCTTTTCGCTTTCGCCAGAGGACCCAAGTCGCCGGTTGCTAAGACCTATGAAGGCCGAAAGTAAAAGCCAGTAGCGAAAGGCCAAGAGCGAAAAGCGAAAAGCGGCTTCTCTACACCAACTCCAGCCTTGCTTCGCGAGCCATCTCGCGCTCCGTAGCTTGGTCGCCTTTCATCAGTTCCAACATGATTGCTTTCTGGGCATGCAGCCGGTTCTCTGCCTGCTGAAAGACAAACGATCGCGGCGAATCGATTACGTCGTCCGTAACCTCATCGCCCCTATGCGCCGGCAGACAATGCATGAAGATGGCATTGGGTTTGGCCTTGGCGAACAACTTGCCGTTTACCTGATATGGCTGGAAGGCGTTGCGTCGCGCTGCCGCCTCGGCTTCCCGGCCCATGCTTGCCCACACGTCGGTGTAAACCACGTCGGCGCCGAGGACTGCCGTGTCGGGATCGTTGGTGATAGTGCAGCTCGCATCGGTCGTGGCACACCGTTCGGTCGCCCAGGCAACCGCCCCACTGTCGGGTTCATATCCTGGTGGCGTAGCTATCCATACGTCCGCGCCTAATTGCGCGCCCGCAAACATCAGCGAGTGCGCCACGTTGTTGCCGTCGCCGATATAAGCCACCTTCAGTCCGGCAATTCGGCCCTTGACCTCGAGCATAGTCAGGTAGTCCGCCATTGCCTGGCAGGGATGACTGTAATCGGTGAGACCGTTGATGACCGGAATGCCGGCGTGCCGTGCCATGTCCACGACGATGTCGTGAGCGAAGGTCCGGATCATGATCCCCTGCACCATGCGCTCCAGGTTTTTGGCAACATCGAAGACGGACTCCCGCTTGCCCAGACTGATCTCCGCCGGGGAAAGATACAGCGGATGTCCGCCCAGTTCCTCGATGCCCACGTCGAACGTCACTCGCGTGCGTAGCGATGGCTTTTCGAAGATCATGGCCAGCGTCTTGCCCTTAAGAGCGCTGCTATACGCCCCTGGATAGGCTTTGAGCTGGCAGGCAACATGAAGAAATTGCCTGATCTCCTGCGGCGAGAAGTCGCGAATCGAGAGGAAATCTTTCGGCGACATGCTACCTCCCAACTTCTGCCGACGCGGACTTGTAGGTCTGGGTGAAATGCTCCAGCATCGTGGTGATTGCGGGCTTGCCAATCTCCTCGACTTCATAGGTCACCCGCACGCTGGGCTTGTCCAGCTTGATGGTGCGCGCCAAGTCAATCGGCGTCGCTACCAGCACGAGATCGCAGGGAACGCGCTTGATCGTCTCCTCGAGTTCGTGCCGCTGGGTATCGCTGTATCCCATGGCCGGCAGGACTCTCCACAAATGCGGAAACTTCTCGAAGGTCTTCTGGATGGAACCAACGGCATACGGACGAGGATCGACCAACGCGGCCGCATGGTAGCGATTGGCTGCGACCACTCCAGCTCCGTAAGGCATCTCGCCATGCGTGAGCGTGGGGCCATCTTCGACCACCAGTACCCGCTTGCCCCGAACCACTTCGGGATCGGCAACAGTCACCTTGCAGGCGGTCTCGATGACCTGCGCTTTGGGGTTGTGCAACGCGATGTTCTGCCGGACGGTCTTGATTCCGTCGGGATCGGCCGTGTCCACCTTGTTGATGATGAGCACGTGAGCGCTGCGGAAATTCACCTCGCCGGGATAGTAGGCCAGCTCGTGCCCTGCGCGATGCGGGTCGAGGACAACGATGTCAAGATCAGGACGATAGAACGAAGTGTCGTTGTTTCCGCCGTCCCACAGGACGACATCGCCTTCTTTCTCGGCCTGGCGCAGGATTTCCTCATAGTCCACTCCGGCGTAAACCGGTGTACCTTCCATGATGTGCGGCTCGTATTCTTCGCGCTCTTCGATAGTGCAAAGATTCTTATCAAGGTCGGCCAACGAACCGAAGCGTTGCGCATGCTGCACGGCGAGGTTGCCATAGGGCATGGGATGACGGACCACGACCGGATTCCATCCGAGCTTGCGAAGCTCAGTGGCAATACGCCGCGAGACCGGGCTTTTGCCGCATCCGGTGCGGACGGCGCAGATCGAGATGACCGGCACCTTCGCAACCAGCTGCGTGCGCTCAGCGCCCAGCAGCCAGAAATCGGCTCCAGCGGCGACGGCGCGCGAGGCCAGGTGCATGAGTGTCGGATAGGCGATGTCGCTGTACGAAAACACCACCACGTCGACCATCTCATCGTGGATGATGTCTTCCATTTTGTTTTCTTCGAGGATGGGAATGCCATCCGGATAGAAATCGCCCGCCAATTGCACGGGATAACGGCGGCCAGCAATGTCGGGAATTTGGGTTGCGGTAAAGGCTACTACGTGAAATTCAGGATTGTTTCGGAAAACTACGTTGAAGTTGTGGAAGTCTCGCCCAGCGGCTCCCAGGATAAGCACCCTTTTCATAGTGCATAAAAAGCGTCATTAGACCCATGAGGTGGGGACACTTTTCTCCTACGAACATAGTGGACCAAAGGCAAGGTCTGCGCTGTGAGAGTGGTCACAGAGAGATGAGACACGCGGCCAAATCAAAGGGGGCCACACCTCAACTTTTGGCCATTATCACGGCGCAGCTTTCTTTCCCATAATAGGAACGCTTTTGAAGCCACTGCCGACTTTTCGCATTGTGGCGGAGTAAACAGGGATAACCTACTGAGTTGGTGCCAAATTCCCGGAGGCGTCATGTCGAACATAATAGTTACTGATTCCAGTATCCGCATAATTGAACTTGAAGTGCCGGTAAGAGAAGTCGCTGATTTCTTCCGCAGTGTCCCTGACCAAGAGCGCTCGTTCGTGATGACCAAAGCAATTGAAGTTGGGACATTCTGCTTGGAGCGTGGCAGGACAGCGCAGGACACCGAATTTGTAAAACGGCAGATTGCTGACCTCCTATCCACCGTCGAAAAGGAAGTGGAGGGCATTCCAACGAAGACGGAGAACGCGCTCATTTCTAAGCTTGGAACTCAGGATGGCCAAGCATTGGCCCCCATAAGGCAGCTGTTAGAGCGTGTTTCTAGCGAAACTACAACAAAGGTCAATGAGGTAAGGACCCTGTTATCGCAGGATCTTGATCCGTCGAAGTCAACCTCAACAATTGGGGCTGCGCTTCAAAAGGTCAGGGAGCTCCTCGACCCAAAGCACAGCGATTCTATTCACGCCACGATCAGGTCTGCTGTCGAAACCGTAACCGGTCCTAGCGGGGAGCTCGCTGCGACGGTAAAGGGAAAGGTTGAGGAGGCCCTGAAACCCTTGCGCGAGGAAATATCGAACCTTGTGATTTCTGTTAAAGGCCAAGAGATGGTGGACGAGGCGTTACAGCAGACAACACAGAAGGGAGCACCGTACGAGGAAGAAGTTGCTTTGACTATACAACCGTGGGCGAAAGCGGTGGGTGCGCACATTGACCATGTAGGACCTGATAATAAGCCGGGGGATTTCGTTATCGAGCTGACGAACGCATCTGTTGCTCAGCTACCGGTAAGAATTGTGGTAGAAGCGAGGGATGACCAGCAAAAGATGGGGAACCAACGGATATCCCAAGACTTGGCTGGGAAGTTGGCCGAGCGGAACGCAGATGCAGGAATCTATGTGTCCAAAACCATTGACGGACTCGCAAAAGAAGTCGGCGATTGGGGAGAGGGCACTTGCGAGAAAGGACCATGGGTTGCCTGCACGCATGAACACCTCCTGACGGCAGCACGCTTTCTCGTAATACAAATGCAGCTAAAGAAAATGCGTGAAGCAGCGCCCGATATCGATGCTAACGCAATCCAGGCGCAGGTCGCCACCATGAGGACGTCGCTGAAGAGAGTAAAAACAATCAACACCAAAGTCACAAACTTGGGTGACACCGCAAATGACATTTCGAAGGAAGCAAACGAGCTTAGAACAGAGATCACAGCATCGTTGGCAAACATAGAAGACTCGCTCCGAACGGCAAGAAAGCCCGTGGCGGCCATAGCGAGTCCTGTCAGTGTCGTGGCTGCAACCATTAGCAACAACTGAGTCATGGTCGCCGACTGCCCCATCCCAAGCTTCCTTTGCTTGGGGTGGGGATTTCGTTTGGGTGAAAGAATGTTACCGCCCTCTTACAAAATTACGTTCCTTTACGTCCCACGATCCGTGCTTTCGTCCGACTGCGCGTTCATGTAAGAGCGCAAAATGGCGTTAATATGGGTCTGGTAGCCGCTGCCTTTTTTTTGAGCCATTCCACAACGTCATGGTCAATCCGGATGGTCAGCCGGTGCTTGGGCTCCGGCATGGTGAGCTTTGCGGCCTTCCAGAACGATTACCCAGCTTGGAAATATCGGAGAAGTCCATGTCCGCATCACGCATCCGGCGTAAGCTTTTAAAGTCAGTCTGGCCCTTGGTTCGCGCCCCTGAGGTGGTTTGCGTGACCTTGCCTTTCATCGCGATGTGTTCCCCTTACTAACCTAATCCGCCACTAGGCGACCCGAGGACGCACATCGCGCTCGACGGTGCGCTGCAGTTCGTCCTGTGCGACTTCCAAGTCGAAACTGGACTGAGCATTCATCCAGAAGCGCGCGCTGGTGTTGAAATACCGCCCCAGCCGCAGAGCTGTATCAGGCGTGATACCCCGCCGCTCGTGCACAATCTCAGCGATGCGCGTGACGGGTACGCGGAGATCGAGTGCAAGGCGGTTCATGCTGATGCCGAGCGGCTTCATAAAATCCTCGCGCAAAATTTCCCCGGGATGAATGGGCGGTAGTTTTTCGGATTTGGCCATGCGTCCTCCTAGTGATAATCCACAATTTCCACGTCGTAGGCGTCACCGTCGCGCCAAACAAAGCAGATGCGCCATTGGTCATTGATACGAATGCTGTGCTGCCCTTGGCGATCGCCTTTCAAGGCTTCCAGGTGATTGCCAGGTGGAGACTTCAAATCGCGCAGTTCGGCGGCGATATCTAACTGCCGTAGCTTGCGCTGGGCGACGCGCTCGAAAGCCCGAAAGCGTTTGACTCGCTGGCGGGCATGAAGCTGCCCGGTCTCCGCCGACCGGAACGATTTGATCACTTCTCACCGTATAACGCTCACCGTTAAATGTAAAGCGGGAAACAAAAACGCGTTCAGAAGAAAAACCAGAGCAAAGCAAAGCGCAAGGAGCGAAAGGTGAACAAGCGAATGCCGAAGAGCGAAAAGCGAGCCCGATGACGGCTTTTTGCCCCGTGTCCCACCTCACATGGTCATGTGACCGTCATCACTTCGCGTTGGGCAGTGACTGGTTAAAAATCGAACCATCGTTCGGTAGGTGGGTGAGCCTCTCATCCACCCCAGCACACGCAAAAGCGGCGTGTGTTGGGGGCCCCGGTCCAACCGCAACGTAATTCCAGGGCAAGCCAAGCTTAAAAGGAAATGCCGCCGTCAAGGTTGCCACTCCCTAAGCCGGGCCCAAGAAAGAAAGGGCAGCAATGGCCAAAGGTTCGGTACAGATCGTAGTCGAGCGCTGTAAGGCCTGCGGGTTCTGCGTGGAGTTTTGTCCCACGCACGTTCTAGCGCTCTCCTCCGCCTTTAACGCCAAGGGCTATCACACTCCTTACATGGTCCATCCGGAGAAGTGCAGTGGCTGCGATTTGTGCGGCATGTACTGCCCTGATTTCGCGATCTTCGGACACAAGCAACCGGCGCCGCCTAAAGAAAAGGTCGAGTCCGCAGCAGCTTCTCTTCCCGCTGCCAAGATCAAGGAGGACCAAGATGCACGCTGACCCTGCTGGTGTCATGACCGGAACACATTTTTTGGACGGCGATCACGCCTGCTGCGAAGGGGCATTGGCGGCAGGCGCGCGCTTCTCTTCCGGCTATCCCATCACCCCCTCAACCGAAGTCGTCGAACGCTTCGCCGCGCGGGTGCCTACCGTTGGCGGAACATTCATCCAGATGGAAGATGAACTGGCCGCCTCGATTGCGCTGCAAGGCGCGGTTTGGGGCGGGGCCAAGGCATTCACCGTGACCTCCGGTCCCGGATTCTCTTTAATGATGGAGCACATCGGCCTGGCGGTGATGACGGAAACGCCGTGCGTCTTTGTGGACGTGCAGCGCGGTGGACCTTCGACCGGATTGCCGACCCTGCCCGCGCAAGCCGACATGATGCAGGTGCGCTGGGGATCGCATGGCGACTACGAAGTGATCGCGCTGTGCCCGAATTCTCCGCAAGAGTGCTTCGATCTGACGGTCACGGCATTCAACTACTCCGAACAGTATCGCTGCCCGGTGTTCGTCATGATGGACGAAGTCGTCGGCCACATGACGGAGAAGGTGGTCATCCCTCCCCCAGAGCAAATTGAAGTTACGCCGCGCCGCTATACCACCCTGCCACCTGACGAGTTTCTCGCGTTCAAGCCGGGCGACGATCTGGTGCCTGACATGCCGCGCACGGGCGAAGGTTACAACGTCCACGTCACCGGCCTGACCCACGATGAGCGCGGCTATCCCGACATGACGCCCGCCACACAAGACAAGCTGGTCAGGCGGCTACAGGACAAGATCAAGAAGAACGTCGACAAGATCACGCTGTACGAAGCCGAACAGCTAGAGGGCGCTGAAGTGGTCGTGGTGTCGTATGGCGTCACTTCGCGAGTGGCGCAGCGTGCTATCGAGTTGGCGCGCAAGAAAGGTGTGAAGGTCGGGAAGTTCCGCCTCATCACTGCGTGGCCCTTCCCCGAAAAGCAGATCGAAGAAATTGCCAGCAAGGTGAAGGCAATTGTCGTCGTAGAGCTGAACCTGGGACAGATGGTGCGCGAGGTAGAACGCGCCGCCGGGAAAGCAAAGGTCCGCTTCGTCGGGCATGCCGGAGGCAGCGTACACCGTCCGGAAGACATTCTGCAGGCCATCATGGAGGTGGCGCGATGAGTGAGATGACTGAGATCACCCCTCAAAACCCCGTCGAACAATTCCTGCGCATGGACCGCATTCCGCACATCTGGTGTCCGGGCTGCGGCATCGGCACCAGCGTCAATTCCTTCGCCCATGCGCTCATCGATGCCAAGATCGACACCCGAAATGTCGCGATCGTCTCTGGTATCGGTTGCACGGGACGCGTTGCCGGCTACGTTAAGCAGGATTCGTTTCACACCACGCACGGCCGCGCCATTCCATTCGCCACCGGATTGAAGCTGGCGAATCCCAAACTGAACGTGGTGGTTTACTCCGGCGACGGCGACCTGTTCGCAATCGGCGGCAACCATCTGATTCACGCCGCGCGCCGCAATGTGGACATCAAGGTCGTCTGCATCAATAACCTGATCTACGCCATGACCGGCGGACAAACGGCGCCAACGACCCCGGGCGACGTCATTACTTCGACCAATCCTTACGGGACGTATGATCCGTCGTTCAACCTGCCGTACTTGGTGGAAGCGGCGGGAGCGGTTTACGTGGCCCGCTGGACCGCATTTCATGTTCGCCAGCTGGCTCGCGCCATGCAGGAGATGTTCGCCAAGAAGGGTTTCAGCTTCATCGAGGTTTTGTCGCCTTGCCCGACGCTCTATCAGCGCCGCAACAAGATGGGCGACGGCCTTGACACCATGAAGTTCTACAAAGAAGTCAGCAAAGTTCGCAACGGCGCTGCGACCAAAGATGTCGCGCTAACCAAGAGCGGCGAGATTACCGTCGGCAAGTTCGTCGATCGCGAACGCAACGATTATGGCGATCTCATGCACGATAAATTGCTCGATACCCTGGGTGACGATTACGTGGAAACGGAGGCCTGTTCATGTCAGTAAGCGAGATCCGTATCGCAGGATTCGGAGGCCAGGGCGTTATCCTGTCGGCCATCATCATCGGCAAGGCAGGATGCATTTATCAGCCGGGCTACTCCACCATGACGCAGAACTTCGGGCCGGAAGCCCGCGGCGGAGCCTGCAGCGCCCAGCTCATTCTCTCCGATACGCCGGTGCTGTATCCCTACGTGCCGCATCCCGACATTCTGGTGGTGATGTCGCAAGAGGCATACGGGCTGTTCGCTCCACAGTTAAAGGATGAGGGCACACTCATCATCGAGGAGGACCTGGTTCGGATTGGCGAACTGCCGGCGGGAGTGCGCGTTTATAGTGTGCCGGCTACCCGCATCGCCGAAGAGCTCGGCAAGAAGATGGTGCTGAACATCGTGATGGTTGGATTCTTTGGAGCCATAACGCAAGTTGTGGAACGTGAGGCGCTGCGGAATGCTGTCGGCGCTTCCGTGCCGCAAGCTTACCGGGAACTGAACTTGAAAGCCTTCGACCGAGGATACGAGTACGGGGTCAAGGAACTCAAGGAAGTGATTGTGAAGCAAGAATCAGAGGTCGCAGTCGGAGCACTTGAAAACTAGCTTCATTCATAAACTCATACCAAGGCCGGCGAACGATCGCCGGCTTTTTTCGTCCGTTCCACAACAACGTGAGAAACATCGAAGTCGCTGGCGCCCGTACAACGTACCCCACTCGTCCTTCATCTCTAGGAGGAGAAATCATGTCCAACAACAACGCACCGAACACCCGTGACCAAGATGAGAGCAAAGGCGCGGTGGAGCAGGACCGGCCCGGCCAGCAGACTAATGTTTCTCGTACCGGAGAAATGGGACACCGCAATCAGGACGCGCTGATAAAGTCTTCCGATAGCGACTTCCCCGAACCCGGCCAGAATGAGGAGCACACGGGCGAGCCGCAAAATCGGAACCAGCTCAACCGCGATACCGAAATCACCTGTCACGATGAAAGACATCCAGATCCAAAAGATCAGAAGCAAAATCACAAGAGGAAAAAGGGCGATCCTCCGGCTTTTTGATTCGCTTGTCCATCATTTTGCAAACTGAATCGTGCGCGGTCCTATGGGCTGGGCTGATTGTGGAGCGTGCGGGCCGCGAATTGAAATCCCTGCGGAGCGACCGTCACCGTGCCCTGATACGGTTGATCAATATCCGCGATGGCTACCAGCACCAGTGCGATCAGGAAACTCAGCACCAGCACCTGCAACAAGTGAAAACGGAAATTCGGCACTCCAAAAAAGCAAGACGACGCAACTGTGATAATGCCTCCAGCAATCAGGACGGCCCACAGAATGCCAGGCAGGGCTTCGCGAACCTGCATGGCCCGAATACGCCGGTATTGGGTCAATCCCCGTAACTCTTCCATCAGTTGATAGGCCGCGATGGCGTCAGGTTGCGCGTGTGCCTGGACCGCTCCCGCCAGCGTCCATAACTGGTTGATGATCTCCCCGCCTTCAGACGGCAACTGTTGCTTCAACATAGCGGGCCATTCCAGTTCCAAGGCATTGTCTGCGTAGCGCACGCACAGTTCCTGTATTGCCTTGGCGTTCGGGTCGTTAAGTTCTTTGGCAATGCGGAAGACGTTCACCAGCGCATTGGCTTCCTGCTCTTCGTTGGCCTGGGCCTGCTGAAACATTGCCCAGACGCCCGCCAGCGTGAAAGCAAGTATTACCGCATAGGTGGTGCCGATTACGGCGACAACCGCACCGGTAAAGTCGTTGGATTCTTTACGCGCAGGCGCTGCGGAGGTGTGAGTCACAAGGAACAGAAACGCGGTCGCCGCCGCAACGCAGCCAACGATAATGAAAATGTTTGCCAGCACGATGTTCTCTCGTGACCAATTTGGCCTGACGGTTAACGAGCTTACACTGCTTTGGCAAGAAGCGGGAGAGGATTGGAGCGGGCGGTGATCAACGCTCAGCTCAGGGTCAGGACCTTGTGCTCGGGGCAGCGGGCTTGGGCGAGCTCAATCAAGCGTTCGATCAGCGCGGGACCATAGTTGGCGTAGAAATAGATGGCTGCGATCTCGCGCTCCTGAAGCGACTTGTTCGGATAGAGTGCGTTCTCGATTTGAGCGGCGTGTCGCGACAGGATATCTGTGCGTCGTAACTCGGCTTGGGCAGCACGCTTCTCCAGCCGGGTTACCTGGTAGCGCATCTTACTGGCGGCGCGCCCCGCTGCCTCCACTAAAGTTGGGTCCAGGTCCTTCAAGGATCCACTAATCCGTGCCATCGCCGATTCAACCGATTTCCGTGCCTGCTCAAAATCCTGCTTGACTTCAGCCGGTAACATGCGGGCAGCAAGGCAGTCGCGAAGCTCACATTCGCCATGAAACAATTCCGGCAGCTCAACTTCGTATTTGTCGAGCAGACGCTCGATGCGGGGCTCGATCAACGTCGCGCTCATGCGTGGAAGGATTGGGGTAACTCTGCCCAGCAGCTTCTCGTATACAACCGCGGCCTGTGCGAAGTACGCGATCTCAGCCGGACCGCCGATGTAGGCGACGGTGGGGAGCCAGTAATCCTGAAGCACGGGACGAAGCAGCACGTTGGCGCTGAAGTTCTCCGGCGCCGTTTCAATGCGTTTCTGCAACTCTTCGCCGGAAACCGGCTTCTTCACAATCGTGAACGCCCCATTCGCGCGGTGCACCGGCACGCGTACTCCGTCCACCAAGGTAAACAGCGGAGTGGATTCGGGGGTAACCTTGACCTGCTCGTGATAGCCGGCGTCGCGCAACTGCCGGTTTCGTTCCAACAGCGCCTGGTCGAGTTCCGCGGAACGGCGGACCGCATCCACCAACAGCGGCTTGGCAATGCGGTGCAACTCGGCGTCAGCGGGATCGAGCAAGATAAGCCCGTGCTCACGGAAGAGGCGAGTGTAGAGTTTGGCGAACGAGTCGGAGAAGGTATCGCCTTCACGGTAGCTCTCGCGCAGGTAGTCGGCGGCCAACGATTCGCCTAGCAGCCTGGCAGCTTCAGCAACGATCTCATTCGTTCCTTCAGCGAAGCGAATCTGCGCAACCGGAGCCCCCACGACACCGGCTGTCTTCGCGGCGAAAGGCGCAAGCCGAAAATCGTGAGTCAGGAGCAACGCTTGATTTACTTCGTGCAGGTCATGATCTTCGGTCGCCAGCCAAAATACCGGGACGCACTCAACGCCTGATTGTTCAACCTGTTTAGCCAGGGCCAGCGCCGACGCGATCTTGAAAAGCGACATGAGCGGACCGCCGAACAGCCCTACCTGCTGGCCGGTGACCACCGCAAAAGCGCCATCCCGCAGCCGCTGAATGTTGCGCAGCGTTTGCTCCGATGCTCCCCAACTCCGATTCTGTTTTTCCAAGGCGTCGGCCACGCGAGCTTGCCTTTCGCGATCACGAAGCACCGATCCGGTAAACGCGTTAATGTGCTCCGCGTCCGGCGGAGTCGGGAAAAACTTGCGAACCTCAGGAGAGTAAGAAAGGAAGTCGGTAAAAATGCGGGTGGTGTGCGGGATAGAGTTGAACGAGATGCAATCGGGAATCACGCGATTATCTCCCGACAACAGCACCGGCAGCGCGTCCTGTGGCTTTTCATGCGCACTCGTATGAGACTAACAGGTGAACAAAAGGTTTGGATGATTTCTCTGCCAGTGAGATGCACGAATCGCGCCTCCGAGTCGCTGACCTTATCCCCGGCATCTATAGTATTGGCGATTGGCTTCGCTGCTGATAGAGTGAAGGAGATCGTAAATCACTTCGGGGGCGTCACGGCTTCGACGGAAGTGATTGCGGTAAAGAGGCATACCGGAGCGCATGCATCCGTAATCGCGTGCAAAAACACAATTGCCAATCAAAACCTGGCATACGCAGCTTAATTAATTAAGTTGCCGTCCTCCTCGGCTTTGCTCATGGGCTGAGAAAGGGCGTCGCACAGTGAGCTGGCTGCCAACTCTCCACCTGTGAGTTGGCGGCGAGATTATCAGGTTGGCCGGCTGCGTTTCTTGTCCGTTCTGAGCGTGGCTGGCGAGAGTGCCGGGTAACTCCGGCGCATGAATGTGACTAAGTATGTAGGCTCTTTGCTGACAGCATTTTCGGACGCGGGTTCAACTCCCGCCGCCTCCACCAAGTTATTTATTTTAAATAGTTTAGCAGCACATCAGCGGGTCGGAGCCCGCTGATTTCAATCCCGACAAAATCAATTAAATTCAAAGCGCAGTCGTCCGACTGATGATCTCTCGCTTGCCGCAGAAATGCTTCAGCATTAGCCGAGATCCGACGACCCTCGTTCACACAGCAAACCCGATGACCATGCCTGAAACGGTTTCCGGCATGTGACTCAGATCACAGCAGATTGTCTGCCCGCCTCCGTAGTCTGGAGCATCACGAAGAATTGGCCTTACCGCTATCACAAACCGAGATGACTACTCACCGCAGTTCATGACATGAACTCCACGAACGAATCTCGGTGAAGCCAAATGAAGGAGCAAGAAACATGGATTCCAAAAAACACGCCTTGAAGTTGGTGCTCGGGGTAGTGACTCTTTGCGTCTTGCTGGCAGGAGCAGCCTCTGCCGCCGACAGCATCAAAGGCCAAGTCTTGGGCGGAGGCCTCCCCATCGCAAAATCAACTGTAATTTTGTGGGAAGCAAATGCCGATGCTCCGAAGCAGCTCGGTCAGACCAAGACCAATGATGATGGCCGTTTCGAAGTTCGCGCCAAGGGCGTGCACAGCGACGCCATCCTGTACTTGGTGGCGAAAGGTGGCGTAGCCAAGGCCAGCAAATCAGGCGGCGATAATCCTGCCATCGCGTTGTTGGCGGTTGTGGGTAGCAATCCCCCGGCGAGCGTGACGATCAACGAACTCACGACAGTAGCATCGGCGTTCACCAATGCGCGATTCATCAACGGCGATGCGATTTCCGGGAATCCCTCGGACTCAAAATCGCTGCCGGGAACGTCCCCAACCTGGTAGATCTCTCGACTGGCGGCTGGGGCAAAGTGCTACTGGACCCGCTGAACAGTACGCAGACCACAACGCTGGCGAACCTCGACACGCTAGGTTCGCTGATTACGGCATCGTTCACGGTGGCCAACGACGATTGGCGCACCCGCTTCTACAAGGCTGCGACCTCGACCGGCGGAGTCACGCCGAAGAACACTCTGGAAGCAATGGCGGGTATTGCCCGCGAGCCGTGGGCTGCTCCCCAGGCGTTATATGGGTTATTCGACGAAGCTTACCCGCAGCCCAAAGATGGTGCGCGGAGGACCGCTCCCTTCATACCTTATCTTGCCTACGTTCCGGATGACTTCGCTCTCAGTCTTTGTTTCGCGGGAGGTGGCATGTTCGCCAATGGCCGATTCATGTTCGACAAGGACGGCACTCTCTGGAGCGGGCAAAACTGGATGCCGGGTTCTCAGTCTGGAGTGAACCACAGCATTGGTGGCGGCGTTATCAAAGTTACCGCGAACGGAACCATTCTTTCCCCGCCGATCACCGGCTTTACCGGCATGGGGATTGACGGAGTAGGCTGGGGCACCGCGGTGACCAAAGACCGGGTCTGGATCTCCAGCTTCAATGGGAAGATTCTGGTTATGGATTTCGACGGCAAACCGGTCGCCAGTGAAAGTGATTTCCCGTTCAAAGAGAAATTCCTCGGACTGATGGGCATTGGCGTTGCCGCGAACGGCGATGTCTGGATTGCAGATGGCTCGGACAATCAATTGCTTTATTTCCCGGGTGGACGAATTAAAGACGGCAAGATCGTGAAAGTTGCAGGTCTGAAGTCTCCCTTCGACATCGTCATCGACGACCAGAATCGCGTGTGGGTCAGCAATTCCCAGTCCGACACCGTCGTGCGCTTCCCCGCCAATGACCAGAGCAAGGTGGAAACCTTCCGGGCCGGGCTCGGAGTCCGCGCCCTCGCGCTCGATTCCAAAAGCAACGTCTGGGTGGTGAGCAACATGTCGTTGGACTTCCCAGTACCGAAGGTGCCTGACGGTGCTATCCATCATGGAGCAGTTCAAGATCATGGGTGCAGGCCATGTTCATGTAGTCATGGTACCACCGAAACCCACCGGCGTGGCCAGCATGATTCGTCCCGACGGCACGCAGCCTGAACCCGGCGGGCTACACCGGCGGCGGGGCGGTCGATGTGCCGTGGGGGGTGAATATCGACGGCAACGACGATGTTTGGATCGGCAACCTTTCGCTCGCGAACGCGCCGTGACGTTTACATGGCGGGAACCGACACGAAGGGGCACCCTGCGGGCACGAAGACTGGCGATGTCATTCACATCTTCCAGAGTGGCAGCATCCAGATGCTCACCGACGTGAATATCGACCCTGCCGGAAATGTTTGGGCCGCGAACAACTGGAACGATGCGCGAAGCGGCGACGTCAGGCGATCCGTTTCGACCCACCTCAACTTGGGGCGGAGGGTCTGGCCTTACCGTGATCTACGGAGTGGCCGCCCCAGTGAAGCCGCCGCGCATGGGCAAGGTGCAAACGTATTGACGGACGCGGGAAAGAAGACAGAGTCTCTCCGTTCGTGTGGTCAATACACGGTCAACGATTTGCCCACTTTCGAGTGTTGTGCGTTTTGTGCAGCACTAGCAGGCTGCGGAAAAACCTCTGATTTATGCGAACTCTGGCCCGCTTTGGTAAGCGAGGGAGAGACGAAGAGAGTTCGGCTAGCCTTGTTTTCACTATCTGCTGAAGCATTTGTTGCATTCAGCAGACACACTTCGGTCCAGACTTACGCCGCCTGCATAGACAGGTTGCGCAGGCGGACTAGGTTATAGGCCGCGCAGGCGAAGGTGAACACCCAATCCACTTTGTACAACCCGCGATGTCGTACCTTCCGCAGCAGAGCAATAGTCTTGAGCCAGCCGAAACATTCTTCGATCCGCTTCCGCTTTTTTTGGCTGATGCGGTAGCCTGCATGACGCGTCGTCCGCTGGTCGATGGCACTGCCGCCGCGCCGACCTGTCATTCTGCGCCACGTGGGGTGTGACCTGCATGTGGCGGCACTCGGAGATGAAGTCGGCCGTGTCAAAGCCTTTGTCACCGCCCACGGTCACCCGCTTGGTGCCGGCAATCTGTTCCAGCATCACCAGCGCCGTATCCCGCTCGGCCGTCCCGTTGGCTTCCCACACCATCGCATTGACGATCAGCCCGTTCCGATTCTCCACCAGCAGATTGCCACTGTAGCTCAACTTCGCCTCCTTGCCCTCGCCCTTGCGCGCCAACTGGGCCTCGGGATCGGTCTTCGACGCGTGCGTCCGGTTAGACCGCCTTTCGCCATGAAAGTTCACCGTGGGGTTGCCGGGATCATCGGAAGACGGCGGGTTCTTGCCATCCTTGCGTTGAAAACTTTTTGCTCCCGCCCAAGCTTCCAGCAAGGTGCCGTCCACCGTGAAGTGTTCATCCGAGGTCCAGCCTTTCGCCCGCGCCTGCTCCACCACCTGCGCCAGAAACTGCTTGGCCACCTCGGCTTCCAGCAGCCGGTCCCGGTTCTTGGTGAACACCGTCGGGTCCCATACCTCCTCGTCCAAATTCAACCCTACGAACCAGCGAAACAGCACGCTGTAATCGATCTCTTCCATCAGTAGACGCTCGCTGCGGATCGAGTACAGCATCTGCAACAACTGCGCCCGCAGTAGCTTCTCGGGCGCAATCGATGGCCGGCCCTCGCTAGCGTACATGCGATCAAACTGCGGCGATAGCGCCCGTAGAACTTCGTCTACCATCGTCCGCATGGCACGTAGCGGATGATCCTTCCGCACCCGCGCCTCGGGCGACAAATAACTGAACATGTGGCTTTGCTGATGATCCGTTCCTCGCATGCTGCTTTACTAGCACACGTGCCCTGTGGATTAGGAGTACTTTTTCAGCATCCTGCTAGAGGTTCAATAAGTTCCGTGTTTTCAGTGCGGCGGGAAAGCTCAACTCCCGTCGCCTCCACCATCGGCTGATTGAAGGCATCGCGGAGCGTTTCTGGCCGCTCGGCGAGCATCCTGATGCGGGCAGGCCTTCACCCGATATCGCCACCGGGGTGCACTGCTTTTCGGCCGCCAAGTTTGTCATGTACTGTCGCAAGTCCCACGGGAAAATAGATATACCGTGCATCTGGCACGGAGCGCGGGACCAGACAAGAAGGCATTCAAGAAGAAAACGCCCTGAAAGTCTCCGGAGTCTATCGCACTGCTACACGGGAGCAAGTCCATAGGTTGAATCCGCCACCCTCGCGATGGTAGCCTGACTACCCGCGCTCCTACGCGCAGATCGACGAGGTAGTCCATGCCTGACAGCATCCAACACATTGTCGTCCTCATGATGGAGAACCGCTCCTTCGATCAGATGCTTGGGTGCATGCATACCGTCAACCCGCAGATCGACGGCATTGATCCCAACCATCCTCGTCAAAACAATTTCCAAATGTCCGGAACACCTCCGCCTCAACCCATCCCGTTCACGCAAAAGCCTGGCTCTGACGACACCAAGCTTGGCGGCGACGATCCCAAGCACGACTATAGTGACGTTCTCAGCCAGATGGACAGCAGCAATTCGGGTTTCGTTAACAGCTTTGGGCACGCCTACCCTCATGCCACAGCGGACGCGCTGCAGCAGATCATGAACTACTTCCCGCTGGGCAGCTTGAATTCGCTGCACACGCTGGCCAAGAATTTTCTGGTCTGCGATCGATGGTTCTCATCGCTGCCTGGCCCTACCTGGCCTAACCGCTTATTTGCCCACAGTGGCACCTCCAAGGGCCACGTGGACATGAGCTTTCTGCCTGCACTGTTCCACACTTACGACCAGACCACGATGTACGACTTGCTGTCGACGGCCAATGTCAGCTGGAGGATCTATTACGGCGATATCGCCCAGAGTTTGCTGCTTACCCGTCAACTGCAGCATCCGGGCCACTACCATCGTTTCGACGACGACTTCCTGGGCGATGCAGCCGGGCCAGCCAACAAGTTTCCCGCCTATACGTTCATCGAACCGCATTACTTCGCTCCCAGTGAGAGCGATCAGCATCCTGTCCACGGCGTGCAAAACGGCGAGGTCCTGATCGCGAAGGTCTACAACGCCATACGCAGTAACGCCGATCTTTGGAGCAGCACGCTGCTGATTGTCGTCTACGACGAGCACGGTGGATTCTACGACCATGTTTGGCCCAATCCGAATGACCCTGCTCTGGGCGCGACCGTGGCGCCGGATGGAAATACCGGCAAGTTCGCCTTCAATCAGCTCGGGATTCGCGTTCCCGCCATTCTGGTTTCGCCTTGGGTCGCCGCCGGCGTGACCCATACCAAGTACGACCACACCAGCGTCCTTCACTATGCTGGAGCCAAGTTCAAGCTGAACCTAAGCGCGCTCGGCAAGCGAGTGCCACAAGCCAATAGCTTCGACAATGAGATTCTTGCCCAGCCCCGCGACGACACACCGGCGCCGTTTTCGCAGATTGCGCCCTTGACCGTCACGCCGCAGACAACTCCGCTCACCGAGCATCAGCAGGCGCTGCTGTCGCTGAGCCAGTTCCTCGAGACCCAGATGGCCGCTTCGCAGCCAGCGGCTGCGGTAAAGGATCGGCTGCTACGCGCCGCAACCCAGGACCCCACCGACGTGGCCAGCGTCGTCCGCGAGCGCATGGAGGCATTCCTGACCCATCAACGAGCCGCGTTGGGAAAGGCGCTGAAATAAAGGGCATGCCACACGCCCCGGCGTGACATGAAACCAAAATTCCCATCTCCGCAAATCGGGTTGGGGTGGGGCACCCGCAGGATGATCGAGCCAACGCGTTGATTGCGCTCAGATGACATACGGCACCAACGCTGTCACCCGTCGAGAGTAAGCTTCATAGGACTGGCCGAACTGCGCCCTCATCCACTTCTCCTCCAGCTTCAATTTGTGCCATAGCGCGCCGAAGACAAGGGCTACAGCGAGCAGCCCGCGCCATTCGCCACGGGCCACTGCACAACCGACAAACCCCAGCAGGAGTCCGGTATAGATGGGGTGGCGAACCAGGGCGTATGGGCCACTTGTAATGAGTTCGTGACCTTCCTTCAGGGTGACGGCTTGGCTCCAGTTTTTTCCGAGGTGCCGGCGCGCCCAGACGGCAAACAGCAGACCACCGGCGGTGATTGCCGCCCCGATCCAGAAACTCCAGGCGCCAGGCGGAAGAAATCGCTTGTCTAGCAATGGCGGCGGAACGTTTGGCAGCCAGAGAAGCGCCGCCGCGCCAAGAATCAAAACCAGGCGCGCGAGCCGTGACGGCGCCGACTCCTCGCGCTCGGTTTCCTTGACGTTTCTCGAACTCGCCCACCAATAGGCTAAGAAGCAAAGCCACATGACGGGGAACAGATAGCTATAAACCAGTGACATGCATGCATACCCTCAAATGCGTTCCAGCACCGCCTTGAGGTACTTCCAAAAGCTCTCGACCGAAGAGATCTGGACGCGCTCGTTGGGGCTGTGCGGATCGACGATGGTTGGACCGAACGACACCATCTGCATGCCGGGATATTTTTCGCCGATCACGCCGCACTCCAGGCCGGCGTGCATGGCAATCAGCTTGGCGGGCTGGCCAAACATATCTTCATGTACTGCTTGAAGCTTTGCGCACGATCTCGCTGGTGGGCTCCGGCTTCCATCCTGGATAGCTGCCGCGATGCTCGACGTCGAATCCCGCCAGACGACATGCGGTGGCGACCATGCGCGCGGCCGCCTGCTTGCTGCTCTCAATCGCGCTGCGCTGGCTGGTGACGATCTCGACGAACGTCACCTTTGGTGGCGATGATCGCCAGGTTGGTGGAGTTCTGCACCAGCCCGGGAACGTCGGGGCTCATCGCCAGAACGCCATGCGGCATGGTCACCAACAAGGCGACTGCCGCTTTTGCGTCAGCAGCGTCGAGAACTTTTTCCGGGCGGTCGGCTTTTTCGACGGTGATCTGCAGATCGGGATCGAAGCTGCCAAGGTCGGCTTTGTAGTCAGCCTGGGCGGTGCTAACTAGAGACTTTAGCTCTTTCTCCTTCGACGCGTCCAGCGCGACAATGGCAGATGCCTCGCGAGGAATCGCATTCTGCGCGCTTCCACCCTTGATGTCGGCGACTTCGACTGGCAAACTTTCGAGCGCCTTCTGCAGCACGCCCCCTAGAATTCGCAAAGCGTTGCCGCGGCCCTGATGAATATCAACGCCTGAGTGTCCGCCCTTCAAGCCAAACACCTTAATGCGCCAACCTGTCCCAGCGCTCCCTGAATGCAGCGTGACCTTGCGGCGCGCCGTGGTTGTCATTCCGCCCGAGCAGCCAATGCAGAGCGTTCCCTTCTCTTCATTGTCGAGGTTCAGAAAATAGCTGGACTTGAGAACGCCGCCCTGAAATTCCGCAGCGCCGGTGAGACCGGTTTCTTCATCAATGGTGAAAACAAACTCCAGCGGACCATGAGCAATATCGGTGCTCTCCATCACGGCCAGAGCCGCGGCCACACCTACTCCGTTGTCGGAGCCCAGCGTGGTTCCGTCGGCCTTCAGCCAGTCGCCGTCGCGCACGACTTTGATGGGATCGGTGTCGAAGTTGTGGGCCGTGCCTTCGTTCTTCTCGCAAACCATGTCGAGGTGGCCTTGCAACAGGGCCTTGGTCGCGCCCTCGCGGCCTTTGTGCGCAGGCTTGCGGACAACAATGTTGCCGGCCTTGTCCTGAACGACCTCAAGACCCAGGCGCGACGCTTGCGCCAGCACGTATTCGCGCGCGGCAGCCTCCTTGGTCGAGGCGCGAGGTATGGCCGCCAGCGCGTCAAAGTGCTTCCAAACTGGTTTGGGTTCCAACTCTGCAAGTGCAGGTATCATGACGTCCTCCGTTGTATTTGAGTGCAAGGTAATGGTACAGCAGGACAGACGCGTGGCGAGATGCGGGAAGATGTTGCGAGTGTCACATGGGCCTGCGGACACCGATAGGACCGAGAATTAACCACGGAGAACACGGGAGATCACGGAGAAGATTGTATATAAACCAAAACTCCGTGCCCTCAGTGTCCTCCGTGGTGAACGCTTTTCGACGGAGCTGCGAGTTGAGGCTCCCACCCTTTCGCAAAGTCAGCGAAAGGATGGGGCCCTGTGGGTTGGTAAGACTGGTCAACCTGCTAATCGAGCGCGCAAGGCGGGTGCTTGCAGTCACACTGGATTTCGGTTTCCCTTTCGGTGTGGGCGTCGTGGCAATATTCGCTGCAATACTTTTCGTTTTGTGGAACTACACACTTGCACTCCGTGTGGGCGCATTTCTTGTCATCAGCCATGGATATTTTCCTTTCTTTCTGCGACGTCGTTTGGAGTAGATACCTTGCGAGTAAAGCCCCTATCAAAATGAGCGAATGCAACGCGGGTCTGGCCCGCACTACCAGAGCAGAATCAGCTCTTCCCTTTCGCCCCTTTTGCCTTCTTGCCGTTCAGCGCCAGATCTTCCACGACATTGTCGTCTTCCTTTTCGAGCTCGGCCATCAGGCCTTCGTCGGTCAGATCAAGCGGGTGCGAGTTTTCCCAATCGTGATGCACGACCTCATGGATCCGCTCGACGATATCCTCGTCGCGCACTTCGATGGCGAGCTCGCGCCGGCTGTCGAAGCTCCCCGGGGCGATGTTAATGGAACCAATGATCGCTCGCACGCCGTCGGCGAAGAGCAGCTTAGCGTGAAGTTTCAGCCCTTTGAGCTTGTGCACCTTGACGCCAACATCGTCGAGGATGCGCAGGCCGCCAACACCCTCGATCAGTTTCTCCTTCTTCAACTTGTGGGGCGGCCGGGCCATAAGATGAACTTTCACGCCCCGGCGGTTGGCCCGCACCAGGCGTTCGATGATGACCGGGTCCTGATAACGTTCGTTCTGCAGCCACAGGGAATGCTTGGCCTCGTCGATGAACTGGCCAATCCGCTGCCGCCCGTTGCCGACGCACCAGATCAGATGCGAATGTTCCCCGGGCTCGAACGATTGGCGACTCCAATCGGCCTCAAAGCACTCGCTGATTTCTTTAACTTCGTGGCCATGCGCCGTGACGACTGCATAATCACGAGTCTCCGTCAGGTTCCTGGTCTGCCAGTTCAGCGACTTCACGAACGCCATTTCGTCGTCAACAATCATCGACTTCTCGTGCGTAAGGTCGAAGGCAGGATTGCTGTCGATGACATCCACTCCGGCAGCGATGAGTTGTTTCCTGGACTCCTCGTTCTCGGCCTCGCCACTGCGGCGAGCGGGGTTGAGCATGATGCGCACTTTCACGCCCCGCTGATGAGCTGCGATCACGGCTTGTAGCAGGCCGGGATCGGAGAAGACGAACATCTTGATGCAGAGCGATTTCGCCGCGTTGTTAATCGCATCGAGGATGGGCTTGGCGGTATCGTCAGGCAATACGATTAGTGACCGGGACATATGGTTTCCTTCAATCATGGCCGGCGGCGGATTCAGCCGCTCAGGAAGTCAAAGCGCGAGTGAACGCAAATAATTTGGGTTGTCATCCCGAGCGAAGCGCGGCGGAGTCGAGGGATCTGCGGTTTGCCAGCGCCACCAAGAAATGCAGATCCTTCGACTGCTCGCCCGCCCGACCCGCAACAATCACCCCAACAAGCGCAAAAGTGGCGCTCGTCGGGGACCCCGAAAAGACGCGGGTCGGAAATTCGTTGCGGGCGCTACGCTCAGGATGACAGCTCATGAACAATCCTGTTATGGCACGGCTCGAAGCCGTGCCCTGATACAAAGCGATTATGACCTAGCTCGGCGTTAACGCCTTGCTTATGTCCCGGTACTCGCCGAAGCTGCATCTTCAAACTGCGTGCGATGAAGGTCGGCGTAGATTCCGTTGCGGGCCATCAGCTCGTCATGGTTCCCCGATTCAGCCACCACGCCCCCGCTGACCACAATGATCAGGTCGGCATCGCGAATGGTGCTCAGCCGGTGGGCAATGGTGACAACGGTACGGCCCTTCATCAATCTCTCCAGCGCTTCAATCACGCTGCGTTCCGATTCGCTATCGAGCGCGGCCGTTGGCTCGTCGAGCAAAAGAATCGGGCTATTGCGGACCATCACGCGAGCAATGCCTATGCGCTGACGTTGACCGCCGGAAAGAGTCAGTCCGCGATCACCTACTAGTGTGTCATAGCCTTGCGGCATGCGCGAGATGAACTCATCGGCATTGGCCAGCTTTGCGGCTTCGACGATTTCCTCTTTCGTTGCCTTGGGACGGCCAAACGCGATGTTCTCGCGGATGGTGCCACGGAATAGTACCGTGTCCTGCAAGACGTAGCCAATTTGATCTCGTAACGGCTGAATTTTATAGTCACGCACATCGCGGCCGTCAATCTTCACCACACCCGCCTTGGAATCGTAGAAGCGCGGAATCAAGCTTACGACTGTAGATTTTCCGCTTCCCGTCGGCCCCACCACACCGACCATCTGCCCCGGTTTGATCGTAAAGCTGACATCCTTCAGCACCGGCGCGTCGGCGGCATAGGCGAAGGCAACATGTTCGAAGACAATCTCACCCTTAATACCAGCCGGGTCCAGCGCGTCGGACCGTTCCGGAATGACGTCATCGGTGTCGAGGATGGCGCGAATGCGATCGACCCCGACCGCGGCCTGGGCGATCGCGTTGGTGGTGGTGGCGAGGTCCTTCACCGGCTTGAAGAACTTGTTCAGGTAAGACAGGTAAACGGTGAGAGCACCGACCGTCATGGCGCTAATCAGAATGAGATGGGCGCCGCGCCACAACACGACCCCGTGCAGAGGGCCACAGTAATCGCCACGATGGGCGAGAGCATCGACTTCACCCGCCGGGCGGCAAGGGCGGCGCTCACCGTGGCATGACTGACCTCGGCCAGCGCCTGCTCCTCCATGTCCTCACGCCCGAAAGCCTTGACCACCTGCATCGACTCCAGACCTTGCTGCACTACGGCGACGATCTGGCTTTGCTCCTTGCGGACTTCGTGGGTCGCCTTTTTCACCGCCTTTTTGAAACGCGATACGAAGAACAGCAAGAACGGCGTTATCCCGACGGCTATCATGGTGAAGTCCCAGTTGAGCCAGAACATCAGACCTAGCATGCTGGCGATGGTGAGCAGGTCAACCAGGATGTTGAGGGTAGAAGACGAGGCAAACCCCTGGATCGTCTGAATGTCGGTGGTGATAGTGCTGAGAAGCGTACCGGTTTGGTGCGTGTCGTAGTAGCCGAGCGAGAGGCGCTGCAGATGATGGTAGGTGCGCAGCCGAAGGTCGTTGGCCACCCATTGCCCTACGCTCTCGGTGTAATAGTTGTCGATGTAGGAGGCCAGCGCTCCCAGCAGCGCAATGATGACCACCGCCAATGCCGCCAGCCCGGCAACCTGCAATTTTCCGCCACCCTCCAGCATGGGCCGGACCATTTGGTCGAGCCAATGCGGTAGCTTGTGGCTGCCCACCACGTTGTCGATGATGACCTTCAGTGGCCACGGCGCTGCCAGGCTCATGGCTGTCTCGACCATCATGGCGAGCAGGATGATCAGCAGAGTGCCGCGGTAGGGGCGAATTAATTCGCGGATCAGGCGAAACATACGGGGCCTCGCGCTCAAAGATACAACAGCCGCGGCGTTGCGCGATATGCAAAATCACCCTAGCTGACGCCCAAGGGAGAGATGTTTCATCTTGGCTTTTTCGGAGGAGGTGAGGAAGGTGACCCGCACTCGGCGCAAGCGGGCCCGGCAATTCCCCGAATCAAGCTTCGAGCGGGCCTTCGCACCGGAGTCCGAAGGCCTGCTCTACTCGTAGCTCTTAGCGCACAGAGCCCACGGTCGCCCCGCCGCCGCCATTGGAGGCGTTGCTATTGCCGTTCTGCTTCAGCCAAGCAGCCAGGTTGTTCTGCTGCTGACCGCTCAATGCAACGCAGCCGTTAATCGACTCGACGGCCTCGCGCTGATTGCGTTCCGTGCCGGGGAACGGATGCTGCTGGAAGAACTGCTGCACCTCGTTCGCCTTCTGGGTGTCGCAGAAACTTTGAGTTCCATAGAGGAAAATCCCAACGCCACCCAGTCCGCCACCCGTCTTCTTCATGAGCGGGTCAAAGTTCTGGCGCATGAAATCCCACGTCGCATTCTGGCTCGCTGGATTTCTCAGCAGCCCGAAGAGGACATACAGGTCCTGGCCGCGGACCTCCGGGGTCAGCGTCGAATCAAGGGTTTTTTGGATCAACGCAGGCTCAGGGAAGTCCGCCAAGGCGTAGAAATATAGATAATACTCGTGCGGTGATTTCACCTTCTCCATCGCCGCCTCGAACTGATTATAGAGTTCGGTGTCGCCATGATGAGCGGCGACGGAAACCACCGCTCCCGCCAGCGTGGGATCGACCGAAGCCGGGTCTTTCATGTACTCCTGCACCATGGTCCGGGCCTGCTGAATGACTCCGGGGTCGTTGGCGTAGTTGCCCAGGGCCTCAAACAAGACGGCGCGTTTCTGCTTTTCGTCCGGCGTGTCGTTGGGACGAGCGGCGTAGCCAAGTTGCTGCATAAGCGGAGAGAACGCACCGCTGAGCCATGCCTGAAACGCGGGCCGATCGGCATCGGTCACCAGGTGTTGGTTAATAAAATTGAGGTGGTTGCCGAACGCTTGGAGCAATACGCTGCCCGGGGTGTTCTTCAACTGCTCGCCCAACGCCAGATAGTCTCCTACCTGGTGCTGCCCAATGCGCATCAGGGCCCATTCGTCACCCATCAGCGCGATGCGTTCGTCGGGAGTGAGTCCCTTCTCCACCGAGTTGCCCAGTTGCCGCATGGCAGCCGAGTCGTAGTCGAAGCGGTAATAGCCGAGTGCTCCGGCATCCGGAAAAACGAACTTCGAGCAGCCCTTCAACTTAAACTGCTGTTGCCTCTGCGTCATCAGGAAGCATTGCTGCGGGCCGGCGCCGGTTTCGCCGACACCTTTGGCGCAGAGCGGAATTTGCCAGAGCTGGTCGTTGGGCTGATTAAATTCTTGCGGGGTGTCGAAGTAGCGCTTTTGCGAGACGTCCAGCACAGTACTGCCGCCATCGCACTTGGCCTCGACTCCCACGTAGGGAGCGCCGGGCTGCATAACGAAGGTCGGCATGATCTTGTCGATAGGCTTCTTGGAGCTGCGCGCCATGGCATTCCAGAAATCGGCCGCCGTGGCGTTACCGTAAGCGTGCTCCTTCAAGTAGAGATTGACACCGGCGCGGAAGGTTTCAGGCCCGAGATACGATTCGAGCATGCTCAGCACCGCCGCCGATTTGCCATAGGCAATGCCGTCGAAGAGCTGCTCGATTTCGGCGCGCGTCTCGGCTTCCTGGTGAATGGGACGGGTGTTCTTCACCGAGTCAACCGCCAGGGCCCGATCGGTGTTCTGCACCACGTCCTGCGACAACATCCACTCGGGCTTCCACTGCTCGAGAGGGTGCGATGTCATCCAGGTGGCGAAGCCTTCGTTGAGCCAGATGTCATCCCACCATTTCATGGTGACCAGATCGCCAAACCACTGGTGCGCCATTTCGTGGGCGATGGTCTCGGCAACCCCTTGCTTTGCGCCGACGGATGACGTTTTGTCATCGATTAGCAAGTCGTTCTCGCGATAGATGATGGCGCCCCAATTCTCCATGGCCCCGGCTTGGAAGTCAGGTACTGCAATATTGTCCAGCTTAGGCAGCGGATATTTGATGGCGTAATAGTTGTCGTAGTACCGCAGAATGGCCTTGACCGCCTCCAGCGGAAAGTGGGTCAGGTTTTCCTTGCCAGGAACCGTGCATACCCCAATTTTGACGCCATCGACTTCGTCGTGCTCGCACTTCCAGTCGCCCACCGTCAGGGCCACGAGGTAGCTCGACATCTTGGGCGAGGTGGAGAACTTGATGGTGTGCTTGTCGCCGGGCCGGGAGTGTCGGAAACGATCTCGCCGTTGGAGATCGCGGTGTCGCCTTTATCGACGATCGCCGAAATGTCGAAGGTCGCCTTGTAATCCGGCTCGTCAAAACAGGGGAAGGCCACGCGCGCGTCGGTAGACTCCATCTGCGAGACCTCGTACTTCTTACCCTTGTAGGTGCTCAGATAAAAGCCGCGCAGCTTGTCGTTCAAGTGTCCGGTGTATTTGATGTTGACGGTCGCCGGACCGGCGGGGAGCTGCTTGTCCACGGTGAAGGTCGCCATCTCATTCTTGTCGATGGCGGAGACCTTCGCAGTTTGGGTTTGGCCAGCGGCCGTCACTGTGACTTGATGGAAATCGATTTCGAGCGCGTTCAGCGTAATCGTATTGCTGGGCTTGCTGAGGGTGAGGTCGATAGTCTCGTCGCCGTCGAAAGTGTTATTGGCGAAGTTGATGTTGACGGCAAGTGAGTAATGATTGGGCGAAGCACCGCCGGGAAGGCGTTGCGCGACAGCGGTGCAACAGGCCAGCAGGCCCGCTGCGAACACAAGGAGGGTTCGTTTCATAACACACTCTCTAGGAAATCTAAGATGCCCCAAGTAACTACGAAAGGAGTTACGCGTAGAACCGAGTCCAGGTTCCACGAAAGTCGTACTCATATTGGACGAAGGCCACAAAAATGCGTGAGCAAACGGGTTTGAGACGCCCTAGACCAGTTTCAGGACCGACAGAAGTTGATCTATCCAGCTACCTGCCTGATCCCATTCAGGATCGTCTCGTGGCAACGGTTTACTCCAAACCAGTAGGCAAGTTCCCGATAGTCCGATGCATCGAAGACGGCAACGTCGGCGTCTTTGCCGGGCTCGAGACTTCCCTTCCTACCCTGCAGTTGTAGCGCGCAGGCGCCGTTATAGGTCGCGGCGACGAGCGCTTCCGCGGGCGACATCTTCATGTGCGTACACGCCACCGACAGCACGAACGGCATGGAGGTGGTGGGCGAGGTGCCGGGGTTGTAGTCGGTCGCTAAGGCGACTGCGACTCCGGCGTCCAGCAACTTTCGCGCAGGGGGAAAGCTTTCCAGACCGAGGAAATAGTTGGCCGCGGGAAGCAAGGTCGCGACTGTATCAAGCTTTGACAGGGCTTCGACATCGTCGTCGCTGACAAAATCCAGATGATCGAGCGAGGCGGGATGAAATTCCATCAAGGGAGCGAGTTCCGCAGGGGTGAGTTGGCACACATGGGCCCGCACGCCGAGGTTATGATCGATCGCGACACGAAGAATCCGCTGAGACTGCTCCATGGTAAACGCCCCGCGATCGCAGAAGACATCAACGAAGGCGGCAAGCTTCAGCTTCGCGGCGGTAGGGATCATGTCCTCGCAAATAATGCGGACGTACTCGTCCGGATTCTCGCGATGCTCTGGCGGGACCACGTGCGCGGCCAGCAGGGTGGGGACTACCCGGCCCGGCCACTGGTGCGAAGCCTCGCGAATCGCCTCCAGAGACTTCATTTCGGCGGCAAAGTTTAGACCATAGCCGGATTTGCATTCCACCGTGGTGGTGCCATGCTGCGCCATCTCGTCAAGACCGCGGACCACGTCGGCGGCAAGTTCCTGTCGGCGAGCGTCACGCACGCCGCGCAAGCTGGCGCGAATGCCGCCGCCGGCTTCGGCAATCTCTTCATAGCTGGCGCCGGCGATGCGCTTCTCGAAGTCGATAAGCCGCGGCGCGGTGAACACAGGATGTGTGTGCGAGTCCACGAAGCCGGGCAAGACGACCTTGCCGGAGCAGTCGATTTCGTCGATATGCGTTGCTTTCGATATCACGAGTTCATGCTTGGCGATCTCGTCGGTTGCACCGACTGCGACGATCTTGCCATCGGCGATAAGCACGGCGCCGTCCTCAATGATGCCGAGTTCGCGCATCTCTGCGCCGCGGCGCGGACCGGTGTCGCCGGACTCACCCCGCAGGGTCAGAAGTTGCGTGGCGTGGGTAAGAAAAGTGGCAGGAGAGCGCTGGTTATCGGAATGCAATATCTTTCTCGCTATGGTTGCGAACAGCAGGTCCCTCGACTCGGACTAAAGTTGTGGCTCGGGATGACAGATTCATAGATCATGACAGCTATAGGGGTCCTTCGACTCCGTAAGCCCGCTGCCCACGCAGCGGCTTCACTGTATTAATACCTCCGGCTGGACCACACCAAAATGGAGGAATTATCGGTCTCGTTTTAGGAGCCAAACAAGTCCGGCTGTGAACAGGAATACTCCGAGCCATTCCGTAAGCAGAAGTTCGATATTTAGCTCAACTACCATCGTTGAGCCGCTTGGCACCTCGGGATTGGGGTGATTGAACACGAATCCGTATTCGGTTGCTGGCGGTTCTACCGGCCGCCAAATAAACTCCCCCGCTGAACCGACCGTTCGGCTTTCCCATACTTGCATCTTCCACGGCACGCAGACGCACGTCGCGAGGAACAGCATTATTCCGATCCCGAGAGCCAACCTTTGTATCGACCTAAGAGCGTACATCGGATTCCCCGTAGTGCATCAGGCTTGATTCCAAAAAGGTCAAAAGCCAAGCACCGCAATTGAGGACTCATCGAAGTCTCGCGTTTGCTTCCAGGAGGCCTTCTTCTCGGTCAATACCTCCAGGATGTCGACGATCTCTTCCGATTCGTAACCGAGACTATCCAGACTGCCCCGAAGTTCTTCATCGGAGAATAGCTCTTTGACTCGCGCGGTACTCACGCCAGTGTCAGCCCGCATGATCGTCAAACCGTACTTTCCCATTCCCTTTATGTTGTAGGTTGAACGATGATCCACGAGGATTCTGTAGCGTTGCATCATTGTCCTTTGCCAGTCGTAAGAATTAATTGCTAGTTGCTAATTGCTAGCTGCTAGTTGCTTCCCGCCATCGGCACCTTAATTCCCTTCTCCTGCGCGAACGTCTTCGCCTCGTCGTACCCCGCGTCCACATGCCGCGCCACGCCCATGCCGGGATCGTTGGTCAGCACTCTCTCGATGCGCTTGGCCATGGCGTCGGTACCATCGGCAACCGTGACCTGTCCTGCGTGCTGCGAATATCCGATCCCCACGCCGCCGCCATTGTGGATCGATACCCACGATGCGCCGCTCGCGGTGTTCAGCAGCGCATTGAGCAATGGCCAGTCGGCGATGGCATCGCTGCCGTCCTTCATGGACTCGGTTTCGCGGAAGGGCGACGCGACCGATCCGCAATCGAGGTGGTCGCGGCCCATCACGATCGGCGCCTTGATCTTGCCCTTCTTCACCAGGTCGTTCATTGCCAACCCAAACTCGGCGCGCTCTCCATAGCCAAGCCAGCAGATTCGACACGGCAATCCCTGGAACTTAATCCGCTTGCGCGCCAGATCGATCCAGCGGCTGAGAATTTTGTTCTGCGGGAACATCTCCAGAACCAGGTCATCAGTAGTGTGAATGTCCGCCGGATCGCCCGAGAGCGCCGCCCAGCGGAACGGCCCGCGTCCTTCGCAGAACAGCGGACGAATGTAGGCGGGCACGAATCCCGGAAAGTCGTAAGCGTTCTTCACCCCATGTTCGAAGGCGAAGGTGCGAATGTTGTTGCCATAGTCGAAGGTGACCGAGCCCATCTTCTGCAGCTTAAGCATGCCTTCAACGTGGCGTGCCATGGTGTCGAGGGAGCGCTCGACATACGCTTTGGGATCACTCTTGCGCAGCGCCGACGCATCTTCCATCGACATGTCGCTGGGCACATAGCCGTTCAGGGGATCGTGGGCCGAGGTCTGGTCCGTGAGAATGTCAGGCACTACGCCGCGTTCGGCCAACTCGGGAATGATGTCGCCGCAATTGCCGACCAGTCCAACAGAAATATTCTCCTTCTTCCGCACCGCGTTCTTCAGGATGCGCAGCGCTTCGTCGAGCGAGTTGACCATGAAATCGCAATAGCCCGTACGCAGGCGTTTTTTTATACGCTCGGGATCGACCTCGATGCCGAGATAGCATGCGCCCGTCATGGTCGCGGCCAGCGGCTGCGCGCCGCTCATCCCACCCATGCCGCCGGAGACGATCAGCTTGCCTTCCAGATCGCCACGCAAATGTTTCTCGCCGGCCGCGGAGAACGTCTCGAACGTGCCCTGAATGATTCCCTGCGAGCCGATATAAATCCACGAGCCGGCGGTCATCTGGCCATACATGATGAGGCCCAGCTTCTCCAGCTCGTTGAATTTTTCCCAGTTCGACCAGTGGCCCACCAGGTTCGAGTTGCAGATGAGCACGCGTGGCGCGTATTCATGGGTCTGAAAAACGCCGACCGGCTTGCCCGACTGCACCAGCAGAGTCTCGTCGTTGTCCAGCGACCTCAGCGAGTTGACGATGGAGTGGTAACACTCCCAACTGCGCGCGGCGCGGCCGGTGCCGCCATACACCACGAGGTCCTGCGGACGCTCGGCGACGTCGGGATCGAGGTTGTTCATCAGCATGCGCATGGCGGCTTCCTGGCCCCAGCCTTTGCAGGAGAGCTGATTGCCGCGCGGCGCTTTCACGGGAACATAGGTAGAAGTGGGTGATATCGGTTGCGACTGGCATGACAAGATGATGGTAGCAGTTGCAGTGCCAGTAGCCAGTAGTCAGTAGCCAGTAGTCAGAAGCCGGTAGTCAGTGGTCGGTTGAGCGATTCCGAAGCAACTGTATCCGTGAGCATGGCTAGAGTGGCGCCCGCGCCGCATTCGGGCGCGGAGAAGAAATCTAGTAATCGCACGGACAGCCGGGCCGAAGAGACTGGAGTCGCAACCTCTGCCGTCCCTGCGGGACTCAGTCTCATTTTCCATCTCACCCAGCGCTGAAGCGCTGGGCTAAGCTCTTCCGCCCCATTCGGGGCTGCTTCCTGCCGCGTCGTTCCACTGCCGCAAACCAGCGCGAGTTCGCGATACAGTCTCTGAAGGCTCTCTACCCATACAAGCCGGACACAGCAACTCGGGAACGGCTCTAGAATATTGAAGCTGACAACTGGCAATCGGCAACTGACAACTGACTGACAACTGCAATAAAAACGGGGAGCGGCTGTTTGGCCGTCTCCCCTCTCTCCGATCAGGTTTGCAATTGAAGTAAGCCTACCCGCACCGCCGCTTCTGTACATCAGAGGATGATGAATAGCGCGTGAATAGTTGGTGAATCAGCGTTACCGCCGGAAGCCCCGCTGGAAGCCGTTTTACGGGAACCAGCGATAGCGACCGTCGCCAGCTTATAATCTCCCCACATGTCCGAGTCCTTGCCGCCCTTCGACCCTCCAACGGAAGCATTAGCACACGAAATGCGCGAGCGCGTCAGGGAGATATTCGCGTACGCCTTGTCGGAGTGCAGTATTCCACGGGCATTTTCCAAACAGGTGCTCTACGAGCGCGGCGACTTGCGCCTGGGAAACGACGTTTATGCGCTGGGATCGTTCGCGCGGACGCTGGTTGTCTCCATCGGCAAGGCGGGACATACCATGGCGGAGGCGCTGGTCGATACTGTCGGAACCGGGCTGATGGGAGTCGTTGCCTGCCCCAACGCGCCATCGGCGCAACTGTTTGGCTTTCGCTACTTCCTGGGCGGACACCCACTCCCCAACGAGGATTCGCTGCGCGCCGGCGATGCCATCCTGCGACTCCTCGGCGCGCCGTCCGCGGAAACTCTGGTGCTGTATCTGATCAGCGGAGGAGCTTCGGCGATCGCCGAGAAACCCATCAGCGCGGACATTTCGCTGGCCGATGTTGTCGAGACTTACAAGGCGCTGGTGCATTCGGGGGCGCCCATCGCCGAGATCAACGCCATCCGCAAACATCTGTCGGCGTTGAAGGGCGGACGGTTGGCCCGCGCGGCTGCGCCTTCGTACCAGGCGTCGGTGCTGGTCTCCGATGTGCCGGAAGGATCCCTCGATGCGTTGGCCTCAGGTCCCACAATGCCAGACACCACGACTGTCGGCGACTGTCATGCCATCGCGAAGCGCTACAAGCTGCTGCGGAACTTTCCCAGCAGTGTGCGTACCTTATTTGAGCGCGAGCAGTTGGAGGAAACGCCCAAGCAAAACGATCCTGCGTTTCAACGCTCGCGCTACACCACGGTACTTTCGAACGCGACCGCGGTGAACGCCGCGGTCGAACGCGCGGTGTTGAGCGGCTTCGCCATTGAGGTGGACAACGCCTGCGACGATTGGGAGTACGGACGCGCCGCCGATCACCTGCTGGGACGGCTGCGCGAGTTACGCCGAGGGGTATCGCGCGTGTGCCTCATCTCGGGTGGCGAGGTCACCGTGAAGGTGGGAGCCAAGCCGGGTTTGGGCGGACGTAACCAGCAGTTCGCGCTTTATTGCGCGCAGAAAATTGCCGGCGAGAACATTACCGTGCTGAGCGCAGGCACCGACGGCATCGATGGCAACAGTGATGCGGCCGGCGCAGTGGTGGATGGAACCACAGCTGAACGTGCCAGGCAGCGCGGGCTGGACACTGCCACGGCCTTGACGCAGTTCAATGCCTATCCTCTGTTTGACGCCATCGGCGACACAATCATAACCGGGCCGACCGGCAACAATGTCAGAGACCTTCGAATCTTGATGGCCTATTAACCGCTCCTGTCACTCCGGCACTTCCCCGGGAGAGAAGTTGTCCACGTAGCACCAGATCCACGCTTCCCCTGGTTCGATGGATCGGATGAGAGGGTGCCGGACTGCATGATAGTGCTTGGTGGCATGCTTGTTCTTGGATGAATCGCAACAGCCCACATGACCGCACTCCAGGCACAACCTCAGATGTACCCAGGTGTCCCCCATTTTGACGCATTCTGGGCAAACATGGATCTTGGTGTGGGTGATCTTGATCTGGTCGAGATGAGTGCACTGTTCTGCCATGTGGTTCCTCCGGCGCCTTCTCAGCGCTCTAAGGCTTTGCGGTCCCACTTCGCCAGCGTCGCAGCGGCGTCGTAGGTGGTTTGCAAAAACTCCATCAGTGCAGCCTGGGGCGAGGCTGCAGCGCGTACATCGTCATATAGCAACAGGTACTCTTTCATCTGCGGGTGATAAAACGCCGCGGCTGGCCCAACATGCTGCTCCGCAAAACCGGCTGGCTCGGGCGCGGCGTATGCGTAGAAAGCAGGCCCCTTGATGTCGCCTCCACCGGGCCAGAAGCCAGCGCTGCTGACCTCGTGCGAGTAGGCTTCACGAGTAACACGGTCGGCGCCCGGCCGCTCAGGCGCTCGTCTTCCGGAGAAGCGCGTCACCGCATGATCGAAGCTTCCCCACCAGAAATGCACCGGACTGACCTTACCTATGAAGCGCGTTCTAAATTCCTTGAACACTTCGTCCACCCAAGTGAGGATGAGCCAAAAGCGATGCACTGCGTCGGCGTCATAGGAAGCGTGAGTGCGGTCCTTTTCAAACGGTATGGGATCGGAGATTTCGACCGGAGTGGTCCAAATCTTTACATCCAATCCGAGATCGGAGAGCGCTGCCATCAGCGCTCGATAAAAATCGGCCACGCTCTGCGGTTTCAGGTCGAGGACTCGTGAGCGGCCGTCCGAAGTCTCCACGATGAGCTTGTGATCCACGAAGTCGAAGCGTATCTCCACGCCGCGGTCCTGATATGGCATCACCAACGTCGACATCCCTCGGCCGGTGACATAAAACGTCACATTCCACCAGTGATTTACTAGCGGGCAAAGCTTCAAGCGAATCTTGCCGACCATCTGCGCCCACATGTGCAAGGTGTCGAAAGTGTCTTTCCAGCTCTCGAAGGGCAACGCGGGGAGGAAGTCGGGCTGGTTCGCGCTTGAAGTAACGAGCGGTGGAGTTGCCATGTGCCCTCTTTCGCAAAACAATGTACACCCGCCAGCGAATACATGGATGTCGCGTTCGTTCCGCCGGATGCAATGCTGACATAAAGAAACAGCAGGTCCCTCCGCTCGCCGCGGCGGGCTGCTGGAGCCCAATTCACTGCGGGGAAAGAAACAGCAGATTCCTCGGGTCAAAAGCCCCCGGAATGACAAGAATAAAAAGTTTACAACGGCGCACCTGAAGGTGCGCCCCTTCAAAGGCGAGCATAATCGAGTTTTTCCGCAGCCGGTAAAACCGTGCCCTGACACGATGCCGAACGATCTGAGAAGATGGGCCCGATTTTGGCTGAAAGCTGACGGCTGATGGCTGACAGCTTCCTGTGCGACCGATCACATCCTCTGCGCGCCCCTTTCATTACAATAGGCACATGGATTCATTCACTATCGCAGGCAGGCAGTTCCGCTCGCGGCTCATCGTGGGCACGGGCAAATACAAGTCAGGGCAGGAGACGGCACGCGCCATCGCGGCCAGCGGCGCCGAGATGGTCACCGTCGCCGTGCGCCGCGTCAATCTCGACCGCAGCAAGGAGTCGCTGCTCGACTTCATCGATCCTCAGCAATATTTTCTGCTGCCCAACACCGCAGGTTGCTACACGGCTGACGAAGCCATCCGCACCGCGCGTCTGGGACGCGAAGTCGGCCTCTCCGATTGGGTGAAGGTCGAAGTCATCGGCGATCAGCAAACCCTCTTTCCCGACGTGCAGGCCACCATCGAAGCCACCCGCGTGCTGGTGAAGGAAGGCTTTACTGTTCTCCCGTATACCTCTGATGACATTGTAGTTGCCAAGCGCTTGATTGATGCTGGAGCGAGCGCAGTGATGCCGTTGGGAGCGCCTATCGGAAGCGGCATGGGCGTTCAGAACCAGCCCAACATCCGCATCCTGCGCGAGATCATCACCGAGGTGCCGCTGATCGTGGATGCTGGCGTGGGCACGGCGTCGGATGCGGCCATCGCGATGGAGCTCGGCGTGGACGGCGTGCTGATGAACACCGGCATCGCGGGAGCGCAGGACCCGGTGCTGATGGCGGAAGCCATGAAGAACGCGGTGATAGCGGGACGGCAGGCGTATCTTGCCGGCCGCATGCCGAAGAAACTTTACGCAACCGCGAGCTCGCCGCTGGAAGGCGTGGTGCGGTAGTTCGCAGGCTGTGCGGGCACGTATAATTCCGGCATGGACGAACAGGATTTTCGCCGCCGCGCCGACGCGGCCTTGGAAGCACTGAAGCGCAGTCTTTACGCCGCCGAAGGGGATGCCGATTTCGAAGTCGAAGAGAATGCGGGGGCGCTGCACATCAGCTTCGATGAGCCTCCGGGAAAGTTCGTCATCTCGCCGAACTCACCGGTGCGGCAAATCTGGATCTCGGCGCTGTCCACCAGCTTCAAACTCGACTGGTCGGAAGAGAAAAACGATTTCGTGCTCAGCAAAACTGCGGAGAGCCTGAAGCCCCTGGTGGCGCGCCTCATCAACGAACAAATAGGCGAGGGAACGGTCGCCCTGAACTAGAGGCCATCACGGCAAGACGATCAAAATATCGGCAGTGCATTTGAGGCTTCTATGCCCCTTGTACGAATCGATGTTCGCAGCGGTAAATCGCCAGAGTATCTCCTCGCCATAAGCGAAGCGGTGCACCAATGCATGGTACAAGTGTTGAATGTGCCGATCGCCGACCGATTTCAGATCATAGGCGAGCACGATCCCAACTCCTTGATCTACGACCCCACTTATCTGGACATCTCACGAACCGACGACATCGTGCTGATCCAAATCACGCTGAACCAGGGCCGCTCCCTACAGATGAAGCGCCGGTTCTATCGCGCGGTCGCGCAAGCGCTCGCACGCAGCCCAGGCGTTCGCCCTCAGGATGTAGTCATCAATCTGGTCGAAGTGGCGAAGGAGAACTGGTCGTTCGGCAACGGTGTCGCACAATACGCGCCCGAGAGCGCACCCTGATTCCACTGCAAAACACGAACGCGAGATTTGTATCGTTGTTCGAGTAGTGAGGCGCTTCGGCTGCATTATTAGTCTGTTTCGGCAAATGAAGAGGCCAGCTTTGAAGGGGCACGGCTTCAGCCGTGCCGTTATCGTGCGCTTGAGAGTCAGGCTTTAGCCTCCGAGGGAACTCGCACTTCGTCGCAAACACCGAAGTCCCTCAGTGGCTAAGGCAGTTTAGGAATTGGTGTAGGCCGAGTTCGGGTAAACTCCGCGAAACAAGCTCGCATTGGCGATATCGGACCTATTCTCCTGGCCGCATTGCGGGCCTCAAACCTCTGCTGCAAGCACTTAGTTCGTCAAAACTAAGCTGCATGTTCCTGCGGTACTACGATGATTTTGTTCAATGTTTTCGCGGCTATTCGCCCCTGCCATGGGTAGCCAGCTAATACAATTAACTCTACCTCACTTAACATAATCGGCCACCATCGTCTGAATCTCCTTATAGAAATGGAGCACTTCCAGGATGCAGTTTTGCTTGTCCTCTAAATCTGATTCGATCATTCTTCGTCTTCACCCTAAATTTTGGTCGCCAGCTCTGTTGCTCCCCTTGCTGTTCGCGCTGACAAGTTGCGGCGGCAGTCCATCGTCGCCAATCTCGCAAACCCAGACACCGGCGACCCCACCCCCACAGACTTCCGGTACGCCAACCGGCGGTTCGGGTTCGGGCACGCAAGGTTCAGATCCGGCAACGCAACCTTCGCCGTCGCCGCCACCGCCGTCGCCGCCACCTGCGCCGCCGTCTCCGCCAGGGCCGCCAGGCGTTCCGCCAGGAGCGCAGATCATGGCCGCGGTCCAAACCCTTCCCAACTGGCAGTGGTGCACGGCTACGCTCAATGGGAAGCCTTGCGCCAGCGGATTAGGTAACGCCACCTCCAGCATGACACCCAACCAACAATCTCCGTCGCTCAGCGGCAAGTCATCGCTGTTCACTCTCGGCGGCCCTACACAGTACTCCAATGCTTTGTGGTGGAAGTCCTTCGGACCGAACAGCACGCCCCAGCACTTCGTGTATGACCTGTACTTTTATCTGCAGGACCCGAACTCGCCCGAGGCGTTAGAGTTCGACGTCAATCAGAGCATGGGAGGCACGCGTTACACCTGGGGCAGCGAGTGCAGCTACCGGGACACCGGCCACTGGGATATCTGGAATCCCGAGGCGGAAGCTTGGGAAACGACCTCGGTAGCGTGCCCGCCGGTCTCGGCGAACACCTGGCACCATCTCACCTGGCAGATCGAGCGCGTCAACGGACAGGTCCACTACATCAGCGTCACCTTGGACGGTAACGTCGGCACCGTGGACAAGTACTACAACCCGCAGCCCGATTACGCCGGCAGTGATGTGAATGTCGCTTTCCAAATGGACGGCGACTACCGCCAGGACCCCTACTCTGTATGGCTCGACAATGTAAGCCTGTCGGAATGGTGAGCACGGCATTGAAGGGCACGGCTTCAGCCACTGAGGGACTTCGATGTCAAGCGGCGGACCCTTCGACAAGCTCAGGGCAGGCTCTGAACGTGCCTCACTTCGAAACCGTCCCGCTACGCACTCACCGTCGCTGCCCGCAGCTTCTGCTTCAAGTCGGCGGCGATGAGTGCGCCGTGGAAGCGCCCGTTCTCGATGAAGATCTCGCTGGTGCGCATGCCGGCAACAATTACGCCTGCCAGATAAATTCCTGGGACGTTGCTCTCCAGGGTCTGAGGATTGACGACCGGGCGCTTGTCAGCTTCGCCGCTCAACTCGATTCCAAGGGAACAGAGAAATTCGAAATCCGGATGGTAGCCGGTCAGCGCAAAGACGTAGTCGTTCTCCAGCGTCACTTCGCCTTGCGGCGTGTCGAGCACAACATACTCCAGCGTGATCTCGCGCACGCGAGTGTTGAAGTAGGCGTTCACCTGTCCGGCCTTGATGCGGTTCTCGATATCGGGCTTGATCCAATACTTCACCGAGTTACTGATGCCCGGCCCGCGATGCACCAGCGTGACCCGCGCGCCGTGGCGCCATAACTCCAGCGCCGCGATCGCCGCCGAATTCTTTCCGCCGATGATGAGCACGTTGAGACCAAAAAAAGGATGCGGCTCGCGGTAGTAATGCATGACCTTGGACAAGTCTTCGCCGGGAATGTTCATGTAGTTCGGCCGATCGTAATAGCCGGTGGCGAGGATCAACTTGTGCGCGCGGTATTCGCGTCTGCGGCCGTGCAGGTTGGTCGTGTGCACGACGAAATGATTGTCGCTGCCCTCGACCTTCAAGACCGGTTCGTACTGCCGCACATCGAGCTGGTAATGCTCGGCCGCCTTGCGGTAGTACTCCAGCGCCTCCTGGCGCGTGGGCTTCTGGTTAGGACTGGAGAACGGGAGATCGCCGATCTCGAGCAGCTCAGGCGTGGTGAAGAACGTCATGTTGCTGGGGTAGTTGTAAAGCGAGTTCACCAGGCAGCCCTTGTCGATGTTGGCCACCGACAGCCCGGCGCGCTTGGCGTCGATGCCGCAGGCCAGGCCGGTCGGCCCGGCGCCGATCACCACCACATCAAAGGAAAAGCTCTCTTTCGCTGACGGTCCGCGATCCATGTAGAAAGCATACCTTGTCCTGCGATTGCCGCCCGAATTTCCCTAGCCTTTGGCCGTCGGGTATTGCTTGAACATCTTGGCGATGGAATTGTTGACCTGGCCCAGCAGCTTCTTAGGATTGTTAGCGCTCAGGTTGTCCCTTGCCATGCCACGCCATACCAGCCGCTTGGCGCTTACATCGAGGATATCGACCACTAACTGGCCCGCGTGGATGGTGATGGTCGTGTTGCCCCAAGTTCCGGAGAGCGCCGGTCCAAAGGCGCTGGGATCGAATGGGGGAATTCCGCCGGTCGCGTTGTAGAGCGGATCGTTCGACGACACGCTGCTCTCCTGATCGATGGAGCCGTACAGGTGAATGACCAGGTCGGGATTGTCGGAGGTTAGTTGAAGTCCCTTGGCCTTCATTTGTTGGTCGATGGCGCCCACCACATCAGCAGCCAGCATGGGATGCCCGACCGCGCCCAGCGGCGCCCAGGCATAGGTTTTGAACTTGGAGAAGTCGAGGGCCTTGTCGTAGCTAACATTAATCTTTTGTGCTTGTGCGCCGAGAGAGACGAGGAGGACAAGCAAGAATAGCGGGAAAGCTCTAGAGCAATTTAGTGTTACATTTCGGAAGTTCATGTAGTCCTCCGTGCAGCAGGATATGGTTCGCTCGGGAAGGGGCGTGCCTTTAGGCACGCCGTTACGGTCCCTTTGTTTTCGTAATCCCGAACCGACTTTAGTCGGTGAGGGAACAGCAGCAGATCCCCCGCTTCGCTCCGTCGAAACCATGCCGGGCGAGAGTGAGTGGGTCCTTCGACTCGCTACGCTCGCTCCGGATGACAAGCGAAAAGGCGCTTCTATCGTCTACCGCCCCATCCGCCGCCGCCTCGACTGGCGCCACCCCAACGATCACCTCCGCCACCCCAGCGGTCACCGCCGCCTCCACCAAAGCCACCCGAGTGCTGATACTGCGAGAAGCGCTGGCTTTGTTCTGCGCCACGCTGGCGGTCTTGCGCCTCCTGGTTCAAGTCACCGTAGGACGACCCACCGCTCGGCTTGTATCCGCTCGATCCCGATGGATGTTGCTGGCTGTAGCTCTGTGCCTTCTGCTGGTCGGCAGAATAATTCGGATTGCTCTGGGCCTTCTGCTGCGCCGACGCGTAATTCGGATTGCTCTGCGCCTTCTGCTGCGCTGACGCGTAGTTGGGATTTGTGCTGGTGGGATGCGACTGGTCGTAACTCTGTGCCGAGGTTGTGGTCGGCTTTTGCACGTCGTTCCAGCTGCCATTGTCGTACTTCTGCCAGCCGGATCCCGTGTTCTTATAAACGTTGCCGTCATGGCCGGCGTACATGTCGCCGTTCGACGTCTTCCCTGCCGCGGTATTGCCGTACGCAGTACTCGTAGCCGCACCCTTACCACCCGCCGTCGTCTGCACCGTTCCCGCCGAGCCGTAGGCGTTCGTCGCATGCTGCGTGTACGCGGTATTGCCATTCTTGCTGACTACCGATTGTCCCCACGATCCGTAGGCGTTCGAGCCTTGGCGGGTCGCGCCATAGGCTCCGGTGTATGGGTTGTAAGCCTCCCCGGCACTACGAGTGCCGTATGCGGTGGATGCTGTCGCCCCGCGAGCGTAAGTCCCGGTATTCGGATTATAGGAAGTTCCCCAGTGCGCGCTGCCATAGGGTCCATAGGCTGCGCCTCCGTAGCCATAGGCCCCGGTGTAAGGATTGTAGGTGTGATAGCCGTAGGTGGCGGCGTACGGGTAATAAAATCCGCCATACATGTAGGGTGGATAGTAATAACCAGTGCCGCTGGCCACGATGGCGCCCACCGTCGCCCCCATGATGAACGCCCCCATGTATCCCGCGGTGTAGCTGGAAGTGACGTAGCCATCCACGGGAGGCGTCTGGGTAACGTAGATGACGTTGTACACCGGTGAGCTTGGCGGAATGGTGTAGATCACCTGCGGAACGGTTTGCGCTACCTGCCACGGACCTTGCGGGCTGAAGGAAACGAACCACACGCCCTGATAGCACAAGTAGTACGCGGTGCCCACCTGAATCACCTTGTTGGGAGTATTGACGGCGTACAACATGGTTGTCCCTTCGATGGGCTGAAACTGTGGCGCGCCGACATAGGAAACCTTTACCTCTTTCGCTGCCTCAGCAGTATTCACTTTGACGGTGGTGGGAATCTGCGCGATCAGCACCGCGTCTTCGGCTTCCGGCGTTCCGGGCACGGAGGCCAACGCTGCGCCAGCAGGGCTATCGGGCGGGATCTTCGCAAAATCCGCAGGCAAGCTATAGGTGGCGAACGTCCACGGGCCCAGCACCGGTCTGGTAGAGGTAAACCAGCGGCCCGCCGTCAGATAGTAATAAGCGCCGGTTGGCGTGTACTTGAAAACGGTGCTCTCGGTGTTCGAGGCGTAAGCCAGTTGCGTGCCTGGAATCGGAGTCCACTGGGGCTGGCCGCCAAAAACCACGATCTCCGCCGGAGTGGCGCTGTAATAGACGACCGGGAAGGTGGCTGCGCTGCCCGCAGGCGGCGGGATAAATCCTTTCAGACTGGTGAAATTCGCATTCTCCGGGACCTTCGACATCTGCTTGGGCAACTTATTGGTAGGCGTCCACGTGCCTCCCAAAGTGGCGCACATGAGCCAGCCTTTGCCGTCGAACAGGTAGTAGTTCGATTTTCCTTGTTCGACAAACAGCGGCCAGTTGGCATTCACCACAAACTGCAGATTGGAGTTGGCGATGGGTGCAAGCGACGGCTCGCCATTCACTAATAGCAGGATCGCCGGACGAAAGCTAATGAAGATGGTCGGCGGATCATTCTTGACATCGGCGACGGGCGGCGTTTTCGTCTTTTTCACGCTGGCCACCAGACGATCAAGCGATATGGTCATGGACGCGGACGGATTGAGAAACGTCCTCATCAGTTGATCCATCTGCGCGGTGGTTGCCGGATCGAGGGAGGGAAAGGAAATACTCGTAATCTGGGGATCGCTGAGAAAGACGGTGTGATCGTCCATATTAACGGTGGACTGCATCTGCACCGCGACCACTCCGACGTGACTCTTGCCGCCGGTAGGCGTAATGGTGAACGCCATGCGCGCGTCAACCTTTTGGTAGTTCTCCCAGTCGTCAACCTGTGGTTGGTAAAGGACCACCTTGCCGCCTGGTTTGGTGAACTGGCGCGGCCATCCTTGGTCCTGGGCCATCGCCGCAGCGGCAAATAATACTGCCAAAGCGCAGACAGCAGACAACTGCTTCGCGGCCTTCAGTACGCGAGTGATTCTGAAATTGCTGATCATGGAGCATAACCTTCTTTTTTGGAGGCGACCGGTGCATCGTCTGGCGCGGCGCTATGTCGCACGTGTTGGGAACCCCGCGCCATCACACTCTTCCGGGGTCTCCCGGTATAGCCGGTAGAATTACGCCAGGAAAAAGAGGAGAGTTTTTGCGACTCCATATTACGTCAGGGAGCAGCTTTTTCGAAATTCTGTTTGCATGAGGGGCTGGCCTGACATCCCCCGGGCCCCGGACTTGGCGATCGCTTGGTTCACGTTAGTGGACAAGGACCGTTGACGGAACTATCAACTTTGTTAGGGACAGGCTGAAAAGTTGCCAGATGTACAGATGCACCGGGTCAACGGTATTCGACGGGCAGAAACTCTTCTCCACGAAATGCGGCGTTGACGGCATCCACCAGGTCCGCATCGGCGCGAGACTTAAACACGTAGCCTGATGCGCCGACCGCGATCGCGGCCTGAACAAAATCCAGGCTCTCGTGGACGGTCAGAAACACAATTTTGGCGGGACATTTCATCTCGCGCAAACGCCTGGCCACGTCAAATCCGGTCATGTCGCCTAATGAGATGTCCAGCACCACTACGTCCGGGTTTAAAGTTGTAACTGCCAGGACAACGGAGTTTCCGTCGGGCACCGCGGCCGCTACCACAAACTCTTCCTGCAACATCTCGGCTATATTTTCCAGAACTGCGGGGGAGTCATCGGCGATTAAGACCCGCACAGATGCCACGGCAAGCTCCAGTCGACGCCAGTGTCGGCCCACGACGAGGGCCATAGCGTCACTATCAAGGCTAATCGGCAACTGTCGCCATGCCTACTGGCAAAATTGCTTGTTCCTCTGGTACGAAAGTGCGAGATGGGAGACTGAGACGGCACGTAGTTTCGTTATGGATTCGCAGGGGATACGTTGCGACGCATAAGCGAAAAGCCGGAGTTTAGCCAGCTCCAAATCTTTCCACATGCAGTTTTGCACAGGGAAGGAATGATTTAACGGGAACGCTCGCAGGCGCTCTACGTTCCGGACGTGGTCATTTGCCGCTTGATGGCGTACTCAAGCAACTCCGCATTGCTCTTGACGCCCAGAGTTTCCATCATCCGGTACTTGTGGAAGGCAACCGTCCCTGGTTTCACGTCGAGCACATTAGCCACTTCTTTCATCGACATACCCTCGGCTAATAATTGGAGGATCTCGGTTTGCCGTTTGGTAATGCGCTTCTCTTCTGCCGGCGCATTGCCCTGGTTCAATAAGAAGGTGACGGTCTCGCGAGCAATTAGCGGCGAAAGGTAGGATTCACCCAAAACGACTTTGCGAACGGCCGTCAGTAGTTCTTCGGCTGCCGAATGCTTGAGGACATAGGCCGAAGCGCCGCGGCGGAACGCTTCCGCCGCCACCTCGGCAGCCAAGTTCATGGTGAGGAACACCAGCTTGACGGAGGGCATCTTGTGCTTGATCTGTTCGCCCGCGTCCAAACCATTCAGCTGCGGCATGGCGATGTCGAGGATGATTACGTCCGGATTGAGGGCCGCTGCCACCTTAAGCAGGGTACGGCCGTCGGTCACCACGCCTACGACCTGAAATTCCGGCTCCAGCAGACTCTTGCAAGCTTCTGCTACCAGCTTGTGGTCGTCGGCAATCAGTAATCGGGCCCCGGACTTGCGCTCCATCGCTTCACTCGTTTCTCGGCGCTCAATTCCACCAACGCAGACAGAACCGTTGCGCCGTTCGGCAAGCTACAGCCTTATTTGCGATTGGCAGTTACAACTATTGTGCAGGCACGGAGATAGAAAGTCGAGCGGTGCGTCAAGAAACATTCCCGAAACGGGAACGGGCCTCCTCGACGACTAGAGACGGCCCTGAGAAAGCCGGTGCGATGCGATGCGACCAGATGAGGTTTGGAAGCGCTTCAAAAGACAACTGGCGCCACCCCTGAAGGTGACGCCAGCGCGTTAGATCAATGAAATGATCGCGTTAGTTACTTGCCGCCGAAGGTAAAGTTGACACCGGCGACGTACTTGAAGTTGGCCTGCCACGCCGAGTAGTTAGCGATGTGATTGGAGCCAAAGTGAGTACCCACATAGTCCACTTCGACCGGACGGAACTGAATCGTCTTGGTGAGTGGGATATCCAGACCGCCACCAAACTCCATGGCGAAGCCATTGTTGTCTCCGCTGCCCGAGCCACATCCTTGCTCTAGCTTGCAGATATTGGCATCGAGATTGGTATGCGCGGCGCCAAACAGGGCCTCTCCGAAGGGCTGAAACTTGCCGGAGTGCTTCTTAATCTGCGGTCCGAACATATAGGTGAACAGGTTGCCGCTTACGTTTCCCAGGAATTGCCCGTTTTGAGTCAACCTCTGACCGGTGCCCTGGGTGTAGCCCATGAAATCGGCCTTGATGCCGAAGATCGATGAAAAATTATAGACAAAACCGCCGCCGCCACCGAAGACGTTGAAACTGGTGAGGGCCGCCTGATTGGGGTGAACGTTAACGAACGAGAAGCCCACGGGGACTTCAAACTTGGGATACTCCTGCGCGAATGACGCAATACTCAAAAGCGATACAAATGCCAATACCAAAATCCACTTGCTATTTTTCACTGAACATTCTCCATTGCGTTAGTTGAAATTTGATCTCTCCGCTTCCATCGCCCGGCTATCTATCTGACGATGCGTTTCCCCGGGCGTTACCCGGTGGATTGTCTTTAATGCTATCGGCAAATGCCCCCGGCACGTAACTGGTAAAAGTGCGAGTAGCATCATCTAAAATGTGCAGCAGCTACTAGGTAACTCTATTGATTCTTGCTACATAGGTATAACCCGGCACAATGGTAAAAAGTCGCGGCGAACGGGATGAATGCGCTCTTTGTATCCCATTTCGGAACCGTTCTTGATGTGGCAGCGGGAAAAATGGCCGAAAAGCTGACGCGTGCTCGAAATTACTTCTAAGGAAGACACCAGCCCACTAACGCGGCGCTGAACCTGGAGTATTCATGAGGAGCCTGACAATTCGAATGAAGCGTCGAGCCGCGGAAGTCAGGTGAAAAATCCAGGCTAGGTGATATCCAGGCAGACTTTCCGGAAGAATTGTATGCAGTAGAAGATTTGCGGGTTCAACAAAAAACCCAGCCGCGGGCGGACTGGGCTTTCTGGAAAGAGGGAGAAGGACTCTATTGGATCCTTGTCACATTGCCGGCTTGCGGGCCTTTCTGACCATCGACGATCTCGAACTCGACCTGGTCACCTTCCTGCAAGCTTTTGTAGCCTTCAATGTTGATCGCACTGTAATGCACGAACACGTCCGAGCTGCCATCCTCGCGGCCAATAAAGCCAAATCCCTTTGCGTTATTGAACCATTTTACGGTCCCTTTCATTCTCACTTTCTTCTTCCTCCGGGCAGAGCCCATCAGCATCCCCACCCCGAGGATGCCGGTCTAGAATTGCGTCAATCAGGTTGCGCCGAGAAGCCAAAGTCGATGGAGGAGGTCTTCCTGGATCACATCTGGCCAGTTGGATTGGCCTGTTGAACAGCGTGTCTTAATTTTCCTCCCCTTTTTGTGGTGTTGTCAAGAGAGTATATACATGAGAGCCGCGTTTCGCGCGGGGTTTTGGCACCGGTGATGCCAATGAGGGTGCCATAGAAGCATCGGAGCCATGCTGACTCTTGGCCGCGCAAAGTGGGATAACAACCGGCCTGCGGCGCGTTCGAGTTCAGCTCGAGGCTTTTCACCACTACTCATCGCGGATTGGCATTGCGGACGCTCTCCGCTAACCACAGAACGGAGGCGATTGTCTTACCATCGCAAATTTTCCCCGAACGGACCATGTCCAACGCCTCAGACAAAGGCACCAGGTGACACTCAATGGATTCGTCCTCTTCGGGCTGCGCATCGCCGGCTTTGAGCCCACGGGCGAGGTAAACCGTCATGGTTTCGTCCAGAAATCCGGGGCTGGGATAGAAGAACAAAGCTTGCTTCCAGCTGGCGGCGCGATATCCGGTCTCTTCCAGTAGTTCTCGCTTCGCGCCGGCCAGAGCCTTTTCGCCCGGATCGACGCGGCCTGCGGGAAGTTCCCAAAGATAATCATCAGCCGCGTAACGGTATTGGCGCTCCAGAAGAACGCGGGGCTCAGGACCGCTGTCGTCCACCGCGAGAATTACCGCCGACCCGGAATGCCGTACCACGTCGCGGCGCGCAACAACGCCGCTAGGCTCGCGCACGCGGTCAGACCTCACGCTGAACGCGGGTCCCTGGAACACGGTCTTTGACGAGAGCACCTCGGCTTTCTTCGTCTTGCGGGACAGTATCTTCGATTTGCTGCTGTTTTCTGGCTTCCTCGGCGCATGCTTTCTTGATGGCATAGCCACCACTATAAGGCAGCGATCTCCGGTTTTCGTAATGGCCGGTCTAAAGCCGCGAAATCTGCTATTCTGCCCGCCGTGCCCAAACCATCTCACTCCTCTCGTCCTCTGACAGTCAGCATCGTTGGTGCCGGAAACTTAGGGACGGCGTTGGCCTTGACCTTGCCGTCGGCGGGATACGTCGTAAAGTTCATTGCAGCTCGCGCCAAGAGCGTCGCCAGCGTCGAGACCACAGGATTGGCGCGAAGAGTAAAGGCGCGCTTGGTTACGCTTGGCACGGAACCGCTGGACAGCGATCTGGTGTGGATCACAGTGCCCGACGACGCGATTGCCGCAACGGCTTTGCGCCTGGCGCGAACTCAGGACTGGCGCGGGAAGATCGTCTTCCACTCCAGCGGTGCCCTGACTAGCGATGATCTGGCGCCGCTACGCGAGCAAGGAGCCAAAGTGGCGTCGGTGCATCCGGGCATGACCTTCGTGCGAGGTCCCGCGCCGCAGATGTCGGGAGTGGCGTTTGCTGTCGAGGGAGATGCGGCTGCGATTCGCATGGCTAAACGCATCGTGGAAGACTTGGGCGGCACGACGTATGCCATCAATAAACGTAATAAGGTGCTATACCACGCTTTCGGCAGTTTTGCTTCTCCGATGGTGATCGCTTTGATGACGTCGCTGGAAAGCGTAGCGAAGGCCGCTGGGATCAAAGCCGGCGACATTAAGACGATGATGGTTCCGCTGCTGTGGCAGACGCTGCGAAACTACTTGCAGCATGATGCCGCTGCCGCTTTCAGCGGTCCTCTGGCGCGCGGCGATGTCGCGACGGTTCGCCGTCACCTGAAGGAGTTGCAGGTCGTTCCGGAGGCGCGCGCGGTGTACGTCGCGCTGGCGACAAGCGCGATCAAGAATCTGCCGGTGAAGAATCGTAAGGGGATGCAGCGGGAATTGAAAGGTCCCAATTAAGAAACTACTTCGCACTAAAGGCCGCTTCCCATACGCATGGTTTACGCGACGCTGAAGCGCCGCACTACCCGAACCTGACTCGCGGAGGACTTTCTCAGCGGTTTAGAATGTCGCCATCCGATTATTTGCAGGAGCTCGAATGCGTTCTCTTCTCTTGAACCTATCGTTGTTATGGGTACTGCTGATTCCAGTGTTTGCGCAACAGCCCGACTCGTCGCAGAGTCAGCCCACGACCGAACCACAAACCAAGACGAACCCTCCATCCAAGAAGCCACCGGCGAGATCGCCGGAACCCACGGCAACGGAGGAACCAAAGCCCGAGTCGCCCAACGAACCTGCCGAAAAGCCAAAAGAAAAAGAAGAACATTTCGACATGACCGAGGTGGCGCCGGTAGTGACCCATCACCAAATCACGGTGAACGGAAAGCTCTTGCACTACACGGCCACCGCCGGACGCCTTCCCATCAAGAGCGCTGACGGCAAAATCGAAGCGGAAATGTTTTTTGTTGCTTACACCCTGGATGAACAAAATGCCAGCAGGCGTCCCCTGACGTTCGCCTTCAACGGCGGCCCGGGTTCCTCGTCGATTTGGCTGCATATGGGGGCGCTCGGCCCAAAGCGGGTAGTCCTGCAACCTGAGGGCTTCATGCCGCCCGCGCCCTACCGCCTGGAAGACAATCCTTACACCTTGCTCGACAAAAGCGATCTGGTGCTGGTGGACGCGATCGGCACGGGCTTCAGTCGCGCGGGCGACGCCGAGCTGTTCAAGAAGTTCTGGGGAGTGAAGGGTGACATTGAAGCGTTCAGCGAATTCATTCGACTCTACATCACGCGATACGAACGCTGGAGTTCGCCGCTCTACCTCTTCGGTGAAAGCTATGGCACGACGCGTTCGGCGGGCATTGCGGGATACCTTGCCGACAAGGGTATCTCTTTCAACGGCATTACCCTGCTGTCGATGGTGCTTAATTTCGAGACCCTGATCAGCAACAAGACCAACGACCAGGCGTATGTTTTCCTGGTCCCTTCGTTCACCATGATCGCCGGATACCATCACAAGCTCGCGCCCGACCTCGCACAGGACATGAACAAGGCACGCGAAGAATCGCAGCGCTGGGCGTCCACCGATTATGCGCAGGCACTCGACAAGGGGGACGCCCTGACGCCTGAGGAGCGGCAGAAAGTAATCAGCCAGTTGGCGCGCTATACCGGTTTGACGCCGGATGTGATCGATCAAGCCAATCTGCGTATCGATGTGCGCAAGTTCACCCATTACCTGCTGATCGATCAGAAGCTGCGCGTCGGCCGCCTGGATGGGCGTTACACCGGTCCCGATCCCAATGGTTTGCTGGATACTCCCTGGTATGACCCGACGGGATCGGCCACAATGCCGCCCTTCACCTCCGTGTTCAATAACTATGTGCGGACCGAGTTGGGTTACAAGACAGACATGCCGTACTACGTTTCTGCCGCGCAGGCGGGATTTGATAAGTGGGATTGGGGATCAAGCATTCAAGGCTTTCCAGACACGGCCACGGCACTCCGCCAAGCTATGGTCAAGAATCCTTACCTTAAAGTTTTCGTGATGGAAGGCTATTACGATCTGGCCACTCCATTCTCCGCGGCCAACTACACCATGAACCATCTGGATATCCCGCCGAAATACCATCAGAATATTTCGTTCGCGACCTACGATGCGGGACACATGGTGTACTTACCGATGGATGGTCTGAAGAAGATGAAGAGCGACGAGGTTAAGTTCATGGAGATGTCGGGGGCGCAATAAATGGATTTGCAAAGGAGCCCAGGTACGTCCCTGCCTGACTGCTAGAACCAGGCGCTCCCGCCCTATCGCCACGCACGGTCAACGGTGAGCCCCATCACCGTATCTGCCGGGGCAACTGTGATATTCAGAGGCATCATGGATTCTCGCCTGGTTTGAAGCGAGTAGTCCGTCCGCGTTACGCCGCTCGCGCAGACGCAAAGGAGGTTCACGTGGCAATCATCACGATATCTCGAGGATCGTTCAGTGGCGGCAAGATGGTGGCCGAGAGCGTGGCGCAGCGGCTCGGCTATCGTTGCATTGATCGCGACCAAATCATCCAGAAAGCTGAGGCGTGGGGAGTGTCGCAGGACGAGCTGCGAACCGCTATCGAAAAGCCACCAACCTTTCTCGGCCAGTCTCCCCAAACCAGATACCGCTATCTCGCATTCATTCAGGCGGCACTTACTGACGAAGCCCAGACTGGGAACGCGATCTACCACGGCCTGGCCGCCCACTTGCTGTTTGGCAAGGGACCTCGCGTCCTGCGAACCCGTATCATTGCGCCCATGGAGTTCCGCATCGAGCAGGTGCATAACCGACTGAAGTGTAATCGCAAGGAAGCCATTGCCTACATCGAGAAGGTAGATGAGGACAGGCGCAAGTGGACTAAGTTTCTCTATGACGTGGATTGGACGGATGCCTCGCTTTACGACGTTGTGCTTAACCTGGAACAAATGAATGTGCCAGAAGCCTGCGACGTCATCTGTTCCACTTCAAAGCTGAAGTGTTTTGAGCGCACTAATGAAAGCCAAAGAGCCATGGAAAATCTTGCCATGGCTAGCCACGTCAAGGCGAACCTGGCGATGGATCCGGCCACGGCTAACCTTCAGTTCGAGGTAGTAGCAGAGGGCGGATCAGTGTCCGTCAAGGGAGGTATCGTCAGTCCGGGCCAGGCCAAGACCATCGGCGCCATCGTTCGTGGTGTGCCGGGCGTGACTGCCGTCGACCTGGGCCAACTGGAGCTGGCTACTCATATCTGAAGCCTCAGCCGCTAACGGCTTCGCGATTGCACGGGATACCTAAATTTCTTATGCCCATGGTGACCGTGTCAGAATCAAAATCCCCACTCAACCAAAAGCAGGTTGAGTGGTGCACCCGGGACTTACTCGGGCTGCACGACCAGGAACGTGGTATTGCCTCTTCTATTTACCAACAAAACCATCGCCTGTTTTCCCGCTTGCCCAATCAAGCGCTGGTAGTCAGACACCGAATCTACCGGCTGGCGATTGATTTGCTCAATCACGTCGCCACGCTGCAGACCCGCATCCGCGGCCGGAGAATCGCCTGCAACTTCGGTGACAACCACGCCCTTGACATCGGGATTCAGTCCCAGTTGCTGACGGTCGTCGGCAGTAAGCTCATCGACCTGCACCCCTCGCATGGGGCTGCTCTCCGCTGAGTTGCCAACAGCATTGCCGGCGCTCTGCCCCGGGGCCTGCCCCAGGGTGACGCTCACGTCCCGCGGCTGGCCATTGCGGTTTACCTTGAAGTGGACTACCGTTCCCGGCGCCAGGGTCGCGACCTTCAGACGAAGGTCATTCGGCCCGGTGACCGGCTCACCGTTCAAATCTTCAATCACGTCACCTCTTTGCAGGCCGGCCTTCGCGCCCGGACTATTCGGATCGACGTTGCCGATCAAAGCGCCTTTTTCGGCGGGTGCATTGAACGATTTGGCCAGAGCGGGTGTGAGCTCTTGAATGCCGATGCCGATATACCCGCGCACCACCTTGCCATGCTTTAGAATTTCTTGCATGACGTACTTCGCCATGTTGATGGGAATCGCAAAACCAATACCTTGGTTCCCGCCGGAACCGCCGGTAAGAATGGCGGTATTGATACCAATCAGTTCACCGCGCGCGTCCAACAGCGCACCGCCGGAGTTACCGGGATTGATGGCGGCATCGGTTTGAATGAAATCTTCATAGTCCTCTATATCCAGACCATTACGTCCGGTGGCGCTGATGATTCCCATGGTGGCCGTCTCGCCCACTCCAAAGGGGTTGCCGATGGCGAAGGCGTAATCGCCTACCTGCAGCTTCGACGAATCTCCTAATTTGACGGTCGGTAGGCCGGTAGCTGCAATTTTGACTACCGCAATGTCGGTCTTGGGATCGGTGCCGACTACTTTCCCCGGAAACTGCCGTTTGTCCTGCAGGATGACCTTGATGTCAGTACCTTTCTCCACCACGTGATTGTTGGTCAGAATGTAGCCGTCAGGGCTGACAATGACCCCCGATCCCAACCCCATCTCCCGTTGCTGTTGGGGACCGCGCGGGAATTGCCCGCCAAAAAACTGCTGAAAGAAAGGATCGTTGAAGAACGGCGATTGCGGAACTTTCACCATCCGAGAGGAGGTAATACTCACGACCGCCGGAAGCGCAGGTTTCAAGATGGACGAGAAGCCCATGGGGTTCGCGGAAGCGCCGCTTTCCGCTGTTCCGCCTTGGGTAATCGGCACAGAAACCTCATGGGACGCTCCCACCGGATGTCCCGACCAGGAGGCGAATCCCGCTCCCAGAGCGGCCCCCGCCACCAGAAGGCAAATTCCGATGACAATGACAACCGACCGATACATCTGCACAATCCGGCTCACAATAGTTCTCCTTGCTGGTTCCAATAGTGCTCTGCCTGCCAATCTCAATAGTTAGGATTCAGTGCTGCGGTTGGCTGTTGCCGGGGGATCTATCTCATGGATCGTGCGGGGTGGGAAGTTGGGTGCCCACTCATTCGCGCTCTCGGAAATAACTGGAAAGCCATACTATTGCGCGAACCCTCAAAACTGAAGTTGCAAGGCGGACGTGGTAACTGTGTCAGAATCAAAATCCCACTCAACCAAAAGCAGGTTGAGTGGGGCACCCGGCAGTCGAACTGCTTACCCTGCTGGTGGCACGCTATGAAGAGAAGCGTTACCCGGTCCCTGCCGCCGATCCGGTCTTTAAGTAGTGCGCCTGATTCATTTCAACGGTGAACGCTTTCTCGGTCCCCACATAGCGGCAGTGAACTTTTCCTAGTTTCTTTTCGTTCCGACCGCGCGGAGCGATTAGGACGGGTGGGCCGGCCAAAGCTCTTATTAACGAAGTCTCTTCCAAAGATGGGGGTGCCCCGTTCTAGCCCGGTGTTGGCTAGCGCGCGACAGTTAATCGCTTTCAGGGCCATTAAGCATGAACACGCTCGAGGCGCTTGAGGGTGGGCAACGCCTTGATGGACTTGCCGGACTTTTGCTCCGCGAGGCGGATCTCATACAGGCTCTGCAGGTTCAGCCAGAATTCCGCCGTGGTGCCGAAGAAGTGGGCGAGACGCAGTGCGGTGTCGCCGGTGATGGCGCGACGCCGGTTCCGGATTTCGGTGACGCGATTAGTGGGAACATTTAGTCGCCGCGCCAGTTCTGCGGCGCTCATGCCCAACTCGTTCAGCTCTTCCGCCAGATGCTCACCCGGGTGAATTGGAATTATTGCCACTGCATTTCTCCTAATGGTAATCGACAATCTCGACATTCGATGGACCGGGAGCGCCTTCCGGCCATTCAAAGCAAATTCGCCACTGATCGTTAACACGGATACTGTATTGGCCCTTTCGATTTCCCTTCAGCGACTCAAAACGGTTGCCCGGCAAAGCAGCAAGATCTCTGAGCTCCACGGCGGCCTCCAGACGATCCAGCTTCAGCCGCGCAGCCCGTACGACACCCGAGAACGCCTTGACACGCTTGCCGGCCGCGAAATCCGTGGTGCGTTTGTCCCGATAGCTAACGATCACAAGTCAGAATAGTCGTAAAGTACGCATTACGTCAAGCGTAATGGACGGTGCCCATCCTTCTCCACCGCCTTTGAGGACGGGATAGAAACAAACGAATGAAGTGCCGCCTGAATTGCCCCGCCCTAGCCAAATCCGGGCTAGAACGGGCGCCCAGACGGATGTGATTTTCTCTCTGCATTAGCCAAGGGCAACCACCCTAGCTACCAAGTCGTGAAGAGGTGCCCCATCTTTTCTTTCTTGGTGCGCAGGTAGTTCTCGGAGTGCTCGTAGGGCTCAACATCGGCGGACACGCGTTCCACAACTTTGATTCCGGCGTTCTCCACGGCCGCCACTTTCTCTGGATTGTTCGAGATCAGGCGCACTTCTTTCACGCCAAGCTGCCGCAGGATCTCTGCCGGTAGCTTGTACTCGCGGTAGTCGTTGTCATAGCCGAGTTTTTCATTGGCTTCGACCGTGTCGAGACCCTTGTCCTGCAATTCGTACGCTTGCAGCTTGGCCATCAGGCCTATGCCGCGTCCCTCCTGCTGTTCGTAAATCAGGACGCCCGCCCCAGTTTCGGTAATCATGGAAAGCGCCAGCTCAAGCTGCTGACGGCAATCGCAGCGCATGGAATGGAAGACGTCGCCGGTAAGACACTGCGAGTGAATGCGCACCAGTGGCGGGGCAGAGTGGATGTCGCCCATCACCAGCGCAACGGCCTCTTCTTTGCGGCGCTCGGCCTTGCCCTCGCGCGCCAGGCGGTCGGCCTCTTCCGCGGAGACACTATCGAGCAGGTTCTCAAAATCGCCTTCAAAGCCGCATATCCGGAACTGTCCCCAGCGGGTGGGAAAATTGGCCTCGGCTACCTTCTTAACACTCTTCACAGTAGGACTCACACCTCGATTATAAGCTGACAGCCCGGTTAGCCCATGTTCAGCGGCCACAGGCAAAGCAAGCGAGTAGCACAGAAATCAGACCACGCGGTGCGGAAAAAGGGCGGCCATTGCGGGCCGCCCAACTGCGATCGCTTGCTCAAAGTGGGTTAACGGTGGCCGCCGCCTCCGCTATGTCCGCTGCCTCCGCCCCCAGCATGTCCGCCGCCACCTCCGCCATGATAGCCACCGCCACCGCCGCCGGAGTAGTGCGGTGCTGAATAATGCGGCGCAGAGTAGGACCCGCCAGAACCGTAATTGCGGCTCATATAGGACGGACTCGATCCGTAGCTCCGCGCAGAGTATGCCGGACTCGATCCATAGCTCCGGCTAGAGCCGTAGAGAGGGGTACGAACCGCCCCTGCTTCCGGCATAAGCGCTGGTGCCCATGCGGCCCGCAGCGTACGACGAAGAAGCTGAGTAGGCCGGCGCCGCATGGTAGCTGTAGCCAGAGGGTGGCCGTGGCACCGATCCAAATGCCCGAGACGTCTGGCCCGAATTGCCGTGCGAGCTTCCGTGCGAGTTACCTTGCGAACTCCCATGCGGTGAACTGCCATGCGAGTTGCCTTGCGGAGCCGCATGTTGTGACGGCGACGACTGATGCGACTGAGCCGATGGCGGCGCTGATCCGCTGGGCGCGTGATACGTGTAGTTCGCCGGCGGCCGCGGTACCGAGGAGTTGCGCGCTGTCGTCGCTCCGCTTGTGCCGTGCGGGCTGGCGTTCACGGTCCCATGGTTGTTAGCAGTATTGGTGTTGCCGCGCGCAAAGCTGTCGTTGCTCGCGGGAGGCCGAGGCACATTGTGTGCCGCCGGATTCGACGGAATATTGGCCCGTGCAACCTGATTATTGGCCGTTCCCCCAGCCGATGGCGGGCGCGGTACGTTATGCGCCGTACTTGCCTGGCTTGGCGCCGCAATCGGCGCGTGCGCGGTGTTCATATTGCCCTGCGCTGCATGAGAACCACTCGCAGGAGAACCATTCGTTCTTGCCGTCGCAGTTTGATTTCCGTTGAAGCGGGCCGGTCCGGCCGGAGGAGTGGCGCGGGTCACCACGCTGCGGTTGGTCGCCGACGCGGGAGGCGTGGCTCGTGCCGCTGAAGTCCCTGCCGTTACCGACTGCCGGGTGGGCGACACATTCGCCGTGTGCAGCAGCTGGCCACTGTTCACCGCGGACTTGGGCACAACCGTCCCGACCTTGTTGATCGCGGCACCCGACGTGAACGCCGACTTCGGTGGCCGCCGTCACTGCGCCCGGGATGTTGCGGTTTGCGCCCGTTCCCGCAAAATTATTGTGGTAGTAGTTGTTCGTAATGTTGTTGATGTTAGTGATGTGCGTATTGGTGACGTTGACATTGTGCAGGTAACCGGCACTCACCCAGCCTCCGCCGTGATACCAGCCGCCATATCCCCACCCGCAGTAGCGCGGATAGTAGGGCGCACCCCACCCCAACGGGAACCAGCCAAAATTAATGCCAATCCCAAAGCCCCAGCCGCCACCGAATCCGAAGCCAATTCCAAAGCCGGGACCGCCAATCCAGCCCACTAGGGCCGGAGCGTAATAGGGATTCCAATATCCGATCGGTCCGGGAGCCCAACCCCAGCCGCCGTTCCAGGCGACCCAGCGTCCATAGTGGAAAGGCGCAAATCCCCAAGGAGCATCATCCACCCAGGTCCAACCCCAGGGTGCAATCCACGCCCAATGACCGTAACGGTAAGGCGCCCATCCCGGTTGGACCGAAGTTGGTACCCACACCGAGCCATAGACCGGTGAAGTCTGCCACACGCCGTAAGCATCGAGGTCCTGATAACCAATCACGCCCGGCGAAACGTAGCGTGCCGACACGGAATCGGCCAAGCGCTTGTCGCGCACCTGTGCCCAATCCTCAAAACCATCTCGAGGTGGAGCGGCCTCAGCCACGTGCTGCAGAGAAGTGCCGCCGCTGAATCGAACCTGTTGCCCGGAGTTAACCCGAACCGCCGGTCCTTTGCCTGTAGCCTCGCCGTAGCCGCTACGCACCGTCACTAAGCTCTGATCTTCATTGGGACGAACGTCGAAACTATAAACCCCCGACTTCATTACCGTGAAGGCGTAGTTCGGAGTGTCAACTTCGTAGATCTCGCCCTTCTCCAGGTGCTTGACCGTAATTTCCAGAACGCCCTGGTCGAGTTCGAGCTGCACCATGTTGTCGCCGACGTTGGTGAGTGTGAGGCTGGTTTCCGAGTTCATCCGGATGAAGCCATCGCCCACATTCAATTCGGCCTTAGAATTCTTGTCGGTCCAAACGCGATCGGCGGTTGTGAGTGGCCGATTCATGCTGGCCGCTACCCAGTCATTCACGCCGCCCGGCTGCATGGAAACTTCGCCCGACATGTACTGCACACGCGCTACGCGCCCCGGAGGATCTTGCTGTTGCTGCCCAGGACCATTATTCGGCCCGGGAGCATTGTCCGGTCCAGGAGCGCCATCTGGACCAGGAGCGTTATTGTCAGGAGTATTGTCTTGGATCGAGGGATTGGACGGAATCTGAGCGTTCTCCACCTGCTCCTGCGCCAAAACCAGACCCGCCGAAATCCCAATAACCAGCAGCGTCGCGAGTATCCATCCAAGCCGCCGTGATTTCATTTTGAAGCTCCTTCCGCCTCCATCCTTTACTTCTGTCCCACTTCGGAGGCGTACTTCCTGCAAACAGCAGCACGTGAAACCTAACGTGGCTGACATCCACTTAAACCCGAAGCGTGGCGCGGTGTTTCGGGGGCTGCTAACACATTGGATGCCGCTGCCAGGTCGGCGGCACCACGATCTGCGAAGCTGAAGCCAACCTTAAGGAACGCGGGATTCCGCTCCTCTTGCAGGTTCTATGGCGTCACCGGTGTCGGTGCTGTTTTGGGGGTTGCGAGATACCCGGTGATGGTGTTCTTGGCGGCGGTGAACACTACTATTTCGTACAGCATCTTGTCGCGGCCAGTGTAGAACTGCAGCGGCTCTCCAAGCGTGCGGTCCTTCTTCTCGATCGTACGATCGTCCGCGATCACGTTCAGCGTGAACTTGCTCTTCTTGGGGTCAACCTTCTTCAGTTGCAGACTGATGGTTGAGACCGGAGTGCGCGCCCCCTTCTGCAGCGTGAAGTCGTAGTAGTTACGGTCGCCCTTGCGCTTCAGGGCATCGAGCTCCGATGCGGTGTGCGCGATGAGTCCGCTCTGCACGCCCAGGTCGCCGATGGCGCGCTCCAGCTTTGCATTGGTGGCGGCCAAGTCGGTCTGCGTCTTCTGGATATCGGTTTTGGCTGTGCCAACTTCTGTCTTAACTCCACTCACTTCGCCACTGACGGCGGCAATCTGCTGTCCCTGCTGGCTCTGCGCCGCGCTGAGCTTAGCGGCTGCGGCCTTTTGCTGGCGATCCAGTTCGGCGGCGCGACGGGCAAGCTCCTGCTTCGTCATGCCAACTTCTGAACTCAGGGCCTGTTTGAACTCCGACGATGTCGCGTGAATGCGGTTTCCCAGCGCGACCTGTGCGGTCTCCAGGGTTTGTTGCTTCTGTTCCATCGCCGTCAAACGTGTCCTCAGGTCGTAGATGAGGTACAGGGACGCGATCACATAAATAATCGCCAACTCCGATAAGGACGTACTTGAGAATTGCGCCCCCGCGCGATGGAGACGGAGGAGGAAGTTGCCTTTCTTCGGGAGGATTAGTCACACTATCAAACTGCATCAATAAATCCTTTCTGCTAGGCCCAATTCTCGGGGAGTGTGGATGCCCTGTCAATGAGCATGTTATAGACGAAGCAGTTGCCCTTTCGACAGCAACCTCATGAACACTACTACAATCGAATGGTGAAGACTTGGGACGTTGTGATCATCGGCGGAGGTGTTATCGGCCTCTCGCTGGCATGGCGCTTACGGCGCAACGGCGCCAGCGTTCTGATCGCAGAGAAAAGTGAGCCGGCACGCGAAGCGACACACGCTGCGGGAGGCATGATTGCGCACTGCGATCCGCACAATCCGCCGGCGCTGGCTTCGCTGATTGCCGCCAGTGCTCGCATGTATCCAGAGTTCGTCCGCGAGCTGCGCGAAGCGTCGTTCGAGTCGCCCGACCTTCGTACCACCGGCACCATAGCGTTCTTCGAAGAGGGCGAATCGCCCGGATGTGAAGCGGCTCGCTGCTTATCCGATGACGAACTCGCGCGCATCGAGCCACTCGTCAGCCTGCGCGGTCGGAGCTTTTTCCTGCCAGAGAGCAGCGTCGATCCTCGAAAACTCGCCAGCGCATTGGAGAAGACCCTGCGACATTCGGGCGTGGACTTTGTTACCGGCTCGCCTGTCACCGAGGTGGCTGTGCTGGCCGGCCGAGCCGCCGGCGTTCGCACCGCGAAATCTTTCTACGCCGGCGATGCCGTGGTGAACTGCGCAGGAGCTTGGGCGTCGATGATTCGACCGCTCGGAGTGCCCACTCGTCCGGTGAAGGGACAAATGGTCTGCGTGGTGCCGACACCGGGACCGCATCGCCCGGGGCCGCTGATCCAGCACGTGATTCGCACGCCTGAGGTCTACATCATTCCCCGCAGCGACGGACGCATCGTGCTAGGTGCAACTGTGGAAGAGGCCGGCTTCGACAAGCGTGTCGATCCCGAGACGGTTCAGCGACTGCACCAAGGCCGCCGCGAATGTGGCGCCTGCGATCGCCGAGATGCGCATCCACGAAGTTTGGGCGGGTCTGCGGCCGGGAAGTCCGGATGATCTGCCCATCGTCGGACCAACCGCGCTGCCCGGATATTTCGCTGCCACCGGACACTATCGCGATGGGATCTTGCTGGCGCCGATCACCGCGCATGTGATGGCTCAGTTGCTGAGTGGCCGCACGCCGGATTGCGATTTGGCGCCGTTCTCGCCGCTGCGGTTTGGGTAGGGTTCGGCACGTTAGGGTGAGATTCACCACGGAGACACGGAGGGCACGGAGTAGTTGGCGTTTCTGCCCTAAACATTTACGACTGTTATAGGCCGAAACTCGAATCACCAGCCGGGTTCTTCCTCGCATTTGGCGACCGGTGTCGTAAGTCCTGCGCGGATGGATTCACGCATGCCCGGAACCGACAAAAGATGGAGAGTCTCCTGGATGGCATTCCAGTCTTCCTCGCCGACAAGTACGCCATTGGAGCGCCGGCCGGTGATGAGAAGCGGCTCGTGGGCGGCAGCCGTTTCGTCGAGAAGCCGGTACAAATTCTCGCGAGCCTCACTGGAACTAATTACCTTCATCTCGGAGAGCCTACTCATCCCGCACACATAAAGCACGGAGTTGAACTGAAGTCTTCAAGATGCCTTCAGCGCGAGCTTCACGTTTGTCGGCAGGCGGAGCGCGATGAAGTAATCTGCAGGATAGAGGTAGTCCTCTCCGGATTCGTCGATAACCCGGATCAAGCTGTGCTTAGCCGCGGACGCATCCCGAACCATGGGATACAGCTTTCTCCGTTCCAGAGAAGCCGGGTAGCCCTCGTTGCGAAGGCAAAGGGCGAAGGCCTCGCCTTTAGTCTGCTTGCGCGAGGAGCCGTTTGATTTTGAATTCTTTCTTGCCGATGCCATGGGCTTCATGCCAATGTAACTCCGCCATCACACGCGCGCCAGTTCTAAGTTTTAGGGAGGCGATGCCTTTCATCTTTCGCCAGGAGCCCCGACCATAGGCCTTCCACAATCGCCTGCGCTCGCGAACTCCCAGGCCCGCCGCAATGAGCTCGATTTGCGTGATCGCGCCGACGACTTCAAAATACATTGCGGTAATTGTAATCGGCCTGATTAGCGTACAAAAGAAGGACGCAAAGCCTGGCACCAAGCCACTGAATGGTGTTGATGCTAGCCGACTGCTAAATGCCAGAGCTAAATGCTAAGAGCTAAGTGCTGCTTTTCTTACTCCAGCTTCTCCGGCTCCAGCGCGATGCCCTTTTCGCCGGCGGCTTTCCTCTCCCAATACTTGCGGACCCAGGCTTCCCAGCTTTTGCCGGCGGCGGTGTCTCGTCCGCTGAACGCAAGGGCGGCGATGTCGGAATAGGCAATGGAAATCTTCTGCGAGGAATTCTGTGGGATGAGACGAACAACGGAGGCCTCGAGCGTCGGACCGTTGCGCCGGTCGAAGATGTAGCCTTCCACGCGCGATCCGTCCTTGCGGGTGATGGTCACGTCGCCGCGATAGTCGAAGGCCTTTTCCAGCGCGTCACGCAGCTCGGCTTCGGTGGCCAGATCGGGAATCCAGCCTTCGATTTTTTCGTGGTCGCGTCCGTCGACGACTTCCAGGGAATCGACGGTGAGATTGCGTTGTGGTTCGGACATAATTCGCGGTTCGCCTTTCGCTCTTCGCCAGAACTGAGTTTTCTATTTACCACTGAGGACACGGAGATCACGGAGGAATTCATTCGCTTGTTTCTCCGTGCTCTCCGTGTCCTCCCTGGTGAAAGCACTCTCTGATGGATCAGGACTCGACATTCCCGATCTGCACTAGCGGATCGTAGGCATGCACTGGCCGAACTTGTTCGTTCAGCATCGCCAGCGCTTCATCATCTTTATACTTGCTGGAGAAGGTCGCGCGCACCGTTCCCAGAAATCCGCGAAGCGAGCCGAAGGTATCGTTCACCGCCGAAGCTTCGTATCCGCTATGCACCATGCAATTGGCGCACTTCGGATTGCCCGACTCGGTGCCGTACTTGTGCCACTCGGTCTCACGCATCAACTCTTCGAAGGTGTCGGCGTAGCCATCCTGCAGCAGGTAACACGGCTTCTGCCAGCCGAAGAGGTTGAAGGTCGGCATGCCCCACGCTGTGCAAGGATAGTCGCGCTTGCCCATCAGAAATTCCAGGAACAGCGGCGACTGGTTGAATACCCACTTGGCCTTGCGGTTCGACAACATGGCGCGGAACAGGCGCCGCGTGCGCGCGCGCCCGAGGAAGTGCTTCTGGTCGGGCGCCTTGTCGTACGAGTAGCCGGGCGAGAGCATCATGCCTTCGACGCCGAGGTCCATCATCTCGTCGAAGAAGGCGCGGACGCTATTGGGATCGGCGCCGTCGAAGAGCGTGGTGTTGGTGGTGACGCGGAAGCCGCGGTGCAAGGCGACCTTCATGCCATCGAGCGCGGCGTCGTATCCGCCTTCGCGGCAGACGGAGAAGTCGTGGTGCTCGCGTTGGCCGTCCATGTGGACGGAGAACGTCAAATACTTGCTCGGCGTGAACAGGTCAATCTTCTCTTTGAGCAGCAGCGCATTGGTGCACAGGTAGATGTACTTCTTGCGCGCGACCAGGCCGTCCACGATCTCGGCGATCTGCGGATGCATCAGCGGCTCGCCGCCGGGGATGGATACCATCGGCGCGCCGCACTCGTCGACCGCGCGGAAGCATTCTTCGGGCGAGAGGTTTTGCTTGAGCACGTGCGCGGGATACTGGATCTTGCCGCAGCCGGCGCAAGCCAGGTTGCAGCGGAACAGCGGCTCTAGCATCAGCACCAGCGGATAGCGCTTGCGGCCGTTGAGCTTTTGCTTCAGGACGTAGGTGGCGACCGTCCACATCTGCGAAACTGGAACACCCATGCGGGAGAACCTCGTTTGAAAGAGCTATCGGCTGTCAGCTATCAGCCGTCAGCCAATCGCTGTTCGCTGCTAGCCGTTAGCTTTTAGCTCTTAGGAAGCTCGACTCTCAAGAACAATCTCAACTTGTCATCCTGAGGGACAAGCGAAGCGAGGAGTCGAAGGACACTTATCCTGCCACGCATTCTTCCGCAGAACAAGAAAGCGAACTCTCTTTCGCTTTTACAGGAATTGTGCAATGATGTCAAGGAAAGGGATCGTACCCTTGTCCTACACTCAAACCAATGTCCCTTAAGAATCAACTCGATACACTTAATGCTGAAGGGGATCCCTCGTCATCGGCCCGGAGGGTACCTGTCCAACCCCGTAGCCAACAAACCGTGCAGCGCGTCCTTGACGCCGCCAGTTCCCTGCTGGAGCAGATGCCGCTGGAGGACGTCACCACCACGCGCATCGCCACCGAGGCGGGCCTGTCGATCGGCGCGCTTTACCGCTTCTTCCCCGACAAGCAGACCATCATTGACGCCATCGCGGTGCGACACGTGGAACAGTTTCGCGCGTCGCTCGAAGGCTCGGTGATGAAGGTGCTAGAGCGCGAACTGGCTAACTTGGACACCTTCGACCCGGCGCTGGTGCTCGATGGCGTGGTCGACGCATACATTGTTTATTTGGACGCGCATCCCGACTTTCGAACGATCTCGTTCGGCCGCTACATCAGCGCTGCGACAAGAGAACGCCAGGCATCCCCCAATGTGGGACTTCCTGCGCTGCTGAAGAATTTCATGCTGGAGCGGCTAGGCATTCCAAACACGCCAGAGCTTGACCTGATGCTGCGCGTCGTTAGCGAAGCCGGCGAGCGGCTCATCGCCTACGCCTACGAGCAGCCCACCCGTGAAGATCGCGATCGCGTCATCGCCGAGATGAAGCGCATGTTGTCGAGTTACCTTTTCCCTTCGGACTCAGCAGAGGGTTGAGGTTTAAGGTTTTCGGTCTGTCATCCTGCGCGCAGCGAAGGACCCTCTTAGCGCCAGAAATCGTCCCTAAGTGACTGGGAGGTCCTCCACCGTTTGTCATCCAGAACGCAGAGAACCCAGCGAGCGCAGTCGAGGGAACTGCTTTCCTGACAGCCGGCAACTGACGACTTCCTTCCATGCTTTCCGCGAGAACGGAGCGGTGGAGATCGAATCGGAGTGGACCGCCAGAGATCGTAAGTTGAAAATGTTCGGCTGGCAGCCCGAACCTTCCTCACCCCAGAGCCTGCCCTGAGCTTGTCGAAGGGTTAACGTCCAAAACACAGACGCGAAGCCGGGGCACCAGTCAGCGAGTCATGTTCCAGAGTCTTGGTCCTCACAACCTAACTCTGGCCGGGTGCCCCACTCATTCGCGGGTTTTGCGAATGAGTGGGTAGCATACACTGCGAGGGCTGCCGCTTGTCGCCACAGGTTATGAAGAAATAGAGATCGTGCCCTCCCTATGAACGTTCCAGACCTTTCGTCACACTCTGAGCTTAAGTATCAGTCAGATGTGTAGTCGGTGATGAAACACGCTGAACTCCGCGATCCCTAAATCCCACTCATTCGAAAACCGCGAATGAGTGGGGCACCCGGCCATTCCCCTGGCGGCAATATTCCCTATGGATACCGCCGAGAGAGGAAAACCCTTGTTCTCAACGAGCTCGAAGCCGTTGTCGTACGGACGATTCTTGAGGCGAGCCGCGGCGGGAGCGTGGTTCCTGAAATCGTAGAGCTATTAAACCGCCAAGGCTACAAACGTAGAAACGGCACTCCGTGGACACGGCGGCAAGTGCAGGCCATCCTCTCGCGAAGGGAGCTTTATGTGGAAGGAAAATTTCGTTATGGCAAGGTGGAGGGCATGAATGAGCAATTTATTTTGGACGACTAGTTGGCTCGGAGGAGACGGGCTCCGCTTTGTAAAGCGGAGCCTTGGGACTCTCGATCACCACGTCTGCATCCGCTCGGATACCAATACCGAGGCGAAGTTCACCAGCGAGACGGCCCAGGTAGGGCACAACTTCGGACCACAACCAGGGAAGGAACTGCACCAGGGAAACTACCTCACTGCTGGACCAAAGTTCCTCCTATGGTGAGCTATTCAGCGAAAGGAATCAACAGGTTTACGGCGGTTAACCGGCACGATTGCCGGATCAGCGGGATTTCTCGTTAGCAGGCTCTCATTTCAACAAGTTCACACGCAGCAACCGCAGGTTGCTGCGCAGCTCCCATGTTGGGGTGTCGTGTCGAAGCGCCAACAAAAGCCGGCGGGATGTAGCGAATGAAAGAGTCGTACGGTGAAGGAGTAGCGACCCACACCGGCTCCGAGTCATGCGGAGCCGCTCGCGAGAGCGGCGACGAAAACACCAAGACGCGGAGTCAAGCTGTAACCCCAGCCGCCCGCCTTAGTCGAACTCATAAAGCTCCTCTCCAGCCATTGGAGTCACACTGCCATCCGGATGCTTGTAAAAGCCATCTGCTGCCACGTGTTTCCCTGGCAAGAATCGCGCCTCCATAAAGCCTTGAACCACGACCCTAAGGTCGTCCTCCGCCTGGAGCACGATTACCGAGATTGTGGCTGGATGTGACTGAATCACGACGTGTTCAGTTGGGCTACTTCCAGCCTGTTTAAGCTCATCAAAGCCTAGGTTGCGGAGCTTTTCGCCTTTTTCTCTGACAACCTTCTGGAGTGCTGCAAGGGCCTTTGGAAACGTACGCATGGCAGACTCGCTCTCAGTGCCGAAATAATTCTCACCCCAACCCCTTGTTGCTTCCTAGAAGGGCCATGTGGGCCCGTTCCATATATGCCACCACCAGGGGAGCCCCGGCCCGCCCGATACAACTCGAAAGATTTGCCTGCCTCCTTTCACATAGCCAGGACCAATCCGCAAGATCGGGTTACTATTTATTCGGCTGGCGTAGAAACCGCCGAGGAGTATGTCAAATTCAATGTTCGTAGGTTGGATACCAATTACTTCCGGGGGTGCCCAGCCTGTAGTGTTGCCGTGACTGTCGCACCAGAAGTCTCCGCAGATGTGGCGGCCAGCCCAGACCCAAGTCTGGAATGTGAACAACGCCCCATCCGATCCGCCCGCAGTAGGAGTAGCATTGGTAAAAGAATCTCCAATCGGCGGACAGGTTATGTCGCCGCACTGGGCAGTAGGAATGATCGCGCCCCACACTCCCCAAGGATTTGTCGGGAAGCCGTTCGGCAAACCGTTGGTCTCGTTCGGGAAATGAATCGGCTGACTTGGAGGATTGCCGGATGGCGGAGTACCCCCACCAGACGGCGGACTGGGGCTTCCTCCACCGCCACCTCCAACGGGCCAACCAATGCCAATTCCCACGCCGCCACCACCTTCGTCTCCGCCTCCGCCACCCGCTCCACCAAGATCATCACAGTTCGAGTGCCCTTCATAAGTACAAATGACAAGATAAAATCCGAGCGGGTCTACGTTGCTCAGCGGGTTGTTGGCGACGTAAGCATATCTGTTCCAGGTCTGCGGATTGGTGAGGTCAACGGCGGCCAAGCCTGCCGGGTCGGGCACCAGCCAGCGGCCCTGCGATGAAGCCTGCTGGCGGAACAGAAAATCGTAAATCCCCGGCGTCGTGTCTTCCCTCTGGCCGGTGAAGTTGCGATTGGTCGTGCCGCCCGACTCGTCATAGATTTCCCCAAACGGTGCATAGGCGCGATCATACGTCGCCGTTCCTCCGCCCGTCACCGCCAGCCGCGACGAGCCCAGCCAGTCGGCGTGCTGGAAATATCCCGTGCCATCCCCATTGTGCACTGCCACCATGCCCCCCACCATCGGATCCATGTACTTCAGGAAGGCTGTTCCGTTTGTATAGGCAAACTTGCTTCCCGAGGGAGAGTACACGATCTGCGTGTAGGTGCCGCCATTGTTCAGCTCCACGGCGCGCCCGAGGGCATCGAATGTGGTCTGTACGCCGGCCGCTGTCGTCTGGCGCCCTTCCGCGTCGTAGGTGTAGTGGTACGAAAGATTGTCCGTCGTAACGTTCCCCATAGAATCATACGACAAACCGGTCACGTGGTTGCCAGAGCCCGGGGCACCAGCTTTAATCCCCAAGACACAAACGCAGCATACGCCGATCACGGGACAGGAGTCTGTGATGGGAGACAAACTTCCCACCCAAGCAAAAGCGGCTTGGGCGGGCACCCTCATACGGTAGGCTTGCCGATGCTCAGAACAGCCGCCCAACCCGGAAGAAGAACTTGTGATGGCCGGTGTCGCCGTAGGCGTAGGCCGCTTCAACCGGGCCGAAGATTGTATTCACGACGATGCCGGCTGCCGCATCGGTCGGGAAACCCGAGGCTGTATTCACCATGGTGTGGGGCGCGCCGTAAACCTGCGCGGCTTCGTAGACGCCGAGGAGATAGATGCCGCTACCCAGCAGAGGCGGCAGCTTCGCCAACTGCCGGATGTATCCCAACTGGAACAGGAAGTACTTGTCCATCAGCAGTTCATTGGTGCCGTACGACACCAATTCCCGAGAGCCTCCCAGGGAGAACTGCGGCAACCCGGTTTCGTGGTTGAACGTGGTCCCGGCAGATCCGCTCAGAAAAACTGAGGACGGTTGGTTCAGCTTGAAGAAAACCTGCCCCTCGCCTTCTAGCACGGGAAACGGGTGAGGGGCTTCCGGACTGGCGTTGTACCAATAAAAATCGCCGGTGAAGCTTTGTCCCGCACGAGGAATCACAGGATCATCGAGGCGATCCAGCTTGTATTGGACTTTGCTGGCTCCGTAGCCACCGGAGAAATTCGACAGCTCGGTCGCGTTTCCGATTTGCCGCTTGAAGTCTTGCCACCCGCCTTCGTAGCCGACGCGTAGTTCGCCCGTCGTCCCGAACTGATACCCCACATCCACTCCTCCACCCAAGGTGGTGCGCCGGTAGATGGAAAACAGTTGGTTGTCGTTGTACAGGTAGAGTGGATTGTCATCGGCCAGTATCCGGGGCGCAATGAACCAATGAGTTAACGGCGTGAAGGGATGGTAATACTCCGAATTCAGGCCATAGTCGGAGAACAGAACGACGTCGGTGCGCCATTCCGAGCGAAAGCCACCAAAATCGAAAAACGTCACTCGTGCTCCCAAGTCGAGAGTAACGTTTTTCAAACTGGATCCGTCGATGAGGATGAGCGGCCGGACGATGGGCGGCCCATAGGAGTTTTCCTCGGTGTTTATCAGCAGACCCTGCTGGCCGTTGCGCTGCTCGAAGGAATAGCTGAGTACCGAAAATCGCCCAAAGCCCTTCAGGTGCATGATGGCCTGGTCCAGTTGGTCGTAGTCGAGTGGCTTGCCTACCAGGCCGGCCATTTGCTCTTGCACTCGCCGCGAAAGGTCTGCATTCACGCCGTTGACGGCTATGAACGTCGGAATCGGAGCGGTGCGGCGCCGGGACGCGCGATCGGCCATGTATTGTTTCCAGGTGGCGTCATCCACCGCGAGGGTCAAAAGCACTTTAGACTTCGCGGCAGCCGCGTCGTATCCGGCCTTGATGATCGCGTCTGCGTCGTCGAAACTTAACGCGCCCCATTTCTGCACCGGTACCGAGACCAGTATGTCGGCGTTTTCCATGTTCTGGAGTTCATTGGCAGAGATCATGACCGACAGCGACTGGCCGAGGACCGTGAAGGTGGACAGATTTGCATTTGGAGCTAGTCCTGCTTCCGACAGGTGAATCGCCACCGTCAGATCTGCCCCCATCTCTTTCGCTACGTTGACCGGAATGTTATTGAGCAATCCGCCGTCGGCGTAAATGGCATCTTTGGTCCGGACGGGGGTGAAGATTCCGGGCAGAGACATGGTGGATCGCAGAGCCAGGGATAACGATCCGCTGCGGAAGACCTTGGGCTTTTCGGTGACCAGGTCGGTGGCTACGCACGCGAACGGAGTGGGAAGATCATTGAAGCTTTTGATCTCCGAGTAGGGAGCCGCGACTTTATCGAGAACCAGTGAGACCTGTTGTCCGGAGTTGAAGCCCTCAGGAAACTGTATGCCTTTGCGTATCCCGAACTCCAGGCTGTTGGGATATTGGCGGGCATCCTCTTTACGGCGGAATGCGAGGTCGTCAAACGGCGTCTGCCCAGCCATGACCTCGTCCCAGTTGATGCTATTCACGATCTGGCGCATCTCCACGGCGTTGTGTCCGGTGGCATAAACGCCGCCGACCAGGCCGCCCATGCTGGTGCCGGCAATGTAGTCAATCGGGATGTGGTGCTCCTCCATCCACGTAATGACGCCGACGTGAGCTAGCCCCAGCGCTCCGCCACCTTGGAGCACCAGACCAATGGTTTGACGCTTGGCTTCTGATGGTCTCGGAGGTGCAGCGCCGGTCTGGGGATTTGCCGGCTGCTGTTGGGCGATGCTAGGGATGGTAAAAAGTATGAGGGCGATGCCAAGAAGGAAAGCTCGACTGCGCAGGTACATGGTTCTTCTCCAAACTTCGATTGGCTGCGAAGGTCGTTGACGACTTCGCGGGGTCAATCGTTCAAGTGAACGAACGTATTCCTCTGCGGATTATGTTTTTGTGCGGAACATAACGAGAGTCTGCGTTTCGACATCGGAAGTCAAGCAAAACGGTGGCGACGCAGGCGGTACGTACTCGCGAAGGGACTGAGTTGGCATAGACCCGGTAGAGGCAGGCTTCGGAGCTTCCACAAATGCGTACTCCGGCGAGTACGGCTGGAGCAATTTCTAAGTTGCTGTAACCGCCTTAAAAGGGCGCCTCTTCAGCCGCCCCGATCCACGCTACCAAGGCGCTTGAACGCCGCGCGCACCGCTGGCAAACGCCTCCCGTTCAGCCGGTGGGAGTGCCGCGCACCCACCGGCCACGGAGTAGAGCGCGTACTCTTACTGTGCTGTACTGCCCGCCGCAGGCGCCGACTTCGCCGCGTGATGATGGTGCACCGGAGCCGCCGTCTTCGGTTTCGGATAGGCGTTCTCGCTCGGCGTCACCACCGATTCGTCAACCGGCGTTGTACCTTGCAGCAAGGATGAGGTGGCGGTGTCCGCGCCTTGCGGCACCCAGAAGATATCCGCGACGTGGTCCTTGCCCGTGCCCTTGCGTACCTCGATACGGCTGGGATCGATACCCTGTTGCTGTACCAGGTATGCCTTGGTGTTGACCGCACGCTGCGCTGCCAGATCCATCGGGTGTCTGTTCTTACCCGTGCCGATCTCGGGCTGCGGTTCGCCATCGGCGTAACCGACGATGACCAGCTTCGCATTGGGATCGTTCTTCAAGGCGGAGGCGTCGTCGTCGAGTATGGCCTTAGCTTCGTTATCCACACGCCAGGGAATGTACTTCTGTTTCGGGCGCTCTATGAACTGGATCGGCGTACGCGAACTCACCTGCGGCGCCGGCGGCGGCGCCTCCACCGTAACGGTGGTGGTGCAGTTTCCGGTCAGTCCGCGCGAATCCGTCGCCGTGACCGTGACGTTGATGGGCCCAGCGGGTGCGCCGGTGCTGTCAAGAGTCGCGGTGGTGCCGGTTCCGCTAATCGTGCCCGCCGAAGTCTGGTAGGCGTAGCTGGAGATGGTTACGCCAGGATCCGGACTGGACCCGCTTGCTGTGACGGTGGACGGCGTGCCCGCCTGGACGGTGGTCGGATTGGCCGAACAGCTCACCTCCGGCGGCCGCGGCTGCCGAACGGTAAATGACGCATTGCAACTGGCGACATTGTTCTTCTTTTCTTTTTCGTCAGTGGCCGTACCCGTAACGGTGTAGCTTCCCGGCGCAAGTCCTGCGGTATCGACATTTCCGGTCGTGCTGGTACCCGATATCTTCCCGCCCGAGGTGCTCCACTTGTAGCTGATGGTGTGCTTCGGATTGAAGTTCTGCGTACCGATCGTGGCCGTGACCGGAGTTCCCGCCCAGATCTCGGTGGGAGAAATCGAGCAGCTTGCGCTTACCGGAACGGGCGGTTTGCCGCCTAGCTCCAAGAATATGCCCGCCAGGGCGCCGGTTTGGGCCACATCGTAGAGGAATTGATGACTGCCACCATAGTTCACATCCAGGTAGCGCCAGCCAAGTCCCAAGCCAAGTTTGGGGGTGAACTTGTAGGTGAAGAGGCCGACTACCTGGTAGTCCAGATTCGCTCCGCCTCCGCCTGCGTCACCCGCGATTATGATCGCTGCCTTCTCCGCGAGCGGCAGTGTAAACCTGGCGCCGCCAAGCCCATCCACCCAGTTCGCGGATTGCGAAAAGCCAACCCCGGACGGTTCCAGGCTGAGGTTCTGACCCACATGCCAGTAGCGGATTCCGGCCAGAGCGTCGATCTTGAAATGCTCCTTATCCACAATCCTGTATCCGAACTTTGGAGTGAAGATCGATTCCGTCACGTGCAAATTAATTGAGGTTTGCCCCAGGTCGTTCAAGGGAATCCCTCTGTCATCGCCCAGCTTGACCCAGAAGAAATCAAACGGCATCACAAAGCGGCCCTTATCGGCCTCGACGGCGATCGGTATTACCCCTTTCAGGTAATGAAAGACATCGCTGAATGGGGCATGGACACCGGCGTCGTGGCCAAGTACCCCGACCGTCCCGTGTATGCCCGGAAACCAGCCATAGATCGCGATCGTGAATTTCCATGGGTCGTCATCGGCGGCTGGCGTTTGGGCCGCGGCACTAGGGGCGTCAGGGGTTGCTGCCTGGTTCTGCACAGCTACATCTGTCGGGTCTTTTGCGCCAGCGGACGCGTCCGAATCGGAAGTAGTCGCCGGCGTTGCGGCTGTCACATCGGCCGGCCCTTGGGCGCTGGCGGGCATGCAGAAGAGCACGCTCAACATAAGGGCTGCGAGGACTGCAAACCACAGTCTACGGTACGAGGTCATTGCATCTCCTTTTATCCATCGGGTTGCGAGCACCAGGTAACAACCAGCAACCGCCAAATCTGCCCATTTGAAATGTCGTATCGCTTAACGGTAATACGCGGGATGGCACTATGGGGACTGGGAAAAGTACTAGCTTCTCGGAAAATACTTTCGTAAGCCTGGGTGTGACGTTCGACGTGAAGTAGGGCCGCGCACCGTCACTACGGTTCCGGCATCGTAAGCAACGCGCCTGGCGGTTGATGTTTTCTCGGACGAGACGACATCAGCTCCGGGTGCGTCTTCTTATTTGCCATGCAGTAGTGGTAGGTTGTTCGGAGCGGCAAGGCAGCGCGAGGGCGAACGGAGACAAGTGCCGTCTTCGCTCCACCAGCGAAGCCCGCCGGCCGGATCGAAAGATGCTCATAATAATCTTCAGCGCATGCTTTCTAAACGGGCCTCACCATGGGGATCCATGCTACGGGTATCTCCGTGCTGCTGAGGAACCTGACCAGGGTACACGCGCGGCCGCCAACCGGTGTCTGGCTTACCACCAGGATGCTGCTCCGCATGGTCTGGTGGTTGATCGTGATCCATGTAGTGGAGATTTCGATGTGGGGCTTGTTCTATCGATGGCACGGGTTCTTGCCCGATGTTGAAACGGCGTTCTACTTCTCCGGAGTCACGTACACGACGATTGGCTATGGCGACGTGGTGCTGACGAAGCCGTGGCGGCTGCTCGCACCCATCGAGGGCTTAATTGGCATCCTGATGTGCAGCTTGTCCACCGGCTTCTTCTTCGTCGTCGTGAGCCGCATCTATCAATCGCAGCCTGCCAACACCGGCGCTGTTTCCAGTACGGACGGAAGCCAATCCTAAAAAACCATCGACTCATTAGCACTCGCCGACCGTCCCCTATTTCAACCTGAGATAAATGCAGCGACTCGATCTTCACGGGTGAGGACGGGACGCGCGTGACGGCTACGACTCTAGAGCATTTTAGGTTTTTGTGTAATCCGGTAGAACGGGCCTTCTTTCAGGGCCCGCGCTCCCAGGCAGGAAGGAACCTTGATTCAGCCGCCAAGGTTGTCGAACTCAGCGGCTGAAGCAGAGTGCGCGGGCGAGCAACTACGAAGACACAACTATATTGGGTTTGCGGGTGTACATTCCCAGCATTGCCCGTGTTGATCCTTATTGTCCGCCGATCACAATCAGCGTCACCGGTGCGGACTTGCTCTTGCCGTAGATTCCCCCTTGCGAGGTGGCGCTCACGTGGTAGTTGAGGCACGCTGGCGTCTTAGCTACGACGGAAACCGACTTCGCGCTGCCTCCCATGATGAGGCCAGGCGGGTTGAACGGCGAAGACTTTCCGGGATCAACCAGGAACCCGGTGCCCTTGGCGTCGGATTGCCAGGTCACCGTCGTCCCAGTCTTAACGCAGAACAGATCGTTTCCCCGCGCGCCTGGAATGCTGGGAGTAGCGGAGGACGAGTACGCGGTTCGTTTAATGTTCACCGTACACGGAGTAGAAGGCGATCCGCAGGTGTTGTCGGCAGTGCACAAGCTTGCCGGGTCGGGATTGGAGCAAACGTTGTTGCTGTCTTTCTTGTCGTCGGCGGTGGCGAAGCTGGCCACCACGAGGCACAGCAGCAGGGCACAACAAATAGTAAAACGCTGAATCTTCATAAGCACCTCAATCGAATTGAAATTCAACGAGCACGGCCACGAAATCGTCCCTGGGGGAGCGAATTCGCGGCACGCCTAAAGACGTTCAAGCCGTCCGCTAGTTTTCAGTAGGGTTCCCGCTCCAATCGATGATATTACCCAGTCTCCAGGCGTTCTGCAGGAGATTGAGGCTTAGAGTCCCATCATCCGCGATCCCCAATTGGGCCGCCGGGTACAACACGCCCGCGCTCTTGCTTTTGTCCTGGGTATTGATCTCGATCTCGCCGGCAGTCAGGTCAAACGACTGCGATTGCGTGTCGTAATAGGCTTCCCCAAACTTGATCTGGCGGTTGGTTACGAAGCGGATCTTTCGTCCCGTCGGGGTTTGGATCATCCCGATATAGCTGACGTCGTACCCAATTGTGCCGGTGATGCTGATGTGGCCTACCGCCTTCATCTTTTCGAGGGCGTTCACCAACCCTTTGTTGGAACCCTTCTGGAACGCTTCGGCCAGGATGGCCCGGTCGGCGGGCGTCGAATAGTCGTAGATGATCAGCGTGATGCCGATGTTGCGCCCCAACTGGGTGCTGGTGCCCCATGCGGTGGCATCAATGGTTTCGTACTTCTCTCTTGCAAAGCCCGCAATGCTGGCCAGCAATAGCAAACTGGTTAAAAGCAGAACGTTGAAGACAACCCGGGAAAGACCTGATCTAGTGCGCATATTTCTCTCCTCGTCGCGGCTCTAAGGCGGCGACTCTTGTCAGACTTGACGAATGGTACGTTGAGGGCTAGCGAGAAGATAACTATGAAAAGTACCTGTACGTCAATCAAAAACAGGTAGTGGCGGCCGGAAAAGTGGCTTCGTTGGTTCCAAACCAACTGCCCGCAGTCGATCAGGCGCTGGGTAGGTCTGTCACGGGCCTCTGCAAAAGGTTTTCGCCGCCTCTACTAGTTTTACCAGTGTCGCGAAATCCATTAAGGGATACCATCATCCTGTCGTTCCCTATAAACCCAGATTGAGTGGACCATCATCCCCGCGGATCGCGTTCCCGCGTAACGCGTATTTCGTAGCGTGCTGGTTGCTTATCTCGACCCCGGCGACCCGGACACGTAGCTCGTGGCCGGAATTTCCGTATGAGAGGAAAAGTATGAATGGAAACAGGATTGCAAAAGTTGCCTTCGTGGTTGCAGTAACAGTCGCAGCCGTTATGCTCACCTGCGGCGTCGCCGCCGCGCAAAGCAACGAGATCCAAGGCGTGATCGACGCACGCAGCGGCGCTACCATGACGGTCAAGACTCAGGACGCCGGCAATGTCGTCGTTCTTCTTTCGGACAGCACCCAGGTGGACGAAGTTGAAGGCGGGCTGCATATGCGCAAGAAGCAGATGGGCCTGACCGCTTTGGTACCCGGCCTGCCGGTGCAGGTGAAAGGGACTTACAACGCCCAGAACCAACTTGCAGCTGACAGCGTCAAGTTCAAAGGCTCCGATCTTAAAACCGCGTCCGACATTCAAGCGGGCGTAGCTCCGGCCGAGGCGCAAATCCAGGCGCAACAGCAGGCGATGCAGCAGCAGGAAGCGCAAATCCAGAAGGAACAGGCACAGATTCAGGCGACGGAGGAGGAGCAGGCGAAGCATGCGCAGGAGATCGCCGCCCAGAAGGCAGCCATCGCGGCCACCAACAAGCGCTTTGGCGAACTGGATGAGTACAACATCCTGGGCGAGGTAACCGTTTTGTTCGCCAACGGCAAAGTGGTCCTTGAACCGCAGTACAAACAACCACTGCTGGATTTGGCAGCGAAGGCCAAGACCATCGATGCTTACATGATTCAGGTAAAGGGATACGCGTCCAAAGTGGGCTCGGCTGCCTTGAACCAGAAACTCAGCACCGAGCGTGCCGACAACGTAACCGATTTCATGGAGCAGAAGGGCGGCATTCCGCTGACCAATATCCTGGCGCCTGGCGCCATGGGTACCAGCAGGCAGGTAGCGCCCGACACAACGTCGGAAGGTCAGGCGGACAATCGGCGAGTGGTGGTCCGGATCCTGCAGAACAAGGGCATCGCTGGCAATTAGAACGTAGTGGGAGGTACGGAGGCCGGAAGCCGACATATTCGTGGATACGGGTAATTAAGTGTCATCCTGAGCAACGAGCGAAGCGAGGAGTCGAGGGACCCCTATAGCCGCCAGCAATGATAGGTTCGAGTTGCTAGAGGGCTCCTTCGACTACGCGCCCGCCCGACCAGCCAAACATGCCGGTCGGCATTCCGTTGCGGGCGATACCGCTCGGGATGACACCGCAAGTCATGCCCGCCCCCGAGTAGTGATGATTCGGGCGATGTGCAGGGAAGGCTCTCTGCAAGACACAACACCAAAACCAGGAGTGGAAAAATGAAAACGGGAAGGTTTACCAAGTTCGCATTAGTCGTAACCTTGTCCTTGGCGGCAGTGGCGCTGCTGTGCAGTGTGGCGGCTGCGCAAAGCGCCAAACTTCAGGGCGTCATTAACGGACGCAGTGGCGCCACCATGACGGTCCAGAGTCCCGGCGTCGGCAACACCGTTGTCGTTCTCACCGACAACACGGATGTAGAAGACGTGTCGGGCCTATTCCACGCTCGCAAAAAGGAGATGGGCCTGACCGCTCTAGTGCCTGGACTTCAGGTCACGGTGCAAGGCTCCTACAACGCCCAGAACCAGTTGGTTGCTGACTCCGTCAAGTTCAATGGCAAGGAGCTGCAAACCGCGACTGACATTCAAGCGGGCGTAACTCCAGTGGAGCAGCAGCAACAGGCGCAACAGCAGGAACTGGCCCAGCAGCAGGCAAAGCTCCAGCAGGAACAGGCCCAGATCCAGGCGACAGACGCGGAGCAGGCGAAGCACGCGCAGGAGATCGCTGCCCAGCAGGCTGCCATTGCAGCGGTCAACAAACGCTTCGGCGAGCTCGGCGAGTACAACATCTGGGACAAGGTCACGGTGCTCTTCGGCAACGACAAGGTCACGGTTGACCCTCAATACTACCCTCAGCTACAGGCGCTCTGCCAGAAGTCCAAGACCGTCACCGGCTACGTGATTCAGGTGAAGGGCTATGCCTCCAAAGTAGGCTCGGCCGCTTTGAATCAGAAGCTGAGCCAGGAGCGGGCAGCCAACGTAACCGACTACCTGGATCAGCAGTGCCACATTCCCCTGACCAACATCTTGGCGCCCGGCGCGATGGGTACGAGCAAGCAGGTGGCTCCCGATACCACGGTGGAAGGACAGGCCGAGAACCGGCGCGTCGTGGTGTTGCTCTTGCAGAACAAAGGAATCGCGGGAACCTAGGCTCCGCATAGCAAATGGGGCCGGAATTTCCGGCCCCACCAAGTAACAGGTACGGGCATTGTTCTCAGATCGCAGGGAGCGGCTGAGAGGATGCCACACTTATAGCATGTAAGTGTCATATTGCAGTGATCTTTTTAGTGGCTTATTAGCCTGGCTTCAATGTGCTACTGAATCGTTCACGAAAAGGCCATTGGGGGCTTCCAGGGCCCTAGAGGCTCGTCAAGCATGCGGAGGTGCGGCGGAAATGTGTCGAAAACTTCGCGCTGCGCTAGCGGCCAGGGAGGGCGGTCCACGGCGGTTTCCCTTTTTGAAATTTCACTCGCTGGAAATCCCGTATCGGGCAGGGCGAGACGAGCATGAAAAGCACGAGTCGAGCTGCAGACGCAAACGTAAAGGTTGAAAATCTGGCTGCCATGGCAGCTCCGCAGTCCGGGATCGAGTTTGGCGACCGCGAGCTGTAAAAGTTCGCTCAGTAAGCGACTATTGCCGGGACGGTGAAATACCGTCCCGCAGAAAACGTGGAGATCACGATGAAGAGTAAGCATGCATTTCGTGTTGTTGATCCTCATTTTATGCAGGGCATGATCGCGTGCTCAAATTCGGGCACGAAGCCGGCCGCCACCGCTCAACCTGGTGTCGAAGAGGCGGTCGGCACCGCAGTCGACGCTTACATCTATGGCTACTCGCTGGTCACGATGGACATGACCCGCAGGCAATTTACCAACGTAGTCGCGCCCGACGCTGCGCACGCACCGATGGGACAGATTCTTAAGTTCCGCACGTATCCGGCCGTCGATAACCACGCCGTCACCGCTCCCAACGCCGATACCCTGTATACGAACGCGTGGCTCGACGTTTCGAAAGAGCCGTGGATACTCAGCGTTCCCGACATGGGAGATCGCTACTACCTGCTGCCGATGCTGGACGGATGGACGGACGTGTTCCAGGTTCCCGGCAAGCGCACCACTGGCGATAAGCCTCAGAAGTACGCTATCACCGGACCGGGATGGTCGGGTACGCTGCCCGCAGGCGTGACGGAATACAAGTCGCCAACCGCGATGGTGTGGCTTCTGGGCCGGATTTACTGCACCGGCACTCCCGCCGACTACGCTGCCGTACATGCGCTGCAGGACAAGCTCTCGCTCGTTCCGTTAAGCTCCTATGGCAAGCCCTACACCCCGCCCGCTGGTCAGGTTGACCCCAACTTCGATATGAAAACCGCGATCCGCGACCAGGTCGATCACATGGATGTTGTCGCCTACTTCACTTACCTGGCGCAGTTGATGAAGACCAATCCGCCATCGGCTGACGACGCACCGATGGTGGCAAACATGGCGAAGATCGGTTTGGTACCCGGGCAGGATTTTGATCCCAGCAAGCTCGGGGCATTCGACAAAGAGGCGATAAAGGTTGTGCCGAAGCTGGCTCAGGCGAAGATCATAGAATTTGCCAAGAAAATTGAGCCTGTAAACGGGTGGCTAGTCCTCCACAAGACGGGTCTCTACGGAACCGATTATGTGGATCGGGCGTTCGTCACCGCCATCGGTCTCGGCGCTAACCGCCCACAGGACGCGATCTATCCTACTGGACAAAAGGACGGGAGCGGCAGCGACTTTGATGCCGCTTCGAAGAAATACGTCCTGCACTTCGATAAGGGTCAGATGCCTCCAGTCAACGGCTTCTGGTCGCTCACTATGTACGATGCGTCTTATTTCTTCGTGCCGAACTCGCTCAACCGCTACACCCTGAGCCAGCGCAACAAGTTCGTCACCAACGCAGATGGTTCGGTGGACCTGTATCTCCAGGCCGACTCGCCGGGCAAGGCAAAGGAAGCCAACTGGCTGCCCGCTCCAAAGGCCAAGTTCGTTCCCATGATGCGTCTGTACTGGCCGAAGGAGACACCGCCTTCAATCCTTGACGGGAGCTGGAAACCGCCGGCCATAAACGAGGCGAAGTAGCTGTAAACATAAAACCGGGACGGCAGAGAAGCGTCCCGGCTTCTTCAGGAGGGTGTTTTCCGAACTAACTGATGGTCGCTGTTCAACACGGTTCGCGACGAGCAGTTATTCCTAATTGCAAGGAGGAATTCAAAACATGGCACCAGCAGGACTCTCTACTCTCGGTTCTGGAAAATCAATTGTGTGGGCGATTATCCTGATCATCTTCGGCTTCCTGGCGATCGCACTGCCATTCGCCACCTCGTGGGGCGTGGTGGTAGTCATCGCCTGGCTGATCGTCTTCAGCGGAGGATTCCAATTCATCCATGCCTTCCAGTCACAAGGTGTCGGGCACATACTGTGGAAGGTTCTGGTCGCGATTCTGTACCTGATCGTCGGCATCTATTTTCTGTTGCATCCTATCCTCGGGGTTGCCGCATTCACTTTCGCGCTGGCGATCTTCTTCGTCGTCGAGGGAGTGATTGACCTGGTGGCTTACTTTCAAACCCGCGCTATCCCCGGATCGGGATGGATTCTGTTCGACGGCATCGTCACCTTGATTCTCGGGCTACTGGTCTGGCGTCAGTGGCCCTCCAGTTCATTGTGGGTAATCGGCACACTGGTGGGGATCAGCATGATCATGACCGGAACCACGCGCCTGATGATGAGCCTGGCGGCGAGACGCCTGGCGCATGGCTAAGGCAGGTCTGATTAACCCAGTTGGGAGTGCCTCAGGGGCTAAAGCCCAGCTTCAATATCGGACATTTATGGACGGCCTGAAGGCCGTCCCCTTCAAAACGTCAGACTTAATCAGAACTTCCTTAACGAGGTCGCATGCCGGAACCCGCACCAGCACGGAAGCGCGATGAGGTCCGCCAGAAAGCCCGCGGCTTCATCAAGGAGACTTGGCAATCGCAGGCCAATCTGGCGTTCTTTCTGGGCATTCTGGTAGCCGTCGGCTTCGTGCTTCCTTCCCTGGGATTTGGAAAAGACGATGAGCAGCGGTACAGCGATTTCGTATTTTCGCTGTTGCTGGCTTCGGGAGTCGCGATCGCCTGGGGGCGGCGCTGGCTGTTCCCGCTGGCGGCGTTTGTCGGAAGCGCCGCTATCGCCGTGCGCTGGATGTCATTCTTCACCCCGACCCTGGCGTTGCAAGTGTGGTCTGGCGCTTGGTCTCTGGTCGCTGTCCTGGTGATCGCCCTGGTCCTGCTGGCACAGGTCTTTCGCACAGGACCGGTGACGTCGTACCGTGTCCAGGGCGCCATTGCGGTTTACCTGCTCTTCGGAGTGGGTTGGGCCCACGCCTACCACATCACGAACCTCTTGCACCCCGGATCGTTCAATAGCACCGCCGGCCCGCTCACTAGCGTGGTGGACTGGGCTTACTATAGCTACATCACGCTCAGTACGGTAGGCTACGGAGACATCACTCCCGTGCGGCCGATTGCGCGCACGCTCTCCATGGGGGAGGCGCTGACCGGACAGTTGTACCTGGCGGTCCTCATTGCCCGATTGGTGGCTATGGAAGTGATTACCTGGCAGTCGAAAAATCAAAGCTCGTAACTAGAACACTTACTAACTAAGGAGGCAAAGTGTTGAAGAAAAATATTGCCGTAGTACTAATTCTGGCTGGTGCACTCATCTTGCCGGCCGCAACGCTTGCGCAGCAACCGCAGCAACAGCCCGCCGCCAGCGCTGCGAGCACCGATCAAGACATCCAGTTATTGCGCGAAGATGTCCGCTCGCAGAAGAAGCAGATCATCGCCGCCAACCTGCAATTAACCGACGCTGAAGCCACCAAGTTCTGGCCGGTTTACGATGCTTACACCGCCGAGGCCACCAAGATCGGCGATACCCGGCTGGCGCTCATCAAGGAGTACGCCCAAACCTACGACACCATGACCGATGTGCAGGCGAAGAGCCTGATTAAGAGATGGGCAGCCACCGACGTGGCCAGCGTAAATTTGCGCATGCAGTACATGCCGAAGTTCGAGGCTGTATTGCCGGGCAAGAAAGCGGCACTATTCTTCCAGCTCGACCGGCGTGTCGGTCTGTTGATTGATCTGCAACTGGCGTCCGAGATTCCCATGGTGAAGCAGTAAAGTTCAACCACAGAGACACGGAGATCACGCAGAAGTCTTTGGGAAAAAACTCTGTGTCCTCTGTACCGGCGCCTGCCCTGAGCGAAGCCGAAGGGTGGTGAATCATTTTCGGCGCAACGTGAACGCCGATCAAATCAATTGAAGAAGGTTCAGACGAAATGAAAAACTACAAGGTCGTTCTCGCGGTTGTGGCTCTTGCTGTGAGCATGTTGATGGTGACGGTTCCAGCGGTGCAGGCGCAAGCGCAGGACTCGGCGCAGGCGCAAAAGCTGGCCATGCTGGCCAAACAGTTAAATCTCACGCCGCAACAAAAGATGAAACTCTTCCCGATTCTTAAAGAGGAAGCTCCCAAAGTTGAGGCCATCAAAGCCAACACCTCACTTACGGGTATGCAGAAGATGGAGCAGCTCCACGCTCTGCATGAGCAGACCAACCCGCAGGTGCAGGCGATTCTGTCTCCGCAGCAGTACCAGCAACTTCAGCAAATCCGCCAGCAGGAGATAGAGCAGGCCATACAGAAGAAGCGCGCGCAACAGCCGCAGTGATGGAGTTAAAGAAACCGCCTGGGCAGGAGTAATGTAAAAAACACGACGATTCGGGTAGTGTGGCGCTTCAGCTGGATTATTCACCTGACTTCCGCGGCTCGAAAACGTACTCGGAGGGGCGCGCTGAACCGCGCCCCTTCATTCGAATTGTCAGGCCGCTCATGAATAATCCAGGCTAGAGCATTGCAAACCGGCGTTACAATCCGCAAAGCGGTGGAGAGCGATGCATCCGGCATTCTGGAATGCTTGAGAACGGCGTTCGAACCTTATCGCGCCAGTTACCCCCCCGCAGCGTTCACCGACACGGTCTTGACGCCGGAGACACTTCGTAAGCGCCTCAAACAAATGTCCATTTTTGTCGCGGTCAATGCAGACGTTCGGATCGTCGGTACTATCGCCTGCGCGGTGATCGATGCAAGCGAAGGACACTTGCGCGGCATGGCCGTCTTGCCCGAGTGGCATGGCCGTGGCATCGCTCAAAGACTGTTGCAATCTGCTGAGGCCGAACTGGCCGGTAGCGGATGCTCGCGCATAACCCTGGACACGACGGAACCGCTGCATCGCGCCACTCGCTTCTATGAAAAGCACGGCTATGTCGCCTCAGGAAAGACCATGGATTTTTTTGGCATGCCTTTGCACGAGTACGTGAAAGAAAGCCCTTAGAAAGGCCCTGGATCTCAGCCTTTCGTCGGATAGCTCCCTGGACGGACATTATTCCGGCATCATTCCTGAGCACACCAGCATCACACTTAATGTTCTAATGGTTTGGCAACTGGCTGGCCCAGCAATAGGACTAGATTACGGCCGTGAGCAACCTCCATCGCGTGATTCGATCAGTACGCGCATTCTCGCGCGAGCTTTCCAACCCTTCCGCCAAGCCATTACCAGACATCCTTCCTACTCCGCGCCGTCCCAAGCTCGGACTGGCACTGGGCGGAGGGTTCGCGCGTGGGATCTTGCACATTGGAGTGCTGAAGGTACTGGAGGAGGCGAAGATTCCGGTGGACTTCGTGGCCGGAACCAGCGTGGGGGCGCTGGTTGGATCTTTCTACTGTGCAGGGATGAGCGCTGGCGAAATGGAAGAGATGGCGCGAATAGCGCGCTTCAAGGACTTCACCCGCTGGACGCTCTCGCGGTACGGTTTTTGCAGCACCGACCGTCTCAACCGTTTCTGCGAACGGGTAATGAAAACCAAGAGTTTCGAAGAGCTGAAAATCCCTTTCGCCGTCATCGCTACCGAAATTCGAACTGGTAAGGCGGTGGTGTTTTCCAAGGGCTCGCTCGTCGATGCTATCCGCGCCAGTTGCGCTTATCCGGGGATGTTTCCACCGGTGGAGATCGACGGCCATTCGTACGTCGACGGCATGCTGGCTTACTCTGTGCCGACGACTCCGTTGCGCGAGATGGGCGCCGAGCGCGTGCTGGGAGTGTATTTGAGCGCCCACGTGAGCCAGGAGCGCGAACCACGCCACCTGTTCGAGGTGATCGGCCAATGTTTCTCCATCGCCCAATCCAAGATGTGCGAGACCTGGAAGAAGGATGCCGACCTGGTGCTGGATCCGGACGTTACCGGCTTCGCCTTCGATTGCTTCGATCGCACTCCGGAACTGATTGCCCTCGGCGAAGCCTCCATGCGCGCAGCGCTGCCGGAATTGAAAGCCCTGCTGAACCTGCCTACAGCCTCTGAGGAGACTGCGCAGGTTGATCTCGCCTTTGTTTCCGAGCTGCCGATCGGTCCGGTACAGCCTCCTCCCAGTCCAGTGGTCTAGCTCCGGGCTCGCCTGAGCACAATTGGAGTCTCGCTCTTCCGCGACTACACTGGTGGTGGACATTTCCCCTGGACGGAAATGTCCTGATTTATCAGGAGACCATCTGAGATTCAAAGTAGCGCACCACCGCAGCAAATGGGCAATGACCTCCCTTACGTACGGGAGTACAATTTGGCCGGCATGAGTTCTCGCCACAACGGTGATTTGCTCGTTGGAGTTTGCCTGATACTGTTGGCGCTGTCGCAATTGTCCCTTGTGGCCTGTAAGTCTCAGCCTTCATCCGGCAATGAAGTTGCCCCACTCCAAGAAAAATCTGCAGAGCCTACGCCCGATTCGGTGGAATTGCAGGACGTGGTAATAACTCCAAGCCATGCCCGAAGAACTTTGGGAAAACATTTCCGGCCTGAATGCATCATTGAGGGACAAATCAAAAACAATTCTCCTAGCGACATCACCGCAGTCACCATCAGAGTCAGTATTCGCAAGGAAAATACAGAAGTCGATAGACGCGACTTCCATGTCGAGTCCTTGGTGCCGGGGGGTGAGGCTCGCAGTTTTACGCAGCAAATACAAGTGACTCCGCCGAAATCGGGAATGCATTGGACGTATGAGGTAGTCGAAGTCGAAACTGACACAGCAGCGAAACAACGCGGCCAGAATCCAAATTAGGACATTTCCTCAGGACACATGCCTTGCCAAAACGCTATTACCCTCCCCGCGAGCTACTGCAGACTTGCCAAGGAGTGCTGGACACATTCTCGCCCGCTACCGACCCATCGCCGCTCGACGGCCTACTCAAGCTGCTCTACCAACAGCGCAACTATTTCTGGATTGGCATTTACTTTGTGCTGGGCGACAAAGTGGTGCGGCAGGCGATGCAGGGACCGGTACCGCCATGCCACGTCTTTGAGTTTGGCAAAGGCAACGTGGGAACCGCCGGTCAGAGCGGACTGGTGAAAGTGATCCCCGATGTTGCCGCGGACGCGACTTACAGCATGTGCTTCCGCGAGGTGAAATCGGAGATCGTGGTACCCATCCGTATAGCCGGCCGCACGCTAGGCGTCATTGATGTTGAAAGCGATCGGGTCAATAACTTTGGAAGTGCGGACCGCGTGCTGCTGGAGGGGCTTGCGGCCATGCTGGCGCGCTTCTTAACCAGTAGCGGCAAAGTGCTGGTGCGGCACGCCCGCGAACGCCAGGACGCGTTGCCGCAAGTGCGACACGCTACTGCCGGTTAGATCCGACAGGTATCAGTTTAATCCGAGGGTATCGATTTGATCCGCTTCTTCGTTGCTGTGCTGGGTTGTGCTCTCTTCTATCCATCGCTGGTTCTCAGTCAACAGAAATCCCAGACTGCCCCATTTACGCCACCTGACAAGATATTCGGATACCGCGATCCCGGGCCTGAGTTGAAGGCGGAGAAAACATTTCTGGCCGTGCCTGACCCGCAGTTGGCCAGGGAGCATCTGCAAATTCTGACCTCCGCGCCGCACGTTGCCGGATCGCCGGAAGATCTGAAGACGGCCGAGTACGTGTTGGAGAAATACAAGGCTGCCGGGCTCGATGCCTACATCCAGCAGTACAAGGTGTGGATGAACTTGCCGCTCGACATCAAGGTCGAGGTGGTTGCGCCCAAGGGTGTCACCATGATTGGCCCATCGCCCGAGCGGGTGAGCGACGATCCCTATCAGGACGACCCACGCATTCTGCCTGCCTATAACGAATACTCGCCGTCGGGCGACGTCACCGCCGATGTGGTGTACGCGAACTATGGCCGTCTTGAGGATTTCAAGAAGCTGCAGGAGATGGGCGTTGACGTGAAGGGCAAGATCGTCATCGTCCGCTACGGCGAAAACTTTCGCGGCGTGAAGCCGTTTGTTGCCCAGCAATACGGAGCGGCGGGCGTCATCATCTATTCCGATCCGTGGGACGACGGCTATTTCAAGGGCGACAAATATCCCAAGGGGCCGTGGCGCCCCGATACCGGCGTGCAGCGCGGTTCCATCCAATACCTGTTCCGCTATCCGGGCGATCCCACGACGCCAGGAATTGCCTCCGTGCCCGATCTGCCGGACAGCAAGCGCATCGCGCCCGACGAGCGCCACGGACATGCCGAAGATTCCAACGACTCCACTCTCCTATGCTGATGCAACGCCTATTATGGCCAACCTCGGTGGACCGGAGTCGCCGCGCGAGTGGCAAGGGGCGCTGCCCTTCACCTATCACGTTGGCCCCGGACCGGTGAAGGTCCACATGGCGCTGAAGCAGAACTATCAGTTCGTCACCATCTACGACGTGATCGGCATGGTGCGAGGGTCGCAGCTTCCAGACGAGTGGGTGATCACCGGCAACCATCGTGACGCTTGGGTGTATGGCGCGGTCGATCCAAACAGCGGCACTGCGGCGCAATTGGAAGCGGTGCACGGCGTTGGGCAGTTGCTCAAGAGTGGATGGCGGCCCAAGCGCACTATCGTTTTTGCCAGTTGGGATGCGGAGGAGGAAGGCCTGATCGGCTCGACTGAATTTGCTGAGCAGCACGTTAAGGAACTTAGCCGTGCCGTCGCTTATTTCAATATGGACGTCGCCGTTTCCGGTCCTGACTTCGGCGCGTCATCGGTGCCAAGTTTGAAACAGTACCTGCGCGATGTCGCCAAATCGGTGCCCAGTCCGAAAGGTGGCAGCGTGTACGACCAGTGGAAGGCCGGAGCCGAGAAGAAAGAGCAGGAGCGCGTAAAGCCGCCGGAACCTGAGTCTTCAGGTTCTCCGGCGAGCCGAACCCGCGACCCCGGTCCAGCACGATGTCCGCGTCGGCAACCTCGGCAGCGGTTCCGACTACACTGCCGTTCCTGCAGCACCTGGGGGTGCCGTCGGCCGACATCGGCTCGCACGGCCCTTATGGGGTCTATCACTCGGCGTTCGACGACTTCGCGTGGTTCACCAAGTTTGGCGATCCGACGTTTGTTTATGAGCAGCAGATGGCGCGGGTCTATGGACTGGAGGCCATTCGCATGGCTTCGGCAGACGTTTTGCCTTTCAATTATCAGGACTACGGGAAAGAGATCGAGGAGTATTTGAAGGCTGCGGAGCCGAAGGCAAAGAAGGTGTTCGGCGAAAAGTCGCCATCGTTCGCTGAGGCGACGAAAGCGGCGATGCGACTGGAGAATGCTGGGGCCAGCATGTTGAAATTGCAGAACTCCGCGCACGGCGATCCTGGCGGTATGAACCTAATCCTGCGCAATACCGAGCGCGCGTTTCTGATCGATGGTTTGCCCGATCGTCCATGGTTCAAGCACGCAATCTATGCGCCCGGCGAATATACCGGATATGCAGCGGTAGTTATTCCTGGGGTAAACGAGGCCATCGACAAGAACGACCTTGCAACGATGCAGCAGCAATTGCAATTGCTGACGGACGCCATCAACCGCGCCGCGGAGTTGCTGGAAAGGGCAAAGTAAGGGCTGAAGAGACTGTGTCGCAATCGATAGCTTGGTTCGCTAAGTGACTGGCGGAGAGGGAGGGATTCGACTAGTGCCAAAACTGCTAAGCGGCGGTGAATCTGTGAGATCGCACTAACAGCTTGGAAAACAGTAACTTACCCCGGTTTGTATGCAGTGCACCGAAGCTTCCAGGGTTTCTCCTATTACCTCGTATTCCCTTAAAACTAGTATCACTGGTATCAGGTCCAGGCGAGCAATTTTTTACGGAACCCCTGCTGCTCAAGATTGCCTCTCAGCGAACGTAGCCGGTAATTCCGACGACGGCGACTCGATCGCCCCCGTCTTTGCGTTACAGGGACGTTGTCCCAATGCTTGAGCGCTCCTCTGCTAGCGCGCAGGTTTCTGCAGCCTTGTTTTCGCTGGAAGTGGAAACCGCGCCCCACGCTTGGGTCAGCAGCGCCCCGTTTCTCGACAACTTTCGAGGAGACGAGAGCTGTGCTTAGAAGTCGAGGCATCCGCCGGCGCGCTTGGCGAAGGCCTGGGCGAGGATAACCTCCGGTTCTATATTTGTTAGTGCCGGAAGCCCGCGGCTGGTTAGTACGGCCTTGTTGTATCCCGGTTCCGCGCTCAGCAAGGTGTGAGGATTGAGTTTCGGCGGAAAATCTCCAAACCAGTCGAATAGGCTACGAGTTGCCAACGGCTCGCTTCACCTAGGCGGAACGCGCGTTATACGTCAACTGCAGATGACACCGGCTGAGACAAGCCCAGTCTCTCGGGCACGCCGACACGCGTGATCTGAACAGATATCCGGTTGTGGGTGCTATTTGATTCCATGACAATGTCGGCGATTCAACGGCAGTTAGGATCTGGCACTACATCGAGCGCTGGTCCGGTGGCTAGATGCCGCCGATTTTGGGTTCTTCCCATCCAGCGGGCTATCGAGGTCAAATCGTGACGACGACTCGTCCCGGTCCTTGTGGATGTTCGACCCACTCGTGCGCTGCTGCTATTTCATCCAAGGGAAAGGTTGCGGCGATGTCAAGACCACGCCATCCCGATTCGAGCGCGTGGTTAATGTCGCGAATGGCTTCGAGCTTGGCTTCAATTGGAATGTCGTCGCTGCCCACGAAAAACAATCTTGCGTTGATGAACACAAGTTGCCATACGGGAATGTCCGACTTGGGTGCATTCGTGGCGTACGTTGCAATCGAAGCGCCTTGCGCCAGCACCTCGATGTCGGTAGCAATGTTCGCTGCAAACGCCACCTCGACGATGTGGTCGATGCCCTGAGGTGCGAGTGCGTGCAGGCGATCCTTGATGCGGTCGTCGATGAGCGCGACCTCATCCGCACCGGCCCGAGACGCGATTTCACGGTCCCTCTCGGACAGGCAGGTTGCGATGACCCGTGCACCGGCCTAGTGTGCGAGCCGAACCGCAAATGCTCCAACCGCACCTGCGCCGCCCTGCACCAGGACCGTCCGTCCGCCCACCGGCCCCGCGACATTTACAGCGCGATGTGCCGTCAGCCCGGGAATGCCCAGACATGCTCCGTGCTGGAAGGGGACACCGTCGGGCAAGGGTGCGGCCTTCCCCAAAGGAACAACGGTGAACTCTGCGGCAGTGCCAAATGGGCGATAGGACTGCGCACCGTAACACCAGACCTGCTGCCCGATCCATTCCTGCGCTACGCCTGCACCTACTCGGTCGATGGTACCCGCACCATCGCTATGCGGGATGATTCGGGGACACGGCATTCCGATGCCGAACGCGTCTGAGCGCTTCTTCACATCGCCCGGATTCACCCCCGACGCTGCCACGCGAATGCGGACTTCGCCGGCCACGGGCTGTGGATCGGCCATTTCCCCGATTACCAACACGTCGCGGGCAGGACCCTGTTTTTCATACCAAGCTGCTTTCATAGTGGACGAATATACCGCACTGTCGTGCCGATTTCATTCGGTGGCGAGATTGCCGTTGTAATCAAGCGTTAGCGATTATTGTTGTAATCATCGATTACTCCAAGAACCCTGTGACGTCCCTGAACGGGCTCAGGGAATCATGAACGAGAACCTGCTTATCAGAGGGAGAAACCGGTCTCGGTCGTATCGCATTTTGGGTATTAACTTCTTCCGAACAATGAACTGGGCGCTATTCGGTCAGATGAAAGGAAAGCATTCGTCAACGCCGGCCGACTTCTAGCCCATCCCTAGATCCCGACGAGCCGACCAGAGCTGATGTTCAACACTGTCCGGCGTGGGAGTTCTGGCTACGTCGTGCGGGCGTTTGCCTCGTCGTCTTACATAGCTGAAGTTGTCTCCGCACCTGCTGGGTTCTGTACGGATGCAGCAGATGAGAACAGCGGCATCAGACCTTCAACGAGGGTGGGGTGAGTTAAAACAGCATCACGTAAGGCCGTGTAAGGCAATCCTGCGATCATCGCAACTTGGACTGCGGCCATAACCTCTCCGGCGCCGACACGAAAAGCTGCGAAGCCGAGAATGCGGTCGCCGTTCGCCTCCACGAGTGCTTTCATGAAGCCACGCGTTTCAACAAGAGTGCGCGCACGGAGATTCGCCTCCATCGGAACCCTGAATAAGCGGTATTCGATCTTGCCAGCTTTCGCCTCACGCTCATTGAGGCCGACGCGAGCCAGTTCCGGGTCCGTGAAAAGGCAGTATGGGACTTGCCTGCCCGTGGTCGTGCGTTGACCGCCCGTAAGCGCGGCATGGACTATGCGGAAATCGTCAATGCTGATGTGCGTGAACAGCGGGCTTCCGGCAACCTCGCCAATGGCCCAAACGCCTGGGGCCGTTGTCTGCAGCCGCTCGTTTACTTTGATGTATCCGCGATCGGTCAGTTCGACGCCGGCTGACTCCAGGCCGAGCCCCTCCGTATTGGGCGTGCGCCCAGCGGCAATCAGAACGTGAGTGCCGGCATAGATTCCTTCCGCACCGTTTTGCTCGATCACCACCTGGACCTTGTCGCCCGACTTTCCCGAGATCCTCTTCGGGTGCACATTCAGAACGACTTCAATACCATCATCCTGCAGTAAGCTGCAAAGAGCTCCACAGACATCATCATCTTCTCGGGGCAGCAAGCGATTATTCGTATCGAGAACCGTTACGTTGCTGCCGAATCGACTCATCGCCTGGGACAGTTCAATGCCCACGTATCCACCACCTATGACAATGAGATGTTCGGGAACGCGGTCGAGTTCAAGTGCTTCGATATGAGTGAGAGGCTCCGCTTCGGCGAGTCCGGGAAGAGCTGGCAGCGTAGCGTGAGTTCCGGTACTAATAACCACGTTTTCCCCGCGGAGGTGATGTATGCCTCCGTCACGCAGCGTGACTTCGATTGTTTTCGGACCGATGAATCGACCGTTCCCGAGGATCAGCTCCGCTCCGGTCTTGTTGTAGTTTTCCAAATACATTTCGTTCAGGCCCGCCACCATCTCTCGTTTGCGCTTCCGTACACCGGACATGTCAAGACGGAAGCCGTCCACTGCGATTCCGAAGTCTTTACTGTTGCGAACGTAAGACGCCACCTTCGCGCTGTGAATGATGTTCTTGCTGGGCAGGCAGGCGATGTTTGGACATGAGCCGCCGATGAATTTCCGATCGATTACCGCCACTCGTTTTCCTTCAGCGGCAAAGGTCCACGCAGCGAGCGTCGATCCGGTGCCGCCACCGAGAATCACCACACCGAAGTCCTCGGGCTGAGTACTTTTGATGGAGTGGGGAAATGAAGTGTTCTCATTGCTGGTCATGTGACCCTTCTTTTCCGAGTGAGACCATAAGTTCGCGCCTCGCAATCGAGGAACCGATCTCCTGGTCGTCGCTGGTCACTGCGCGAGATTGCGCAAGCGTCCTAGTGTTTCAGCAGGCTCGGGGCGAATCGTGTAGTCCGCGCTAACATCCGCCGCGCGAATGATCCCCCTCTGATCAACTATGTATCGCGCTGGAATGGGCAAGCGATATCCCGGCTCGTCGTTGAACCTATCCAGAGTGCTTCCGAAGGACTTGTAAAGCTCGCGAAGGTAGTCAGGCAGCGTGAACACCAGCCCAAACTGCTCGGCAACTTTCAGGTGAAGATCTGTAAGGATGTCGAAACTCAGGTTTAGCTTTCTGTGCAACGCGCGTGTGTAGCGTTCTAGTTCTGGGGTGATGACCACGAGTTCCGCTCCCTGCGCCCTGATCTCGGAATAGGTCTCCTGTAGAGCCTCCAGCTCCATATTGCAGTAAGGTCACCAATGGCCGCGGAAGAAGCTGATTACCAACGGACGCTCATGAAGAATATCTTCCAACGAGATCTGCACATGATCCTGATTGAAGAGCCTGAACGCCGGAGCCCGATCACCAACCTTCAGCGCCCTGGTTTCGATACCGGAGGCCTTGAGCTCGGCTGTTGCGCGGTGCATTTTTTCAATCGCCTCAGGCGGTGCGTTGTAGGGCGGAGCGCCTGATTCGAACGTTTTCTTGAACGCGTCTAATCGCTCCTGAAGTGTTGTCACTGCTTCTCCTTTTTGCCTAACCTATCTCGGAGCTCCGGGCTCTCGGTGATGGAAGATGCAGCGTTTGTTGTTGGAGTGGTGTAACTTCCCGCAATAAGGAGCGACACCGCCCCGAATGCGCAGAAAAACCTCCCCGGCCACCAGCATTCCCAGCGTTGGAGCGGCAAAATAAATCCAGAGCGCAGGCCAGTAGCCGGCATGTAGAGCTGGGCCGAGAGTTCGGGCCGGGTTAGTACTCATTCCCGACAATGGAGTTTCGAAAGCAATGTAGATAGCCGATCTGCGTCAGCGCCGCATCGACTTCCACATGCCTTCTGATCCGCTGATTGACACTGCCTGGATTCTCCTGCTGCAGCGGATTTACGAGCATCCTACCCCAACGCCATCGAATAACGCGCTATCCGGAAGTTAGGTCCAGAGTTAGTGCCGCAGCGAGAATTAGCCCTATGTAACGGGGAAGCGTACACGAACCCACTTTGACGGTTTGTCGGCAAACCGCCGACTGAGAGCAGACGACACGCCGTAGGTCACAAGAAAGGGTTGGGCGTGAAGCGAACACGTTCGTAAACACTTGCCGACCTATCAGGAGTTGAGTCAAGAAGTTCAATCACTGCAAAGTGAGCAGCACCGCTCAGTCGACGCTTAGGGTTGCGAAAAGCCAGGAATGATCGCGCTGAGTGAGGTGAGGGATTATCCTTTGCTCCGCCGTGTGCTGCACAGCAGTTTCGTCACGCCCGGTCAGTTGTACGAATTCATGAAGCTGGACTACTGCGCTTCGTCGCGCAATGCATTCGACAACCGGATACGACGGTTGCTGGCTCACGACCTGCTGGTGCGACACGAGATTCCAACCATGAACCGCGGTGTGGTGTATTCAATATCGCGAGCTGGAGCGTCGGAGCTGGTTGGCAGAGGTGAGTATTACTCCGGGTCCACGGACGTCGGCAAAGAGTCCAACGGTCACGTGCAACACGCTCTGGAGTTGAATGACATTCACCTCGCGCTGAAACAAACGCGCACGCTCATTCGCTGGACGCCGGAGTCTGACATCCGGTCGCGTAACGAATTCACTGGCATCGGATACGTGAAGGATTATGACGCAGTGGTCGCGGTTCGCGTTGACGACCACGAATATCGCTTCGCCCTAGAGTATGAACGCACGCAAAAAGCAAATGCACGATACTTGGCGATCCAGAGGAGAATCCAAGCTGAGACCGACCTTCGCTATTTCTTGTATCTTGTTTCGAATTATGACCTGCTGCTGTTCCTCGTGAAGAAGTTTGAAGGCTGCCGCCGGGCCGTTTACTTCGGGCTACGGCAGGATTTCCTCACTGAGGGCCTTTGCTTACCAGTACAAAGCAACTACTCGCCAGTGTTCACCACCTTTCTCGCCTTGCTAAAGCATGGCCTCTCCCGTAGGGCCGGATAGCGCACCTCTGCGTCGCAAAATGGGGCCCGATTTACCCATTGCCGTGGGTTTGAAGTGTGATTGCGATGGAATTGGCGTGAAGCGAGCCCTTGCAACCTGCTGATAGCCCACCGGTTATCGGTTGACTATACCCTGCTGAGATGGTCGATCGCCGAAAAACGGCCAAGCAGTTGTGCACCGGTGCGCCCTGTTGGGACGCATTGTGTGCAGCCGTGGTGGAGCAGTGCTTGTGTCTGGTGCGCGTTCGTTTTCGTTCGGTGTTACGGTAGCTGCACGCGAGTGTGCGCGCTAGTTACGCGCAAATGTGAGTTCTGCGTACAGCAGTGGTGCCGTTGGGTGCTGGGATATGCACGGGTGTCATTCGAGCGGCGTCAGACTCTGATTACGTACGACATGGCCTGTTATCGACAACTAGCGATTGTTTTCGGTTCGGGCGCTTCGTCAGTTGGACCCTACTGCAGCTTCGCGTACTCGGCTTTGGCTTGTTTGTAGATGAGGATGTCGGGGTCGGCATCTTTCCACAGCGTGAGGAAGTCTTTGTAGGCATTCAGCGCGCTAGTGCGAGCGAGGTCGGCATCGGCGCCCTGCGAGGTTTTCGCCTGCAAAGCGTTGGCGCGAGCTACGCCCAGCTTCGCCAGCGCTCCGGTCCAGCAGTTCCAGACGATGCCGCTGTGGTCGAGTATCTTCTGGAACTCGGCCGCAGCGGCCGTGCCGTTCCCCGAGGCGAGATAGGCCTCGCCGCGAATGTAGGTGGGATAGAGGCAGGATAAGCTGTTCAGGAACGTGATCTGGCCGTACTCAATGGGAGGTAGCGCACTCTGTAGATCGTTGATGGCCGCGGCCGGGTTCTTGCGGTTCAGCGCCACTTGCGCGTTTATGGCGGGCAGCCAAAGCGATTGCATCTGCGTATCGAGCGGGTACCGTTTGTTCAGGTCTTGCGCCAATGCCTGCGCTCGCGCGTCGTCGCCAGTCATGGCATATGCCAGCGCAGCTTCGACTCCGGCCGCCTGGCTGGCAGGATAGAGCTTCAACCCCGCAACCGCTGCCTCCTTCGCTTCCGCGAAGTTGCCGAAGGCAGCTTCACGCAGGGCAGCATTCTCCCACCAGATTGCGGCGGTCTCTTTGCTGTCAGCCCGTATTGCAGAATCAACCGATCGTCTGGTCAGTTCCCGCGCCTTACCCAGACGACCGGCATATGCTTCGGTATCGGAGGCCAGCGAAAGCCCGAAATTCTCAACCCCCGGGTTGCTCGCGAACCACTGCTGCTGTTCCGCCATTGCCGATGAGTCCGATGCCAGGAAGGCAACGGCGTAAAGCTGCATGTGCAGTATGTAGTCGTCCAGCTTTCGTGTATGCGCCTCTTGAATCACCTGTCGAGTTTCGTCGAAGCGCTGCAAAGCAAGCAAGTCATTGCCGAGATTCACGTAAGTCGAGTTTGCCGGCTCGCCGAGCTGCTGATCCTGGCGCACCATTTCGGTGGCTTTGTCATATTGGCCCTGGCTAGCGTAAGTGATTCCCAGTGCGTCGTACGCGACGAGGTCTCGGGGATAGCTGTCAATCATCTCCTGATAGGTTTGAGCTGCCTTATCCAGTTGTCCGGTTACGTTGAAATAGTAGTCGGCGGCGATGACCAGCTTTTCTCGCTCGCTGGCGTGCTCGCGCAGTTCGAAGGCCTTGGCGTAGTACTCGCGAGCCCGGCCCAGCTCGGCCAAGTGGAAATACGCAACGCCCATGATTCGATACGCCATCGCGAAGTTTGGATCGAGTTGAATGGCCCGCTGGGCGTATGGTAGAGATGCCTCATCGTCCTTTTCGTAATGCGCCTTTATGGCTGCACTATAGGCTTGCAGCGCTTCGAGCGACGAGGTAGTCGCTTCCGGCAACGGCACGTCGAACTTCTGGACTGTTGCGAGCGACTCGCCCAACCTCCCGCGCAGCTTCGCAGCAGCCCCGCCCACCGCATTCAGCACCTTTTCCTTGCCGTCAGCCGTCACCTGCTCCTGCGCCAGCGGCTCGCCGCTCTGGCAATTCACCGCCTTCAGGCCCAGCACGTACTCGTTCCCGAGGGCGGCAATCGAACCGGCAATGTAGGCCTTACTGTCGGAACGCCGGCAAAGCTCCCGCGCGACGTCGGGAGTCAGCTTTGTGTTGGCCGGGTGGGTCATCAGCTTCAAGGTCGCCGCGACTTTGTTATCGGAGAGCACATTCAGAAACGGAGACTGGTTGAGAGCAACTGTGAGCGCAGTCTTCAGGGTGTCGTAGAAAACGGGATCGCCGGTGCTGTTGGCAAAGTCCGCGATGACGATGGTGTCTTTGTCCGTCAGCCTCGGAGCTTGATGCCAGCGGTAGTAGAGGAATCCCGCCACCGTAGCCGTGATAACCAGGACGGCAGCCGATGCAATCATCATCCATCGTTTCTTCAGAGGAGCGGCAGGCGCCGGTGCAACTGGAATTGGCGGCGGTGGCTCCGGCAGCTTCGCTGTTGCCGATGCGCTCGAACCCGTTCGTGCATAGCGTCCGCTTTCGGTATCGCGCTTCAGCCGCTGCAGTTCAGCTCGGATGTCAGAGGCATGCTGGTAGCGAAGGTTGCGGTCTTTCTCCAGCGCTCGGCGAAGCACGCCCTCCAGCTCAGGAGAAGCTTCCAGGTTCAACTGCGAGGCTGGCCGAGGTTCGTCGCGGAGAATGGCGCTGATGATCTCGCCCGAACTGGAGCCATTGAACGGCATCCCACCGGTTGCCATCTCGTACAGCACCGCGCCGAACGAGAACAGGTCGGTACGCGCATCCAGATCCTTGGCTTTGACCTGCTCCGGCGACATGTATGCCACCGTGCCTAACATTGCGCCTGGGCTGGTCAGGTGCTGCGCGTCAGACGATGCCAGCTCGGTTGCCGTCTCGCCGCTTCGGCCTGCGGCTTTGATAATCACCTTTGCCAGACCGAAATCGAGAATCTTGGCATGGCCGCGCTCGGTAACGAAAATGTTGGCTGGCTTAATGTCTCGGTGAATGATGCCCTTGCTATGCGCCGCATCGAGCGCGTCGGCGATCTCCGTGCCCAGGTCCAAAATCAGTTCGGTTTCCAGTGGTTGGCCCATGATGCGGTGCTTCAGGGTCACGCCATCAAGGAACTCCATCACAATGAAGGATTGGCCTTCGTAATTGCCGATTTCGTGGATGGTGCAGATGTTGGGATGGTTCAGTGCCGAAGCAGCACGGGCCTCGCGGCGGAAGCGCTCCAGCGCATGCGGGTCTTGCGCCACATCATCGGGCAGGAACTTCAGCGCAACGAATCGGCCAAGGTCGGTGTCCTCGGCCTTATAGACAACGCCCATACCACCGCCGCCGAGCTTGGCCAGGATGCGGTAATGGGAGATCGTTTGGCCGATCATAGGGCTGAATCTTAGGACCAGAGGTAGGGCAAGTCAATGAATGAACGGTGCTTACTCCTACCCGCGACAATAACTGTTGTAACATCGCCATCTCGCACGTAATCCGCTGCCATCAGGATTGGCTACAACATGGCGTCATACAACAACTATCTCTGGCTAATGCTACTGGATGGTCGGCGACTCTGAAATCACGATTGAGCGCCATCGTCGGGTAGTGATCAATTTGAGCGTGCCAATTGCATCCTTATTATTATGATTATTATGTAGAGGTCGTCCCGCTTGACGGTCTTCGTTCCGCTCTCACGTAACTCCCTACCCTAGCGGCCCCACAAAAACAACACCTCAAATCCACGTACCCGCTTCACTGCGGAAGCCGAGGTGTGCGTGATTAGTCCCGTTTTGGTCTTCAATACAACACAACCTGGGCGGACTGCCCGGAAAGGATAACGGCAATGTTTGGACGAATGATGGTTGAACCGATTGTGCAGGTCGAACCTGGCGTCAATCTGGAGACAGCGATAGCGGCGCTAACGAAGATAACCGAAAACGTCGAGATCGTTCGCTGGATCGAGTTTCCGGCGTCGGTTCTGCTGTTCTTGCTCGTGCCCGGAGACCCGGATTCTGGGGCAGTCTATGTCCTCGACCGCAAGAAAGGAACCTGGTACGCCGTGGACTTCGAGGACGACCAATTCGGCGGGTACAGCGTAAGCCAACTCGAAATGCTCTTGAAGGAGTGCAACTTCCTCGATCTCATTGAACGGCCAGGGCTCTGGCGCGCTGGCTTGCAGTGGGTGGTACTGCCCGGAATAGTGCCTGAGGCGGCCGTTTGACAGAAAAAATATTCCGGGTTATCTAACGGCACCCACATCCGAACACCGCGTGGGGAAAGGGGTAAAAGAGTGCACGGACTCGCGAAATTGCCAGAAGGAGGTGACGGGTTAATGGCAACGACAATCAGGGCAACCCGGCAAGTCGTCGAGGATTACCAAAGGCTCTTCGTGAACCGCCGCGCGTACACGATGCAGTCCATGTGTCCGCACCCGGAAACTGGGCGGCACTATTACTTCCGGCCAAGCAAGAAAGGAAGCGACACACCCCTCATGCTGTCGGATGACACCATCCGCCAACACCTGGAAGGCAAAGTCACGGTCGGCCTTTACGCCATTAACCCCTCGACGCAGCGCTGTAAGTGGGTTGCCATCGACGCCGACTACAAGAATGCGATGGAGGACCTGCTGAAGCTGCAGTACCACCTGACACAGGACGGGGTTGAGCCGGCGCTGGAAATGAGCAAACGCGGCGGTCACCTTTGGATCTTTCTGGCAACGCCCTTGCTTGCGAAGGAGTGCCGAATCTACATCCATGATCTTGCTCTGAGGTTGGGAGTGCCGGTGAAGGGCGCGGGTTTGGCAGATGGCATCGAGGTGTTTCCCAAGCACGATGCCATCGGGGCCGGCGAGTTCGGCAACGCGATTCGCGGCCCGCTCGGAATTCACCGAGGCGCGAATCGGCGATTTTGGTTCTATGGCGCCGATTACACATTGGAGGACCAGATCTCGTACCTCAATGGTCTGCGGAAAGCGACCGAGGAGGAACTGCGACGGTTCATCGCCGGGAAGGGGCGTCCCGAGGCGGTCAGCTCCCCGGCACCGGGCGGGAACACTCTACCTCAACGTAGGCGTGGGCGTGGCGAGTCGGACTTTCGAATCCTCGCACACGTAGGTGCTGTGCGGAAGGTTGGAAGGAACTACGTCACGCGGTGTCCGTCCTGCGCAGATTCTGGCCACGACCGAAGCGGCGACAATCTGGCCATCCTGATTGAGGACCCTCGCTATTACAAATGCTGGGCAGGCTGTTCCAAGGAAATGATTCGTGCTGCCCTTGGCTGTCCAATTCGCGTTCGGAGTTCTGCATAAGAAGAAGGAGAGTGTTGCTCGCATGAAGCAGAAGCGATCGTTAGATCAAGTGGGGCTGAGGCTCTCTCGGCATGCGTTGCGAGTGTTGAAAGATCGAGGAATCTTTGCCCATTCGCCGGTGAGCCTGAAGCACCAGCACTTGGCGAAGCGCTATGTGGTACGTGGGCTGGAGTCCGGTGGAGCAGTCGGAGACCTGGGGCGATACGTCACCTTTGCGCGAGAAGATGGGCAGCCAATCGAATGTCTGCATCCGGTGGACGCAATCGGGGTGAACGGCCTTCACGCGGTCGTCGTGGCGCCAGTGTGGTGAGAATCGAAATGCTGCGGAAGAATCAGACCTACGAACTCCTGATCACCCAACACAAACCGAGTAACGCCAGCAATGGCAAGCGCCCTGCACTAGAAACGAAGGCTCTGTTTCGTGGCATTCATGGGCGTCTCGAGTTGGATCTGTCAGGCAAAGACAAAAACCAAGCCGGTGCGGTATTGCCGACGTTTTATTCGCTAGCCGGCGAAGAAGTTGCCGTTCCAGAACGGTTTCACGAGGCGATACGTGCCATGGCCAAGGCGGTGAACTGCATTGGCTGTTCACATTGTCACTTCGTCCGGGCACCGAGGGCAGCAGTGGCAGAAGCACGTGCTGTAATCGACGTACCTGTAAACAAAACCGGCAAGCAGGACTTCTCCGCGACCGACGTTGCCTGAAAGGAATAGAGGGGATATGCACGAACGACTGAAGAACTATGCACTGGTTATCTGCCTGTTCGTATTTCTGTTTGTATGCATTGGAAATGATCTGCACCTGAGTCCGGGCGCGGCATTCATGGGCGCTCTCTCCGGCACCCCGCTTGTGATCTTTGCTTTCAATCGCTGGTGCGATGGTCGATGCCGGAAAGAGGAGGCTCGCAAAGAGGAACCCGTCTCCCAAATCATCCCGCTGCGCGAACGGCCATGAGATTTCTGCTGCGTGTGCTGCTACTGATCGTTCTCTGCTCCTATCTATCGAGACACTATGGGGGTTTCAGGGGCGAAACCTTCTGGCATATGCATTCGGCCGGAGGTGGCGAAACTCTGAAAGCTCTCGCTCAGATTAGCGACCATCATTTCGAGAGTGGTTCGGCGCACGCGAACCTACCGCCTGGAGTGTTGCCGCGTCACGACCTGACGCCAGGAGCGATTGATCCGCGCATTACGCAGATCAACATCAGAAACACGATCTGCCGGCGAAGGTACACATCGACCGTCAGACCGCCCTTTGAGTACACGAATGCGATGAAACACCGGCTAATGCGGATTTACGAAGTCACCGGCAGCATTCACGATTACGAGTTGGACCACCTCATCCCGCTGGAGCTGGGCGGCTGCCCGAACTGTGAGGCCAATCTCTGGCCGGAACCTAGGAATGTATTCCCAGGTGCGAGCGAGAAGGACGAGGTCGAGAGCTACCTGCACGACCAAGTCTGTTCGGGTCGGATGCCGTTAGCTGAGGCCCAGCAACAAATCGCAGCCGATTGGTATGCCGTGTACAGAAGAATGCACAGCGGACGATAACCAACGAGAGAGTCGACTGCAGCAGCGAGGCCAAGTATGTCAGCCGTAAAGCAGGTTGTTGCCATCAACGAAGGTGATCGATCAGACGTTGTCTTGATTGGATCGGAAGCTGTGCGTCCGTCGCGTCGGCGTCTGCCCGATGAACGACGGGCGATCACACACCATTTTTCCATCGCAGGGCATGAGGGATATCTCACGGTTGGAGTGTACGAGGACGGCTCACCGGGAGAGATCTTCGTCAGGATGGCGAAACAGGGATCGACCATCTCGTGCCTCATGGACTCGTTCGCCACCGTGGTCTCGCTTGCTTTGCAGCGTGGAGTGCCCCTCGATGTGCTCTGTGCCAAGTTCAGTCACACCCGCTTCGAGCCCAGTGGCTGGTCGGGGAATCCGAAGATCGGGTATGCCAGCTCACTCATGGATTACCTCTTCCGTTGGATGGAGCTGAAGTTTCTGAAGAATGAGCAGGGAGAGCTGTTCGGGTACCTGTCGGCGTCCAATGCGTCAGCGCAGCCTGCAAGTAAGAAAGGGGCGGTCGAAGCGCTGGGGGAATTCGTGCAATTGGGGGACGCACCTGCCTGTAACTTCTGCGGTTCGCTGATGGTGCGGAGCGGCTCATGCTATCGCTGCCTCACGTGTGGAGGTACGAGTGGCTGCTCTTAACCGCGCCGCAACCACCGAAAGAGCAGAAAGAAATCGATAAGGCCACTTTTGTAGCAATGTTTACCGCTCATCTCAACAGCCTCAAAGGAGTGTCCCATACATGCAAAAAATCATGTTGATCGGATATCTCGGCCGCGATCCCGAGGTGAAGTACAGCCAACAGGGTACGGCGATCGCGCAGTTTTCCGTGGCGACAAGCGAAAAATGGAAAGGAAATGACGGAGGGCTGCAGGAACATACAGAATGGTTCGCCATAAAGACCTTCGCTCGGCTTGCCGAGATTGTCGGCGAACACCTGCACAAAGGCTCTCGCGTTTATGTCGAGGGCCGCAAGCGTACAGAGTCCTGGGACGACAAACAAACGGGTGCAAGGCACCACAAGGACCTCGTCTATGCAGACTGAATTGAGTTCCTCGATTCGAGAGGAAATGGACGCGGGCAGGAGGACGGTGTCGAGGTGCCATCCACAACTGACGACATTCCGTTTTGATGATGCGGCATGGCCGCTCTCAAGGTCGCGGCCGGAATGCAACCAGCGGGAGCTGCGTTAATAAACGTCGCATATCTGCTTCAGAGCCGCTGTATCGCCAGCCCAGCAATCGGCTCAGCACATAGCGAACAATGGGCGCGATGAATCGGGTTCGACGTTCGTAATTTCTCACAACATCGATCGCTTCCTCCTCCTTCAAGAATCGATAGGAGGCTGTGAAGCAGTGCGAACCAACCGTCACCTCTAGGTCTGGATTTGCTTGGATATTCAGTAGCCAGTCCGCATTGCGACCGAAACCGCTCATCACCACGAACTCGGGGCCCTCCTTTCGGTATTCCATCACTTCCAAGACGGTCTGGTGACGTGCGCTAGTGCGGCGCCCGACGTGAATCAACAGCAAGAAGCGGTTTCCGAGCAGGCGCCCGCATCCCCTGCGGTACAGGTATACCGGCGCGCGAAGGAAAAACCGCAAAGGACCTTTGGGTTTAGTGCCGCCCATGATTTCGAGGCTAAACCCATTCAACCTCACCGCTCGATCCCATCGCAACTCAAAGCGAGGAGAAGTAGATGACGAACAATCAGTTAACGCCCACAACGACAAACCTGGACGTAGCCGAGGTCCTGGCTGAGCTCGAAGTCCCATTTATGCCTTGCCGGATCCAGTGGCGTGTCACCAACACCAGCAATGACAAGAAACGCGGCCAGGTCATTCCTTACGCCGACCCGCGGGCTTACACCGACCGGCTGAATGCTCTGTTCTCTCCCCAGGGCTGGACCCGAGAGTATAAGGTCGAGACGATGAGCAACATTACCCGCGTGAAGAAGGGCGAGAGCATCGTATCGGGCAAGGTCCTTGTCACCTGCACGGTAACGATCATTGGTTTGTGGTCCCACTCCGGAACCGGTGAAGAGTGGGCCGACGACGACAACGGAATGACGTCGGCGGACGCACAAGCCTTCAAACGGGCCTGCTCCTGCTTTGGCCTGGGCCGCTACTTCTACGATATTGCCCCGATATGGGTAGATCTGGACCAGAATCGCCAGCCAGTAAGAACCCCTGTATTGCCAGCCTGGGCTTTGCCGGAGAACTGGCGCAAAGGAATGCGCCCATCAAGCGGAAATGGCGATGGCGGGCCCAAGCAACCGTCCCGAGGCAGCAGTTCGAACCGGGCAAACGGCACGGGTGGCGGAAAAGCGGTCAGCGCGCCGGCAAACGTTAACGGCAGGAACGGACACGAACCTTCCTCGAAAGCCAATTGGTCGGCTGCAACGAATTCCGGCGACGATCTCGATCAGAAAATTTTGAAGATGGAGAAAGCTGTCGGCATCGACTTCTACCGCAGTATCCTGCGGGAATACGGTCGGGTCAACCAGCCTAAGCTGATCCGGGACACACCAACCAAGCGTAAGGTTCTGCAGATGCTCGAGTCAGCGACACGCGGATTTGGGCGCCTGGAAGCTGTCACGAAGCGGCTTGAACCAAAGACTGTCGAAGCTCTGCTGGCGAAGCTCCAAGCCCCGCCTCTCAATAACATTGCGGACATCAAAACGCTGCAAAACGTAGTCCTCGGGCTGGAAGAACTTGCCGGTCCTGTCCAACCTCACGCCTAGAACAATCCCACATCGGAATCAAGGAGGAGCGATGCGCAATGCTGGACGCATCAAGCTCGGCTATTTCCCATTGCCAGTTGAAGAGGCCCAGAGGATGCGGGCGCTGCTGATGCCGTCAGCTCCCTATGCCGCTATTGATCTCTGCGTTGGAGATGGTACCGCACTGGTTGAACTCACCAAGGGCACCGGAGCCCAGCTCGCCGGCATTGAACTCGACGCGGACCGAGCTGCGGCGGCGGCCGCAAAAGGAATCGCCACCGTACATGGGAGCGCCTTTGAGTGCAAGGTGCTGGCAGAAAGCTGCTCGCTTCTGTATCTGAATCCGCCCTATGACTGCGAGTTTGGGCCGCATAGCAATAAGAGAATGGAGTTGGTCTTTCTAGAGCATTGCTATCGCTGGGTTGCAACGGACGGCGTGCTCGCCTTCGTAGTCCCTGCTCCTGCGGTGGGCACATGCGCGCGCCTGCTAACGGCACAGTTTGATCGGCTGTGCGTGTTTCGATTGCAGCATCCGGAATCTATCCGGTTCAACCAAGTCGTGGTGTTCGGCCGACGCAAGAAGGCTCATCTACGGGGAGAACCCAAGGGTGCAGAGGAGTTGCTCGGCATCGCGTATAAACCGCATCTTCTGCCTGTGCTTGACCAAGAGGTGGAAGAGCGTTATGCGATTCCACCATCTCCGCCGGCAACGATCACCTATACCGGGTTGCCGCTCGACGAGGTTGAGGATGCCCTGCAACGCTCTACAGCGATGCAGAATGCGCGCGGCATTCTGGTACGAAAGCAGCAGAAGATGAGTGGCCGGCCGGTTACACCCTTACATAAGGGGCATGTTGGCCTTTTGGCCTGTAGTGGCATGCTGAACGGTTTCTTTGGACAAGGCGATATGAGGCACATCGCCCACTGGAGATCGGTCAAGTACGTCGATGAATTCAATGAAGAAGGAGAAACGGAGTGGGAAACCATCATTCGCAAGCGGGAACGGTTCAGCCATGAGCTGACTCTTGCTTACGAGAGCGGCCAAATCCGGGAACTCAAAGAGACCAAGGGGGCCAGAGTCGGCAATGAAAAACGCTCATGAGCGATTCGGTAAGCTCCTGTACCGTCGCCGAACAGAAAAAACCGCTACTAACATTCGCGTGTATCTGGACGCCTTCGTAGGAGAGGAACAAGGCAAAGCCCACCTTGTGTCCGTCTTTGGCGGAGACGTGGAGATCGGTGCCCTGGCGGCAGCTTTTGCCAACGGGGACTCATTTTCCGTAATGGATCCGTATGGCGCCGAGAGCATGGTTTCCCTTGGCGAGAAACCGATCTGCTTTCGCGGCTCGATCAGCCTTTCCGGACGAAAGCGGCCGTTGCGTCACTTGGTAAGCTGCTCTCAGGAGTTGGCTGACACAACCTCTGACGGGAAACTTCTCTTGGTCAGCGACGACCACCTCTTTATATGGTCTTCGCTGGTCTGTCATTACGGCTTGCCCGCTACTCCGGAATGGGGACCTTGGATCATCGCCCAACTACAGCAGCAGAAACGGATACATCCCCTTGCTGGGTTTGGATATGCAGGCGTCTTGGTCAAGGCAAAACGGAAAGAGTTACTTGCCCTGCTGCGGAGAGGGTTGCGTACTCATCACCTTACATTCCCCTTAGCCAATTGCCCGGTGGAATGGCCCGAAATCGGCCTCGCCAAGCGAGCAGTCCAATAAAGAGTGACGGTTGGAGTTGGTCCAGTTGCAATCGGAAACTCATTGCAAAACCATCGAATCTAATATATATTCCGATACATCGGAATATTTATCGAGGTCTGGATATGAGTGTGCAGACACAGCCGACATTGACGTCCACGGAAGCCGCGGTTGTGGCGTCCGTAACCGTCCGAGATGTAAACCGGGTCATCGACGAAGGAATACTCCCTGACGAGATGTACGTGGTTGCCGGGGACCGCACGCGACGTTTCTTCGTTGATAGCTGTGTCTTGATTGCTTTTTACTTCAAGACGGCGAATCAGCTGACAGCCGAGGAGCGAATCAAAACCATTGCCGATGCCAGTACTCGTCTGCCGTCCATCTTGAAGAAAGAGGACAGTCGCAGGAAGCCGTTGAGGAGCAAGTGGGTTGTCACAGAGGACTTCCTGACCATTGACTTGGCGCCTTTCGTAAAAAGCGTTCAAGAACAATTCTCCAGATTGCAGCAGGCACGAGAACTGGTGGTGGAAGATCCTGAAATTCTGGGTGGGATTCCGGTTGTCCGGAATACTCGAATTCCCGTATACGATGTCGCGGCCTCGACTGGGGCGGGAATCTCGACCGATCGCTTGCTGGCTGCTTATCCCGGACTGACAGCAAGAGACGTAGAGCTTGCGACTTTGTATGCGGAAGCGAACCCGCAACGCGGCAGACCGCGCCGAGTCCCGAGTGCATCGCCTCGCAAAGTCTCTTTGGTTGCTCAGCGCCGCTTGCCACGCCGGAAGCGTAGCGCATGAAACTCCTTATTGACGAGTGCCTGAGCACGGAACTGACGAAGCGTGCTCAGGAGCGCGGTCACGACCAGGCGTCTCATGTGACCTGGATCGGAAAACGAGGTTGGAAGGACTGGGAACTGAAGAAGGTGATTCTTGGCGGTGACTGGACATTTGTAACCAAGAATACCGTCGACTTTCGTGGTCCCAAGGACACACCCGGTTCCCGAGGCCAATATGCAGACGTAGCGATCCATGCTGGGCTGATATGTCTGAATGGTCCACCGGGAATGGATCTCGACCTGCAACTCGAACTTTTTGAAGTTGCCCTCGATGAGTTGGATCGTGACGACGATCTGCTGAACCAAGTGATGGAAGTCAATCTCGAAGACCCGGACGAAGAAATCGAAATCCGGCGTTATCAGTTTCCGACGGATTAGAGCCAGCAATACTTCCTCCCCACGTAACCGCAAGTACCTCCGCAGTTCTCCTCCGGTTAGCAAGTAAGCCAGCCTACCCGTCCACCTCAGCCAAGCAACCGCAGAGCGGCTGCTTTAGCCACATTCAGCACAAGCCATCCTGCCGGAGAAGTCCATGGAGAAATTCGAGACGCTCCACGACTATCTTCGCTCACACAGCGATGAAATCGGTGAGCGGATTCTGTCGTCGTATCCTGCACTGTTCGGCGCGGAGGAGAGTCCATCTCCGCTGCTCTCTCAAATGCTGCGTAGCCCTTATCCAGCCCAGATCATGGCGATCATGGGTGTGAGCAGACGCTGGGAGTTGGCGCGCAATGCGAACGTGGTGGCGGAGTGTGGTGCAGGCAAGACGCTCATCGCGCTGGGTAGCATGTTGGTGCATAGCGCGAGACGGCCGTTTACCGGGCTGGTGATGGCGCCGCCTCATCTGGTCGAGAAATGGGCACGAGAGGCTTTCCTAACGCTGCCCCATGTTCGGGTGTTCCTGATCGATGACATGCGAAATGGGGGGAATCCTCGGGAGCCCCACGGTGTGAACGAGGTCCGCCTGCGCCGGGGAGACATCGTCCGCGAGGGTATGCACAGCTCGCTGACCGAGCTGCGGAGATTGGGACGCAAAGGTTGGCGCAGGCTCTGTCCTCAAACCTCAATCTTCTGCATTGGCCGGGAGAAGGCCAAGCTCTCGTACTTTTGGAAGCACTGCTATGGAAGGAGCCGTTCGGGAAGATATCTCGGAGCGCTGACTAACCCGGATACTGGATGCCCAGTTGAGACTGACGGCGTACGTCTGACCGTGACCGACTTCGACAGGAAGCGGCTGCACGAGATGGTTGAACGGCAGAAGGGCGGTTCCACCAAGTATTGCCCAATGTGGCAGGCCGACGGAAGCAAGATTGTTCGAATGGCGCCGGCAGAGTATATGGGCCGCTATATGCCGGAGTGGTTTGACTATGCCATCGCAGATGAGATCCATCAATTGGCTGGCGATACGGCCCAAGGCAATGCGCTCGGGGTGCTGAACAGAACCGCTCGACGATTCCTTGGACTTACCGGAACCCTACTGTCGGGCTATGCGGACGACTCTGTTCAACACATTGTTCCGCACCGACGCCAAGCGCATGACCACTGACGGCTACGAATGGGGCTCAGCAGGACGCGAGCGCTTCACCCGCGACTACGGAGTAATCGAGACCATCGAGCACATCACGGTCGAAGACAACGCCTGCTCCAAGAAAACCAAGAAGACGGTCACGATCAAACGCAAACCGGGTGCGTCGCCGCTGTTATTCGGCAAATACCTGATGGACCACTGTGCGTTTATTGGACTCGAGGACATTTCTGACGGACTGCCCAGCTACCGAGAAGAAGTAGTTCCGGTTGCAATGCAGGATCCGCTCCGATCGGCTTACGAGGAACTGGAAGAAGAAATCAGCGCCTGCCTGAAAGAGCATCGGGGTAACAGCAGCGTGGTCAGTACCATGCTGAATACGCTGTTGGCGTGGCCCGATCATCCGTATGGCTTCGGGACGCTGTACGGGTCAGAGTTCAATCCGGAGACCAAGGCCCGTGAAAGCTTTGTCATTGCCGAAACCGTAGATCTGGACCGAGGCGAGATTTATGCGAAAGAGAAGGCGCTCATCGAAGAGGTCAAAGCCCAACTCGCACGTGGCCGCAAATGCCAGGTGTTCGCGGTCTACACCAACAAGCATGACGTGATCGAACGACTGGAGGGGCTTTTTCGTAACGAGGGTATACTGCACAGGAGTCTTACGCGCCAGTGTTCCTACTCACAAGCGAGAGGCCTGGTACCGAGAGCAGCTGCGCCGGGCAATCGATGTGGCGATCTGCCATCCCAAGATCGTCGAGACCGGACTGGATCTGTTGGACTTTCCGACCATCCTGTTCCATGAGACGGGATATTCCTTGCACACGTTACGGCAGTCCAGCCGGCGGTCGTGGCGCATCGGCCAGAGGCGGCCGGTAGAGGTGAAGTTCTTTGCCTACAGCGGGACGATGCAGGAAGTCTGTCTGCGGTTAATGGGTAAGAAACTTCTGGTGGCGCTGGCCATGGAGGGTAAGTTCGCATCAGAGGGCCTACAGGCAATCGATGGTGATGACGACTATGCTCACCGCGATGGCGCGGGAGTTGGTAGAGAACAAGGGAATCGGAGAATCAGCGGATTCCGTGTGGAAGAATCTTCAGCAACTGCGGCCCGCGCCATCCGCACCGATTGTCGAAGCACCGGGTGAGGCGATGGTGTCAGAGATCGAGACTCCTGACACGATCATTGAATTGGGTTCCAAGGGGAACGCCATCATTCTGCCCTGCGAATCGCCATCCAAGAGGGTCGAATCCGCCCAACTGTCGCTTTTCTGACCGCTGCACTGAGAGTCTTAAAGTCGATTCCCCCAGTTCCAGAGCGGGCGTCAGCGCTCGGAACTGACCAGCACGAACTCGATAACACCAACTGCAAGAAGCACCAGCCACCAAGGAGTAACTCGTGATTCCGGAAACCGACAAAGCCATATTAGGGTCTCTTTCGCGAGCGGCGCGCGGAGGGACGTTAGACCCGGAGCGATTAGCACACCGCGCTTACGAAATGGGATCGGCCAATTGCCACAAAGCAGTCTGCCGCTCATTAGCTCTCCCAGAAACCCTCAACCTTAGCGACCTGGAAAAGGCGGCACTGGAGAAGGCTCTTCAAGTGACCGGAGGAAGCATTCTTGCCGCCGCGCAACTGCTCGGCATCGGCAAAACGACCGCATATCGAAAGGTGAAGGAATACGGACTCACCATTGGCATCGGTGCCTCGTTCTGCCCGAACTGCGGCCGCAGGCTGTCCCGTCACAACGTAACCAACGACGAACAGGCATTGCCTTCCTTGGCCGTCTCTTCTGCTCCCCTATTGTCGCCAGCCCCGTAGCCCGATTCACCAGCGCGGGTTTCGGCAGAAAGGTCGTGGAGCAGAGAACTATCCCAATTCACCCAGAAATTCATCGTTTCCAAAGTCTCATCACCCGGAATGCCATGGAACAGTTATGCGTTAGCGAGCCTGGACCAGTTTGTGCGGCGAAAGTCAGTGGCCAAGAGGAACGTTTTAATGGCGAAACCCTGACATCGCCGCAAGTACATCTTCAGCGACCAAGCTGACCAACTTATTCGGGAGGCTTACCTCAGCCCTCGAAATGTGAAAGGAATGTCGAGCATTCACTTATTGGCCAAGAGACTCGGCATGCCGCATTGGGCGCTGAAGAAGCGCGCTCGGGAGTTGGGGTTGGCGCGGACAAAAGAACTCCCGTGGAGCGAGCCCGAGCTAGCGATTCTGTCCCGATATGCGTGGATGAGCGATGAGCGCATCCGGCTGAAGCTGAAGGCTGCTGGATACACGCGCACCGTCACCGGAATCCATCTCAAGCTGAAGCGAATGCGGTTCAAACATGACGGGAGCTTCTACTCCGCCAGCAGCCTTGCGCAAGCGCTGGGGATCGATCCTCATGCCGTGACCCGCTGGATCAAGAGCGGGCATCTGAAAGCTAAGCTCCGAGGTACGGCACGAGGCCCGCGTCAGAACGGCGACACTTACGTCATCCAAGAGAAGGACGTCCGCCGATTCATCCTCGAACACCCCACCGAGATTGATCTGCGCAAGGTGGACCAACTCTGGTTCCTCGATCTGATCACCAAAGGCTTAGTGCGCGCCGCCTAACCCTGCCAATTTGTACGTTGCCCGACCGCATCAAGGAAAACGTGCCTTCTTGCACTCAGGCGCCGAGCCGCCGGAAGCGGCATTACCCACTGGGGAGAGCGGCGGACGAAGTGTCATTGTCTGTTGGCTCTCCCGAATCATCTCCAAGGAGGAACTACATGCAGGAAACAAGCGTTATTGAGCAGAGCGAGCCAATCGCGGCTATTGTCGGCGAGACGCCGGCACCTGCTCCAAGCATGACCTTATGCTCCTATGGCAACAAGCTGACCCGAGAGGACCTGGCTCGCGTTGTCACGCCGGCTGCCACAGCAACCCACAAGCCCATCCCGCACATCGCGGTTGTGGAGAAGCTGATCGAAGCCCTCGGCTTCCGCCAAATCGGTGTTGTCCGGGAGGAGTACGCAGTATCCGCGGATGGCATGAAGATGTTCGGGGTGATGGACCTAAGCTCCGGTTTCGACGGATGCCGCTTCGCCATCGGCCTGCGGAACAGCCACGACAAGTCATTCCGGTTGAGCTGTACCGTCGGACTGCGAGTGTTCGTTTGCGAGAATCTCGCCTTCCACGGGGAATACACTCCCGTCCTGGCGAAGCATTCCAAGCACTTCTCGCTGGAAGATAGCCTGGCCATCGGTGTGGACCGGATGCAGAGGAACTTTGGCCCGCTGAAGCAGCAGGTCGAGACGTGGCAGTCGCAGCAGCTGTCCACGGCTGCCGCGAAGCTGCTGATCTACCAGGCATTCATCGAGGAGGAGTCGGGATTTCCGAAGCACCTGGCGCGGAGGGTACACGAGTTGTACTTTCAGCCCGTGCATGAGGAGTTCCAGGCGCGAACCATGTGGAGCCTGTCGAATGCCTTCACCAGCGCGTTCAAAGAACTGGAGCCAATTCCGCAGTACAAGGCGACGGCGAAGCTGGCCGGGTTTCTGCAGGCAGTCCGCCCTTCGTAAATCCCCAGACCGAAACGTCGGCGTACGGTCGGAAACCTACAGCCTGTCGCATTAGAGGCTGGCGGGATAGGGCCGTATGCCGCTTTTTTCTGCCGCTGATAGCAACAATGCACAATCTGTGCCCCGCAAGGGGCAAAACTTGGAGTACTCCGATGAAACTCCGCAGGAATGAATTCTGCGCAATCCATCACTCGCTGTTCTGCTGTGGTCGCGAAAAGACTCGCAAGGAACGTAAGCGTCAGAGGAAGCACACGGTTGACAAGTCGAGTCCGCAGCCAGTGTCAAACTAGGGTGGTGGTCTGCAGAAACCGAGGCCCTGTTAATGTCGCGCGCTTTTACCATGTCACTGGTAAATTATCAGGATACGCACTTCCTCGTTTTCGCCAATCACCACCCTCGAAGGCACACTGCCGGATCTGTCAAACTTCTACTGCCTCCCTGGCAGCGCCGAGGGCTCCCCTCGTACTAGGATTCGTTCCATAAGCGTCGCTCTACAGCCGTTAGTTCTTGCCTTCGGCGACTAGCAGATCGAGGGCGGCGCGTTCACCATTAATCACTATCGTCCCCGAGTCCAGCAACTGCTGACCGGTGCAATCGTACGACGCGAAGCAGCGCATCACGCGGAATGGAAAGAAGAATTCAACTGCCTCTGGACTCGATCCGTCGGCAACGTGGATCATGCTGCTGAAAACAACGCCATCGAAATCCGTATCTTGCGGAAAGTAATTCAGTACCGGCCGTATTAGATGAGAAATGTGCTCGTCGAAGGCCAGTGCTGCCAGTTTGTAGCGAGACGTTCCGGCGGCCGCACTCAGGCTGGTGGTAATGGACAACTGCAGGTAAGCTCCCTGCCGGAATCCAATGAAAGTCGGGGACGCATACGGCAGGAAGTGCACCTCCTTGTTGAGGTCCCTGGTCATACGCGTGACCGCGTCCTCGTTTTGGCGTTGCAGCTTTGCCAAAGACTCCGGCGTGAAGATCCGCATCGGGGTCGGTGATGTCTTCATCAGGTTGGCTGAGACGGATGCACTGGTCGATGCGGCCGGACCTGGCGCGGTGCTTGCCGTCTCAACGGGCTTTTTTGTCGCCGGTAGAGGAGTGAACTTTTCTTTCCATTCCTCCGAGGGAGCACCCTCCTGCAACCACAGTGAGTAAGGCTGTCCGTTCAGGAACACCTTCGCTTCCAGGATCGCCGCTTGCTTCTGGTCGTCGGTCTTCGCGTCCACCAGTTTCTGGGCAACAAGCACAGGAATGATGACAGTGACGTTCTCCGGCTGCTCAGAGTTGACGCCCATCACCTTCTGCCGGACATGATGGGAAACCTCAATAGCAAACGCAGAGAATTCGGAATCATCCGGAAAGTGCGGCACCTCCACTTGCAGCATTGGCATAATCACGGTTTGAAAGGTTTCCTTCAATCGCGCGTAAGAGTCCATCCGGTCTGCGGAATACGCGGCATAGTAGTTGCCGGTGATCTCCAGGACGGTTTGACCTTTGTAAATGTCGAAGCGAATGGAGCGTTGGTCAGCCACCTGCATCTTGGCTAGATCGACATCGAGGACTCGGCTGAAATAGAAAGGATAAGGAAATTTGTGCGCCTCAATCTCGGTGCCGATCGCCATCAAAGTCTTGAGGTGCCGCTCCTGCAGGTGCTGCGCCGTGGGATCGGCCAGCTCCATCGGCGTCATCACCTGCGCAGATAGCGGGCCCGATGTCCCCAGCACAATAGTGAGGAGCGCGACCCCTCCAACCCACCTCATTACGGCAGTTCCCCTTCCCCGCATGGACATGTTGAACTCAGGCTTACTTCTGCGCATACACCAGCCCGCCTGCTTCATAAGGTGGATCAGCCACCGCGCGAATATAAGACACCAGCGCAGCGATGTTGCTCTTGGAAAGCGTGTATCCCCAGGGCGGCATCTGTGGCGATTTGTTTAACGCCGGACCGCCGTGGCTGATGATGGCTACCAGGTCCGCATCGCTTATTTTGTTGAGGGTGTCGCCGTCGGTGAACGGGTGCGGCTTCACCGAGAGATTGTCCATGTTTGACACCCGTTGTGGCGTGGACTCCGGATCATGGCAACGGACGCAGTACTGCGCGTTGAGCTGCGCTCCCACGGTTTGCTGGTAACCTAACGCGATCTCCTCGAGGCTGAGATCGATCGCCTTCCCGGATTTGTCGCGCGTGCTGGCCACAATCTTGTATCGCCCCGCTTGCTGACCGAGCTCGACCGCGCTGGTGACTTGGCCACTGGAGTCGGTCAGCGCAGCGGCCGGGGTAAAAATCACGCCGGCGGGTCCGCTGAAATATACCGCCGCTCCGGCGACCCCATTTCCCGAGTCATCGTTCACCTGCACCACGACTGGTTGATCCAGCGGCATTCCCGCGTAGCCGATCTGCTTGCCGCCGCTGGACTCCACAATCGCCACGCCCGCCGCGGTGGCTTTCAGAGGCGCCGGCCGCTTGCTCGTGATGGGAACAACCCGGCGTCAGCAATGTGACTGCGCAAATGGCGATGAGTACCCGATTCATTTCTTCATCGCCTCCTTCGTGCCGCTTGACTTCAGCGACATCAGAAACGCGGTGAGCGAACGCGCTTCGTCATCGGTCATGTGCTGGTTGGGCTCCATGGTCCCAGGGCGCAGCGCCTGAGGATCTTTCAGCCAGTGATAATACCCAGGCCGCGTTAAGGCGATTGCCCGTCGCTGCCAGCGCCGGGCCAATGTAGCCCTTGTCGGTCTTGTAGTCGGCAATGTGGCATGACTGGCAGGCAAACTTGGAATAGAAGAGCTGCCGCCCCTGCTCCACTTGCGCGGCAGTAAACTGCGACACCGGCAGCGAATCGCGGTCAAACTCCGGCGTCTGGTACACCGTCATCATGTAATCCGCCAGAGTGTTGATCTCCGCGTCCGTGAGGTTGAATCGTGGCATGCGGCGGATCAGCGCAGGGCGCAGAGTTCCCGGGTTCTTCAGGAATTGCGTCAGCCATTCACGCTGCACCGCGGTCCCTTCCCAGCTGAGGTCCGGAGCCATGTCCCCACCACGCCCATTGATCATGTGACAGGTTAAGCATCGCAGGTCGCGCATGAGCTGTCCGGCGTGCCCGGCGGGCTCGTAGGTTGTCTGCTGGACCGAGGCAATCCGCATGGTAGGAGGCTGGCTTTGCGCGCGGTCAGTCAGGGCCAGCAGTGCGGTAGTGACCTGATCAATCTGCGTTGCGGCGTCAACTTGAACTGCGGCATCTTGAGGGACGGCCCGAAGGCCCGCGGATTGCGCACCTTCGCAGCCACGTAACCAGGCAGCGTTGCGCTCAACCCCCTCAACGAAGATTAGTTGGTTGAGTGGTTTGCTGCCAATGCGGCTTAGCTCAGGGGCAAAGTTCTCCGGCTTTTTGACGCCGTTGATTTCGTGGCAACTGGCACAACCGTTCTCCACCACCAAGTGTTTGCCATGTTCCATCTGCTCCGGCGTGGCCGGATCGAGATGCACATTGGCCACGAAGTCCGGTTCCGTCTTCGACTCCAGGAAGCCGGTCAGGGTGGCTATTTGCTGGGCGCCGAAACGGTAGTGCGGCATCTTCGTGGATGGGTCATAGTGATCGGGATTGGCGACCCAATCCTGCAGCCACTCCGGTTTCGCTTTGGTGCCGATGCCCGTCAGTTCAGGCCCGACGTTACCTCCGACCATCATCCCCGCAGCATTCTGCATGGCGTGACACGATGCGCAGAAGGATTCGCCGTAAAGTGTGGTGCCCGCCGCCGGATCTGCGGCCGCCTTTACGTCAGGCTTCAGCGGTTGTATAGGGGGCGCCAGCGGCGTGCTCTGCGCCAGGGTGAACGCCGAAATGTCGCGCGCATCGGCGTCGCTCAAGTGATAGTTCGGCATGGTTGCCGTGCTGGCGTAGGCCTGAGGATCTTTGATCCAGGCATACACCCACTCGCGCGTCGTCTTGTCGCCGATGTGCTTCAACGAAGGCGGATCATCGTCGGGAAGGATGGAGGTGCCATCCGGCTGCTTGATGGTATGACAGTGCGTGCAGCCATAGCTGGAAATCAGTTCTCGTCCCTGGTTGAGGAACGGCGTCCCGGTTTGGTTTTCCAGATGGCACTGGCCGCAGCCGGACTCAATGTACTTCGTCGGCAGCAGCGGCTGCTCCCATTGTTCGGTGGCGCTGTGCGCCTCCTCGACGGTGGTCGCGGCCCCCTGTCCACGATGACAGGTGGTGCAACCAAACTCCGTCAATTTGTGCGGGATCACCGGATGCTTACGAAATGCGACTGAACTGGCCTCGGCCAGGCTGGCTTCTTTCAGTCCGAGGTGGCACGTCGTGCAACGGTCGGTCACCTGCTGCTCGGGTATCCAGATCTGCTGGATGCCGCCCTGGAAGTGACGTTCCAGGGTGACCGCATCAGCGCGCCCGCGGATGAAGTGCAGATATTGCTTCTGATAATGCCGCCACTCACTGAAGTGGTTCTTGGCCGGCGCGATGGCCAGCAGCACCAGTAAGATGACGCTTACCGAGCCGAAGGCGCGAGCGCTGTCGCCGAAGAAAAACCGCCACAAGGCCTGAAGTTTATTCCACACGACAGCCTAAGCCCTCCATGGCCAAACCCACGACCATCCCGGCCCGCGGAAGAAGGTGCCGATGGCGGTCAGCACGATCAGTTCGAACAAGAACCAAGTCATGATCCAGAAGGAGAGCGGTTTACGGGCCAACCAGCCGCGAAATCCGCGCGTGGTTTGTGGATCGCTCTGCGCCGCTAGCACCATGAATGCCGCGACGATGAGGGTCGGCACCAGATGCGACCCAGACGTCGAACACCGCCAGGAAAATACAGAACAACACAACCACAATGCCGAAGATCCGCAAACGTTTTGCCTTGTCGCGCAGCCACAAGCCTTCGGCTTCGACATTGATGTTGAAGTACGGGATGATGATGAGTGCCATTACCACGAGGCCCGGTATGAGAACGCCTGCCACGACTGGCGGGAAGTAGTGCAGCAATTCCTGCAATCCGAGAAAGTACCAAGGCGCCTTCGCTGGATTCGGCGTGTGCATGGGATCGGCCAGCCCTTCGAGTGGCGCGTTCCAGCGCAGCGAAATGACCACCAAGGCAATCGCGAGTACTTCGATAGCGACTGCAGTGCGGAAGAAGACTTCGGGGTAGGTCATCACCCGCTCTTCATCTTTCACGCGCACTTGCGGCGAAGTCCGCTTGGTGATGAAGGCTATCCGCTGGGGTGTCTTACGCGCGTCCGAGTCAACGACGGCGACAAAATCTTTCGGATCGCTCATTTCGCACCTCCTTCCGCCGGAGATTCACCGGGATAGATTCCGCCGTCTTTACGAATCCGCCAGAAGTGGATGGCGATCAGCAAAATCGCCGCCAAAGGAAGGATTACGCAGTGCAGAACGTAGAAGCGGAGTAACGCGTTGGCGTTCACCGCGGTTCCGCCCAGCATCAGGAACCGTATCTTGGCCCCGATGATGGGCACCGCCGATGCGATGTTGCTCCCGACCGTCACCGCCCAGAAAGAGAGTTGGTCCCAGGGAAGCAGGTAGCCCGTATAGCTCAGCAGCAGCGTCACCAGCAGCAGCACCACACCAATCACCCAGTTGAACTCGCGCGGCGGCCGATAGGCTCCGCGATAGAACACCTTGAACATGTGCGCGAACACCAGGAAGACCATCGCGTGCGCCGACCAGCGATGCAGGTTGCGCAGAAACACCCCTGACGAGACCACAAACTGCAGGTCCTTCATGTCGGCATAGGCTTGCGGGACCGAGGGATGGTAATACAGCATCAGCAGGATGCCGGTAATCACGAGAATGAGAAACGTCCCGAAGGTCAGCGCCCCCAAGTACCACGTCGCGCTAAACTCCAGCACGCGCTTCCGCGCCTTGATGGAGAACAGGTGCAGGAAGACGTTCTGCTGCACAAACAACGCGCGGTGCAGGTTGCTCTCGCCGCTCCCGCTGCGGAAGATGGAGCGCCAGATGCGGTTCTCGCGAACCTGGTCAACGAGGTGATCGAGGGTGTCTGCCACAGCTATACCCTCACCATTTGCTTGATGGCGATGGCATTGGAGCGATCGACCATCAGGTTGCCGTCGTCATTCAGCCACATGCGCAGCCACGGAAGCGGCCGCGGCGCCGGGCCCGCGATCTTCACGCCATACTCGGTGAACTTGCTGCCGTGGCACGGGCAAGCAATGATGCCCAGGTCCGGCTTATAGGCAGTCATGCAGCCCAGATGTGTGCAGATGGCCGACAGGGCGAAGAAGCCCTCCGGGGTGCGCACTACATAGATCGCTGTCGCCGGATCGAGCGTAACCGAGTCCGGAGGATAGCGGTCGGGTTTTCCAGCATCCACAATGGGCGACGGTTCGTAGAGCACGTTCGGCGACAGATACTCATAGGAGAAAGCAGCCGTACCCAGGGCGGCTACCGCAACCGAGCCAACTCCGATCTTGACGAAAAACTTCCGCCGGCTCATCTCGTCCGGACTGTCGGGTGAAGCCGTTGGTTTTGGGTCCTCAGGCATAAATCCTCACTGTCATCCTTTCGAAGCCGCCGCCGGAGCCGCGGGTTTGGGTCCATCAAAGCTTTGAATCGTGATGAGTCCTGTCGGCTCGGTCGCAACGAAGTGATAGGCCTCCATCGTGATGGTGTTGGCGGGACAGCGCAGCGCGCACAAGCCCGCAGCGGATGCAGCGAGTCTCGTCCTTCAACATCGCCGTTCCGGTAATGCTGCCTAATTCCGCGGGCTGTATACCTTCCAACTCAAAACTGAACAGCTCGGGGTTGTTCGCGATGGCATCAATCGCGTTCGGCTCGAACTGAATCCGGTCTAGCGAAACCAATTCCAGGCAATTCTCAGGACAAACATCCACACAGCCGCCGCAGAGCACGCAGTCGGTGCCGTCCTGCTCGCTGCCTTCGAGAATGGTATTGACGTAACACTTCAGGCAGCGCTGCGCTTCGGCTATCGCTTCCTGTTCGGTGTAGCAAAGTTCGACCTCGGTCATGCCTGTCCGGCGATCGAGCGGCAGCATGGGAATGGCCTGGCGGTGGATGTTCATGTAGTCCACTGCCATCTGCCAGCGGTCGAGGACTTGCACTTCAATCTGCGGCTCCGGATGCTTGGCTCCGCGAAGGTATTCGTCAATGCCTACCGCCGCGCGCTTTCCGTCGCCAACGCTGTCAATGATGAGGCGCGGTCCAAAGGCGCAATCGCCGCCGGCAAATACTCCGGGCGCCGACGTCATCAAAGTGTCGCGATGTACATTGATGAGGCCGCGAGGCGAGACCTCCACCCCATCGTCGGGCCGGAGGAACTCGAGGTTGGGAGCCTGGCCGATCGAAAGAATGATGGTGTCGCATTCGAACTGGGTATCGCTGTTCTCGTAGAACGCAGGATTGAATCGGCGGTTCTCATCGAAAACATATTTCGTCTTCAGGCATTCCAGGCCAACGACTTTGCCGTCGCGTCCGAGCACGCGCTTCGGCCCGAATCCCGGATGCATGATGATGCCTTCGGTCTCTGCCTCTTCGATCTCCTCCAAGGCCGCCGGCATTTCATGGCGCTGCTCCAGACAGACGAGCCCAACCTCGCGAGCGCCCATGCGCAGCGCTGACAGCGAGATGTCCACCATCTCGTGCGTGGCGACGGTTTGCACATTTTCTTCCGAGGGAGTGATCTCGCCCGGTGAGTCATGCTGGCGCAGCACTTCGCGCGCGGCCGATCGTGCGACGTCCATGGCGACGTTGCCGCCGCCGATGACTATGACCTTCTTTCCAATGGTGAACTTGTAGCCAAGGTTGACGTTCAGCAGAAATTCGATGCCACGATGCACGCCATCGAGATCAACGCCCGGGATGGAGAGGTCGCGGCTGCGATGTGCGCCGACCGCGATCAAGACGGCGTCGAAGCCCTGGCGCCTTAGCTCGCCGACCGTGAAGTCGCGACCGGCGGCAGCGTTCAAGCGCAGCGTGATGTCGCCGGTTTCGAGAATCTCGCGTACCTGTGCCTCTACTACGCTGCGTGGCAGGCGATACTCCGGAATGCCGAGGTACAGCATTCCGCCGGCAACCGGCGACGCTTCGAAGATGGTGACCGAGTAGCCCATCAACGCCAGATCGTGCGCGGCCGACAGACCCACTGGGCCGCCGCCGATCACGGCAACCTTGTACGGCAGTTTCTCCGCCGGCCGGGTAGTGGGCGCGACCGGATGACGCGACTCCGGCCCGTGGCGCTCGGTCAGGAAGCGCTTCAGTGCGCGAATGGAGATCGGGCGATCAATTTGGCCTCGCCGGCACGCCGTTTCGCAAGGGTGTGCGCAGACTCTTCCGCAGATGCTGGCCATCGGATTGGGATCGCGTGCATAACGGTATGCCTCTTCAAACCGCCCCTCAGCGATCAGCGACACATAGCGGCCCGCATTGGTGTGTGCGGGACACGCCATCATGCACGGGAAATTGGTGTTCAGCCATTCCCGGTCGACCTTCTTGTTGGCGAAGCGACTTAACATCGGCCTCTCTGCAGACGAGGTGCGCGTGCTGTGCTGAGTGGACGAAGGGCGAGCCCTGCCCGCCCCTCCTGGTTTCTATTTCGAAAGGGTGAAATCGGCCTTGCCTGTGCCGGCAACATCCACAGACTTGGTCTGCGGCTTCATGCCTTCATGCCAGGCAACCACGTTGTATTTGCCGTCGGGAACGTTCTCGATCTTGTAGTTCCCGCTGGCGTCGGTCTCGGCGAAGTATGGCGTCGGGCTGACAACGATGTAGCCCGCCATCTCCGGGTGTACGTTGCACAGCAACGACACCACGCCGGGGTTATCGAACTTGAAGGGGCGCTTGTCGCCCTTCGGCCAGGTGCCGAGGTTATGGCCAAGCTTCTTGTTGCCGCTGATCGATGGCCAGAAGACGTTGTGTTGCACATTGTCGCTGTTCAGGAACTCGACCGTCGTCCCCACCTGAATAACCATGACGTGCGGGTTAAACATCAAGCCTTTCTGGTCCATGACCGGCTGCTGCGAGGGTGCAGGAAACGTTTTGCCCTGGATGGTGTCCACATAGACGACGGACTTCCCGGTCGACACCTTGCCTTCGATCGTGCCGGCGACAGCGGTGGCTGCGACGGCCGTGACCAATAGAATCGTTACTAGAAAACTGCGCATCATGAATATTCCTTTCGTTGGTTTGTGCTTCCTCACGTACAAGCCATTAGTAAACGAATTCCAAACCAGCTACGGCTGTGTTGGTGTGGAAGGGATTTAGTGCCACCGGCAAACCGGTTAGCGGATTGGTGGCAATCACGACGGATTGCGAGGGCGGAACTGGTACTCAAACGACGCCTTGATGTTGGCGTGGATCAGGAACTGCACTCCCGGCGTGAAGCGATTGCGCGTTGATCGAAACGGCGCCATTGAAGGGCGCGCCGGTGAAAGAGGGATTGGTTGCCAATCCATTGATGCGATCGGAAGTCGAGTTCACCCCGTCGTAGCGGATCAGCACCATACATCCACGGATAAGCCAGCCATTCAGCGTCCGCAAAGCCGCCGCTGAAGGTGGCTGGAGTGCTGTGAATGAAGCCCACGGGCACGGCGGTGCTCAGATTCTGCAGAGGAATAAGCTGCCACTGGCGTCGATAGGCAGCAGGTTATAGTCGTGCCCATACATGTACAGGGCATTGAATTGCAGGCAGCAGCGATAGTTGAAGGTCATGTTGCCGCCGACACGATAGAAGGGCTCGCGCGCGGTGACGACCGCGGATGTACCGTCGGCGCCTGCGCCCAGCAAGCGCTGCACCGAACGTCCGTAGAAATAGTAGGTGCCGAAGTTCAGATAGGTATGATCGCGCGGTCCGGTCGGGCCAGCCGCCTGGATGGCGTTGCGGCTTTCCTTGTCGTGCTCCAGATTGAAGCGATATTGAAAATTGGCGTAGATGTCCTTGAAGTTCGCATCCGAGGCTACGCCCAGGCCGCCATTGTTGCTGCCCGTCGCCTGAGGAACATACGGACTGCCGGGATTCTGGTCCTGTCCGACTCCACTGGTGTTCTGGTCGATGAAGGCGATTGAGTACTGATAGCCGCCGGTGTGCAGCCCGCCGCTTAGCTCAATACCCTTTCCCGCATCCGCCATGGTGAATTGGTTATTGACGAATTGCTGCAGCGGAATCAGCGAGTTCATGGCTCCGATATTGGCTTGCGTGTAGATGTCATAGGGGCTGATCCAAATGCTGCGGGCCTGGGTGAACGGCAGCTCGAGTTCGAACTGGCCGACGCGCAGATTCAGGGAGTGCTGGGGCATCTTCAGCAGGCGGCTGATATTGACGAATTTGAGATAGCCATCGCCCAGGCCGCCGTTGGCGTTCGCCCCGCTGACGCTGATGTCGTCGTCAACCCAGAACGCGATGTCGCTGCCGAAGTTGCCGGCGGTGAAGATGCTGAACAGGCCGGTCTCGAAGTCCGTGGTTGGCACAAACGGCGGTAGCGTTCCCGCCGGGGTCAGCGAGGCAAACTTTCCACTGCTGGTGCCGGTGTATTGGAAGTAGTTGTTCATGCGCAGGCCGATGGGCGGAATGCCCGGTATCGTTCCCGGCCAGATGGCTTTCGGCCAAAGTTCCGCGTTCGCCGGAGCTCCCAGCATGACCGGGGGGATTTTGATCATCGACTCGTCGTCTTTGGGGAACTTGAAACCGGCATCCTTGAAGGCTTTCCCGAAGTCATTCAGCTTGGGAAAGTCAATATGGCACGTACTGCAACTGGTGCCATACATGCGGGAAAATGCGGGAATCGCGTAGCTTGTGCTCGCCGAAAAGATCGAAAGAAGAAATATGAGGAAGAGTAAAGCCCCGTAAACGGTACAAAACGGCCGCCCACCCATAGCCACCCTCCTTAGTGAACAGCGAAGCTGCAAGTTACAGCGCATCGTTGCCCATGCGTACCTCGATCAATGGAATGGAAGTATCTGTTTACATAAACTATTCGGCAGTGACGCACATCACAGCGCCGGGTGATGAACCAACACATGGCATTCCGATTCGAACCGCCGGGCGACAATTCTCAAGTAGTCAGCAAACAAGAAACTATGCGGCTGTTGTCGCATGATCGCTTTCACGCTGACAACCCGGTGGCTTGAGTCTATGAATGATGGGCAGCCCACGCCACGGGAGTGAGGCCTGGGAGGCGCTGGATCGGGAGATTGGCAAACCCGGGCAGAACCGCGGCCATGTAGTCGCGCACTGGGAGTTTAAGCCGGCGGCAGCTTTCCACGACCGACAAAATTGCCGCAACCTTGGGTACCGCCTGTGGACTGCCGATATGTATCCAGTTTTTCCGGCCCAGAGCCACGGGACACATTGAATTTTCCGCAAGATTATTGCTCAGCTCAAGTTCCGGATGTTCCAGGGACCGTGTCAGTTTCGTCCACAGCGTGAGCGCGTATTGGCAGGCCTTGCTGAGTGCACTGGAGGGCAATGCCCCGGACTGTGCTGCCTCGATCTTGCTACGGATATCGTCCAGCAGAGGCCGGGCCCTTTCCTGACGCAGAGCATGACGCCCAGTGAGGCCAATTACTCTGCGGCGAGCTTCCGCATCGACGGCAAACAGTTGGTCCATCCGGGCCACAATCGGCGTTGCAACCAAGTCTCGTGGATTCAGCTGCACCGCCTCGAAAAACTGTCTTCGAGCATGAGCCCAACAAGCCGCATGTACTATTCCCGTCCCGCCGATCTGGTCGTAGGCGGTATAACCATCAGTTTGGAGAATGCCTTCGAACTGTTCCAGGAACTGCTTCGGTCCATCGCGGCCGCGGCCTAGACGAAAGTCGAACACCACAGTTCCTCCGGGTCGACCGTATTGCCACAAGTAGGCTTGATGATTCTTTCCCCGGCCCTCGCGCGTCTGCACATCGACCGGTGTTTCATCCGCCTGGATGTAACCTCCGCTAATCAACTCTCGTCTCATCGCAGCGCCCATAGGGATCAGTAGCCCGCCGACTTTGAGGACCCAACCGTCCAGCGTCGCTCGGCTGATTTCCAAGCCGAGGTCTCTGTCCAGAATCATGCTCTGCCGATTTAGGGGCGTGTGATTGCAATATTTGCTGATGACCGTGTCGATGACGATGCGGTCGCTCGCCAGGCACTTCTCGATGATCCGTGGTGGCAGCGGTGCCGAGAAGACCCCGAGCTCCTCACACGACCGGCAAGCCCGTTTCTCTCGCTTCGTGACCAGCACGAAGTACTTCGCCGGCTCCACATCGAGCTGGGAACTCTCCTCGTAACCGATCACCACAGTCTCTTTGCCGCAACTCTTGCACACGCGCTGCTTGCGTACTCATCCCGGCGTCGCGTCCGAAAAAGCACTAGCGTCATCCTTCCAAGAAGGCATGATCGAAAAGAGCCCAATCACACTCATGGGGCGAACCACCGATGCTACTGTTGCTATGCTGCTGCGTGTTCGAGCGCAAGTAAACGGCAATCACAACAGGGTGCATGCCTCGCTAAAGTCGAGCCGAGGCCCCCGCGGCATCAGCGTCGCAGGGTCACCGTAGCCGATGTTGCAGAGAAAATTAGATTTCACATGCCCTTCAGGGAAAAACTCCTGCTCGCAAGACTCACATTTGCCAGCCGCAAAGAACTCCTCATCGAGTTTTGCGTTATCAAAGCCTGACATCGGCCCGCAGTCCAGTCCCAGAGCCCGCGCCGCAAGTATCATGTAGGCTCCTTGCAAGGTAGAGTTCCGCAGCGCAGTTTCCTGGATCAGCTGGGGGTTGTTCACAAACATGTCGCGCATGGCGGGGTAGTGTGGAAACAGCCTGGGCACCTTGTCGTAGAACTTCAGATCATAGGCGATGATGACTGTGACCGGAGCGGCCATCGTCTTCTCTACGTTCCCAGGCGCGAGCGATGGACGGAGGCGCTCCTTTGCAGCCGTGGAACGAATGAATAAGAACCTCGCAGGACTGATGTTTGCGCTCGTGGGCCCCCACTTCAGTGTGTCGTAGAGCTGCCGCAGCAGCTCCTCGGGCACTGGCTTGGGAAGCCACGCGTTGTAGGTACGGGCTTTCCGGAACACCAGGTCAAGGGCGTCATCACTCACTCTCATTTTCTCGATCCTCTCCATCATTGTCACGGTTTCCTCCCATTCATTCGGTTTCACAAAATCCGATTGACATGCTCGAACTCCGCTGCCAACAGAGGCAATTCAGAGATTCATTCGCTCGACGAACCGGCAGCACAACGATCAGGGACACGACAGCAGAACGTCTTTCCATGTCACTCCGGAAGGCAGGCAAGCGCCGCCACGCCATCTGCAAGCCCGGGGCCTGGCCAAGGGAGGTCCATAGCCTTCCAGCTCCGTCCTGCATCACCTGATCTGAAGAGGCCGCGGTTGTTGGCGGCGTAGATGACGCCTGGTTCGCCAGCATGAGTGGCGAACCGGGCTCGCCGTCGTGCCCTTCGCCTCCGGCAGGCCGCTCATTGCCAGATCCCATCGCTTGAGCCCGGTTTTCCGATAGACGCACGACTCGGCCCGCCGCGGCGAATAGGCAGACCCGGGGCCGTCTGTTGCGGACACGATTACAGTATCTGGATCCGCAGGATCCACGGCAACGCCCACGAGGTAGAGGTGCTTCAATCCATCCTGGGGCGATCTCCACGAGTCCCCAGCATCGATGCTTTCGAAGTATCCGTCGCCGGCGGCCGAGTAGATCCGCCCGGGCGCACGCGGATGCGTCGTCGCCGTGTGCGTGTCATACGGACCGCCGCGAACACGATCACGCCAGGTGCGCCCGCCGTCCAACGTGCGCACGAGCGCGCCAGCCTCGATCGCGACGAACACTCGATCCGCGACGCTCACATCACCTTCGATCCAACGAATATGATGCGTGTGGGGCCGTGGGGGAAAACTCCAGGTGTCAGCAGAAGGGAGCGCGCGCAAGCCCGCGAGGTCCACCCAGCTGTCGCCGCAGTTGTCGGAGCGAAACACCGCACTTGGTTCGGTGCCGGCATAGACGATACCGAACCCGTCAACTTGTTCTGCATAACCCACACCAACCGCGGTGATCATCGGGTGGTCGATACCAGATCCGACCGGTTCCCAAGTCCGGCCACTGTCGCGGCTTCGGAAGAGACCGTCACGCGCAGTTCCGCAGTACAGTTGAGCCGGGCTGCGCAGGTCGACCGCCACACATTGGGGCGATAGTCCGCTTAAGTGTTCCTCGACGTTCCAAATGGACGCGCGTCGTGCGATCAAGAGGGCCGCTCGTGTTACGACCACGATGCTGACCATGACTCAATCTCCTCCTGCTTGTGGTTCAGTTTGTCGACTCATACGTGAACGCCGCCGCTGAGATCAATTCAACGTGGGCCTGGCTCACGGTAGTTTGTCGAAGAAGAAGTAAAGGGCGGCGATCCGGCCGTCGCGGGCGATAAGGAAATCGGTCCCGGCGTAGGCTGGCGCCTGACCTGGGATGCCCGACACCCACTTGACGCGCCCGCTATTGCCCAGTTCCTCGGGCTCGGAGATGGGCTGATATTGGAAGGCAGGATGAGTAGCCCGGACCGCACCCGCGATGCGATCGATTTCGTCGTGGCCACGGTAAACGCCTTTGTTCGGATCGTAGAACACACCATCCTCGTTCCAGAGCTCTTCGAGGGCGGCGCGCCGGCGGACGGGGTCGCCTTCCCCAAAGACATCAGAGAGATTGCGGAGCAGCAAGGTTGAAATGCTATTGGACTTGATTTGCTTCCTCCCGGTCCGGTGCATCTTCAAAGGATGCCGAATCCATCGTTGGATGTGCCGCAACGATTTTCGTTCCAACAAAGGTTGACCCTGCCAATGCCATGACGAACGATCCTGCGGCACACAATACGAATCGCGTCGGCGTGGGGACCGGCGTGTTCACGCTCGGATCGCCCCGTGAAATTGAGTTTAGTTTGAAGATCGCTTTCTAGCGCTTTGGCTGGTGTCTGGAGCAGAACCTCGGCCCAGACCGGGCGCGAATTACGAAGAAGATCGACGCCTTCATGCGGCTGATTCGCGTAATCTGATCGTCAAGTGAGACGAAGAAGGAAAGAATCCAGTCCAAGTCGAACCACTGACTACCTTGGCGCGGTTGGGATTCTCCTGTTTAATATTTGCTGCTTCTTCACTTCGTCTCAAAATCGGTGGAGACGCTGAGTTTCTTCCAAATTCGTGCTTCCTCTAATCGCGCAAGATCATTCTTCTCCGCGGCGGCGTACGCATCGCTGCCGAGCAAGAGTCGCAACGGAGGGTTCCGTTCTTGCGTCAACTGGACGATCGCCTGAGCTGCCTTTTTGGGGTCACCAGGCTGCTTGCCGTTGTAGTTCCGCTGAAATCTTGCGGTAGCTCCAACCGTCGAATCGTATTCAGGATGACCTTCTCTAAGTTCGGTGGAACTGCCCGCGAAGTCTGTGCGAAAGCCACCGGGTTCAACGATGGTGACCTTGATGCCGAGCGGTGCCACTTCGCGCGAAAGCACCTCGGAGAAGCCTTCGACACCCCACTTCGCCGCCGAATAAGGCCCGCGTCCCGGAGGGCCAATCCTTCCGCCCACCGATGAAAACTGAATGAACTGGCCAGCTTTCTTTTCGCGAAAATGCCTAAGAGCTGCCTTCGTCACAATAATTGTTCCAAAGAGGTTCGTTTCGATCTGTGCCCGGAATTCCGATAGAGGCGTGTCTTCGACGGACGAAAGATTGCCATATCCCGCATTGTTAATGACCACATCCAGCGAGCCAAATACATCGACCGCCGCCATTACTCCGTTTGCTGCTGCTGCTTCATCGGTCACATCCATTGCGAAGAGCTTGACCTGATCTCCATATCGTTCCGACAGATCAGCCAGCGACTTAATATCCCGAGCTGTCGCCAACACTTTATTGCCCGCAGCGAGGCCCGCTTCAACAATTGCACGGCCCAGACCACGAGAGCTGCCGGTGACTAACCATACCTGCGCCATTCATCCTCCTCTATCAAGCCACCCCCCGGATATTCTGGAGAAGCTTCTCAAACTCAGGATTGGATGCGCAATGGGTATACGAAGATTTAAGGACTTGTTAGTTACGGAGGAAATCGCAGAATCTTCAGACCTCAGGGCGACCCTTTGAGTTCGAGAGTGAGTGACTGTCTTGCCACACCGCTGGCTCTTGCGAGCTCCTGGAAATCTAAGGGCGCGGCTCGGCGCATTGAATGCGCAACACTTCGCTGACGACCAGGTCATTCGTGCCGTCGTCGCTGAGCTCGGAGGCGTGACGTGCCAGCTTACGGCTTTGGCGAATGATGACCTGGTGTGCGTCCAGCAATCGCGAGAGCTGCACCGGGACTTCCTCGCGGCCCCGAGGTGGGCGTTCAATCTGCGTCGTCTCTGCCACATCCGTCGCCATGGCAATGCTGACGCCACCGAGTAGCTGGATACGCTCCGCGATCGAATCCACCAGCTCGACCTGCTCGTTGAAGTGTTTACCGAAGAGCAGGTGCAGTTGATAGAACGTGGGGCTCGCGACCTGCCAGTGCGACTTCTTGTACAAATCGCGCAACGTCATGGTGTCTGCCAGTAATTGATTAAGCTGCGCGGTCACTTCAAGCCGCACCGGCTCCTCAAGCTCTAGCGGAAGCAGATGATTGATGGTCCCGTAGGCCTGAATTTCGGGAGCGCCCTGGTGCAAGCGAGGGTGGAAGTGATCTTGGTCTTGGTGGGCGTGTCATTCTTTGCCATAGAATTCTCTTTCTTGTCTAAACGACTTCGGTCGCACTTGGATGTCTCAGAGTCGTGACCGGTTCAAATTTCGGCGACGGCTGATCCTGCCTCTGGATCATCGCTGTTTCGATTGTTCACCACGCAGCACGAAGCATGTTGAGCTCGCTTTGGCGATCAGCTTGCCGCCATCGCTGACGATCTCGCATTCGATGTACCCCACGGTCCGGCCGCGAGTGACCACGTGTGCCGCGGCGCGAAGTTTTGCGCTCCACACCGGGCGGAAGAAATTCATTGTGAGATCCACCGTCGTAAAAGATTCGTCGTGCTTCAACGTCGAGGCGAATGCCATACCCATCGCAGCGTCCGCGAGGTCGCACAATACTCCGCCGTGAACCGTACCCATAGGATTGGCATGCTGCGGCCCAGCTTCGAGTACGGTGGCGGCGTGACCACTGCTTATCAGTTCGACCTCGAACCCGATGAGCTTCGCAATCGGCGGTTTGGAATCGAGAACCCTCTTAACGAGCGGATGCTTATTGTCTGGCGCGGTTGACATGCCGTCCTTCGCCATATGTGTCTCCTCTTCTACGAGCCAGCAGCCGCGCCACGCGGCGACTACTCCTCCAGGGGCGTGCCGAGTACCTCGGGCCAGCGAGTTTCGAAGTCGCTGTCTCGTTGGAGTCCGCGTTGCAACACATTCTGGATTCGCTGCTGCGTCTCAGGCCAGGTCAGCGCGGTCCCAAAAGAAGTGATGGCGGCGAGGAGCCGGTCGGCGGACGGCAACGAGACATGGTTGACGAGATTCTTCGCGGCGGCGATGGCACGCCGGTCGAAGGAGGCGATCCGGCGCGCGAGCGCGTCGACGAAGCCGTCCAGTTCGGCGTCTGGAAGTGCCCGGTTGACGTATCCGTATCGTTCAGCGGTGTCGCCGTCGAAATCGTTCGCGCCGAGAACGATTTCGAGCGCCCGACCGCGACCGACCAGATGTGGAAGACGTTCCGTACCGCCGCCGCCGGGATGCAATCCCACTCCGACTTCGGGTTGGCCGAGTCGCGTGTTCTCGCGCGATGCGAAGCGCATGTCGCAGGCGAGGACGAACTCGCTGCTCACGCCCCGGACACAGCCTCGGATCCTCGCGATGCTGACCACCGGGGACTTGGTGAGACGCACGAACGTATCCATCAGGATCGGGAGACCCGAAGCCCCGACAGCAGTCATGATGTTCCCTATCTTGCCGGTCAAATCAAAGTGGGCAAGGTAAAACTCGGGGTTTGCGCTTTCGAATACGATGACCCGCAGGCTCGGGCTGGCGTCCATTCGCGCGAGCAGATCCTGTAGGGCTTCGAATATGCTGGCGTCTACGATGTTGAAAGGCGGGTAATCGAACACGACCCTCCAGTACGCATGCGTTTCCTCGATAACCCGCACGTGCGCCGCTGATTCAGTCATGATTCACGCTCCTTGCTTGACCTCGATGGAGCACGAGGGCAGCGCATCGCCCGTCTCCTCGTCGACATAGATGCGCCTTGCGCTGCCCAGTGTAATAATCGCAACTCCATCGGCGACTATTGTCGTCAGAACATCGGCGTTCATCGGATCCTTCCGAGTTGCGACTGGTCGCTCAAGCTGCAGCATGTCGTAAGAGATCTTCGACTTTCCTATCCAAATCCCGGGCGACCTCTAGCGCGTCGCGATTCTCATACGGAGCCAGGAGACTGGCCATCCGGTCATATGACAAATGCACGCCATCGGCGCGCTCATCTACTAGAACTGTGACGGGAGCGTATGAGCCAGCATCCGGAACATGCTTGGCCATTTCTTGCATGATGAGCGGATTGCCAATGACAAGGCGGACCATCCGCGGCTTATCGCGGCCTGTTGCTTTGCGCACGATGGCGCCGTGGTCAAATTGCACAAAGGACATCAGCCCCGTTCTACCTAAGCGCTTTCTGAATTGAGTTCTCCAGTTCGCCGACAGTTCGCGCCTGCTGAGTTGAGGTCCAGAACTCATCCATTTCTGGATGGCCGACGGCATCGTTAATCGCAGCCAATACTTCGTCGAATGATCGGGAGGAGGCCAGGCTAAATCGCTCAACCTCAACTGTGCTTATCATCGTTGTCCCCTTTCACGTCGTTGTCCCCTTTCACGTCCGAACTGCTTTCGTTCGTCCCTGCTAGTAGTCGAACCATTGATCGATAGCTTGGACCTTTTCTTTCGTGTAAGGCGGAAACAGGTGGTCGATCGCCACGTCAGGCGGAGATATCAGGATCGATTTGGCGTGCGTGAGAGAGTCGTATCCATATTTTCCGTAGTAGTTCCCGATGCCCGAGGTTCCCACTCCTCCGTAAGGCATGGACTCAATGAACAAGAAGACATTGGTCTGATTCACGGCGCCCCCGCCAAACGAAACAGACTGCAAGATCCGATCGATGGCCTGCTGATTTCGGCTGAAGACATAGCCGGCAAGCGGTTTGGGGAGCGACTTGATCTTCGCGAATAAGCTTTCCAAGGTCGGAGTAAGTGAGGATAGGCAAAAGCGGCCCGAAAATCTCATCTTCCATGATTTTGTCGGACCAGGAAATCGGGTAGAGGATAGTCGGGTCGAGATAACGGGCCTGAGCGTCGGACTTCCCGCCGTAAACCACCTTCTGGGATCGATCAGGGCCGCAAGCCGTTCGACAGCGGCGGGGCTAATGACGCGCGAGTAATCCGGATTGCTCTTGGGATCTGTGCCGTAAAGTTCGACGACAGCCTTGTTTGCATTCCGTTACAAACTCTCCGCTACGGACTCATGAACGACAGCGTAGCCTGGCGAAGTGCACCACTGTCCTCCCCATGCCATCGCGCCCCAAACAATTTTCTTGGCAGCATCAGGAATGTTCGCTGTCTCATCGACGATCGCCGGGTTCTGCCCTCCCAGCTCAAGCAGGACTGGAGTGAGATGTTCGGCCGCCGCTCGCATCACGACCTTCCCTACACCCACGCTCCCGTGAGAAATATGAAATCAAAGGGAAAGGTCAGGAGTTTCGTAACTACTTCCTTTGCCACCAACGACGGCACTCAGAGCTTCCGGCTCAAAATACTTGGGAATCAATTCCAGGAGCAACTCGTCCGTCGCCGGCAGCGCCTCGGAGAGCTTCAACATGCAAGGGTTGCCCGCCGAAAGAGCATGCCACCGCAGGGCGCAACGAGAGCAGGAGTGGTCCATTAAAAGGGCAGATGATCAGCGTAACGCCGTACGGCTCCCGGTACACGACTCCCTTATGTCCTGACGCAGCGAGGAATTTTGGAACAGGAGCTTCGACTGGCTTCATCCACTCTTTGAGCTGTGACTTTGTGAATTCGGCGCTTGCAATGGACGCAGATACCTCAAAGGCGTTCTCTGGCACTGCAGTCTTGAAGTCATTGCACGATGCGTCGCTAAAACGCTTGTAGTTGTCCTTGAGCATGCGAATAAGGCGATCGAGTTGGTCGATTCTCCACTCATAGGTCTTTGTCGCATCAGAAGCAAAGTAAGCCTTCTGTTTGTTGAACAAATCCTGGCCGCGGGTTTGTTCGCTCGCAGGTTGAGCCATTGCTGCTTGAAATATCTCTATTTCAGTTTCGTACGACATCTTGATCTCCTTTCGGCTTTGCCATTCCGGTTATTCCGAAGATTTCACTCGTTGTCGCGAACAACTTTGTTCGCAGGCTGAATGTCACTTCGCCTGTCCAGTCTGTTGATTCGCCGTTTTCGGTAGCCAGTACTATCCGAAAACGTGGCTTTGCGGCCATCATCCGGTCGTACGCTTCGCGTGCTTTGGATAGAGGCATGACTTCGATCATGGGCTCTACGTTTTCGAGTAAAGAGAACTCCAACGTTTCCTGTTCGTCCTGCACGCTACCGGTCGTCGACCCAGAGATGGAATGCATGCCAAAAACGAGGGAGCCGGTATTCACTTCCAGTGGATCTGGGGCGAGCCCAATAACCAACAGCTTTCCTCTTGTGGCGAGTCCGTTTATGAGACCGGACATTGCCTTACCACTTGGAGCTGTGGCGAGGATGGCATCGGCTCCGCCAAGTGCTCGCAGCTTAGCTCCTGCATCTTCCGCTCCACTGTCGATGTATTCGTGCGCCCCGAGTTCCTTTGCGAGCTTCTCCGACTCCCGACCGAGACCAATGGCGACGGTCCTGAATCCCATCCTTCTCGCGTACTGAATCCCGAGGTGACCGAGTCCGCCGACCCCTTGGATCGCGACGAGCCCACCAGCACGTAAGCCGGCATTCCGCAGCGCATTGAACGTCGTCACGCCTGCACACAGGAGCGGTGCCCCCTTGGCGGATTCAAGACCGTCGGGAATCGTTACCGTGCTACGCGCTTCAATCATCATCACTTCTGCGTATCCGCCGTCGATCATGATGCCGGTAAGCACAGCGTTCGCGCAGTTGACGAAGTCTCCTCGGAGGCATGAGAGGCAGGTGTCGTCCCATCCACCACATATCCCAACACCTACCCGCTGACCTACGGAGCGGGTCTTAACATTCGAGCCCACGGCATCGATGCGCCCGATGACCTCGTGCCCAGGTACGCGCGGATAAGTAAGGTTAGGAATTCTCCGTCTACCAGCGCGCTGTCGGTATGGCACACGCCACAAGCCTCAACCCGAATGCGAACCTGATTAGGGCCGGGATCTTGCAGCGGCCTGCTAACCTCAGTGAAGACTCCCGGTTTGCTGATTTCGATTGCTCTGTACGTACGGTTCATCAATGCCCCCAGTGTTATCGAAATACCTGCTCATTACGCTGCGAATTGCCTCAAGTGATAGTCGATGTGGATCTGCAGGAGCTTGCCCCACTCCTTGACTGTCATCGGGCCGAACATCGGGTGGGGCTGCCAATCGGCTGCTGACCTTGCGTGCCAAGCTGCATCCAGGATCTTGAGCAGTTGCTCCTTCTCGAAGTCGAAGTCAAACGCTGCGTCGTGCGGGATCTTGAATCCCTTCGGAAGGCGCAACCCCACTGGTTGCTCCGGATACCAGTCCACGAGAATCCATCGAAAGACTGTGCGCGATACGAGATAGCTCTCGTCTGGAACGTCATAAAAACCAAGCGAGCCACCACAGGCCAGGTTGAGGTGATGCAACATCTGCGCGACGGTCATCGTTCCCCACTGCCGTGGATTCGCTTGTGTGATCCGGAGAGTCCTGTCTCGAAACTCGTGAAGCTTTTCTTCGGTGAAAAACGCGTTCCCATCCACTTGCTTCACTCGGAAGTAGCGTGGAATGTATTTCAATATCGCTAGACCAGACATCCAAAAGTTGCTTGTGAACGACTCTCGGATGAAGCTCGTGGTTCTCGGTTTCGTGAGCTGTGCTGGGACCGTTTCTTGTCTGCGATCGCTCATCCTCTTTCTCTACTATCAAGCCGAGCCTTCCACTACGAACCCCTTTTTCGGCTCGCCCCGTAACAATTCCCCATGCTCACGTTAGGTGCGTGGTCTTCATTACGGAAATTCCGTCCCGAACATCGGGCGTCCGCTCTTTGATTGTTCGCGCGAGGCTTCGTCTTGGATCACATCCCAGTGCTCGACCAGAACGTTGTCCTTGATGAGAACAATGTCCGCAGCAATCCAGTTCACGGGCAGGCCGAAATGCGAAAATCGCCCGTGCACGATGACGAAGTCTCCATCAGCGACGATCGTTCCTGGCTCATACCTGAGCGTCGGGGAAGGCTCTTCACGAGATTGAACAGACCCTCACGACCAGGTGCGATGTGAGCGCTGTGTTGAATGTAGTGAACCCTTCGCGGTTGATCCAAAGAAATCCATTTGCGTCAGGGCGAATCTGAGTAGCGCCGGCAGGAGCTGGCCGAGACTTGCCTAACGCGTCTATGCTTTCGCCTTCGTCGAGTGCAAACGCAGCGATGTACACAAGCGCCTTCACGTTGGGTGAGCCGTTGCCAGCGCCCGATGCGACGATTCCTCCATAGGAGTGGCCCACGAGTACGGTCGGCCCGTTTTGTGCCGTAAGCAGCCTTTTCGTTATCGCCACATCATCCTCGATGGACGTAAGCGGAATTTGTGCGGCGGTCACATTGAATCCTTTGTTCTTCGAGGAGAGGAATTACTTTGCTCCAGGAAGAGCCATCCGCCCAGGCCCCGTGAACTAGCACCACGTTGATTGGTTCCATGTGCTCTCCATGATGTGCCCGAATTTGTTTGTCCTGCCTGCGACCAACCAGCATCTTTCGAACCGAATTACGGCTCACGCGTCTTTCCGCTCTGGCCGACTTCGTTCCCGCAACATCCATTGCCTGATGTAAGGCGAACAGTGCAACACCGAAATGCCCTTCGCCTCACACGCGTTGAGAAAGCGAACACCTTCGACATCTACGAGGTCCAATTCTTCCAAATCCAAAACTGCTGGTGATTCGCAAAGCTCGATTTCGGCTTTAACCTGATCCAGTTGTTCAGAGCGAAACTCTCCGCTCAGCCGAATCCGCGATCGGATCCGTTCAATCTTGAGCGTCATGAAATCGCGGCTCCGGAGTGCACACGAGAGTGCGAATGCAACCCAAGGCCCGGTCAGACTCCATTGAAAAGGTGGGACTTAGAATGGCGGGCGATGCTCGTTCTTGAGCAAACGCTGTTTAATGAGCAAATGCAGTGAGATTTTACGTAGTCAGGCAGGAGTCAGCTGGACCGTTGGACCTTAAACCGATATTTGTCGATTCCCAATCGCCTGATTTTCGCGTCAAGGGTCGGTCTTGGAAGCCCCAATCTGGTTGCCGCACCATCTGGGCCGGAGACGCGGCCCCGAGCTTCTGCCAGGGCGGCCTCAATCATTTCCTTTTCCTGCCGTTGCAGCGCGCTACTAAGTGCGACTGTCGGACCAGCGAATTGTGGCGCTTGCCGTTTGAGCCAAGTTTCGTCCACGCAAAAAATGTCGCCGTCGTTCAGGATCACAGTTCTTTCAATCACGTTTTGTAATTCGCGAACGTTGCCCGGCCATTCGTAGGATTCGAACAGTTCGACTGTTTTTTTCTCAATAGTTCTGAACTTCTTTCCAGCCTTTTTGCCGAAACGACCGACAAAGTACTCAACCAGCAGAGGAATATCATCTTTCCGCTCGCGTAACGAAGGCATCTGAATAGGCACCACACTTAGTCTGTAGAGAAGGTCCTGGCGAAACTTTCCTTCAGCGACGAGGGTGTCCAGATCGTGATGCGTCGCGGCCAGCACTCTCACGTCCACGGGAATGGCTTTGTTGCTCCCGACGCGCTCGATCTCACGTTCTTGCAGTACCCGTAACAACGCGATTTGAATTTCCGGGGGTAAGTCACCCACTTCGTCCAGAAAAATCGTCCCGCCATTCGCCGATTCAAAACGGCCCAGGCGTCGTTGCGTAGCGCCGGTAAACGCGCCTTTCTCGTGACCGAAGAGTTCGGAAGCAATCAGAGACGCTGGAATTGCGGCACAATTTACGCCGAAAAACGCGCGCTCCGCCCGGTTGGATCGCTTATGGATGGCGCGAGCTATCAACTCCTTTCCGGTACCGGTTTCGCCCAGAATCAAAACCGTGGAATCGGAAGGTGCCACCTTGGCAACCTGGCGTAGCACTTTACGTAGCGCTTCTGAGGAGCCGACAATATCCTCGAACATCGAATCACGATCGATTTGCTCTCGCAATGCGACGGCTTCACTTCGCACGCGATCTTCGGCCTGCTTGCGATCTTCGATGTCGGTCGCCGTTGCGAACCACCGGACGATGTCTCCCGCTTCACTGAGTACAGGGTTGTAGCGAAAAAGGAACCAGCGAAACTGGCCATCTTTCCCCACCATCCGCTTTTCCGTCTCGAACAGGACGCCCCTCGAAAGGCCCGCGCTTCGTTCGTTTTGAGCTCTCTCTAGATCATCTGGATGAACATCTCTGTTGATCCGCTCGCGAGTTCCCCCGCCTTTCATTTCTTCCAAGGTGAAGCCCTTGTAGTCAAGCATCGTCTTGTTGGCTTGAAGCAAGGTGCCATCCTTATCTAGCACAAGCACATGCTGAGGAAGGAAATCTATGAGTTGACGCAGCTCGCGCTCTTCCTGTCGAAGTTTAGTTTCAGCCTGCTTACGATACTCGATGTCCGTACCTGTCGCGTACCACCGAACGACGTTTCCTTTCTCATCGATTAAAGGGTTGTACCGGATCAGGAACCACCGATATTTACCATCCTTGCCAAGGGCGCGCTGCTCGTTTTCGAACGGAACCGAGCCAGAGAGACCTTTCTGGCGCTCTTGGCGGAATCTCTGAACGTCCTCTGGATGGAACACGCGATCCCGAAAGTTATCGGCGCGCACTTCGTTCAGAGACAGCCCCGTATACTCAAGTGCCACGCGATTTGCGAAAATGGCCTTGCCGTCGCGACTCAAAACCACGATTGTTTGTGGAATAAGGTCAACAATTCGCCGCGGCTCTTGTTCGTCGGCAAGGAGTTTGGGCTCAGTAAGCTGTCCGTCATCAGCACCGGCCGCGGTTGCCAGTTTCTGAGGTGTGGCACCACGGGCAGGTGCGGGATTCCGCCCACCATGCTTTTGCGGCACGTCAACTTGTCGACTGTCTGGCGGCATTTGCGGGCCTTCGCTGCATTGTAGTGAGATTTCTGTGGAAGGCCAAAGGATTCGAACAGGGCAGCCTCAGCTTCGAAGCATTTGAATCGGCGAGAACGCTTGCGGAATCCGTCGAGCAGCACTTCGGAGGAATGGAAATGTCGAGAGCTGTAACCGTGAGCAGTGGTCCCTCAGGGCTGCGCCAAACCGTGTCGGTCGGCCCGCACCAGTTGCTCTCGGACGAGCCTAAGGTAGCTGGAGGCCGGGATCAAGGGCCGGATCCATACGAGTTGCTGCTGGCAGCGCTTGGATCATGCACGAACATGACTCTTCGCATTTATGCCGAGCGCAAACGATGGCCTCTCCAAGAGGTTCGCGCCGTCCTGAAACATTCGAAAAGTTATGCCAATGACTGCGCCGACTGTGAACAACCGACAGCCATGCTCGACCGGATCGAGCGACAAATCACGCTGATCGGCGAGTTGACCGAGGAGCAGCGGCAAAAGCTGTTGGAGATCGCAAATCTTTGTCCGGTGCACAGAACGTTGACTTCGAAGATCGAAATCCAGACCAGATTGGCCGAGCCCTCATAATCAATGTGGCGAGACGCCAAAATATTACCGCATAAGACGGAGGTCGCATGTCGAAGATTTTGCCGCCGGGCACGCCTGCGCCTGATTTCACTTTGCACGTCACCCCCGACCAGACTTTGTCGCTCAAGGAACTGCGAGGCAGGCCGGTGATTCTGGCTTTTTACCCAGCTGACTGGAGTCCGGTATGCGGAGACCAGATGGCCCTCTACAACGAGGTTCTGCGCGAGTTCCATCGATTCAACGCCGAGTTGCTGGGAATTTCGGTGGACGGAGTTTGGTGCCATGCCGCATTCTCCCGCGATCGCAATCTCCACTTTCCGTTGCTCGCTGACTTCGAACCCAAAGGTGTTGTCGCGAAGCTTTACGAGGTGTTCCGCGACGGAGATGGATTCTCCGAGCGCGCTCTCTTCGTCATCGATAAGAACGGGAAAATTGCCTGGAGTTATGTCTCCCCCGTAGGGGTCAACCCGGGCGCTGACGGAATCCTCGAAGCGCTCGAAAATCTTCCCAAGTGAGGCGATCATGGCAAAGTTGAAGGTCCCGGTCGGCCCAGCCGACCACGCCCAAGGTCCCGCCAACGCTCCAGTCACACTGGTCGAATATGGCGACTACGAATGCCCGCATTGTGGGCGTGCCCAAGACGGGCCAGTGGGAACTCGCAATATTCATGGACAACGCTGATGTGCCGGATACCTTAAAGACTGCAGCAAGGTGAACTGCTCAGCGCTTGGGCACTTTGTTGTATAGGCGTTTGCTGAAGCTCGCCGGCACTTCAAAAGCTCGGCCGTCGCCAATCAAACGCACGACATTGCGTGTGCCGTCATGGACGGCGCAGCAGTGTTTGCAGGATTTGAAATGCGCTTCGATCCTGGCGCGTAACTCGGGGTCGATACTGCCATCCACATAGTTAGAGATTTCACGCCAGACCTCAACGCAACTGATCTCAACAGTCATGTTATTCAATCCGTCTGGCTCGCCAACGCCCAACCTTCTCGTATTTGCGTCCTTTACTCCAACTGCCGTCGAAGCCGGGCGCGAGAGCATCGCGCATCTGCAAGCGAGCCTGCAGGAGCCTGGTCTTCACGTTGGATTCGCTAATGCCGAGTACCTTGCGCTGTTTCCTCGATACTCAACTGCTGAATATCGCGGCAGATGAGCACTTCTCGATATTTTGGCGACAGCGAATCCACCGCCTGGTTCAGTGCCCCCCGCAATTCTTCCCGCTGCAGCGCCTCTGATGGGATCTCACGCCAATCGGCGAAATCCAAAGGCCAATAGTCCCGTTCTTTGCCAGTCTTTGGCTCGTCCAGAGAATCGTACAGTTGGCGATGGTCCTTGCGCAGCTTCATTCGCGCTTCGTTAATCGTGATCTGGATGAGCCAGGTGCTGAATTTCGACTCCCCACGGAAACTACGAATGTGGGTGAACGCCTTCAAGACTGCTTCCTGCGCGGCTTCTTCGGCGTCGGCGTCGTTCTGCAGAACCGACTTTGCGGCGAAGTAGATTGCTCGCTCGTAGGGACAAACCAGTGCATGGAACGCTTCGTAATCGCCGTCACAGACGCGGGAGATCAGGCCGCATTCCGCTCCATGCTGTTGTGATCGCGACACTGTGGGCTTCGCAGCTCTCACGATCGCCTCTTGTCGGGAGCTCCGCACCACAACATGATAGGTGAGACTCCTGACTATAGGTGAGACTCCTGGCGTTCCGTTTTTTGCTGGGCTATGCCCATCGTTCTCTTCTCTCTCCTACCCGATTCAGGCTCCTGCCCGATTCAAGCGAAACCATTCGAGTGATAAGATACATGGGCCGCACGAATGTGACAGTCATTCTAGAGCAGGGCTCGCCAGAAGATCATTGGATTCGGCCGCGTCCCAAAACTCGTAGAAACTTCGAACAATTTCAGTCGGTAACATTTGCTATCTCCTTTCATTTGTTCGAAAATAAAACTTTGAATCGTCACTAACTGTGGGATTGGTTCACTAAGAGCAGCCAAGCGTCCCCCAGTATTCATAGTGCCCCGTCGGCAAGCATTTCCGCTGCATGGCGGCTGGAGCGTTGTTTTGTGCCAACGTCGGTCCATTTGATTGCGAAATCGTACTCGCTACTTGTGCTGAATCGCCTCAGAAGATCGCTGGCGATCCGGGGGAAGGACCCGCAGCTTCCAACTGACCGGCAGACTGGCAGGAGGATAGCAAACCCTTTCGTCACAAGCCTGGTACTTGAGTCTCTCCTGTCACCGCGAGTTCCTTTCCATTTCCCAGCGCAGCAAGAAATTCCCGAGAGCGGTTGATTGTGATCTCGTAAGCGATCTGAAATTCGCCCTCGAATACAGGAACGTGCTCATGAATGGCCTCGAGGTACAGAATTTTTGAGCGAGGGTAGGTCAAACCCACGGGAACAACATCGGTTGTTGGGTGTATCGAGAGCACAATGGGCTTGTAACCTTTCACCTCCGGCGAGTAAACATGGACGCCGGTCGGGAGCCGGATCCTAGCAATCAAGCTGACGCGGTTTCCGGGTACGACGATGCCGTCCGACTGTGCCAGGGAGAGTTGGAGATGCGGAGCCTCCACCTTGTCATTAACTTGCTCCGCCAACTCCGGGAATAACTTGACGATTACATCGTTCGGAGTGAAACGATCGAGGTCGTTAGATTCAAAAAACTTCTCGCGAATGATTCCCTGAGCATCGATATAAAAGAAGCCCGGATGGGCCATTCCCTTCTGAAATCCTGCGGCCTCCTTGTTCAAGACCTTAAACTTGCGAATGGTGGCCGAATCGGGGTCGGCGAGCAATGGATAGTCGATCTTATGCCGGTCAGCGAATTCCCTGAGTATGGCTTCGCTGTCGTAACTGATGGCCGCCAGCTTGATCCCTTGCTTCTCAAACCTTTCTCTTGCTGCCTGCAGCTCGACCAGCTGCGCTTTGCAGAAGGGTCACCAATCCGCCGAACGGAAAAACAGCAGGATGGTTCCGTTCGTTCCCTTCAATGTTTCGTTCGACTGCTTTTGGCCCTTCTGATCGCGGAGCTCGAATGCGGGAATCTTGCTTCGGACTTCGCGTCCGATGGATGATGCCGGCCTGGCCCCGTCGTCGGATCCAGGCAGTTGCGCCCTTGCGAACACGGCTATTCCGAGAAAGAAAACTATCGCACTTGCAAATTTCATTCCGTGATCGCCTCCCGACTAGCGGTGAAATCTGTGAGAACAGGATCTTTCACCATTCAACCGGCTTCATTACTTGGAAAAGCGAGTCGAAGCGACACCCCATATGGTTCCATTTTCTTCGTCTTGTGCGAGCGCGATCAGCCGTGTGCTTCCGCTTCGAGGAGGAATTTCGATTCTTACATCTTGGGACAACGGGCTCACTTGATCCAGCGAACCTACCTTCTTGAGGGTACGCAGAACGGCAACGTGTCTCAGAGTCCGCCCGCCGTTTTCACCACCAGTCACGTGTGACTCGTCTTTTTCGTCCGCGATGGCAAGCAAAACAGCCGCGGGTCGCGTGGCGGTTGCGGGCAGTCGACCGGCATCGAGATGAGCCGCCAGCACGCTCTCCGATTCTAAGTGAGCCCCTGACAAACTCATGCTGATCCTGTCCGCCTTCGCTGCCCTCTCAGCAGCCGTGATCGCACGCCGCTCGTCGCTGCCGACAAACTCGAATTTCCCATCTACCACCATCTGTGGGGTATATACGCTGCTGAGCCTAAACCGCGTCGCGTATGCGCTCTGTCTTTCACTGTACCAGTGTGAAGAGTACGGATCCCTCCAGCCACTATCGTTCCAATAATCCACATGCTCGCTCAGCACGATCAGCCGCGCGCCCGCGACCGGCTGAGATCTATCTAAACGCTCCAATAGCGCGTCCGCCGGCGGGCAGTCCGAGCACCCCTCGGAAGTGAACAGCTCGACGAGTACCGGCGTGCCCGCGGAGTTGGGAACATTGCCTTTGGATTCCGCGAACAAATGGACAAGAGTCATCAATACCAGGAGGACAACCGTTGCTACACAGGACAGGAGCCGTGGTCGCGTCATGCTTTACCTTTCCAACTTCTTTGTACCCAAAGAGCGTATTGGTTCGATTCTGGACGTAGCGAAAAGTTACAGATCCAGGGAACGTCGCGCTCATGGCGCTCCATCTCTTTGGCGACTTCCGAACTGCGGCCTGCGCACTCGTTCTGACTCGTCCTTGGGCCGTTGATCACTCCGTTCCACCGGCGTCACCGAGAGCGTGAAGTAATTGCAATTTACAGTAATTATCGGACGAAAATTATTGGACGAGGAACAGCCTGTAACTTGCCTCAGAGGCCGCATCAAGGAGGAGAACGCAGGACCAGGGTTCAAGGGGAGAGGCTCTGTGAATTCGGCTGCCGCCGTGCTGTCGGCGGCGGTTTGCACCTTGCGATTCGACCCGCCTGGAAAAGTGACAAGTGAAATCGTGATGATCCCCGCCACATCTGACGTCAGGACTTGCTCGGGTTGCACTCCCATGTCAAAAATGTGCTGAATTGTTTCTGCTGCGGCTTCGGGTCGTAACTTAGTTGTTATTCGTGCCTCTAATCTGTTGTTGAAAGATTATTTGATGGCGTCGTGACCGGCGGATACCGTCTTTAGTTGTGAAAAAGTGAACGCGAAAGGGTGTCTCATTTCCTTGGTTAGTAGCTCTCAACTTTTGACTATTTGCTCACAGGTTGCTGCCTGTTGGTGTTGCTGTATGCCCTGCTGGAGCGGCCGGAGTGCGGGATGATGCCATAAGACACTACTCGTAATCCCATTCAAGGGCCGCTCAGTTGAGCGGCCTTTCGTGTTTCAAGCCGCTCGTGATTGAAAAGCTTTCTCCGGAGGACATTGATGGCTGCAAGAGCTATCGGCATTTACTACGAGCATCCACATTGGTTCAAGCCATTGTTTGCGAAGTTGCGCGAACGCGGTGTTCGTTACCAAGAAGTGGACGCCACCGGGCATCAATTTGATCCCGCTTTGCTGGACCACCCCCGAGACTGGGGCCTGCTGTTTAATCGCATGAGTCCATCAGCGTATTTGCGCGGGCATGGGCACAGCATCTTCTATACGCATAGCTATCTTGACCACGCCGAGAGGCGGGGCATAAGGGTAGTGAATGGTGCCACAGCCTATCGGTACGAAACGTCGAAGGCACTGCAACTCTCGTTGTTGGCTGTGCTTGGTCTGCCATTTCCTCGGGCACGCGTGATTCATTACCCATCCCAGGCACCCGAAGCCGCCAAGGGGTTGAGATTCCCGATTATCATCAAACCAAACATCGGCGGCAGTGGCGCAGGCGTGGTCAGGTTTGACAGCCCGAAGTCGCTGAAAGCGACCGACGAACGCGGCGACATAAAGCTCGGTATCGACAGCACGGCGTTGGTCCAGGAGTTCATTCCCGCCCGCGCTGCCCACATCGTTCGCGTGGAAGTTCTTGGCGGCAAGTTTCTTTATGCAATCAAAGTGTTTCTCACCGGTAATACATTCGATTTGTGCCCCGCTGATATCTGCAAGACGACGGACGGAGTAGAACTCCATCGCGGGGGTTGCCCGGCAGACGCACCAAAGTCCGGGCTGCGTGTCGAGGCCTACACGCCACCGAAGCAAGTGATCAAAAACGTGGAGCGTATTGCTCGCGAAGCCGGTATCGAGGTGGGAGGAATTGAGTACGTCATCGATGATCGCGATGGTCAGCTCTACTACTACGATATTAACGCGCTCTCGAACTTCGTGGCTGATGGAGCGCGGGTTGTGGGCTTTGATCCTTTTGACCGGCTAGTTGATTACTTGGTGCAGGAGGCGGCCTAATGCGATATGGATATTGGCTCCCTGTCTTTGGCGGCTGGCTACGCAACGTTCCGGATGAAGGAATGGAAGCAAGCTGGGGCTACGTTTCACGCTTGGCCCGCCGCAGCGAGGAGATCGGCTACGACCTGATATTGATTGCTGAATTGAACCTCAACGATATCAAAGGCTTGAAGTCGCCTTCACTCGATGCCTGGTCAACTGCAGCTGCACTTGCGGCGGTGACACATCGGCTGGAGTTAATGGTTGCGGTCAGACCATCATTTCATTTGCCGGCGCTATTGGCCAAACAGGCGGCCAACGTTGATCACATCAGCAACGGTCGTTTGTCACTCAACGTGGTGTCCTCGTGGTGCGCTGACGAAGCCAGGATGTACGGGGTTGACTTCGAGCAACACGACAGCCGTTACGCTCGCACGGCTGAGTGGCTCGACGTGGTCAACCGCGCCTGGACTGAGGACAACTTCAGCTTTTCCGGCCGGTATTGCACAGTAGAAAATACCGTGATGCAACCGAAACCGGTGTCGTGGCGGCGTCCGCCGATCTATGCTGGCGGTGAATCGGAGGCTGCCAAGGAACTGATCTCACGCGCGTGCGATGCCTATGTCATGCATGGTGATCCGCCAGAGCAGATTGCGAGAAAAATCGCCGATATGTTACAGCGTCGCGAGGGCCATGGTTTGGAGTCTATGCAGTTTCGACTCGCGGCCTATACCATCATGCGTGAGTCTGAGCGCGAAGCGCAGGACGAGCTGCGGCGCATCACCAACGTTCGTCAGAGCGCGGCCGGGTTTGCCAATTACGAGCAGTGGCTGGCGGGCACACAACTCGAGCAGCGGGTCTCGATTGAGGACTATTCGGTCTCCAACCGTGGGCTATGCTCAAGGGCTGGTCGGTACAGCCGAGCAGGTGGCGGAGCGCATCGCTGAATTCGAGAGAGCCCGAGTTGATTTGCTTCTGTTGCAGTTCAGGCCGCAGGCAGAGGAAATGGAGAACTTCTCGCGAGCGATCATTCGGCCACCAAGACCGCAGTCACTTCCATTTGGGCAAGGGACACCTTGGAAGAATCCGCAAGGTGCGGGCGGACGCGCGGCGCCTTGATGGTCGCGCCCTGCCGGGTTCATGCCCATTGCGGTGGTGTGATGATCATGGCCAACCCGTCTGAACTAACCGTTTACGATGAAAGATGATAAAAATGGGTTTAATTTTGATTCCAGCGGCGAAGGTAATCCCCGCAGCAATAGCACTCGCTGGCTTTGTGGGCATGGAGCGCTTGGACCGATATCGTGACCGATATGGAAGGTGATCGCCATAGCATCCGAGTAGCAGTAGTTCAGTCTGCACCGGTTCCATGGGATCTGGCCGCCTCGCTTGCAAAGGCGTTAAGTCTCATCGAGCAGGCGTCACGAGCCGAGGCGAGGCTCGTCTGCTTTGGAGAGACCTTCCTGCCGGGGTATCCTGCATGGCTCGACTATTGCCCCGAGGCCGCTTTGTGGAACAATGCTGCGGTCAAAGAAACTTATGCAGAATTGCGTGCCAACAGCGTTGTGGTGCCTGGGCCGGAGACCGAATCGCTCGCCCAAGCCGCCGGCAGGCTCCAAGTCGGAATCGTCATCGGTGTCCATGAGCGGGTCAACGACGCACCCGGCCATGGCACGCTATATAACACATTGCTCTTCTTTGGTCCTGAAGGACAGTTAGTCAATCGGCACCGCAAGATCATGCCCACTTTTTCCGAGCGAATGGTTTGGGGACAGGGTGACGCCTCGGGCCTCCATAGTGCAAAGATCCATGGTGTCAATGTTGGCGGTTTGATCTGCTGGGAGCACTGGATGCCGCTGGCGCGGCAGCAGATGCATAACCAGGGCGAACAGATTCACATTGCTGCCTGGCCTACCGTACATGAGATGCATCAAGTCGCGAGTCGTCATTATGCCTTCGAAGGACGCTGTTTCGTCCTCGCGGCCGGCCAGATCATGCCGAAGACGTCACTCCCGAAGCGTTTGTCTCCTGTCGAATCAATGGTTCGCGACACTCTGATCGAGCGAGGCGGATCGGCGATTATTGCACCTGACGGACGCTATGTGGCCGGACCAGTCTTCGATCAGGAAACTATCTTGCATGCATGTCTTGATCTCACCGAAATAGAGCGTGAGTGTATGACACTCGACGTCTCTGGACACTACTCGCGACCTGATCTGTTTCGCTTCAGCGTTGCCGAGGGAAAGAGAGAATAGAAGATGTCGGTTCCTTATTTGCGCCATGCTGTAAAAGACGGCAATTCGGAAAAGCTCATTCGCTTCGTACGCCTGCACCTGGGGGACGGCGACGAAAGTGTTGGCCGCAAAGAGATCGACAAATCGTGGATCGAAGCCCTGAAGATTCTTCTGCAAGATCAGGAGCCAGATCGGGACTTCATTGAGCAAACCATGCAGAAGGATCAATCCACACTGGCGTTGCTTTACTTTCATCTGCACTTTTATTTCATTCGCAATTCGGGAGAATGGATTCACGATGGCAGCCGCTAATTTGCACTCCTCGAAAAAGACAACGGAATCGCCGGTCGACCCTCGGGAAAGCGGAACTCAGCTCCGCCCCGGCCTCTGGCCGACCATCAACGAGCGCTACCCCGGGTCCATGATCACCAAGAACGACTTCGTACCACTCGCGCGCCTCACTAAGCCGCTAAAAGACAGCACAGTCTGCCTCATCAGTTCTTGCGGTGTACACCTTAAGAGGGACCTTCCAATGGATGTTGCGCATCCCTTGGGCGACTTCAGCTTCCGTCGCGTGCCCTCAGACACCCGGCAGCCTGATCTAATCATTCATCAACTCAAATATCCGCATGACGATGCTGACGTGGACATTAATGTCATCTTCCCTATCGAACGATTACAGGATTTAGCGGCTGAAGGAGTCATCGCCGGGCTCACAAGAAATTTCTTTAGCTTCATCGGCTACAACATGGATCCGGAGCGGTTCGAGGCTACGGTAGCCGAGGGCATTGCCCGCGCAGTCGATGAAGAAGAGCGGGCGGACGTTGCCCTGCTCGCTCCGGCCTGACCAATTTGTCATCAGTCGGTCGGACTGATTCAGAGAAAGATCGAAGAACGCGGAATTCCGACTGTCTCGATCACGGTCGCCAAAGACGTGACCGCCGCCATCAAAGCTCCACGTGCGGTTTTCGTTGCCTGGCCAATGGGCCATCACTTTGGTGCGCCTTTCTGTGCCGATGTCCAACGACAGGTGATTCTCACTGCCTTCGAAGCTGTCCAGACGATTGAGCAAAGCGGGACGGTCGTCGATCTCCCGATCCCTTGGGCGCAAGTCCGGCGGGAGTCAAGATCACTCACTGAGCAAGGGAAAAAACTATAGGTTTTCATCTCATCGCGAGTTGACGTTATTGTGGTACTCGGGGTGGATGTGCTCCCAAAGTCCGCGCCTGCTGCGTCAACTCTAAGCTTTCGGAAACGACCAGGGGACTCAGAAAGGAGGCGCCCAATGTCTGCCCCAATCTTTCTTCCGCTCACCACCTACCGTGAGTTTTCTGCGCAAGAGATGGCCCGCCGTGCGAAATGGTTTCGCGATGAAATGCTCCGCCGCCGTACCGTGCGCCAGTTTTCTTCGCGCGCCGTTCCACGGGAAATGATCGAAGATTGCTTGTGCGTGGCACGAAACGCTCCGAGCGGCGCCAACAAGCAGCCTTGGCATTTTGTCGTAGTCAGTAATGCCGAAGTAAAACGTAAGATTCGTGTGGCTGCGGAAGAAGAGGAGCATCGTTTCTACCAGGGACGCGCTCCCAAGGAGTGGCTCGAGGCTCTCGCCCCCCTGGGAACGGACGAAAACAAGCCATACTTAGAGACTGCTCCCTACCTTATTGTTATCTTTGCCCAACACTATGGAGTTACGGCGGACGGGCGCAAGGTCAAAAACTACTATGTGTCAGAATCGGTTGGCATTGCTACGGGCATGCTCATTTCGGCCATCCATGTGGCTGGTCTGGTCACACTGACACATACTCCCAGTCCCATGGGATTCCTCAACCGAATACTGGGGCGTCCGCCTCAGGAGAAGCCCTTCCTCATTCTTGTCGTTGGATATCCGGCTCGGGAGGCTTCTGTACCGGATATTTCGAAAAAATCTTCTGAAGAAACCCTGACGTTTCTTTGAAGACTCGCGTTCCTAGGCATACCAGATTTGTATTTCCGCCACGAAAGAGCAGCCGCGCCTGCATACCCGAGCAATTGGGGACAACCAGAGAACGCGCGCCCGATGGTCAGAGAGTTAGAGACCGTGGCAATGATTTCGTTGCATCCCGCGAAAAGTGTGCAAAAGCCACTGTAATCTTTCTTGCGGGCGTATGTCACACACTCCGGGCGGATGTGCTCCCAAAGTCCGCGCCTGCTGCTTCAACTGTAACCTTTCGGAACGACCAGAATCTCAGACAGTAAGGAGAGATTGGATGAATAAAGTTGGACTCCTGGTTACGCTGCAGGCTCGGCCTGGTAAGGAAATCAAGGTTGAGGAATTCCTGAAGTCGGCCACACCCCTGGTGGCAGCAGAAGTGGGTACGACCGCTTGGTTCGCTTTCAAGCTTGGCCCAGCGACCTTTGGCATCTTCGATACCTTCAACGACGAACAAGGAAGAAGCGTCCATGTCAATGGGGAGGTGGCCAAGGCGCTCTTCGCTCGCGCCGAAGAGCTGTTCGTTACCGCTCCCCAGATTCAGATGGTAGACATCGTCGCGGAAAACTCTAGGCTCGGACCTTAGTCAATTTGCGCAGAGCAAGTCCGTTCAACAAATTAGGCGGAGGTTGGGATGATCGATGAACTGGAAAAGCCGCAGGTTCTAGTCTGCAGTGAGGTTCGTGGCGGCAATCACAAGTTCATCGGGACGCGAAAGCTGGCGGGAATGGTGGCGTGGGTAGCCTCTATTCCCATCAACGACGGCGAGGGCGGCGGCGACCTCCATTTTATGTCTGTGTGCAGTCATGATTTGATATCCCGTATCGCGCTCGCCGACGTGAGTGGGCATGGCCGGGCAGTGGACGCCGCAGCCATGGCTCTGCACGAACTGATGCGTAAGAACATTGACGCATGGGATCAGTCTGACTTTATGCGCGGACTGAATGACACGTTCAACCAGGACGGAGGCGGCAGGTACGCGACTGCAATTGTCCTTAGTTTTCATCGGGTCGCCGGGCACCTCGTATTCAGTAACGCCGGCCATTTACCTCCTTTGTGGTACCACCCGTCTGACCGAGCTTGGGGCTGGTTGGAAGAGGGCGATCCCGCCCCGCACGAGGCGTTGGGACTGCCTGTCGGATTGATTGCCGGCACCGCCTATTGTCAAACGGTGGTGACACTGCGGCCGTCGGATCTCTTGGTGCTCTATACCGATGGCATCACAGAAGCGAAAAACGGCGCGCGCAAGGATCTCGGACGGGAACAACTTCTGGAATGGGCTCGCGAAAGCCCGGTTGAAAGCCCCAAAATGTTAGGGGAAGAACTACTGAAGCGCCTGACCTTCTATCGCGGGAACTGGCACAACGATGACGAGATGCTGCTGGTGTTGCAGCGCGAAAAAGATTCCGTTGCTATTTCGGCTTAGGCCCAAGGGGTTCGTGCGAAATACTGGTCGTGCCCCGCTTCAACGTCATCTGTGCGTTCTCTTGTGCGCGACGAACGCTGTGACCAAAACCCGTCACCGTTGGCCAGCCATCACAGATTCGTCAGTAGTGGTTCGAGTTTGTTAGTTCTCTTGCGAGCCGCATCCCGCCGACGAGGAACAGCTTATCTCGCGTCAATGCAAATGAGCATCGTTTCGGGGTACAGCGGCGCTGATCAAACCGCGATATGCAATGGGGACTGTAGCCGTCGTTCGGCCGCAGGCTCTTGATTGGCTCGGTTGCTCTACCAGCGCAATCCTTTCTGGCCGTTGGTTGTTGCCGGTTGCTGTTGCCGGTTGATGAAAGGTGTTCGTGTCGAAAAACGCTCTGTATCTGGGAACTCAGTTCGCAACTCGGGAGTCCGCTACTAAGAAATAAGCACAGGAGATATTGCAATGTATGACATCAAGAATCTTACCAAGCTGAAGCGGCTAGACGAGCAGAATCCGGAAACGATGAAGGCTTTCTGGGCCTTCGATAAAGCAGCATTTGCTCCCGGAGCTATCGACGTATTAAACAAACAACTCATGGCTGTGGCTGTCGCCCTTACGACGCAGTGTCCATACTGTATCGAATTGCACGTGAAATCTGCCCGGGATGCAGGAGCAACGGACCAGATGCTGGCTGAAACGGCGACCGTTGCCGCGGCCATGCGTGCGGGCGCGGCGATCACCCATGCCACTCATCTGTTCAAGGACTAACGAACAGTACCATGGCGTCCACCTCGGCATTCGGTATGTTGTGGCGCCGAAGCAGCCTAGATTGTGGTCCAAGACGGTGTCCCACCATAGTTGAAGGTTAAGGGGCGGTTTTCGCCCGCTCTCGATAGAGTTGGGGTGAGACTTTCCTTAGAAAGGAAAGGAGAAGCACCCGCCCGCGGCTCACGCGAGACAACGCCCGCACCGGCTTGACAAGCGACTCTCTCGACCATGTTGACACTGTGTTCAAGGCTGGGAGCAATACTACCCTGTGGCCTCGTCGTTCCAAACAAGGTTTATCACTCCTGACGGCGAGACTCTATTTCGGAGCTGCATATCTTCCCGCTGTACCCAGAAGTAATAAATCCTCTTTCGACGAACGGCCGATGGAGGCTCTCGTGCGACTCGCCAATAAACCAAAGCTCGAACAGCAATCTCTTCAACTGAGGTAACTTTTTGCGATGTGGGGAATCCCATCCATCACTAGAAAGGCCAAGTGGCTAAAATTCTGCAAACACTTAAGGAGAGTATTATGAAAAGAAGTCGCACGTGGCGCAACTTTAGTACAACAAATATCCACTGGGTTCTTGCCATCGGCTTGGTTCTCTCGTTGGCAGTGGCTTCAGGGGCACTGCAAGCACAAACGTCGCAGACAACGCAGGGTCCGAATACGCAGCGGGTGCCAAATCGGAGGGTGATCTTGCCCTTAATAGTGGGCTATTACAACGGACAGATAGCCGACTACATTTTGACGGAGGCGTCAGACCAAAGTGTCGCTCAGCAACTGGATGTGAACTACGCGCCGATCCTTGCAAACGCAATCGCAGGCGGCGCGGTTGATGACATCTACCAGGTGACGAATTTCAACCAGGGAAGGGTGCTTGCTTCGGCGCCAGTACCCGCCGGCCCGGGGAACCAAAATCAAAACTATAGTCCAGATTGGCGACTGGACTTAGTCACCTGGAACACCACGCCCTACCTATTGACGTCCGAACAACAAATATTGAATGCCGAACAGCAGGGACTGCTCACAGTTGTGAGGACGGGGATCGTTGTGAATTGTCCCGTTATCTTCACACCCTCCGGCGGCCTTTTCCCCGGCGCCCAGATTATTGGGGGGCCGCCCAACGGAAGTCCGGCGCAGAACGCCGTCAGATGACCACTATGTTGCGGCCGCGCCAGCATAATGGTTATCTTCTGGCCAAAAGCGCTTAACAAGTATCATTACAAGATCGTAGAGGCGCCCTAGGGGCGCCCTGCGTGTTTTGTGAAGAATAACCCAGGTCACCTGCGGCCCCACGGATTGCGGAGCGACATGCGGAAATTAGTCATATGATGCTTTAGCCATGCGTGTCCCTGACACTCGAGCCGACCGAAACGCCCTTCCTCTGGCGGGTTTGCGGATTGCCGTCGGATGTCTGTTTCTGATCTTTGGCCAGTACAAGGTGTTTGGCTCTCAGTTCACTCTGCACGGTGGCTTTCAATGGTGGATTAAGAAATTCCTACAAGATGGCGCTGCATATCCGTTCATGGTCCCGATGCTGAGTCGACTCGTGTTGCCCTACGCGAGGCCAATTGCTTTCTTGGTCGCCTACGGAGAGTTTGCTATCGGCTTGGCGCTAGTGCTTGGGATCTGCGTAAGGATTGCCAGTACATGCGGAGTGATCTACATGCTCTCGCTGTTGTTCTCGTCTAACTATCCAGGCACGCACGCTTCGCTCTGGCAGTATTTCGGGGCTTCACTAGATCATTCTGTGCTTGCCCTATGCTTTCTTACCTTCGTTGCCGGCCGGAGCGACTTGGCCTTATCTGCAAGAAAATACCTGCCTAGGCGCCGCTGAGTACCGCCAGCAGTGGAACGATTCAAGCAGGCGCTGCAATAGGTGGCGAGGATATTCGCGCACCCGCCCGGCCAGCCGCAGTGAATGGCCTGGTGCTCGGCCCGGCGAATAACGGGTCGAGTCATCCCAAGATGCTGGCCGGGCAGGCTTCGCGCGAGCAGGCGTCATCCCGGCTATCGCAGATGGCGAAGTGGAGACCAGAATGGAGCCTGCACGGTGAAACGTCGTGCTGATCGGTCCTGTCGCCGGCGGCGCCAATGCTACAAAGGAGATGCAGTTTCGAGGGAAGCGGTCGGTCTTGGTGTCAGCCCGACCGGAGCGGCGGATCCAGAGCGGCGTCTACAATGGTGGTTCCGCCCTGAAGAACGTACTTCGCCGATGAAACTTAATTGCGTTCAGCGAATCCGATGATCCAGGCGAAGAAGCATCCTGCTGTTGATCGTGTTGAACCTGGCATGGACGGCTTCTCTCGGCACTGAACAAAGATCACTCGGTCGGTAACTGTTCGAAAGGAGACGGGGAGCCATGAAAGGAAATGACATGCCGCAAACGACATACGTTTATGAAGGAAAGGTCGACCGCGGGCAGGGCGCGATTCGGTTGGCGCAGTTCCCGGCGGAAGCCGCTCCAGTGCCGTTTGGGGTTCACGGCGCGATCGCCAGGCATTACGGGCTGGACCCGGCGACAATCAAAGAACCGCGGGCGGCGACAATCGACTACGTGATCGCTGCTACCGCTGCTTGACTGCAGGGCACGTTTGCCACCGCGCTGGCAGCGCGGAAGGTCAAAACAGGCCGTGGGGCACTTAGCAGCGATGTCCGCGGCGAGGTGGAGACTGAAGAGGGGGTTCTGGTGATTCGGCGTATCTTCGTTCACCGGCTCATGGCTCCAGAAGACCTTCGGGAGGTCGTGGCCGAAGTGCACGCTAGCTATCCGATGCCCTGTCCCCTTTACCGGACACTGCATCGCTGCATCGAGATCACCACGTCGTACGAACTTGTGTCCAATCGCGTTTCAGATCGAACTGAAATGTTGTTTTCATGAAACATATTTTTCTCGTCGCGAATCTCTAGACAAGGAGAAATGGGTATGCCTTTGATGCGTCCAGACCCTACCTTCTATCCATCGCCGGGAATGGCGATGCAGGCTCCCGCAGAACGTCTCGCTTACGTCGCTCTACTCAACGCGGGCAAGAATGGACAGCGCGACGCCTTGGGTGTGATTGACCTCGAGCCGAGTTCCTCCGAATATGGCCGGCTCGTCGGGCAAGTGGATTTTCCACACGGCGACAATGAATTGCACCACTTCGGCTGGAACGCTTGCAGCGCGTGCCTCTGCCCGCAAGCCTCACACCCACACATGGAGCGTCGTTACCTGGTTGTGCCGGGCATTGCGTCGTCCCGGATTCATATCCTGGATACGAAGGCAAACCCCAAGCAACCGAGAATTGTGAAAGTGATCGAGGGCGAGGAGTTCATCAAGAAGACCGGCTACACCTCGCCTCACACGATTCATTGCGGCCCCGATGGCATCTATGGTAGCGCGCTCGGTTCGGCCAGCGGAGACGGTCCCGGCGGCATCTTCCTGATGGATGCCGAGACGTTTGAGCTGAAGGGCCAGTGGGAGAAGGACCATGGCCCTCAAAATCTCGCGTACGACTTCTGGTGGCACCTCGGACACGACACTTTGATCACCTCCGAATGGGGCACTCCGAATATGGTGAAGGACGGACTCAACCCAGAGTTGCTGCTAGGTGGAAAGTACGGCCACAAGCTGCACATTTGGGACCTCGACAAACGAGGCCATCTGCAGGAGATTGATCTGGGTGCGGAGCAACAGATGGTGCTCGAGCTTCGGCCCTCTCACGATCCGCAAAAGACCTTCGGATTCGTCGGTGTGGTCGTCTCGCTGAAAGACCTCTCGTCCTCCGTCTGGATGTGGTATCGCGAGGACGGCGGTAAGAACAGCAAATGGGCAATCCGCAAGGTGATTGAAATCCCAGCGGAGCCGGCCGATCCGGAGAACCTGCCACCGCTGTTGCAGGCCTTCAAGGCAGTGCCGCCACTAGTAACCGACATCAACCTGTCGCTCGACGACCGCTTCCTCTATGTTTCGTGCTGGGGAACAGGTGAGTTCATACAGTACGACGTCTCCGATCCCGGCAACCCGAAGAAGACCGGGTCGATCCACCTGGGTGGCATCGTTAGCCGCGCCGCCCACCCGAAGAATCCTGCAGAGACCCTCAATGGTGGTCCGCAGATGGTCGAGATTAGCCGCGACGGCAAGCGTGTCTACTTCACCAACTCGCTTTACTCCCCTTGGGACGAGCAGTTTTATCCCGATGGGGTGAAGAGTTGGATGGTGAAAATCGATGCCAACCCAAAGGGTGGGATGAAACTCGATGAAAAATTCTTTGTCGAGTTCGACGGCTTGCGCGCACACCAGCTTCGGCTGGAAGGAGGCGACGCATCGTCAGACTCCTATTGCTACTCGGACGCGCAATGACTCATGCGGGGCTGACTTCGACTACGTTGTGGCTGATGCTGCTGCTTGGCGCCTACCACGGGCTCAACCCTGGGATGGGCTGGCTCTTCGCGGTTGCACTGGGGATGCAGGAGCAAAAGGGGAGCGCAGTAGCAAGATCGCTCGTCCCCATTGCGCTGGGCCACGCCCTGGCCATCGGCAGCGTGGTGCTGACTGCCGCGTTTCTCGGCATGACGCTGCCGCTTATGGTCATCCGCTACCTCGTCGCCGCGGTCTTGATCGGCCTTGGAATCTATTGCCTGGTGCGACATCAACACCCGCGGTGGGTCCGCGTGCAGGTGGGCTTCCGCGACTTGACCGTCTGGTCGTTTCTGATGGCCTCTGCGCACGGCGCCGGTTTGATGGTGGTGCCGGTCCTGCTGGCCAGCACCAATGTCGAAGCCCAGAGCGGAATGGCAGACCACCATCACATGCCTCTGACCGCCAGCCCGCTCGCTGGGATGCTCGCCACCGGTGTTCATACGATTGCCTATCTTGCAGTCACAGGTTTGATCGCGTGGGTGGTCTATCGAAAGCTCGGTCTCGCCCTTCTCCGCAAGGCATGGTTCAACTTCGACTTGCTCTGGGCAGCCGCGCTCGTGGCTACGGGTCTTATCACCCTCTTTCTCATATAGCTGTTGTGGCCTCTCTTCTCTCTGCCCAGCGAATAGTCAGTCACACTGAAGTTGGCAAATTCGGCCCCGAATCTTTCGATGCGTCTGACACCTGCGGACTCATCACCGCTGTCCGCAATGTCAAAGTTCAGACCATTACAAAATTAGACTTGCCTGAACATGGAACAGGCGACGACAAGGTAAAAACATCTTAGTTCCGGGCACCATCCGTTGTCCGGTTTTGAACTGATAATCGTTGGCTGCTTTTGAAGTGATTACCGAGGTTATCGTCATCGCGACGCGAGAAAAAACCTCTGATTCTTGCCGATGGTGTGACACTTGCCCCTCGACAGTCTAGGCAAATTGAGTTCTCCAATACGTCGGAAGGGCCTGCAGGATGGCGGTCTGGAGCGAAGACCGCGCTGAGGCGATTCGGCGATGCCGGCGTACAAGTTGACTCATCGTTGTCGCCTCCGGCGAGCATCCTTCCCCATGTTTAAAGACCGTGGCAGTGATTTCGTTACAGCCTGCAAAAGGTGTGCAAAAGGCGCTGTAACTTTTCCTCGGGCTGTGTGTCACATAACGTAAAACCAGAAAGGAGAGATCAGATGAATAGAGTCGGAATCCTGGCTACGCTGCAGGCTCGGCCTGGCAAGGAAATCAGGGTTGAGGAATTCCTGAAGTCCGCCACGCCCCTGGTTGCAGCGGAAGTGGGTACGACCGCTTGGTTCGCTTTTAAGCTTGGCTCGGCGACGTTTGGCATCTTCGACACCTTCAGCGACGAACAGGGGAGAAGCGCCCACGCCAGCGGGGAAGTGGCCAAGGCGCTCTTCGCTCGCGCCGAAGAGCTGTTCGTTACCGCTCCGCAGATTCAGATGGTTGACATCGTTGCGGAGAAACTCTAGGCCCGGCCCTTAGTCAATGCAAATGAGCATCGTTTCGGGATACAGCAGCGCGGGATCACACACTGGGATAGCCGGTGGGACTGTAACCGTCGTCTGGCTACAACCTCCTGATTGGCTCGGTTCTTCTACGAGCGCAATCCTTGCTGGCCGTTCGCTGTCGCCAGTTGGTGAAAGCTGTTCGCGTTCGATAAACGCTCTGTGTCTGCGGGCTCAGTCTAATGATTTAGACGATCATCTAAATCATTAGAACGACCACAACTGATTGACGACCACGATGTTTCGGGTTCGGTGAGCAGATTGCGGTTTTCACATTTTCGCACTAGGAGGACAGATGAAGCGGCTAAAGGGGAAGGTGGCGGTAGTGACCGGCGGAAACAGTGGTATTGGGTTAGCAACAGCCAAGCGTCTTCAGGAAGAAGGGGCGAGGGTAGCTATTTCGGGTCGAAGCAAAAAAACCCTGGATGAAGCGGTCAAGGCGATTGGCAACGGAGTCTTGGCTTCCAGGCAGACGTTGCGAAGCTCCAAGAACTTGGACAATCTCTATACGGAAGTCACACAAAAGCTTGGCAAGATTGATGTCCTGTTTGTGAACGCCGGAATTGCGAAGTTCGCGCCGCTTGCGGACACATCGGAGGGCACGTATGACGAGCAATTTGAGATAAACACGAAAGGTGCGTATTTCACGATTCAGAAAGCAATCCCTCTCTTGAACGATGGCGCTTCGATCATTCTGAACACCAGTGTTGCCGATATCCAAGGTCAAATCGGTACTAGCGCTTATTCAGCAACCGAAGCGGCGTTGCGCTCGTTCGCGCGAACGGCGGCCGCGGAACTCGCCGAGCGAGGCATCCGCGTGAACACAGTCGCTCCGGGGCCGATCGTCACTCCGATTTTCGGGAGGATCGGATTGCCAAAAGAAGCGGTCGATGAATTCGCGAAGCAAATCGTGACGAAAGTACCGCTGAAGCGATTCGGGCAGCCCAAGGAAGTTGCAGCCACCGTAGCATTTCTTGCGTCCCAGGACGCTTCGTACATCACTGGTGTTGAGATCAACGTGGACGGCGGACTCGGACAGATCTAACGGATTCTACACATTTCGAAAGAAAGGAAGCTTATGAAAGCAGTTCAGTTGACTGACTTTACCCGAGAGAACAGCTTCAGCCCGAGTTCGCCCTTGAGGTCGGCAACCGTTCGGCTGAGAGAGGATTGCGCAACTGTAGTCGCCGCGAAGCTTCACGACGGGCTTTCCACTGCACGACTCCGGTGAAACGTCGGAAGGAATTACGGTGAGAAAGTAGAGGGCGAGGTCAAGGAGCCATGCAACGATCTAACTTCGCCCGTTATGCCAGCCTCCCAGTACGCTCCCTAGTCGGCTACGGATTCATGGAACACGGTTTCGCAAAGCTATCGCGAGGTTAGGATGTATTTGCCGGCATTTTGCAGCAACTGGGTGTCCCGCTGCCACATCTGGCGGCCTGGCTAAACAATCGGTACCGAGATTCTTGGAGGCTTGGCGATGTTGCTCGGAGTCTTGGTGTTCTGGGCGAGCATTCCCATGGCTGTCGTTCCGCTGGTTGCGATGATTAGTGGTCACTTGCCGTACGGATTTAGCTCAGTGAAGCCAGAAGGCATTTCCGCGTCTGGCGCCAGGTTCGGACCTGTTGGTTACGAAATCGATCTTCTGTACCTCGCGGCGCTTTTGATGCTTGCGGTTCAAGGTCCTGGACCACTCGCGCTTGACAACGTGCTGCAAGGTAGGAGGGTCCGTTCCGTATCGAGCGAAAAAGAAGGTTCTCCGCACCTTCGGCTACTCTGATCGGACAAACAGTACAGAAGATTGGTGACATTGTCCGTAAGGACTACTCGGCGGCGAGTGATGACCATAGCTGCAGTGCTAAATAGGAGGCCAAACATGAGGAGTCTTTTCGAATCCGTTCTTTTCGGACCACTAGTCCTGAGGAATCGCGTCTTCATGGCACACTGACGCGAAACCGCGCTAACGCAGATGGCGTGCCGAGTGAGCTCGCAGTGCAGTACTACGCGCAACGCGCGTCAGCGGGACTGATTATCACTGAGGCGACCCAGATTTCGCCGATGGGGAAGGGCTACATCAATACTCCGGGAATTCATTCACCTGAGCAGATTGTTGCGTGGCGCCGCATTGTGGACGCAGTGCATGAAAATGGCGGACGGATATTTCTTCAGTTCTGGCACGTCGGCAGGATTTCTCATTCCTCTTTATTGCCGAATCATGCGCAGCCCGTAGCACCCTCAGCAATTCGGGCGAACAGCCAGACATTTATCGCGACGGGTCGGGCGCAAGTGTCGGAGCCGGTTGCATTGACACGAGCAGGCATCAAAGAAACGCTAGCTGATTATCGATCAGCTGCACATAACGCAAAGGAAGCTGGATTCGATGGGGTCGAGATTCATGCAGCAAATGGCTATTTGATCGATCAATTTCTTCACACTGGATCGAATCAACGAAGGGATTTTTATGGGGGTATCGCTTCGAACCGTGTTCGGTTTCTCACTGAAGTAACGGAAGAGGTTTTGGACGTGTGGGACGAGAAACGTGTTGGCGTGCGAGTTTCCCCGACAGGAACCTTTAACGACATGCATGACGAGAACCTGAGCGAAACGTTTAGTGCGGCCGTCGAGCGGCTCAACAATTACAGAATTGGCTACTTGCATGTAGTCGAATCAACGCAAGATGGCCGGCAGAATAGTGAGCGCGCTTGGGCGTTGTTGAGACGTTTGAGGGAACTATGGACGGGGTTTTACATCGTGAATGGCGGTTATGATGCAGCGCGGGGCAAAGAGGCAGTGTTGACGGGCTACGCCGACGCGGTCGCGTACGGGCGCGCATTCCTGGCCAATCCTGATCTGCCAAGGCGGCTACAGCTTGGAGCCCCCCTGAATGAACCGGATCAGCAAACGTTCTATGGAGGCGATGCCCGAGGATACACCGATTATGCTTCTCTTTCCCAGGACAGCACGGCCCATTAGCATTTCGCCGCGCTTGTTCCCGGAAGGCGCTGTGGAAAGTCCGGCAAGCCAGGGGCCGTGAGAAACGAAATACATTCAAGGACCACTCCAGGACCTCGCATTTTTCAGTTGTCACTTTTCAAAACGCGCCGAATCTCAAGCTGCAAGTCACCGCCCGGGTCAACCCCTGGTGAGACTGTAATGTGATATGGCGAGACGGTGTGTTAGCGCTGCAATGATTGTCTGGCTGACAGCGTCTCCAGCTTCCGCGCGTCCCTGTGGTGCACCGACGGTTACGGACGGCTACGAACAGCTCGACCAAGGTTACCGTGCCCTCTATAACCTCGAACTCAAACGAGATTCTGCAACGCATGCGAACTTTGCGGAACAAGGTTTCATCAAAAGGAATGAGCAGAATGAATTTGCATGTTCGCTATCCCCGCCTCTGGTTGGCGTTATGTGTCTGAGTTTTCTGGTTGCTCCGGCAGCGTCCGATGGGGCTGAGTTGAAGGAAGAGACTTTGCGGTGTCCCTCTTTCCAGGAATGAGTTTGGCAAGCGTATGCCTCCCGGTTTCGGAACGGTTCCAGGACTGAAAGTCGGCCACGCGCATGACGACAGGGCGCTCACAGGGTGCACCGTTCTGCTCTGTGAACAGGGCGCCGTGGCAGGCTACGACGTGCGAGGGGGCGCTGTCGGTGAGCGCGAACTCGAACCGCTCCGTCCCAGCCACGTCGTGGAGCGCATTCACGCACTGCTGTTTGCCGGCGGCAGCGCCTTCGGGCTCGACGCCGCAGGCGGCGTCATGCGCTGGTGCGAAGAACGCAGCATCGGCTTCGAGACCGGTATCGCAAAGATTCCTACCGTGCCAGCTGTCATTCTCTTCGACTTGCGGCTGGGCGATCCGAAGCGGCGTCCCGACGCCGCGATGGGCTACGCTGCGGCTGAAGCCGCCATGCTCGGCGACGGTCTCGCCACCGAAGGGAATGTCGGCGCAGGCATGGGCGCAACGGTCGGCAAATTGTTTGGCGTCCAGTGCGCCATGAAGGCGGCCATCGGATGCTGGACGGAAGAAATCGCGCCGGGCCGCAGCTCTGGCGAGCCGGTTAGGATTTCGGTGCTGGCGGCGGTCAACGCTTTCGGCGACGTCAGCGATCCGGATACTGGCCGTATTCTTGCCGGCGCGCGCGTTTCTAAAGATTCGCGCGACTTTGCCGATACCGTGGCAGCATTGCGAGGCGGCTACATACGCAAAGGCTTTGCCGACCCCAACACAGTGTTGGTGGCAGTAGTGACGAATGCGACGCTGACACGGCTTGAAGCCCAGGGGCTGGCGACGATGGCGGCTACTGGCATGGCACGCGTCATCTCGCCGGTGCACACACGCTTTGATGGCGATGTAGTCTTCGCGTTATCGGTTGGTGAAGCCCAGGCAGACGTTCACGCCTTGGGCGCGGCGGCGGCTCACGCTGTTGCTCGGGCCATTGCTCGCGGCGTCACGCAAGCGCATGGGGCGGGCGGCGTGCCGGGATTGCGGGACTGGGCGCCGTGATTCGACTCGGACAGGGTGGCGAACGTACTGTTAGGCAACCCATCCCAAAGAGTCGTAATTGGAATATCAAGAAAGGACTAGTGTGGTGAACCCGAAATTCACCTGTTAAATATTCTGGTTCCCAGTGATGCAAACAAATACGTTACCGTCCGCTGAAATGCGGCGAATTTGTGACTCAGGACACTAGCTCACTTCTGATTATCATAGCGCACATTAACGGAATAGAGCACCGGGTCGATTATGAGCCGGGAGAGTCGCAAACTGGAATGTTCGGCGGCAACTCGAACTGGCGCGGCCCTATATGGTTTCCGGTGAACTTTCTTTTGATCGAGTCGCTGCAACGCTACCACCACTACTTCGGTGACGATGTCAAGGTCGAATTCCCAACCGCTCAGGAGAGATGCTTACGCTGTGGGACGTAGCCGCTGAGCTGTCGCGTAGGCTTGGCAGCATCTTCCTGCGTAATGGCGACGGGCGGCGGCCGGTTTTTGGCGGCGTCGAAAAGTTTCAAGCCGACTCTAGATGGAGGGATCTGCTACTGTTCCACGGGTACTTTCACGGCGATACAGGAGAAGGCTTGGGCGCGAGTTACCAGACTGGCTGGACTGCTCTTGTGGCAAAACTAATTCAACAGAATGGCCAAAGAAGGGCAGAACCTTGAGCAACGACGGTGGCCTATGGTTCGCCATAACTAGAGCGTGCTTTGGCGTGTTGACTTCCTATGGCACTGAAGGACGGGGTAGATGCGGTAGAGATTGTAAGTAAGTCCGACGTTTTGTGGCGACTGCTGTGCATGCGCATGGCATCTTCATTCTTGCTGGCACGCCTCGGCCTGACTCGCGCCTACGCCATGCAGGGCGACACAGCAAAGGCAAAGACTGCATATCAGAAGTTACGGTCGGGTCTGGGAGTGTGTCTCAATCGCTCGTTTCGCCTCGGTGGCGCTATGACCTGTGATCCGAGAGACCATGGAGAAAGGGGGCGTTAGTTGTTTCCGGGTGTAACTTTCACTCGCGACGACCGTCATAGGTGCAAGTACCGATTCTTGCCGACTGTAGGTCGCAAGCTTCTACGATCAATGTGAACCAACTCAGTTCAGTCTGTTATCTCTGGCGCGCAAGCTTCCCGAAGACTAACGCACAGGCTGCCTATGCGACTTTCCAGAAAACGCTGACTTTAGCTGGCGACGACAAGCTTAAGAGCTGACCGCCAGATCGAATCGCAAAAGGGCTTTCCGTGCATGTGGGTGGGGTGTGATGCATTGTCATCTTTGGCCGTCGGTTCGATTTTTCCTTCTCACGTCTTCCCTCGCTCTTTTGTCACTGTATTCTGGGTTTACATTGGGCCATTTGCTAGCCGCCTACGCAGCACCACCTACTTCGACGGAAGTCACGCTCAATGCCTGTGGATCGACGATTGCCATGCGGTTCGACGGTGGCGCGGAGTCGCGCGATGACCTACTGAGGTGGATCAATCGTGCTGCTACAGCGGTCTGCACCTACTATGGCACCTTCCCAGTTACTCATCTCATTTTGGCCGTCCACTCGCGCGGGGCCCCCGGTGTTCATCACGGAGTAACGTACGCCAGGAATGGAGGATTCATCACGATCTCCGTCGGGCCCCAAACCAGCGTCACGCAATTGGATGAGGATTGGGTGTTGACGCACGAAATGATCCATCTCGCGTTTCCTTCTATGGCCGAGGAGCACCACTGGATTGAAGAAGGAATCTCTGTCTATGTCGAACCAGTCGCGCGTGCGCAGGCGGGCCAGTTGCCGACCTCGAAGATGTGGAGCGACGTCATGCGCGACATGCCGCAGGGTGAACCCGGTGAGGACGATCGAGGTCTCGACCGCACGCATACCTGGGCTCGCACCTACCGGGGTGGAGCCCTCTTTTGTCTTGTCGCTGATGTCCAGACCAGGGAGCGTACAAACAATCGAAGAGGTCTGCAAGACGCACTGCGTGGCATTCTTCAAGATGGAGGAACCATCACACGAGATTGGAACATCGAGCGTGCCTTGGTAGCGGGGGATAAAGCCACCGGAACCACCGTCTTGGAGGATTTGTACCGCGACATGCGAGACAAGCCTTTTCCTGTCGACCTCCCAGGACTGTGGAAGAAACTAGGTCTGCGCCGCAACGATGATGGTTCGATTGAATTCGTGCCCAGTGCTCCTTTGGCCGGCGTGCGAGAGGCGATCACTCGACCAAAGCTGATTAGCAAAGAGAATCGGTGAGCGTCGCAGTTCCTTGTAAATGGACCCGCCTAGCCGCGCTTCGTCAGCCTGCCATGAAGCGACACTTGCACCGCAGGTCAGACTCAGGGTCAGACCCAGCGCACTGTGCAATCACCACCAGCAACTCTCTGCCGGGATGGGCGGCAGAGATCTTCGACATGAGCTTAGTGTCTGGGCGAACTATGGCTCACAGATCCATGCCCTCTCGCATCCCAAAGGTTCGTCGTTACTCCGAGAGAACGAGTTTCCGCAAAGTACTGGAATTCGCTGTCTTGCTCTGTAACTTTCCTCGAAACCGGGACTCCTATCGTGCGATGGCATGCGGCACAGAATTACCGGTCGCACCAGCCTAAAGCCGGGCAGCCCTTTGGGTGTGTTACGGCGACTCCAATATCTCAAAGGACGGAACAACGATGAAGAATACCTCAGTGAAGTCTCTGCTGTTAACCGCTGCCATGACTGGACTGCTCAGTGTCGGCGTGCCAGCTTTTGCTAGTGCCCACTCCACAGCTCCGAACACCAAGACCGGCGTGTCGAATGGCTCAATGACATCCAACGCTCGCCTGCTGCTCGCCCAGGACGACCAGCAAAGCGACACACATTCCTGCAAAGGCAAGAACGACTGCAAGGGCAAAGGCGGCTGTAAGTCCGGCGATAATGGCTGCAAAGGCAAGAACTCCTGCAAAGGCAAGGGCGGCTGCGCGACCGATGGTTCCCAACCACCCAAGGCTGCATAACCAATTGACCCAATCGGAGGGTCGGCTTGCCCGGCCCCCGTAACCCAACTTAGCTCCGTTCGAGACTGGAAAGATTAGTATGCCTGCGAATCGATTTAATGGATTCACCGAATACGGCATTGGAATCGGCCTGCGAATCCCGCACTATCGCCACATTTTGCAGAATAACCCCGTGGTCGATTGGTTCGAGGTTATCTCCGAGAACTACATGATCGACGGCGGTAGGCCCATCGCAATTCTGGACCAAATTCTTGAACAGTATCGAGTCGTACAGCATGGCGTGTCCATGTACTTTGGTTCGGCTGAGCCGCTGAATCGTGAGCACCTGAAGCGGCTTAAGGCACTCGTGCGCCGCACCAAGACACCTTGGCTTTCCGATCATCTTTGCTGGGGCAGTGTGGACGGTCGCTACACCCACGACTTGCTACCAATTCCGTACACCTGGGAAGCCGTGAAGCTGACAGCCCAGAAGATCCGCCAAGTGCAGGACTACTTGGAGATTCCCGTCGCCGTCGAGAACGTCAGCAGCTACGCCGAGTTCCACGACTCCGTCATGACGGAGTGGGAGTTCCTGAACGAGGTGGTGGCACGCGCCGATTGCGGAATTTTGCTCGACGTAAACAACATCTACGTGAGTTCGATGAATCACGGTTTCGACCCAACTGTATACGTCGATAGTGTTCCGGCTGAAAGGGTTGCCCAGATCCACATCGCCGGACACTCGCGATACGAAAAGTACATCCTCGATACCCACGACCACCCCGTCATCGATCCTGTGTGGAGCTTATACTCGCGCGCGATTCGCCGCATCGGCCCGACGGCAACACTCCTCGAGTGGGATGACAAAATTCCCTCTTTCGAGGAGGTCCACCAAGAAGCTTTAAAGGCGAACCGGTTCCTGAGCGACGCTACGGTTGTGTCGCCTGTCCATGCGCAGCCTGCTGCAGTTGAACTTGTGGAGGTTGGCCAATGAGAGGTCTTTTGGAATTGCAGCGGCGGATGGCGGAAGCAGTCATGCAGCCTTTGACTTGCACAGAAAACATGCGAAAGAGAAATTCCCGGCATCAGCCCATGACCGAGGTGGCAAGTTCCTTCATTGCACCCAACGATCGGCTCACAAGCTTCGAACGGTTGGAGATCTATAACCGCCAGTACTGGTTCCGGCTGATGGATGCCTTGTCAGAAGACTTTCCGGGACTGCGGGTGATTCTAGGCGGGGAACGCTTTCGGGCGATGGCCAAGGCCTACTTAACCGATTGCCCCTCGCGCTCGTTCACGCTGCGCAACCTGGGATCATGCCTGACTCTGTGGCTGGGATCGCATCCCGAATGGCTGCAGCCCAACGACCGGCTGGCGCGAGATATGACGAATCTCGAGTGGGCGCATATCGAGGCCTTTGATGCTGCGGACTTGCCTGCTCTCACACCCGAGGATCTGGCGAGTGAGGGGCCGCCGCTTCAATTGATCCTCCAGCCCTACATTACTCTGCTGGAACTTGAATATCCCGTGGACAACATTCTTCTCGCCGTCCGCAAAAGGCAGAGATTTTACATCACGTCCGCAGGAGATGGCCGACGCGTGCCAATCAAACATCCCGTGCCTGCAGCAGCGTTCCTGGCCGTTCATCGGGCCGATTTCTCGGTTCACTACAAGCGGTTGGGGCAAGAAGCCTATCTTCTGCTCTCGGGAATCCAGGACGGACTCTCTCTTCCCGATGCTCTAGATTTTGCCTTTGCGGATAGCGGCATCGCCGAGGAGGTCCAGGCGCACCGGATCGAGCAATGGTTCAGAACGTGGATGTCCCTGGGTTGGTTCTGCAAATCGAACACTAAGAAGGATTGGTAGCGACATGAAAACCGAGATTAAGAACACTATTATTAAAGCCTATTCTGCACTAACGGGGATTGGTAACTTACTGCAATCTCCTTTGCTGCTTGCAGTTCGTCTCTATTGGGGTTGGCAGTTTGTGCAAACGGGATGGGGGAAGCTCCACAATATACCGCACGTCACCCAATTCTTCATGAGCCTCGGCATTCCCGCCCCGGGTCTTAATGCCTGGGTAGTCGCTCTCATGGAGTTTGCCGGCGGGATTTTACTGATTGTTGGGCTCGGGACACGCCTGACTGGTCTGGCATTGACCGTGGACATGATCGTTGCGTATTTGGCGGCAGACCGGCAGGCGCTAGCGGCAATCTTCTCCGATCCCGGGAAGTTCTACAACGCCGACCCGTACACGTTCTTGTTCGCTTCCTTGCTCGTCTTTGTGTTTGGTCCTGGGAAACTCGCGCTTGATTACCTGCTGAGCCCTTACTTCGGCGACCTTTCGACGAAATCGGGAATTTCGAAGGCTGCGGATGGGATCTCGCACTGCGAGATTCCCGTTCCCGGTCGTTAGTGGAATGTTCCAAGCCGGGAATTTGCTGAGGCGTTACAAGTCCAGGCCGAAGGTACAACGCGGTCATGGTGTCTGAAGCCGCATTTCTTAAGGGAGAATCATCATGGAAGCAGTTGCGGTAAAACAGGCGGAAAGCGTGCGCAGTACGCTGAACCTTGAGCAGATCGGATTGGGGGTCACACGCTGGGGGCTGATTCTTTGCCTCCTGTTCATAGGGTTGGCCAAGTTCACCCCGGAAGAAGCACAGGGCATTCAGCCGCTGGTGGCACATAGCCCTTTGATGGCGTGGATGTACTCCGCGTGGAGTATTCAGGGAGTATCCAACGTCATCGGGACCATTGAGCTCGTTTTGGCCGTGCTGCTGGTGCTCGGTATTTGGTCAACATGGCCTCATTTTTTGCTGGAGCCGGATGTGCAGTAACATTTGTGCTAACCGTAAGCTTCATTCTTTCCACCCCAAGTGCGTTACTGTTCACTCATGGGTTTCCAGCGCTGGGCGGAACGGGACAATTTCTGATCAAGGATGTGGTGCTGTTAGGGGCGTCGATCAGCATCGCTGGTCAGGCGCTGGCACTACTACGTCGGCAGTCGTGATCCCCGAGTGGTCATCGGGTCGGCATCGGTACCGCTCGACACCCTGCGGAAGCGGGTGGAGACATCCTGTGGAAGCGCGAAAGGCTTACAACGTGCCGACGATCTTGTACGTTGACGACAGCCCGAAAGCCCTGAGGTTGCTGGGCTCGGTATTTCAGATCTGTGGATATACAGTCTTAACCGCTGACGATCCCCGTAAGGCATTGACGATGACGGAGACTATGGAGTTTGATCTGGCGGTGCTCGATTATCAGCTGCCCCACATGAGCGGTGCTGCCTTGGCAAGAGACATCAGGCGCTTGCGACCCGAAGTGCCGCTGCTGTTATTCTCTGCGATGGTCGCGTTGCCAGAGCGCGAACTCGGTGCAGTAGACGACTTCGTAGCTAAAGGGGAAAGTGTCGATCTCTTGCTGAGCAAGATTCGGGGCCTCCTCGAATCCCGTGGGAAGTTACCATCGCGGTAGATCTCCAGCCGTAACTTTTTTCTGCCTGGAGTATCCGATCTAAGTACGGCCTATATAGGATCGGCTGGCTTGGAACAGGTGGCGATTGCAAGCGTGAAGTCTGACGAACCCAGCACGGCACCTATGCGAAACGGTTTGGTTCCTCGGGATGAGGCCGGTCTGATAGCGCGAATTCTTGCTGGAGAGCGTGATCTGTTTCACGAACTGGTGCTACCGTACGAGCGCAGTGTCTATTTTGCGGCGTATTCCGTGCTGCAGAACGAACACGATGCCGAAGATGTAGCCCAGGAGGCGCTGCTGAAGGCGCTTAAGAACCTGGCCAGCTTCCGCGGGGAGGCGAAGTTCGGAACCTGGCTGGTTTCGATCGCCCTCAACGAAGCCCGGGCGCAGCTTCGTCACAACCGCGTCCTGACGTTTGAGTCCGTGGACGCGCTCGCGGAAGTCGGAGACGGCGATTTCACTCCGGCAGTGATTACCGACTGGCGCGAGGTTCCGCTGGAGGCGCTGGAGCGCAGGGAACTGCGCCAGTTGTTGCGCTCGGCGCTGGAGAGCCTGCCCGAAATGTACCGCGAAGTGCTGGTTCTGCGTGATGTGCAGGAATACAATATTGTCGAAACCGCTGCTATACTCGGCGTCAACCATGGAGTGGTGAAAATACGGCTGCTGCGGGCGCGGCTTATGATGCAGAAGATCCTCGCGCCGCAACTGAAGACGAAGCGCGGCGGCGGTTGGTTCGGATTGTTCAAGGCTAGGGCGGGTGCGGCATGGTTCTGAACTGCAAGCACGTTTGGAAAGAGATTTCGAACTACATTGATGATAGTGTCTCGCCTGAACTGCGAGAGGCCATTGAAGAGCACCTCGCCCACTGCCGTCACTGCGCCGCAGTCCTGGATTCCACCCGCAATATTCTTTACCTGATTGCCGATGAACGGACTTTTGAACTGCCCGTGGGCTATAGCGAGAGACTGCACGCCCGCCTACGGAAGGAGATGGCGAAGTGATCGGGAGCCGGCGGAGAGACTCGCCTGTCACAGCTCGTGGTGAAACCAGGGATGGGTGATTATTTCAGCTACCACCAGCAACAAAGTCACGATCGCGACCGTTAGATGAAACCATCGCCGCCAGCGTTGTGATTTGGTAAGAGGACGTATTCTCCAGGCGGCTGCAGGATTTCTGCGCAACCGCTCTTCATTCCAAAGCAACAGCAGGGTAAGGCAGGCGCCAATTGCGCCAGCCGCTAGGAACGGTATGCGAATCGCGTTGCGATGAAACCCCTGGGCTGGTCCAGCGGCTCCTGCTGCCAGTAGCGAGGTCAACCCCAAGGCCACCCGAATCCCGCTGAGCCCGACTGCGGCCACGCAAAGACTCTCCGCCGCCGCTATGACGAGCGAGCCCCAAACCAGCACGACACGGGTTGGCTGGGCAGTTGACTTAAGGGAGTCGCCAGACTCCATATCTTGTTCCTGGTTGCGGACGGGCAACATCGTGTGATCACCATGTTACACCCCAAAGTAGATCCCTGGTTGCAACCACGCCGAGCCACTCCCCTCTTCGGTTCTGCATGTCTGTGCCAGCTTGCAGTTCGTAGGACAACCAGCAAGACACCCCACAGACAGCCGCTCAAGCTGCACCTTGGGTGCAGTACTGACAGACTGACCGCGAGTTGACCTGCATGGACCCCGTTGATGTCAATCTAACCCGCAAGAGCAGACAACTTTTGGCTTCTTGTAACTTGCAACACGGCCACGAATCTCATCTGGGGAAGTCGCTGCGTACGGCAATGACCTGGTATGACAAAGCGCAAGAGAGCGTGGCCGGTGCTCGTGTTTTTCGCAGCCATTATGGCTTCGATCCCTGCTCTAGCTGGTCCCTGTGGCATGCCTGCAGCGGGCGACGCCTATGAGCAGCTCAACCATGGCTTCCAGGCTCTGAATCTTGCCAAGCTGAAGTGTCTAGACCAGAAGAATCCGGAAACGATGAAAGCATTCTGGGCCTTCGATAAAGCGGCGTTTGCTCCGGTGAGACTGTAGTGTGATATGGCGAGATGGTGTGTTACCGCTGCAATGATTGTCTGGCTGACAGCCTCTCCAGCTTCCGCGAGTCCCTGTGGTGCACCGACGGGTACGGATGGCTACGAACAGCTCGACCAAGGTTACCGTGCCCTCTATAACCTCGACTTTGATCACGCCGAGAAAACATTCCTTCAATGGGAAATGCACGAACCGCGGAATCCGCTTGGTCCCGCATCGCGAGCGAGCGGCTATCTCTTTCAGGAATTCGATCGACTCGGCGTGCTCAGGTCGGAACTCTTTACGGACGACAAGAGCTTTGAGAGCCGGAGCAAGCCGCTCCCGGACCAGCAACTGAAGCTGCGATTTCAACAGCAAATTTCTGCTGCGGACCGACTTGCGGATGAGATGCTGGCCGCAAATCCCTCATCCCCCGATGCGCTTCTTGCGAAGACGCTGGTGAATGGGTTGCAGGCCGACTACGCCGCGCTCATCGAGAAGCGGAATGCTGCTTCGCTCTCTTATACGAAAGAAGGCAGGCGATGGGCGGAAAGTTTGCTCCGCGTCGATGCGGACTGCTACGACGCATATCTTGCTCTCGGCGCTGAGAACTATCTTGTCTCGATCAAGCCGATGTTGGTTCGTTGGATTGCACGATTGAGCGGAGCAAGGGCCGATCGAGACCGAGGGATCCAGCAACTTAGGCTCACGGCGCAGAGCGGACGATTTCTCAAACCCTTTGCGAAGCTTCTGCTGGCTGTCGCGGCGCTGCGAGATCACGACCCCAGCATGGCACAGAAGCTCCTCATCGAGCTTCAGCAGGAGTTTCCCCAGAACCCGCTTTACGCATACGAGTTGAACAGGCTGAATGACCGAGGGTCAGGCCCACAGGGAGCCCATTAGGCATGCCAGGCTCGCGAAGCATTTGGAGCGCCGTTTTGCTCACGGTTTCGTTCTGTCCGCTGGCATGGGCGACCCAGAGGCCTATCGATGTCGAGCACAGCACCGTCCGCGTTCACGTGAGAAAGGCTGGCCTGTTCTCGGCCGCAGGTCATGAGCACTGGGTCACCGCTCCCATGGTTCAGGGCAGCGTCGAAGAAGTCGAGCCTTCTCACGTGGCTTTCACTTTCTTGGCGCGCAAGTTGATGGTCGAGCCGGACAAGGGTCTTAGTACCGAGAATCAAGCTGAAGTGCAAAGGACCATGCAAGAGAAAGTGCTTGAGAGTGAGAGGTACCCCGAGATCAGCTTCCGCTCAACCTCGGTGACGAAAACTGGCAGCGATACCTTGACCGTCACGGGGATTCTGGCGCTGCATGGACACAGCAATCCGGTCAGTGCCACTGTGCATAAAGCTCAGGACAGGTACGTGGGGCGCTGTCGGATCAACCAGACCGACTTCGGCATTCAACCTGTTAGCGCGGGCGGGAGCCTAGTCAAAGTGAAAGACGAACTGGATATCGAATTTTCAGTGATCCCCGTCCGCACGGAAATCCATTGACATTGCGACGGAGTGCCTGATGCAGATGGTGACGACCGAGGCTGTTCGCGAGCACTACGATTCTATGGCGCGGGTGTACCGCCTGTTCTGGGGACAGCACCTTCATCATGGATTGTTTGTCAGCGGCGACGAGCGACCGCTGCGCGCACAAGAGCAGATGCTTGAGTTCTGCCTGCGTATCCTTGCATTCGCGCCGGGCTCCGCTGTGTTGGATGTGGGCTGCGGCTATGGCGGCACATCCATCTACCTGGCGCGCAACCATGACGCGCGCGTCACTGGCATCACGCTCAGCCGCAAACAGGCCGCGTTTGCGGACAAGAGCGCGCGACGTAACGGGGTGCACGACCGCGTGACATTTGTGGTTGCCGATGCGGAGCGCCAGGATTTCCGAGAGTCGCATTACGACGTCATCTGGACCATGGAGTCCTCGGAGCATTTTCTGGACAAACGCGCTTACTTCAGGAAAGCGGCGAATGCGCTACGGCCACAAGGCAAGTTGCTGGTTGCCGCGTGGACATGTGCGCGCCCGGATAACAAGCTATCGTTGTTGGCTGAAGCCGCCGTTTGCCATCAGTTTGCGACGCCGATAGAGTATGCCCAGGAGATCGAAGCAGCGGGTCTGCAGATGATGGTTGTGGAAGACCTTACCCACGGTGTCACCCAGACCTGGGAGATCTGTCGGCGCCGGGCACGACTGGTTCGGCCGTTGAAGATGCTGTTTCCCCAAGCTGCGCGCGACTTCGCGCGAGTCATCGATCAAATGCTCTCCGCGTTCCGTAGCGGCGCGCTCGGCTATACCGTTCTGGTAGCCCAGAAGCCATGTCGGAAATCGTAAAGCGGTTCGGAAGCTAACGTAAGGACAGCGCACTTCCTCAAGCAAGCTGCTGGTAAGGACACTGCCTAGCTTGGACGGAGCAAGTACATGGACGCTTTGCTGCGGCGCACGAATATCGGGACAATCGCAGGAGCGCTGTCCAGCGCGGCTCTGGTGGCCACGGTCGGGCATCCGGTCTTCAGCATCGTCCTTGGCGCAGGCATTGGTGCGGCATATTCGGCAAGCTTGCGGCCAACACCCGGAGCTTACGTCGACAATCTGATGGCGGCCGCGGCGCTCGGCGTGCCGCTCTGGGCTCTGGTCAGTGTCATCGCGCTTCCACTATTTTCAGGGCAGATGCCGGAGTGGAGCGCCGCGCAGATGCGGCAGCACTTCCCTGCGCTCGTCGGCTGGATTATCTATGGCGCAGGGATAGGCTTGATCACGCAAGCACTGAGTGACGCCGTCGAACGCGTGCTTGGTCCGGAACCGGTCTCCTCTCCGCCAGCCCAACTAGAGAAGAAGCGCATCGCCATTTTGGGCGGCGGATTTGCGGGCATGCGGCTGGCTGAATGTCTCGAGGAACGGCTGGAAGGTTCAGTATCAATCACGCTCATCAGCGAGACGAACGCGCTGCTCTTTACTCCTATGCTCGCCGAGGTCGCCGGCAGCAGCCTTGAGCCCAGCCACATCACAACACCTCTGCGCAGTAGCCTGCATAGCACTGAGTTTATCCGTGCACGGGTCGCGGGAATCGATCTTGCGGAGCGCCGAGTAATTCTGCAAGACGCTCCGGCCAGCATTGGCGAAGACCTGCGCCGGGACGTTCCTTATGACCATGTGGTGCTTGCGCTCGGCTCTGTCTCGAACTACCTCGGCATGGCCAATCTCGAAAAGTTCTCCTTCAATTTCAAGAGCCTGCTCGATGCGATCCGCATTCGTAATCACGTGATTGAGATGTTCGAAAAAGCAGATCGCGAGGGCCCTTCCGTACGTAAACCTCTTCTGACCTTTGTCATCGCGGGTGGAGGATTCGCCGGCGTCGAACTTGCGGGGCTCACTGAACGATTTTGCCCGGGGGATCCTTGCGGATTATCCGAACCTGCAACAGGAAGAGCTGAGCGTCATCCTGGTGCACTCGCGGGAGCGCATCCTGCCGGAACTGAGCGAATCGCTCGCCCACTATGCGCAAAGAAGGATGGAGGCCCGCGGCATCACCTTCCGCCTGAACGTCCGTTTAACCGATGCACAGCCTGGTGTGGTCGTCCTTGGCGACGGACAAATTCATGCGGAAACGCTGGTATGGACCGCGGGTACGGCGCCGAATCCGCTGCTGCAATCGCTTCCCTTGGAAAAAGATAAGCGCGGCGCTGTTGTGGTGGACCGTACGCTGGCCGCCCCCGGCCACCCCGGTGTTTGGGCACTCGGTGACTGTGCGGCTGTACATGATACGAAGACAGGTAAGCCGTGCCCTCCCACTGCGCAGTTCGCGCTGCGCGAGGCCGAAGTCCTTGCGCGGAACATTGGAGCTCAGCTAAAGGGCTTGCCGGCGCGACAGTTTCATTTCGATTCGCTTGGTGCGCTTTGCGTGGTGGGACACCAGACGGCCTGTGCTGAATTGACGGTACCGTTCGCTCGCAATAGATCCATGCGCTTCTCCGGACTACTGGCATGGTTCATGTGGAGGGGGATCTATCTTTCCAAGTTGCCTGGACTGGAGCGCAAGATTCGTGTGCTCATGGACTGGACGATCGAACTCTTCTTTCCTCGCGATATCGTACAAACGATCGATCTGAAGTAGGAGTGGCTTCATGGCGAAACTGGATGTTTCCATAGCAGCACAGACCCAGAAGGACCGTATTCTCTCGTTCTGGCGCGAACCGCTGCTCGGAATGGGCGTCGGCGTTTTAGGGGGCGCGCTGCAGAGCGACCTGCTCACGACCTCGCTGGCACATGGCATCGTAAATGGCGCGCTCTTCGGAGTTGCCTTCGGCTTCTTCTTTTCCCGACGGGCAAGCAGTCCCGGTGCGGGCTTGATTTGGGGCGTGGCCACCGCTCTACTTCTGTGGATGGTCGTTCCGGCGGGGATTCTCTCGCTGCGTCACTCGGGTCCATCTATGGCTATGCTGAGCGATGCCCGGCCGAATTTCCCTCAACTCGTCGCCTTCCTCATCTGTTTGGGTATGCCAGTCGGGGTCACGCTGGGAAGTTGGGGCAGCTTTCATTCCAGAACGAGCCAGCCTAAGTTCAGTTGGGGACGCGCGATTGTGGCCGGCGGTCTTGCGGGCACGCTCGCCGGTTTCGTCTTCGGCCAGTGGGTCTCGTCTGGCAATTACTTTCCACTGCTCGCTGGATACCGAGAGCTGAGTTCGCATAGCGCTACCGTTACGTCACATTTTGTCGTCGCGCTACTGATCGGGGCCATGTTCGGAGTGCTCTTTCAGCGCGACGTACGCGGCTATGGCTCTTCGATGGCCTGGGGCTTGGGTTTCGGGATATTCTGGTGGTTTCTTGGTCCACTTACGCTTTCCCCGTTAGCCGCCGGCTTGCCGCTGGACTGGTCGGCGGAACGGGGCAGCAACCTATTTGGGTCGCTGGTCGGGCACATCCTTTATGGACTGTTGCTGGGTGTCACCTACGCTGCCTTCGATGGCCTGTGGCTGCGCCTGTTTATCCACTCCGATCCGCTTAACCGTGAACCGGAGGGACCCGGTCTCCGTACGATTCGATCGCTCGAATGGGGAGCTCTTGCCGGCTTGGTTGGCGGCGTCGTTTCCAGTCCAGTTCTCCTGGCTACGGGTGTCCTGCCCAAGATTGCTGGTCTCGATACGAGCTTCTCTGGAATGCGCGGTCTGCTGATCATCTGCTGATCAGTGCGCTCATTGGCATGAGCTATGGGCTGCTGTTCAGAGGTGAGGCTTCCAACCTCGGACTCGGCGTGGCGTGGGGATGGCTGTTTGGCCTGATTTGGTGGTACTTGGGGCCTCTGACGCTCCTGCCCATGCTGCTTACCGGGCAAATCGATTGGCGTCCAGAGGCTGCATCATCTCTACTTCCTTTGCTTCCCGGACACCTAATCTACGGAGCTACCACGGCTTTTGTGTTCCTGCTGTTCGAGCGCCGCTTCACCCGATGGTTGCTTCTCGATCCGCGAAGCGCCGCCCGCGAACAGCGACGAGTACGGCCCCGTCGGGACACCGGCCCCGGCTGTGTGGTTGTTTGCTTTAGGGCTGGGCGTGCTCTTGCCAATTCTGCTCGGATGACAAGCTAGTGCCACAAGACAATTGGTGCACGACTGCTTCGGCGATGACGAACAACCAAGTTGCCATCGACGCCACCAGACTGAACCCGATCCTCAACTTCTGGCCCCGCGACCGCGGACGAATTCGCCAGCGCGCGGCCGGCCGTTTGCGAAGCCGCCATCCATTCCACAGAACGTGTAAGGTCAACGAAGCAAGCGCCGCCGAGACAAGTGTCAGTGGACCCCCTAATTTTGTCGAGTGGAGAGATGAAGTATTTACTGCCGTCGCAACCCGGCTGCCCATACCCTTGGCTCTGCTATGGCTTTCGGATTGCCGACAATCCACGAACTTGGGTTCGTCGTTGCGAGCGCTTTTATCGGCACCAATCGGGGACTATCGCGAATTCCCTGAGATGATCGTGACTGCTAACGATTTTCTAAAAGCCACGGCCGTGCCAAGGCGATCTCCCGGAACATGAGTTAATCGGATGAAGGTTCATGGCTTTGAAAAGAGCCGACTTCTGACAATTGTGCGGTAGACATCACTCGTAAGGAGAAGCGAATGGCCCCAGGACGCGCATTCCAATCGTACCAACCTCGCTGCAGAATTATCCGCTTGCAGAACCCCGCAAGGCGGTTTCAATACAGCGCAAGGCGATTGCAGCCACACGCCGCAACTCTGCCCTTGTTGCCCCATTGGCGGCTTGAACGCCAAGGCCTGCCATGACCGAAGACAGATAACGAGCAAAGTCTGCAGGCTGGATTTCTGGAGGGAGTTCGCCTTCAGACTGCGCCTGTTGCAGACGCTTCTTCAAAGCCGCTTCACCGCTTTTTCTCCAATCGATCATCGCCAGCTTTACGTGTTCTGCATCCGTGCCACATGCCAGTGCCCCTTGGATTAAAAGGCAGCCCCGAGGACTGTCAGGGCTCGAGAGGAACTCCGCAGTTCCATGGATCAGCCCCGCTACGACTTCCCGCAGCGAGGGCTGAGCTAGAGCCTGCCTGATATAGGTCATCCGCCCCGCGCGGTAGCGCTCCATGACCCTGCGAAAGATTGATTCCTTGTCGCCAAAAGCCGCGTACATGCTGGAACGGTTGATTCCCATGGCTTCCGTCAGGTCGGCCACGGTCGCGCCTTCGTAGCTCTTCTCCCAGAAGACCCGCATCGCAGCTTCGAGCGCGGCCTCTTCATCAAACCCACGAGGACGCCCCATCCTCACGTCCACTGCCGTCGAAGTGTCCATACAGGATTTGACGCACTTCTGGAACGAAAGGTTGAAAAATGTGCGACCATTTCGCGTCGCGTACATCTGAAACGATAGGTCCAGAAGTTCGGACACTTCGAATCGTAGAAGGGAGATCAAATCATGCCCGCATTACAGGGAAAAATCGCCGTCGTCACTGGGGGCAGCAGCGGTATCGGACTTGCTACCGCTAAGCGCTTTGTGAAAGAGGGAGCCTACGTTTTCATCACGGGCCGCCGGCAGCCGGAACTGGATAAGGCCGTGGCCGAAATCGGCAGCAATGTGACTGCCGTCCAAGGGGACGTTTCCAATCTCGATGACCTGGACCGGTTGTACAAGGAAGTGGCTGCCAAGAAAGGCAAGCTCGATGTGCTATTTGCAAATGCAGGCATCGTGGAGCCGACACCAACAGCAGCCGTGAGCCCGGAGCACTACGACAAGACTTTCGATGTCAACGCGCGCGGGGTTTTCTTTGCAGTGCAAAAGGCCCTGCCCCTGATGAAAGACGGCGGATCGATCATCCTGACCGGCTCGGGGGTCTGGCAGAAAGGCATCCCGGTCTATGCGACCTACGGAGCTACCAAGGCGGCTCTGCGTTCGTTTGCACGCACTTGGACCGCAGACTTGTCAGGCAAAGGAATCCGCGCGAATGTGATCAGCCCTGGCCCCGTCGAAACACCTATTCTCAAAGGTCAGTTTGGCGAGAACACAGATGCTATGAAGGAACGGTTCAAGACGATGGTTCCGATGGGGCGCATCGGGAAGCCTGAGGAGATTGCTTCCGCAGCGGTGTTCCTGGCTTCGGACGAGAGCAGCTACATTACTGGAATCGATTTGCCGGTCGACGGCGGCCTTGTGGCCGTATAAAGCAATTCTTCTACCGCTGAACCTCAACCCGACTTTCGCGCGACGCTATTGCGCCGCGCGAGTCGGATGACGAATCGGCGGCGCAAGCAGCCGAAAAAGCGGCATACGGCCCTATCCCGTCCAGCCTCCAATGAGACAGGCTGTAGGTTTCAGGACCGTACGCCGACGTTTGTTGGAGAGTTACGAAGGCCGGACTGCCTGCAGAAACCCGGCCAGCTTGGCCGTGGCCTTGTACTGCGGGATCGGCTCCAGCTCCTTGAACGCGCTGGTGAAGGCGTTCGACAGGCTCCACATGGTCCGCGGCTGAAATTCCTCGTGCACGGGCTGAAAGTACAAATCATGTACTCGCCGCGCCAGGTCCTTGGGAAAGCCCGACTCCTCCTTGATGAACGCCTGGTAGATCAGCAGCTTCGCCGCAGCCGTGGACAACTGCTGCGACTGCCATGTCTCGACCTGCTGCTTCAGCGGACCGAAATTCCTCTGCATCCGATCGACGCCGATCGCTAGGCTGTCTTCCAGGGAGAAGTGCTTGGAATGCTTCGCCAGGACGGGCGTGTACGCGCCTGAGACGATGTTTCCGAATTGCTTGATTGCTTCCTTGACCTGTGTTGGAAGCGAGGTACAGGTTTGCATTCCCTGACCGGCGGCGTTCTCAGACGCAGGAACCTTCGCAAGATCGCTGTCTTTGGGCCGCGACCAAGGAGTCGAACCCGGTGAGCCGTAATCACAACCGATGCCCGAGGAGTTCCATTAAGCATAGAGGTTGCTAGTCAATGTAGCGGTACCTCAGAGCGACAATCCAGCATGGATGGGGTACTCAGGTCGAAGGTTCACCCAGATACTCGCGGAATCAAATTCGATAGAGAATGAAGCGGTTCCAATAGCGCCTTCTCTGGTCGAATGAAGACTCAGGACAATCATCACCTGATTGCCGCCGGGCGCCGCAGTTTCAGAGCCTTGATAGTCCTCGCTTACATTCGCGGGAACTGAAGGTGTGTTGTGCGTGTCGATCACAGTGCCAGTGCAGGATGGTCCCGCATAGTCCTCGCCCACATTGGGTGACATTTGGCAGTGTTCATCTTCAACAACCGGCGGCCAGTTCAGTGCATAGATGGCCGAAAGCAATTCAGGGAAGTTCTCATGACCGATCAGTGCCGTTGCCGAAATCTCGCTATTTGCTGTCTGCTTCGCAAGGTCTTCCCTCGGGATAACGAACACAACCTGGCGCGTCACGTTGTGCGCAACTGCTTCGCCGTACACTGGGCCAGCATAATCTTCGCCTGGAGTATAGGTTGCGTTGCGTTCGAGCTGGGTTAAGCGTTAGATCTCCAATAACATCTACCTCATCGTTTCGCACGACAGTGCGAGTCGACTTGAAGGCGATCTTAGTCTTGAGTGTTCCGGTGTCAGCCAAAGCGAGAGTAAAATCAGCAAGCGACGTTGCTGGGTCACTCGCAACCAGATGTATCTCTCCGTTCACTTGGGCGACGCCGACGTTGGATGAATTGGGATTTGCCTGCGCACTTAGGAAGGCGGGAAAAGCTCCGACTGCCAGCATCAGAACCAGGCTTCTCAGGGGCTTCATATTCTTATTCATGGTGTGCTCCTTGGGTACCGCTCGGATGTTTGTCAGTATTGCTAACTGACAAGCCGCGCATTTATTCCCACCAGGAACAAAAGCTCGGATGAAGTGGAACTAGAAAGGCTTGGACGGCGGGGAAATCGTAGGTGCCGCTCTGTACCAGCCTGGTCGAAGAGAAAAATGTCGAGGCGAGAGGTCGCCCCGACAGAGCGCCGTGCTCCGGCGTTCTCAACGCCAAGTTACGGCCCTTGAGTTCCGGTGGCTTCATCACGGCTTCCTTCGTGTGATGAATTCTCGCCGGACTTTCGCATGTAAACCACCGCGCCACCTAGTTCAAAGCAAACTTCATCCATCAGGTTTTTCATCATGTATATGCCACGGCCGTGACTGGAGCTGATGTTTCCCGGAGCGGTAGGGTCTGGGAGCTCGCCAGGGTCATATCCTTGTCCTTCGTCTCTGATGACTAGGGAGACTTCGTCGGTCCCGCAGCGACAACTAACGTAAACTTGCTTCCTAGGGTCCTCATGATTGCCGTGAACCACGGAATTAGCCAAGGCCTCGCGTAATGCGATTTCGATTTCCTCCTCGCTTCCATGAACCCATCGGGACTTCCTGATTAAGCCCATAAGGGTATCTACGAATGGCGAGATTGCGCTAACTTCACTTCCTAAAGACAGCTCAACCTGGACGTAATTCCCGCCCTGGTCTGAAGGACGAAGCAAAGGACCCTTAGTCGTGTGCCCTTGGCTCATGTCTCTCAACTCCTATTCATTCGGTTTGTAAAACCCAGCCGCCATAAGAAAACGCTGACCGTGGTTGCGATCAGCGCCCCCTTTGCTTGGTCAAGATAGGCTCGAAACTGTTTCGCGACGAGCGCTATCTGGTCTGTGGGTCCGCCGACCCAAAGAACAGGTCTAATTCGCGAAATACCGCGCCAGTGCTAGATCCGTACCGCTCGAGCCGATGGCAACAATCTTTCCATCTGTCTGTATCAACAGGCCGGTAACTTGGAAAGTCGCCAGCGAGCCGCCGCTGCCAAACGTGGTATCCAACTGGCCGTTGGAATTGAGCCGTGCCAAGCCAGACATACCGCCCACCACGATTTGCCCGTTCGCTTGGAGAGCGATTGCCTGTGGCTCGTTCACGTTCTGGCCGCCGAAGGTGATCTTTGTGGAACTGAAGGAAGGATCCGCGACTCCTGTTTCGCTGAAACGAAATGCTTCGACGGCTTGCCTCTGGAAGCCGTTGCCAACCGTCTCGGCCCAAATCCAGTCGCCGTTCGGCTGAAAGATGACTGGGTTAACTAGTTCCGGCGTCGAGGGGCTGGACGCCACCACCGGTGCCGGCGTTACCGTCGATTGCAACACTCCCGTCGGGCTGAACTCCACGACCACACCTGCCTCTGGCGAGAGCGGATTTCCTGTTACCGCCAGGTAATCGCCGTTGGAAAGTTGCGCCAATGCCAAAGGCTCACCCACGGCAGTGGCCTCCTTTACGATCCCACCCGTGCCGAACGTCGTGTCCAGGCTCCCGTTCAAGTTGTACCGCACCAACACCGTACTTTCCGGCATATGCCTAAGACCTGACGCCGAAACGCCGCCAACCACTATCTGCCCGTTGGGTTGCACTATCACTGCAGACACCGTGGAGTTTCCGCTGATATCGGTCGTCACCAGGCCGCCGTCACCAAAGGTAGTATCCAGTTGGCCACCGGGGGTGAATCGCGCTATGGCGAACACATTTGGCTGATTGGTGCCCGATGCCGTCCCCGCCACCACGATGTTGCCGTTGGACTGCGCCGCGACCGCAATCGGGCTGTTGATGCCGTCGTTGAAGAATGCCGCCCTCGTGGTCCCAATCAGCGTCCCATTCGACGTGTACCGCACCAGAGCAAAATCCTCGTCGCCGGGAACGCCGTTCCCGAGACTGGTGACCACCGCGATGTTACCGTTAGACTGCTCGATGGCGGTCAGCGGACTGACGCTCACGCCCCCGAAGTTTGTCGTTACTGTTCCACCTGTGCCGAAGCTTGGATCTAATGTTCCCGCCTGGGCCTGCGCAAAGTTGACACCAAACACCAGTCCAATCGCTATTAGTCCGGTGATTGAAAGTAATTTACGTTTCTTCATTGTCTTTTCCTTGTTTTTCCTTTTCATTTAATTTAGTTGACAGCCGACAATCTCAGGTGCGACCTCGCTGCGCATTCCGAGGCGGGCGGCGAAGCTAACTTCGGACTTCGTGACTTCCCGCCCACTCTTCTCATTTATTGCGCTTCTTGGGTGTTACCGCGAATGTCTGTCAGCATTGATAACTCACAAGTGAGGCGTTTATTCCCGCTTGCTTCCTGCTATAGTCGACTGATTTATTTTGCTCGTGGCCTCTAGTTGAAACCTATTCTCAGAAGGTGTGGCAGTTGTCAGTAAAATGTATCCGGCATGTAGATGTTCAGTGAAGATGTTCAAACCTTCTGCGGTCACGACAGACATATCGAAGCGTGGGTAGCGGAAGAGCTGCTGGATTTGAATGCTCGCCATGCTATCCCCCGCGATGGGTTTCAAGTCGCTATATTGTCCGACAACATTTCGGAGCACAAGCAAACAAGAACCGGGCTGAGTAGTCCGGTCCTTCATGCTACGACCCCCCAGGAACGAGTTTGGAAGTTTCACGGTACGATGGCGTGGATAGCCAAAGTTTCTGTCGCGTCCTCGTCTCCGAAAATCCAGATATTGCCTGGTGACGGCACTACTCCCGCCCATAGGATGTCGGACAGGAATCCGCGATTTGTAGGATCGGGACTGGGAGTCACGGTCCAGTTGATTCCATTCCAGTGCAGAAGGAGAGTCATCTGGTTTCCTGATCCATCTTCCGCGAAATAGGAGCCGAAGGCGTAGATGCTGGTCGGAGAGAGGGCTGTGATCCCGAATAGACGGTTGGAGGCTGTACCCACGTTCGGAGTGGGAATAACGGTCCAACTAGTTCCGTCGAAGTGTTCGATGAGGGTGAGGGTAGGGGCATTTGCCTCAGGAGTGGAGGCACCTACGGCCCACACATTGTTTGACGCCAGCGCGAGCACATTGTTTAACTGGTTATTGCCGTTGCCTACGTTGGCGGTTTCCACCGTGCTCCAGTTTTGACCATTCCAGTGCATGGCTAGAGTTTGGTTTACACTTCCCGCATTGTATCCCACGGCCCAAGCATCATTCGTGGCATGTGCGGAGGTGCCAAATAAGAACGGGGTGGTGCCTGTATTCACCGTGACGACCGTCCATGTGGTGCCGTTCCAATGCTCAAACAGAGCGTCGATGCGCAGACCATCTACGTTCACGTCGCCAACCGCCCAGATATCGTTGGCGGAGATCGAAGTCATGGCGAAGAGCTCGGGAGTGTTATGCGGCGGGAAGCTGGGGTTTGGAAACTGGGTCCATTTCGTTCCATTCCAAAGCTCGATGACCTGGTTGGGACCCTGAGTGACTGTACCTACCGCCCAAGCTAACGTGGGAGAGATGTCAACCACGCCGCCGAGCGTGCCGGTGTTGTCGCCAAGGATCAAGGGCGCCTGGAAGGCCGTCCAGGTAGTGCCGTTGAAGTGAATCGTGGACTGGCCGACCGCCCAGATATCGCTGGCGGAAGAGGCGGACGCGGCGACCAGGCCGTTGTCAAAATTCTCGTTGGGAGTTGGGACTACCTTGAAAAAACTGGAAGCTTGGGCTTGCGCGAAGTTGACGCCAAACACCAGTCCAATTGCCAATAGGCCGGTGATTGAAAGCAATGTAGTTTTCTTCATGATCTTCTCCTTGTTTTCCTTTTCTTTAACTCAGTTCACAGCCGACTATCCCAGGTGCGACCTCAGTGCGCATTCCGAGGCGGGCGGAGAAGCTAACTTCGGTCTTCGTGCCTTCCCGCCCACTCTTCTCATTTATTGCGCTTCTTGGGTGTTACCGCGAATGTCTGTCAGCTTGATAACTCACATGTGAGGCGTTTATTCCCGCTTGTCTCGGTATAATTTCGCTGCGTCTTCTGTCTGCTCATGAGCCGTGACTAAGAAGCTACTTTCAACCAATGTTGCCCTTTTTAAGCAAGATCTATCGGTTGTGTTTGTGTTCGGTTAAGAGCCTTCGTGGTCGTTGAACTTGACCTGCAAGCAGAGCTCTAGCGTTGGGGAAGGCGCGAGTCCTAGAAAAGCAAGCTCGCGGACCAGCATAGCGGAAAGGCTAGCTGCTGCTATTCTCCGCCCGCTTCCTTCTCTGTGTCGGGTGCACGAACCATGCGATCCCTATGCTCACCAGGTACAGCACGATCATGGGCGCGGCGAAGATGCACATGTTCATGATGTCGGTAGTCGGCGTAATGATTGCCGCAATGATGAAGATCACCAGAATCGAATAGCGGAAGTTACGCCACATCCAGCCCGGCGCTCAAAATCCCCATAAGCGCCAGAAAGAAGACTAGAATCGGCATCTCAAAAACAATACCCAGCCCGGCAATGATGGTCAGAAACAGGTCGGTATATTCGCCGACGGTAATCATGGGTGTGAACTGGCCGCTGAAGGTAATCAGGAAATCCAGCGCCGTCGGATAAACCATCTTGTAGCCAAAATAGCCACCTGCCAGGAACAGTCCTACAGTGCTGAACATGAATGGCAACACATATCGGCGTTCGTTGCGATACAGTCCTGGTGCGATAAACGCCCACGCCTGGTACAACACAAACGGCGATGCTACGAAGATTCCCGCCAAGAATGAGATCTTCAGATACATGTTGAAGGGATCGGTGGGATTCAGGTAGACCAATTTCTGGTCCAGGTGATGATTGGCCAGCGCTGCCATGATCGGCTTCTGCATGATGGCGAAAATGTGCTCATGAAACCCCCAGCAGATGCCCAGCCCAGCCACTACATAAAGAAAGCCGTAGATAATCCGCCGCCGCAGCTCCTCCAGGTGTTCGAGGAAGCTCATGCCGACTGCGTCGGGGGAGCTATCCTTCTGAGCGGTTGTGATGACGGCACTGGCCATGACTATTCGACATCGCTGTCAGCGGTTAGAGGCGAGAGCGGCTTAACCGAAGCTCGATCCTGCTTCTGCGATTCAGCGCCCTCTCGCAGCGAGCCTGGTCCGTCAGTGCGGGTGCTCCCTGAGACGGTCATCAAACTCATCAGCTTCTGCCAAGGATGCTGGGCCGGGGCCATGTTGGTTGCGACGTGTAGCAGCTTTCTCGGCCCGAAGATGACCAAGGCAAGAAGCAGGATGAACAGAATGCTCGGCATAAGTAACCTCGATTACACGCAACGCAACTGCCACTTCGACGAACGTAGCTGGTGAGCGCCGTCGTACCGGGTGGTTGATAAGGAGCCAGACTACAAGTATCTACTCGAGCTAGCTGGCTTCGGATGTTTTGTCGCTCTTGCCCGTCGCCGGCGAGGCAGAGTCGTCCATATGATTTCTCATCGAGTCCTTGAAGCTGCGGATGCCGTCCCCAAGTCCCTTACCGAGTTCGGGCAATTTCCTGGGTCCAAATACCATCAGGGCGATAAACAGAATCACAATCAGGTGCATCGGTTGAAACAGACCGTCGAACATAGAGCTCTCCTATAGTTCTGAACTTTGAAGTGTGGTGGATGCAGGACCGAAAAGTTGTTGTCACCGCTTTTCATAATCAGTTTCCGGTGCTGCCCCGTTGTATGAACACCATGGCCGCGCTAAGCGGCGGGTTGCTGGCCGCCGCCTGCGAGGACGCTCACAATTGGCGAGTGGCCGCATCGGCTGCCGTCGCTAACTGGTTGAGCAGGGCAAGGAACTGAGACGACTGGCCCTTGAAAAGCCCATCCGCCGTAAAGCTGGCGATAGTTGCGACCGCGCCGGCGAACTGGTCATCGCTCGGCCGAATCGCAGCGCAGAGGGGCAGGTTCGGACTGATGAATTGCGCCGGGACCGGGAAAATCAGGCTCGGCTGAATCAGAGGATTGAGCGGGTTGAAAAAGTTGGGGAAGCTCAGCTTGCTGATCGGGTCGGTGAACGGCGCCACCGGGGGCTGCACGGCGTTGCCGGCAAAGTCGACCCACTCCAGGAAGTGAGCGACTTCGTCGCCGCCGATACCCAGCGTGATTTTCAGCACTTCCAGGCTGCTGACTTTCTGGCTCAGCGCAGCGTAGAGACTCGAGCCACCTTGCTCGATATAGCCGAAGTGAAAGGCGGCGACGTTAGCGATCGCCTGGATATGCCTGTTGCCGGGGATGCTGTTGACAGTTCCAAAAGGAGGGCCATTGAAGTCAGCGTTGTTCCTGGGAATGGCGGTCACCCCATTCAGGGTAATCGCCTGCGGGAAGCTCGCGCCGAAATCGGGATTGGTGGTGCTGCGGTAACGGACGTACCAGCTGGTATCGACGTTGAGCTGCATGAGATTGGTGAGCCGCCCAACATTAGCTGCGGGCCCGGCTTTACTGCCCTGCAGAGTGCGGAACTTATCGAAGTTGACCGGATCGGCGCCCTTGGATTCCAGGTAGGCGTTGAGGAAGGTCGCGTGACTAACTTCGTCCAGGGTGTTGCTGGAGATGTATTGCGGGGCATCTCCATCGAGGTTCGACAAGGCGATCTGATAGTTGTTCAGTGATTGGTTCGGGTCTATTTCGATGGGAGGATTGTTACCAATGCCACCCAACTCTGCATACTGCGTCCAGAGATCGGCCTCGATCAGCTCCGCCGCGGCGAGGAATTGCAGGATCGCAATATCGCCATTGTTCAGAGTGTCGTTTGAGTTTTGAGCGAACGCCGCCAACCCGTGGGTCAACAGTCCGGCTCCAAGGGTTGCGGCGCCCGCAGCAAATGCGCCTTTCTTGATGAATGACCGGCGATTTACCGGCCGTGTCAGTATATCGTCTATGTTCTTCATATCTATTCTTCCTTTCTATCCCAGAACCTTTTTGGCTGGGCTGATTGCAACAGTAGACTGTCCAGATCACGGCAGTTGTCATGCACAAGTCAGGATAATGTCACTGTTCGGTGAATTCGTTGACTGACTACCCAGAATGCGAGTTGTGGCTATGAAGGGAAGTCGATCAACGATGGTTCATGCGGGACCGTTGACCCCGCTTAGAAATCCTCCGAGGTGTGCGGTCAGCGCGACTAGCGCGGCAGCCAGAACCTCCAGAGGAAGGCGATACAGCGGCAATTGCTGGCGCGGCTGCCGGCGATAGCGAAACTGCAGCAGCAAGACCAGCCAGATCAGTACGGATGAAACCACTGCTAGAACCAGATGGTCCAGTAGAATCCCTTTCAGACGCTGCCCCTCCAGTTGCCAGCGCCAGGCCATAAGGCCGGTCGCTATCACCGGCACACACGAGATCGCCGCAATCAGCAGGTTGTAGTAAGCCACCGCTGCGATGGTGCGGTTCTTGGTCCACTGCGCGATAAAGTCAAACATTACGCTGGTCAGATAGAGTGCAATGGGAAAGTGGATCAGCACTACATGCTGCGCATGCTTGGCGAGAACAGCCGACTTAAGGTCAAAGGGGTGCAATGTAGTCTCCCGTCACTGGACCACGATCTTGCCGGTCATCTTGGGGTGGATGCTACAGAAGTAGCTATAAGTGCCCGGCTTGGCGAAGGTATAGGTAAACTGCTCGTCAGTATCGAGCGCCTTAGACTTGAAGGTCGTCTTGTCGTCGCTGACAACGGTATGTGGAATGTCGTCAGCATTCGTCCAGCGAACCGTAGTCCCTACCGGAACTGTGATGGTGGCTGGTGAAAAGCTGAAGTTGTCGATTTTCACCGCAGTGTCCGAAGTCCCTTTCGCATCTGCGGGCGCGGCATAGGCGCGCGGGCCGACGCTGATCCCGAGCGCGATGACAAGAACGATCGCGGCAACAATCCATAGTTTGTTTTTCATGTGTATCTCCTGATAAGTGTGCTGATGATGTCGTGAATCGCGTCTCACCTAAGCGAGATCGCTGTCCGTGAGCGCCAGCGCGTGCCGGCCGTGAACAAAGTTGACGTCGGTTATTCCCAGCAGGGTCCGCAGTTGTTCGGCAGGAACCTTTAGCGGTCCAGGCGATGGCCCCTGGCCCGGCTTCGGTTGCGGGAAAGCCGTAGAACTGGCCGTGTGGAATGTGATATTGCCTTCCACCTTCTGCATGGTCTGGTGTATGTGACCATTCAGAACGGTGACGGAACCGAAGCGTTTCAAGTAGGACAAGGCCTGGCTGCTGTCATCAGTTCCCCATCCCCACTCCGGATAAACGCTCCAGAGTGGAATGTGGGCGAAGACGACAATGGGAGTGCTCTTCGAAAGGTGTTTAACATCTTTCTCCATCCACTCCAGTTGTTCTGCTCCGAGGCTTCCCAGACCTCCAGCCTTCAGGTTCATTACGTTAACGAGCCCGACAAAGTGCACGCCTTTGTTGTCAAAGCTGTACCAGCCGGCGCCTTGTGAACCCTTGCCATAGCGATCCAGATACTGCTTGCCGTCGTCATCAAGGACGTCGTGTTCACCGGGCACAAAGAAGACATCTTTGGTGCTAGCCGTTTTCAACAACTGATCGACTGTGTCAAACTCTGCGGGCTTGGAGAGATGGCTGATGTCGCCGGTGTGCAGAATGAATGCAGGCGGCGCCGGCAGCGCATTGATCTTGTCCACCGCGGCTTTAAAGGTACTCACGACGTCTGGATTCGCCGCCTTGTCGAAGCCCATGTGGCTGTCGCTGATCTGGACGAAAGTAAGTTCGCCCTTGGCGGCGTGTTTCTCGACGTCGGAGAGGCGACCCAGGCTGTATGAACTGAGCACTCCGCCTTTGATTACGCAAAAGGCACCCGTGCCCGCCCAGGCCATACATTTAAGGAAACCTCGGCGGTCAATTCCGTCATGGTTGTGGTCGTGCAAGATCTGATCTTTGACTTCGATCTCGCCAGAATTGCGATGTTTTGTTTCCTTCATTTCTTGCACCTCAATTACCCGTCACCATCGTTAACCAACGGGCGCGGCGTTTATTCCCGTCCATCATCAAGAAACGAAATGAAAAACTTTTGAGTTGTGGGAATAAAATCGTGGGCGCGAGAGTTATAAAGGTTGAGGGGTGAAGGCTTAGAGCGACACTGGCGAAGACTTCGAGCGGCTGGTAATGCGCCTTTTCGACTCGCTGTATAACTTTGCCCGTTGGCCGGTGCACGACGAACTGAAACCGAAGACCTGGTTCAGGAAGCGTTCACCAAGGCGGCTTCCACTGGGAAATTAAGCGAATCATGAACTGCACTGAATGGCACGATCGAATTGATGCCTACGTGGATGCGGAGCTGCCGTCGTCCGATATTGTTGCCTTTCGCGCCCACGCCGAACAATGCGCTGCCTGCGCTGCCATGGCATTGGCGGTTACTGAAACCAAGTCCGCCATTCGGCGCGCAGGTAACCGCTATACCGCTGCTCCTGCCCTGCGTGCACGTGTCTTTGCTTTGGTGAAAAGCAAAGACTTAGCTAAGGACCAAGCTAGACCGGGGCACCGTGAGGAAGGAATGCCGGGGAGAGCATTGGGGCGCCTAATCTCCGCAACATGGCCGCGCTGGGGGCTGGCGGCCGTAGCTCTATTGGTAGTTACAGTGGGATTGTTTGTTGTAACCAGTCGGCGGCAGGAATCGAAAACACTCGCCGAGTTTATCGACCTTCATGTAGCTGATCTGGCCAGCGCAAACCCGGTGGAAGTCATTTCCACTGACCGGCATACGGTGAAACCATGGTTTCAGGGGAAGATCCCGTTCACCTTCGACCTGCCGGAACTTCAAGGCTCACCCTTTGCGCTCGTCGGAGGACGGGTGGCCTATTTTCATCAGGAGCCCGGCGCGGAGCTTCTATTCCGCTACCAGCATCACCTCATTTCGGTCTTCATTTTCCGGCAAACATCCCAACTTGCGCTGCCAGCATGGTCACGGCCTTAACATTCGGATCGGTTAGAATGGCCTTTACTATGGCCGGAGGATCTGTTCCATGACCGACTCCCCTGAAGCGGCGCAGCTGCCCGTGTTGCGCCTCAAGCGCAACGAAGATCGCCGCCTACACGCCGGGCACCTTTGGATCTTCAGCAACGAGGTCGATACCAGCCAAACGCCGTTACCCAAGTTCAAGGCCGGCGAGCTGGTGCGCGTGTTGGCGCATAACGACAGAGCATTGGGGTTGGCCTACGTCAATCCGCAATCGCTGATTGCCGCGCGCTTGCTCGAGACCTGGAAGATTCCCGACAGCGCGTGGCTGGCCGCGCGCATTCGCGCCGCGATGAGCTTGCGCGATCGGCTGTACCTGGAGCCCTACTATCGGCTGGTGTACGGAGAATCCGACGGGCTGCCGGGGCTGGTCGTTGACCGCTATGGGAGCAGTTGCGTCGCGCAGATCGGCACGGCCGGCATGGAAGCGCTGAAGCCTCAAATACTGGAAGCCTTGAACCAGGTCGTGAGGTGGGAAGCCGTTCTCTTCAAGAACGACAGCGCCGCGCTTTCGGAAAAATATCGCGTGCCGGTGATGTTCATGATGGATGAGTGCGTCGGCCACATGACCGAGAAAGTCATCATCCCGCCGGCCGACGACATCGAAGTCGAGCCGCGCCACAAGACACACAAAGCTCCCGGCACTTACAAGCCGTACGAGTGCAACGGCGACGGCAGCCTGGTTCCGGAAATGGCGCACGCCGGCGAAGGCTACAAGTTCCACGTCACCGGCCTGACCCACGACGAGCGCGGTTATCCCTCGATGACCGTCGCTACGCAGCAGAAGCTGGTAGGCCGGCTGCAGGAGAAAATCCGCAAGGCCGCCGACGATCTTGTACTGGTCGAAGAGGACAGCACGGCCGATGCCGACGTGGTGGTGGTCTCCTACGGGATCACCTCCCGCGTGGCGCAGCGCGGCATCGACGCAGCCCGCGCCAAGGGGCTCAAGGTCGGCAAGCTGCGGCTGAAGATCGTGTGGCCCTTCCCTGACGCGCTCATCAAGAGGCTGGCCAAGCGCGCCAAGGCGTTCGTTGTCCCTGAGCTCAACCTGGGACAGATTTCGCGCGAGGTCGAGCGCGCCGCGGCCGGCGTCAAGACGGTTTGCGTGCCGCACGCCGGAGGCGGCGTTCACCGGTAGGCAGGAAGGCAGCCACGTCCCCCTCCCCCTGCGCAGCCGTCAGGCGGGAACCCGTGTCACGTAGTGCCAGGCTAGCGGCGAGGTACGAGGCAGCAAGCCCGCAGCACGGAACGGACTCGGCAGCGCCGGATCTGAACGTGGCATTGTTAGCGCATGCGCTTGGCGAAGTGGCTCGGCTGCGCGGCATGGGCGGGGTCGTGGTACCTGATGTACCTGGAAGTCACGCGGTGGCGTCACGTTAAGCCGTCGCTGGCATTCAATTCGGACCCGATACCCGGCACCGATATCAGGCCGCGGCCAGGGCTGCCACTGATCTTGGTCTACATCACCTGCGCGGCGGCGCCGCTGACGGTCATCGCCGCATTGGTCCGGGAACGCCGGACCGGGCGTTTACCGGCCCCGAGGCACCGCAGCCTGGCCGGACAAGCCGCGGCGGTCCATGATGGGAACAAGCCGCCGCGGCAGCAGGGCATGATCTGAACCAATCGCGGTGGCTGACTAGGCGGCATTTGCCTGGAAAGGCCGCGTATGTCATGAGTGAGAGCGCAGAGCGCGCCCCGGCGTCGCCGGGACCCGGAGCCCCGGCGGCGCCGACCGCCCAGCCCCGGAGTGCTCACGTCCAGGAAACACGCCTGCGGCGCCGCCCGACCGGTGCACCACCGCCGCTGCCGCATCCCATCTCCGTCACTACCACGGCGTGGGTCCTGCTCGCGGTCGTCATCGTGGCCTTCGCCTTCTTGTTCTCCGAGATCACGCCCTGGCTCCGGCTGGGTGATCAGGCCAACACCTGGGTGCTGCTCCGGCTGGCCGATGTGCGCACGCCGTGGCTGACCGACGTCGCCAACGGGATCAACGCGGCCGGCTCCGGCTGGGGGATCACCGTGCTCGGGGTGTCGGTCGTGGTGCTGATCATGATCTTCCGGCGCTGGCGGCACCTGGCGGTCTTCCTCGGCGGCCTGTTCTTCCTGGAGGTCGTCGCGGGACAGGTGATCTACTACGGCCTGACCCGGCCGCGCCCCTACGGCGTGCTCATCATCGGCAGCTGGGGCGGATACTCGGCACCGTCGGTTCCGGTCGCCGGGGTCACGATCTTCCTCGTCGGAGCGGTGTACAGCCTGGTCGTAGCGGGCCGGCCGCGCACCTACGCCAAGGTGGCGGCGGCCGTGACAGTCGCCGTGTTCGGCCTGGCCCGCCTGTACCTGGCCGTCGATCACCCCGACGACGTGCTGTTCGGCGTCGCGCTCGGCGTGGCGGTACCGGTCGCGGCGTTCCGTTACTTCACCCCGAACGAGATCTTTCCCGTCGTGTACCGCCGGGGCCGGACCGCCCACGTCGACGTCGGCGGCCGGCGTGGCGACGCGATCCGGCTGGCCGTGCATGACCAGCTCGGGCTGACCGTGCTCGAGATCAAGCCCGTCGGCCTGGAATCGTCGGCCGGCTCGACGCCGCTCCGGCTGCGGGTCGAGGGCGGTCCTGAGCAGTACCTGTTCGCGAAGCTGTACACGAAGGGCCACGTCCGCGCCGATCGCTGGTACAAGATGTGGCGGATGATCCTCTACGGCTCGCTGGAGGACGAGCATCCGTTCCAGACGGTACGGCGGTTCGTCGAGTACGAGGACTACACCCTGCGGCTGCTGCGGGATGCGGGGATCCCCACGGCCAAGCCGTACGGAATCGTGGAGATCACTCCCGAGCGCGAGTACATGATCGTCACCGAGTTCTTCTCCGGCGCGGTCGAGCTGGGTGACGCCGACATCGACGACGACGTGGTCGACCAGGGCCTGCTGCTGGTCCGCAAGCTCTGGGACGCGGGGATCGCGCACCGCGACATCAAGCCGGGAAACCTCATGGTGCGCCAGGGGAAACTGCTGCTGATCGACGTCATGTTCGTTCAGGTCCGGCCCTCGCCATGGCGGCAGGCGGTCGATCTGGGCAACATGATGCTGGTGCTCGCGGTGGGTACTGACGCGGAACGGGTGTACCGGCGGGCGCTGAACTACTTCACCCCGGCCGAAGTGGCCGAGGCGTTCGCGGCCACCCGCGGGGTGGCGAGCCCGACCCAGCTGCGCGCGTCCATGAAGAACGATCCGCGCGACCTGCTCGGCACGTTCCGTGCTCTCGCTCCGCCCCGGGAGCCGATCCCGCTGCAGCGCTGGAGCGTCCGGCGGGTAGGCCTGGCCGTCGGGATTCTCGCCGTCACCGCCACCGCCGTCGCCATCAGCGCCAGCGCGTTCAAGCCCACGGGGAATGCAGGGGCGTTCGCTCCGGGGTGCGGGACCGGTCACCCGATGATCCTGGCCGCTCAGGCGGTCCCGTCGGCGGCGCTGGTGCCCTGCGTCGCCGTGCTCCCGGCGGGCTGGTCGGTGTACGACAGCGCCGACATCGTCAGCGGGCACGCCACGTTCTGGCTGGATTCTGACGTGGCGGGCGGCCAGGCGCTCACCGTCACCCTGTCCGCGACCTGCGACCTCTCCGGTGCCACGCAGGTCCGGTCCGACCAGCCGGGAACGCGGCGATTCGACCGCCCGCTGAGCCAGCGGCCTCAGTTCGCGGAACTGCGCTTCTACACCTTCCCAGGGGGCTGCGTCAGCTACCAGTTCCACTTCACGGACGGCGCGTCGCCGCTGCTCGCGAGTCAGGCGAGCGGCGCGGTCGACCTCATGCCCCGGGCCAGGCTCGTGGACTATGTGCAGAACACCGAAGGCCTGGCGCTGTGCGGGCGGGGCGCGGCATGTCCGGGCTGAGCCGGCTGGCGGCGGCCAGCCGGCCGGAGGGGGCCATCCTGGGCGCGCCGCGACGGGACGTCGCGATCACCGCGGCGGTGCTGGCGCTCACCGCGGTGGCCTTCGCGGTCGTCGCCGACCACGGCATCCTGGTCCGCATCCAGCGGGTTGACGACGCGTGGCTGCGGCTGATGATCTCGGGCCGGTCGGCGCCGGTCACCGTGATCGCCAAGTTCTTCAACCTGCTCGGGCTGGTGTACGTGACGCTGCCGGTCCGGATCGCCATCGCCGGATACCTGGCCCTGCGCCGCAGGTGGTGGCATATGGCCGCGTTCGTCGCGGCCGTGGTGCTGTCCGAGGTCCTGATCGGCACGCTGAAGAATGTCTACGACCGGACCAGGCCGCCCGGATCGCTGGTGGCCACGAGCGGGGCGTCGTTCCCTTCTGGGCACGCCATCGCCGCCTCGGTCACCGTGGTCGCGGCGGTCATCGCGCTGGTGCCTCCGGGTCGGCGCCGGGTGGCGTGGGGCACGGCCGCGGTGGCCTTCTCGGTCCTGATGGCGGCCTCGCGGGCCTACCTGGCCGCCCACTGGCTGTCCGACGCCATCGCCGGGATCCTGCTCGGGACGTCGTGCGCGCTGCTGGCCGCGGTGGCGGTGGACGGCCTGCGGCGGGGCTGGCAGGCGCGCCGGGCGGGCGGGGCTGGCAGGCCCGGCCCGGCGCGCAGGTGCCTGACGGGGCCCGGCGGGCCGACCGGCGATGAGCGGGCATCCGGTCGCCGCGGCCGCGGGACGCCTGCTGCCGTCCTCCCGGTACCGGCACCCGGGCGACGTGATCCGGCTGATCGCCGGAGGCGTGCTGCTGCTGGTATCGCTGGTGGCCTCGGCGGCCGCGCGCCGCTGGCTCCTCGGCCCGGCCGCGCCCGTGGCGGGCGGTGTTGGATCTGGCCCGGACACCGTCCTGACCGGCATCGTGCAGGTCGCGTGCGTGGCCGCCGCGGCGCTCGTGGTGGCGGCCACGCTCTGGCACCGGCGGTTCCGCCTGCTGCTCGGGCTGGCCGCGGGCGCCGTGCTCGCGGCCGGGGTCACGGCCGGGGTCTTGGTCCTGCTCGGCGGGCGGCATCCGGCTGCGCTCACGGACCACCTCGCGCGCGGCTCGTGGCTGGCCAGCGCGGCGTTCCCCGGCCCGCTGGTGTTCGCCGCCGCGACGGCGGTGATCGTGGCCGCCTCGCCGTGGCTGAGCCGGCCGTGGCGGCGGACGGCCTGGCTCACGCTGCTCCTGATCGCGGTGGTACGGCTGGTCACGGGCACGGCGCTGCCGATGGAGCTGCTGCTGGCCTTCGCGACGGGGCTGACCGTGGGTGCCGCGGTCCTGGTGGCGTTCGGCGTGCCCGACCGGCGGATAGGGGCCGACGGGATCGCCGAGGCGCTGCGGGCCGCGGGCCTGCCGGCCGAGTCGGTCTGGCCGGCGGACGTGGTGTCCAAGGGCTCCCGGCCGTTCGCGGCGGCCGGCGCGGACGGGCAGCGGTGGTTCATCAAGGCCCTGGGCTCCGACCAGCGCGACGCGGACCTGCTGTACCGGGCCTACCGGGCGGTGCGGCTGCGGAACGTCGGCGACACCCGCCCCGCCCTGTCGCTGTTCCAGGCGGTCGAGCAGCAGGCCCTGGCCGGCGTCATGGCCGAACGAGCCGGGGTGACCGTGCCCCGGGTGGACCGCCTCATCAGGGCCGGCGATACGGCCTTGCTGGTCATGGAGTGGGTGGACGGCACCCCGCTGGAGCAGCTTCCGGCCGGCCAGATCTCCGACGACCTGCTCGTCCGGCTGTGGACGGACGCCGACCGGCTGCACAAGGCGGGGATCGCCCACCGGTCGCTCCGAGCCGCGAACGTGCTGGTCGGCCAGGACGGGCAGCCTACGATCGTCGACTTCAGCTTCTCCGAACTGTCCGCCACGCGGCGGCAGATGGACCTGGACGTGGCCGAACTGCTCGCGTCCCTGGCCGCCCTGACCGGCGAGGACCGCGCCGTCTCCACCGGGGTCAAGGTCCTGGGCGCCGAGGGAGTGGCGGCGGCGGTGCCGCTGCTGCAGCCGCTGGCGCTGTCGGCCGGGACGCGGCGCGCCGTCAAGCGGCAGGACGGCCTGCTGACCCGGACCAGGTCCGCGGCCGCCGCGGCCAGCGGGGTGGAAAACCCGGAGATGGTCCGCGTGCAGCGCGTGCGCCCGCGGACCCTGTTCACGATCGCCGCGCTGGCCGGCGCGTATTACATCCTGCTGCCCGAGCTGGCCAAAGTCGGTAACCCCCTGCCGGCGCTGGAAACGGCCCAGTGGGCCTGGGTCCTGGTGGCCATCGCCTTCTCGGTGCTGACTTACATAGCCAGCGCCATCGGGCTGCTCGGCGGCGTCTCGGTCCGGGTGCCGTTCTGGCCCACCCTGCTGACCCAGGGGGCCTCCTCGTACGTCAACCGGGTATCGCCGTCCAACGTGGGCGGCATGGTGCTGAACGTGCGTTTCCTGCAGAAAGCCGGCGTCGAGCCGGCGGCGGGCGTGGCCGCCGTCGGGGTCAACTCGCTGGCCGGAGCGCTGGTCCACCTGATGCTCCTGGTGATCTTCTTCGCCTGGGCGGGCCGCGGCGGCGCGGGCAAGGCGTTCAAACTGCCGTCGAGCAGCACGTTGCTGGCGGTCGTGGCGGTCGTGGCCGCGGTCATCGGCATCGTGATCGCCACCCGCCAGGGCCGTAATTTCGCGGCCAGGAAGGTGCTGCCTTCGTTGCGGTCATCGCTGGCCAGCCTCGCGCGAGTGGCCCGGAGCCCGGTCAGGCTGGGGCTGCTGTTCGGCGGCTCGGCCCTGGTGACCCTGGCCTACGTGGGGGCCCTGGTCGCCTCGGTCGAGGCCTTCGGCGGCGGGGCCAGCATCGCGAAGATAGGCGCGGTCTACATGGCGGCCGCCGTCGTCGCGGCCGCCACGCCGACCCCGGGCGGCGTGGGCGGATTCGAGGCCGCGGCGATAGCGGGCCTGACTGGCATCGGCATCTCGTCGGCCGCGGCGGTGTCCGCGGTGGTCATCTCCCGGCTGGCCACCTACTGGCTTCCGGTGCTGCCCGGCTGGCTGGCCTGGCGCCTGCTGCAGCGCCTGGGCTACGTGTGACGCCTGGCAGCCGGCCCGCCGGGCGGCGGATGAGGCGGGACCGCTGCGGGTTCAGCCGGCGCTGCTGCAGTCAGCCGCGCCCGTTCGGGAAAATCAAGAGCATCAGCCCGAACGGGCGCGTGGTTCCCCTGATACCTCAGCTGGTCGCGCTCTAGCCGGGGCAGGCCCGGTCGGTTAGCTTTTGGGGGCATGACGTGGCAACCGGAACTGGATGAACTGCGCCGCCGCCAAGAGCTCGCCGAGCGCATGGGCGGGCCAGAGAAGATCAGGCGGCAGCGCGACGCCGGCCGGCTGACCGTCAGGGAGCGCATCGCCGCGCTGCTGGACGAGGGTTCATTTCACGAGATCGGGGCGCTCGCCGGAACCGCTGGGTACGACGAGTCCGGCGAGCTCGCCAGCTTCGTCCCGGCCAATTTCGTGACCGGAACCGGGCGCCTGGACGGCCGCAAGGTGGTCGTCGGCGGTGACGACTTCACCGTTCGCGGCGGCGCAGCCGATGCCTCGATCATCGGCAAGCAGATCTACGCCGAGCAACTCGCGAACGAGCTGCACCTGCCGATTATCAGGCTCGTCGAGGGCACGGGCGGGGGCGGCAGCGTGAAGACCCTGGAACAAAGCGGGCACACCTACGTGCCCGTCAACCCCGGCTGGGATTACGTCGTGGACAACCTGTCGATGGTTCCGGTGGTCGCGGCCGGGCTCGGCCCGGTCGCGGGCCTCGGTGCCGCCCGGCTCTGCGCGGCCCACCTGTCGATCCTGGTCGAGGGCACGGCGCAGCTGTTCGTGGCCGGTCCGCCGGTGGTCAGCTCGGGTGTGGGCGAGCGCGTCGACAAGGAGCAGCTCGGCGGGTCGCGAGTGCATGCCAGGAACGGCGCCGTCGACCTGATCGCGGCGTCCGAAGCCGAGGCGTTCGCCCTCATCAGGAGGTTCCTGTCCTACCTGCCGCCGAGCGTCTTCGAGTTGCCGCCGGTCGCGGCGAACGCGGACCCGGTCAGCCGGCGGGCGGCCGAGCTGCTCGCGGCCGTGCCGCGCGATCGGCGCCAGCCGTACCGGATCCGCCCGATCCTGGCTGCCGTCTTCGACGCCGGCTCGGTCATGGAAGTCCAGCGCTACGGCGGCTCGATCGTGACGGCGCTGGCCCGGCTGGACGGCCATCCGGTCGGCGTGGTCGCCGGTGACCCGTACGTGGCCGGCGGCTGCCTGACCGTCGAGGGCGCGGAGGCGGTGACCCGGCTAGCCGATCTGTGCTCAGCGTTCCACCTGCCGGTGGTGACGTTCACCGACCAGCCAGGGCTGCTGATCGGTACCAGGGCCGAGCAACGCGCGACGATCCGGCATGGGGTGCGGGCGATCGCCGCTGTTTACCAGGCCGGGGTGCCGGGCGCCGAGATCATCGTGCGGCGGGTCTTCGGCGTCGGCGGGGCGGGCCTGACCAACCGGCACCGGCTCACGCGCCGCTGGGCCTGGCCCTCGGCCGACTGGGGCTCGCTGCCGGTCGAGGGCGGCATCGAGGCCGCCTACCGAGCCGACCTGGAGCAAGCCGATGATCCGGCCGCGCTGCTGGCCGAGATCCGGGCCAGGCTCGACGCGGTACGCAACCCGATGCGGACCGCTGAACGGTTCGGGATCGAGGAGATAATCGACCCGCGGGAGACCAGGCCGCTGCTGTGCAACTGGGTCCGCGACGCGTACGCGGTGCTGCGCGGCAGCCCGCCCGGCCGGCCGGCGTTCGGCCTGCGGCCCTGACATCCCCGCCGGTTACATCCGGCCGTGGCGAACCGGACCGGCTGGTTCGTAGGTGCCGATGACGATGCCGAGATCCGTCACGGTGAGGCCGGCAGGGCGCATCGTTGCCGGGCGGACGCCGTCGTTGAACAAGCGGCGACCGGAGCCAAGCACCAGCGGAAACGTCATCAGGCGGAAGCGGTCGACGAGCTCGTGCTGCAACAGCGTCTGGAGCAGTTTGCCGCTTCCCCAGATCTGCAGCTCGTCGCCGGGTTCGTCCTTCAGCCCCCGCACCGTCGCAATGACGTCGCCGGTCACGAGGCGAGCGGTGTCAGGGTGCTCGCCGCGCCACGTGGCATCGGCCTCGCTGAGCGAGTTGGACACGACGTACTTGGGCAGCGAGTTGATCGCCGTGGCGATGGGGTTGGCGGGGTCGGTCTGATCAGGCCAGTAGTCGCGGAAGATGTCGAACGTTCTGCGGCCGAACAGGAACGCGCTGGCGTGGCTGTTCAGCTCGGTGACGAACTCGCCGACGGCCGGGTCGGGGAATGGGGCCTGCCAGCCGCCGTGCGGGAAGGTGCCGCTGCGATCCTCCTCAGGTCCGCCGGGGGCCTGCATCACGCCGTCGAGGGTCAGGAACGTCTGAACGGTGAGCTTCATGTCAATGCAGACGGACCGGCGCAGTGATTCTGAGCGCGTCTCAGGCCGAATCGCAGAGACCGGTGGATCTTACACATAGTGCGTCTGGGGCGTTATGCGGCTCGTGGTCAACGAGCTGGTCGCAGGTTGGGCAGTACCAGCGGGCCTCGATGGGGGTGCCGCAGGTGAGATGGCGTGGGGTGTTCGCCGGGTCGGTGTGCCGGGTCCCCCAGTGCGCGAGCAGCCGGAGTGCCCCGGCGAGCTCGGTGCCTTCTGCGGTCAGCTGGTAGGCGGCCCGGGGGGGCCGCTGGGAGTAGGGCCGGGCTATCAGCAGTCCGTCGCGTTCGAGCCGCTTGAGGCGCTCGGACAAGATGTTCGCGGCGATGCCCGGGATCTGGCTGAGGAGGTCGTTGAACCGGCGCGGGCCGGGCAGCAGCGCTTCCACCACCAGCAGTGTCCACCGGTCGCCGACCCGGGCCAGCGCCTCGGCGAGCGGCGAGGGTTCCAGCTCGGATTCAGCCATGGGCTGATCGTAGCCCCGTTGACTTCTGATCAGTTAATAGTAATTTGCAAGTTACTACTTACTGGAGGTGGCAGACATGGCGATCCTCGATGAGATCGGGGCAAGCATCAGGCAACTAGCAGAAGGCGCCGGGAGCTCGGTTGTGGGCGTCGGGCAGCGCTGGGGCGTCGGCTCAGGCATCGTGCTCGGCGAGGGCACGGTCCTCACCAACGCGCACAACGTGCGCGGCGACCGGGTGACGGTCACCTTCGCCGACGGGCGCGCCGCGGAGGGGAACGTAGCCGGGCACGACATCGACGGCGACCTGGCCGTCATCGGCGTCGACACCGGCGGGGTCCCCGCACTGCCGTGGGCCGACGGGGCGGCCGCGGAGATCGGGACGCCGGTGTTCGCCCTGGCCAACCCGGGCGGACGCGGGCTGCGGGTGACGTTCGGGTTCGTCTCCGGCGTCGAGCGGACCTTCCGCGGCCCCCGCGGCCGGCGCATCACCGGCAGCCTCGAGCACACCGCCCCGCTGCTGCCCGGCTCCTCCGGCGGCCCGGTTCTCACCGCCGCGGGGCAGCTGCTCGCGATCAACACCAACCGGCTCGGTGAGGGCTTCTACCTCGCCATACCCGCTGACGAGGCACTACGGGACCGGGCCGGCGCACTCGCCCGCGGGGAATCAGCACAATCACCGCGGCTCGGCATCGCCATCGCGCCTAACCACGTCGCCAGGCGGCTGCGCCGCGCCGTCGGCCTGCCCGACACCGATGGCCTGCTCATCCGCGACGTAGTGGAAGACAGCCCGGCCGCCCGCGCAGGACTGGCCCAGGGCGACCTGATCGTAGCGACCGCGGGTCACCCGCTACACACCCCCGACGACCTGTTCGACGCACTCCAGGCCGCACCGGGCGGCGCCATCGAGCTCACCATCATTCGCGGCACCGACGAACGGACCATCCAAGTCACCCTCGGAGATCACGGCCAGCCAGATAACCAGGCATAAGCACCCTGGGCCGGGGCTAACGGGACGCAGATCTGGTGGATCTGCGTCCCGTCCGGTTCCCGTTCTGCCGTGTTCGGGCCCGTGGGGGCAACGGCTTGTCCGTAACGGCTGTGTTTTACTGGGAACGTGCGTCGTAAGCCTGTGGTCACGGGTATCGCGCCTGCTGAGCGCCCCGGCGGGCCGGTGTCAGGTGCGCTGGGCACGGGGCAGACCGAGGTGGTGCGGGCCAGGGTGTCGCTGATGATCGAGATTACGGCCCGGGAAGGCGCATACCGTAAGGGGCTGCTGGCCGCCGCTGAGCACCTCAGCCCAGAGGAAGCGGCGATCATTTCCGATCTGGAGCGGAACGGGCTGCAGGTGTCGCAGCTGCACGATGTACTGTGCGGCGGCCATGTGCTGATCGACGACCCGCGGTTGTACGAGGACTGGCGGTTCACTGACGTCAGCCATTTGCGTATCTCCAGCCATCACCGTGACATCGATAAGTCGCGCTACCCCGACATCGGGATGCGCGGCCAGGTGGTCAGGGAGAAGCTGCACGGGCGGACGGCACAAGGCACCTGGGTGCAGCTGGAGAAGACCCCGGCGGCCTTCGGCAAGCGCAAGCTGCCCAGCTTGAACGACATCCGGCACCTCATGGACTACGTGATGTACCGGCTGACCCGCAGCAACGTCGGCCCCTGGGGCCTGTCGGCGATGACCGAGCGGCGGCCGATGTACCTGTCGCCCGACCTCGCTGTCCCCTGTCGCTGCCGCCGGCGGTGGCGGAGTCGCTGACCTTGGCGCTGCGCCGGATCTCGGCCGCCGACGACACCACAGCGGTGTCGCGCGATCTGGCGGGCCGGTTCCGGCCGCCCGGGCAGGCGGACCCGGCGAATGAGCTTGGCCAGGCGCTGTCCGGCCGGGCCGGGCGGGGCCTGTTCGGCAGCTCCAAAGTATGGGTTACCGAGACGCCGGTGCGCAGGACCGCCGCGATCCTGGGTGAGCTCCGCGCCGAGTCGGCGGCGGAAGTACGGCCGGCAGGAGCGGGGATGGCATGACTGGCACTGACACAAGCGGGCCCGCGCCTGGCCCTAGCCAGGCGTCTGTGCCCGAAGGGCTCGTCGCGGCCGTGGTGAACCTGGTCGGCACCGGTCCGGTGCTGCTCGGGGCGTATACCATCGCCGAGTTGACGGCGGTTGACGCCGTCGTGGACTTCCTGGAGGCCCGTCCCTCGGACGAGGTGCTCACCGAGGCCATCCGGTCGCTGGTGGCCCGCCAGCTCATCGTGGCCGGCCCGCCAGGGGAGCAGGTGCAAGTACGGGGTGACCTCGGCATCGCGGTGGCGTTCGAGCAGCGGGCCCGGATGGTCATGGACGCCCGCGCGACCGGGACAGGTCCGGGTGAGCCGTGGCGGATACTGCTGCTCCCGCAGCCTGAAGGGATCTGCCTGGTCTACCGCATCGACACTTTCGGCGTCCACCAGATCGGCCTGTACAAGCTCGACGAATCCCTCAGGCAGCTCATCGCTTGGCTGCCCAAGGGGTCACAGGCAGATCCTGATCCGGCCGTGGACGCCGACAGCGTGCTCGCCTCAGCTGAGCGTTCCGCGCTGATCACCCTGACGCACTACTCCACACAGGGGTCAGCCGAGATCGCCGGCGCCAGCACCGACCTGGTGCTCGCCCGCCACCAGGGCCGGCTGCACCTTTTCTCCCGAGACCAGGACAACCCCGCAAAGCTGGTGACCAGCCAGTGGAAAGGCGGCAACGTGCAGGAAACGCTCGCCGGCCTGCTGACGTAACATCTGACAGCTGACTGCGATCGTTACGGCGACAGCCGCTCGATGATCCAGCCGCTGCCTCCCGGGCGGTAGCGGATCCGGTCGTGCAGACCGTCCGGCGACTCCTGCCAGAACTCGACGCGGGACGGCAGCACCCGGAAGCCGCCCCAGCGCTGCGGCCGCGGAACATCGGCTCCGTCGGGGTGGCGCCGCAGGGTTTCCCGGACCTGCGTTTCCAGGACCGTCCGGCTGGCGACGACGCGGCTTTGCCGCGAGGCGGCGGCGACCACACGGACGGCGCGGGCGCGCGTGCTCCAGTACTCGTCCGCTTCGTCCTCGCTCACCCGCTCCGCCGGCCCGGCCACGCGCACCTGGCGGTGCGCCGGAACATGCCAGTGCAGTACCGCAGCCGCCTGCGGGTTCGCCGCCAGTTCAGCACCCTTTTCGCTCTCGCAGTCGGTGAAGAAGACCAGCCCTCGCCGCAGGCCGCGCAGCACCACCAGGCGGGCCGACGGAACGCCGTCGCTGGTCGCACTGGCGATGGTCATGGCTTCCGGCATCGGCTGGCCGGCCGCACGGGCCGCGTCCAGCCACATAGCCAGCTGGCGCAGCGGGTCGGCGTCGAGCTCTGTGACATCCACCCGCCCAGTTTCCCGGCTATACAGCAGCATGTCTGCAGCAGGCCAGCCATGCGTCACGTCCGGAAGGCGGCTGGCGGCCGCAGCGCGAGCGGTGCAGCATGAAGGGCCCGCCGGCATCCCAGAATAAGAGTAGTGTGCGTGTCACTGGGCGGGAGCCTGAGGCCCGCGGTGCGAATGACACGCCCGATCACCCGCCGCAAACCCGTGAATACCCCGTCCTCGTCACGTCTAGCGAGGATCAGGCCACATGCAACCAGACACCGACGCCCTGCTGACCAACCTCTTCGAAGAAGCCCCGCCGCGTGAGTTCGTGACGGCGATGCGGGGCTATGACCGTCACCAGGTCGACGAGCACATCAGGCAGATCGAAGCCGAAGTTCGGCAGCACCGCGAGCAAGCCCAGGCCATGCAGCGGGAGCTGTCCGAAGCCCGCCGCCAGTTCCACGAGCAGGAACGACCCGCCTATACCGGCCTCGGCGCCAGGATCGAGCAGCTGCTGCGGCTTGCCGAGGAACAGGCAACCGAGGTGGTCCAGACGGCTCGATCGGAAGCCAGCGAGATCAAGGCCACGGCCAAGGTCGATGCCGCAGAGCTGCGGGCCGGCGCCGAGAACGATGCTGCCGAACTGGGCGCGAACGCCAAGCGCGAGACCGACGAACAACAGGCCGCCATCCGAGCGCGAGGCCGACTCGATCAGGACTACCGCCCGGCGCGAGGCCGGCGAGCTGACCTCCGCGACCGAGCGCGAGGCCGCCAAGCTCCGTGCCACGGCCGACCACGAGGTCGCGGAGAAGCGGGCCGCGGCCGAGGGTGAAATCGCCAAGCTGCGGACAAGCACCGAGCGCGAGGCCGCCCAGCTGAAGGCGACTGCCAAGCGCGAGCGGGACGAGATCCTCACCACCTCCAAGCGCCAAGCTGACGAGATGCGCAGCCATGCGCAGCGGATCCTGGAGGAGAGCGAGGCCCAGCGGGCCCAGGCGGAAGCCGAGTTCGAGATCCAGCTCGCGGCACGCAGGGAACAGGCCGAGCGCCAGGAGGCCGAACGGCTCGCTGCCGCCCAGTCTGCGACGCAGAAACTCGTGTTCGAAGCCGAGCAGCGCGCCTCAACCGCGGAGCAGCGGGCAGCGAAGGCCAGCGCCCAGGCCGACCAGACTCGCCGGGACGCCGACCAGCACGCCAGGCAGCTGGTCGGCAACGCAGAAAAGAACGCCGACCAGATCGCCGGCCAGGCCAAGACCCAGGCCGAGCAGTTGCTCGCCGAGGTCAACGCTGATGCCGAACGCCGCCGCGCTGCTACCCACCGCGAGGTCGACGACCTCACCAGGCAAAGGGACAGCATCGCCAGCCACCTCGCGCAGGTGCGCCAGTTGCTGCCAGGCATGAATGCGGTGCAGGCGGCACAGACGAAACCTGCCATAACCGGTGACTCGAATAAGTAACCCTTCCGGTAGCTGGTTAATTCAGGACGCAGCGGCGCAGGCTGCAGCTTGCCGCGACCGAGTAGCGGTGGTCCGGCGGGCAGGGTGGTCAGCCGCGGCGTCCGGCGCAATCACGTCTCAATCGTGTATCAAGGCCGCGCTGGCATCCTCCGTCCTACAGAGATGGCATCAGGCCCGCTCTGAGGAGCATTAGGAGAAGGCGATGTTTGCGCACCTTACCGGCCAGGGACCTCGCGCGCCGGCCGCGCCGGCGCTGGGACCCGGGTCATTCCGGCGGATAGTGGACGTCCCGTTCGAGACGTGCGTGACCAAGCTGGACAGCTGGCAGCAAGCAGGGCAGGGCGGCGAAGTCCGGTTCGGTGACAGCCTGCTGTGCGGGCCGGCCGAGCGTGATCCCGGCTCGGCTACGTACCGGATCCAGGTCCGCCTGGCCCGGGGTGCGCTGCGCCCGCTGCTGCGCATGAGAATCGACATCGACCGCTGGTCCTCATCGTCCACCGCCCTCGAGTTGATCCCCGCTGGGCGCGTCCGGCCCACCGCGGCCTATTTCCGCGCTGGCCATCTTCTGCTCGACTCGCTGACCCGCCAGCTGCTGCAGCCGTCGCCGCCAGCACAGGTCCGGGATACTGCGAGCCGGCCACCCGCGCCCGTCGGTGCCGGGCGTCCTTAATCCCGCCTCGCGCCGCCCGACGCCAGCGCACAAGTAGCCGCCGTTCGGGCTGCACCCCGTTCTGCCGGGCTCCCCGCCCGGCCGCGCCGGCCCACACGGCTGGCGTCAGCCCGGCGACGAACGACGCGGCGGAGGCGTAGCCGCCACGGGCCGAGAACACCGCGCCGAGCACCGCGATGCCGAACACGCCGCCCAGTTCCCGTATCGCGTTGTTCGCGCCGGAGGCGATGCCTTCCTCGGTGCGCCGCACCGAGCTGAGCACCACGTTCGCCACCGGGGCGAAGAACAGCGACATGCCTGGCCGCACTCCGCGAGCCAGGGCAGGCACGAAGGGCGGCGTCGGCTTCAGGGCGGTTGTCGTACCCGGGCAGTAATCTCACTTACCGTGACGGAATCGGCGCGGGATCTGTACGGCTTCGAGCTGGAGCCCGAGGTCCGGGACTGGCTCGACAGCCTCAGCGACAGCGACTACAAGCGCGTTGATGAGGTCTGCGGGCTGCTCGCGGAGAAGGGCATCGAGCTCGGCGGCCCGTGGTCGGATCACCTCGAAGGGCCGGTATGGGAGCTGCGGGTCCGGCTTCGAGACGTTGCGGCCCGGGTAACGTACTGGTGTACTCCTGACGGGCGGATCATCTTGCTGACCGTGTTCCGCAAGACCCGCCAGCACGAGCAGCGGCAGGTCGACCGGGCCGTCCGCGCGCAGAAAACCTGCGAGCGCGACCACCATGGCCCCGCGACGCAAGTCTACGAAAGGCAGGTGTGAGGTGACCGGCTACCACACCAGCTGGGCGCGTCCCGAGGAACCCGCCGACGATCCCGAGCGGATCGCAATCCGCGAGGCCCTGGCCTTCGGCAAAGCCCTGTACGACATCCGCAATGCCCTCGGCCTGTCCGTTGCCGAGCTGGCCCTGCGCGCGGCCCTGACCGACGACGACATCGAGCGCATCGAGGAGGGCGGCACCGAGCCCACCATCCCCCTCCTGCGCCGCCTCGCCGCCGCCCTCGACGCCGACGTCCGCCTCACCGCCGGACACGACCTCGGCTCCGTCTGGTTCGAAACCCACGCCGCCTGAACCACGCCATGTGGTCCGGCGGGCAGGGTGATCGCCGGGCACCCTCTGATTCCGCTGGCGGTGGGCGTCGTGCGGTCGTGCCGCAAGCAGCGTTACCGAAAGCCGCTGACGCCAGCGCATGCGGCGGCTCGCACGGCACGTCCTTGTCGCTGTCAGCCGCGGCGTCCGGCGCAGTCACGTCTCAATCGTGTATCAAGGCCGCCCTGGCATGCCCTGCCTCTTCTTCATGAGCTTGATCCCGATCATCGTGGACGCCCTCGCACGACGGCCGCAGCAGCACCAGGTCGCCCCTGTGGTTGAGGACCCCCTGCTTCCTCTGGCAGGCGGGAAAGACAACGACTCCCAGGACCGGCTGGTGCCCGACCGCACCGGCGACCTGCTCGACGGCGTGACCAAGCCGGTGCTCGAGCCGGCCTTCCAGGACGGCAAAGCGTGGACTGCACCGTCGGTGAACTCGTCGGGACAGGCGTCCGCGGCCGGCCTGCCTGACCGGCCGTCCGAACTTGTCAGCCCCAGGGCGGCTATCGCGGGCCGGGTCTTCGTCCCGGGCGCGCCCGGCTACGACCAGGCGCGCCAGCCGTGGAACCTGACCGTCGATGAGCGGCCTGCCGTCGTCGTGGAGACCGAGTCGACTGCCGACGTGGTGCAGGCAGTCCGGTATGCCCGCGCCCACGGAATGCGGATCGCCCCGCAGGGCACCGGTCACGGCGCCCGCCGCTGAAGCCGCTCGACGGCGCGATGCTGCTCCGGGCGACGCGGATGCGGCAGGTCAGCATCAACCCGGCTGCACGCACCGCCCGCGCCGAGGCCGGCGCGGTCTGGCGGGACGTGACCGTCCCGGCCGGCCAGCGTGGCCTGGCCGCGCTCAGGTGCCGCTGCCGTATGGGCGAGTGATGATCTCCAGGACGTGGCCGCTGGGGTCCTCCCAGTACACGCCCCGGCCGCCGTCGTTTGTGTTGAACTCGTCGGGCCGGCGCATGCCTGGGTCGGCCCAGTACGGCAGCCGGCGGTCCCGGATCCGGCCGAAGATCTGGTCGAAATCGGATTCAGAAACGAGGAACGCGTAGTGCTGCGGACTGACCGGGCCGTGGTCATCGGCGAAGTCCAGGGAGACGCCGTTGCCGGTCTGTACGACCAGGAACGGCCCGAACGGCTCGGGGTCCCCCAGGCCAAGGATCTCGGCCAGGAACTGCGCCGATTCGCGCTTATCACGGACCCGGACGATGGTGTGATTCAGTTCGGCACTCATTGAGACTTCCTCACGGCGCGGGGGTCTTGCCACGTGGTCGTTCCGCCCGTCCTTCGCCGCGAGCGTGGCTGCCGCGACGCGACCAGCCGGATATGGGCTTGTATGCCCCGCCGCTGGCCTCCGCCAACCTGGATCAACAGCTCCGGTCAGGCAGCCTGCCAGCCGCCGTCAGCGCGGAACTCGATGTTCAGCGCGCCCAGGTTCTGCCGGCCGAAATCGTCCAGCGGCGCGAGTTCGTTCCCGCCGCTCGGGTCGTACAGTCGCCCGATGGCAAGTTCGCGGCCCTTACCGTCGACCAGCCTGAAGAACCGCCCGGCGGTCAAGGCCTCGGCAACGTCCTCGGCGACTGCCTGGCCGGGCCCGGACTTGCCGACCGAGGACGGTTCGGCCCCGTCATAGCCGGCGACCGCATCCTCGATGATGACCCAGCAGAACGGCGTGGTCAGCGACGCGAACTCCGAGATCAGCGAATCGGGGACCTCATCGGTTTCCAGCTCGCCCGGCGGGGCCAGGCCCGCGACGACCGGTCCGGACTGCGATTCTCCGCGGTTCTCGCTCTGACCGTCCATGCACAGTCTGGTTTCCATGCCTGGCCGGATTATGCCTCCAGGCTTGCCGCGGCATCTCACTCTGGTGCCATCCGCCAGGAATCCCTGGCGCGGGCTTCGTGTTGGCACAAGAGCTCGAGGGGGCCATGACGTGATCAAGCTCAAGAACCGCAACGCCGACCCGGCGCCGGCGCCGCCGTTCGAGGGGCACGGACCGGACGGAGCCGAGCGCGCCACATTCGCCGCGGGATGCTTCTGGGGTGTGGAGGCGGCCTTCCGCCAGGTCCACGGGGTGCTGCAGACTACTGCGGGCTACACCGGCGGCCACGTCGCGGACCCCACCTACCAGCGGGTCTGCCGTCACCGCACCGGCCACGCCGAGGCGGTCGAGGTGTGGTTCGATCCGGCCCAGGTCAGCTACGCGGAGCTGCTCCAGACGTTCTGGGCGATCCACAATCCCACCACCCGCAACCGCCAGGGCCTCGACTTCGGCAGTCAGTACCGCTCGGCGATCTTCTGCCATGACGCTGGCCAGATGGAAGCCGCGATCGCATCACGGGACGCCGAGCAGCAAACGCGCAGACGGCACGTCGTCACTCAGATCACCCCGGCGTCCGCGTTCTACCGGGCCGAGGAATACCACCAGCGGTACCTCGAGAAGCATGGCCACTCCGCCTGCGCAGCCACCATCCAGCGAACAGGCCCGGAGCCGACGCAAATCAACCGGTTAAGGATCGAGGCAGTTGCTCGCCGCGGTCAGCTGATCCGCAGGCTCGCGATCCGCCCGTCGCGCAGCTCGAAGTTCATCGGGCCGGTCCCGTTGAAGCCATCGCCGGTGACCGTCAAGGTGACGGTGTAGCTGCCCGGCGTGGTGCCCGGCTCGGCGCTGACGAGCTCGAAAAGCGATCGGACGCCGATGTTGTCGGTGCGGTTCCAGGTGCGCACGCCCTCGTGGCCGAGGAACTCGCGGCCCCAGTCGTTGAGGTAGGCGTCCTCGGTAAATGCTGCGACGAACGCGTCGGAGTCCGCCCGGTTGGTCGCCTCGATGAAATTCTGGATCGCGGCAGGCAGGTTGTTCTCAGTCATCGCGCTTCCGGCTTCCTGTGTGCGGATACCCCCGCTGTGCAGCGACTACGGCTATTCAAAGTAGGCGATGGTGCGGAACTCGATGCTGTGCCTGGGCTGGATCGCCCGCGCGGTTCCATCGCGGAACGCGGTGTGCGGAACACGCCAGGCCCGTGCGTGATCGCTGTCGTTGAGCTTGAAGAAGAGGATCTCGTCGCGAATCATGTCCGGGAAGTACCACCACTGGTGCCGGGGATTGTGGTGAAATTCGAAACCGCTGGTTCCCGGAGCGTCCGGGGGCATGTCCGCATACAGGTCGTCGGGGATCTCGTCCACGAAGTACAGGCGGTTGTCCAGCCCCTCGCCCGGCTCGACGCTCTGATAGTCGCAGAGGGCCAGCGGCCAGTCCTGCGGCGGCGGGCTGAAGACCCGCCAGAGGCTGGTGATGAGCGCCCGGTGGAAGCCGGGCCCGCCGGGGAAGCGGGAGGCGTAGTCGGCCTCGGCCCGCCCGCGTGCGCCGGCCACCGAGTAGTCGTCATGGACCAGGGCGGCCTGCGGCTGCGAGGCATTCTCGCTGGGGGCCGCGGAGCGGCGCAGGACCCAGCCAAGCGTCGACACCCGGTCGGCTCCGGTGTAGAACTTCACGAACTCGGCCACCTCGGCGGCGTAGACCTCGTTCACCTCTTCCCGGTTGGTGAAATCCGTCACCGCTGAGGTGTGCCCGACGATCGCAAAGCCGTTGCGATCGAGCGTGAACTGGTCGCGGACCGGGCGCCCGTCGCGGATCGGCATCTCATACGCGCGGTATGTCCCGGTGTTGACGCTCTCCCCCGGCGCGGTGAACCTGCGGAGCACCGTGGACTCAGGCGCCAGGTAGCTGAGCTCGCCCGTGACCGCCTGGATGCGCATCGCCGCCTCCCCTCATGGATGGCCTGCGTGTTCCAGTGAAGAGCCCGCGCGGCGAGATGTCCACGCCCGATGTCGCGCCGGGTCGGCCGCCGGCCCGCTTTCCTGCGTACTCTGCCGGGATCGC
>CAVYZB010000005.1:0-194673 GCA_963772895.1 uncultured Acidobacteriaceae bacterium
TCAAGCTGATTCAACGCTCGCGTATTGGTTGCTTCGCTATAACAGCCCAAGTAAATGTATCCAGGGAGATTAGTGACTGTGATCGGTCCAGTTGGAGTCGGCGTGCTAGTTGAAGATGAGACTGAAGAGGCTGAAGGAGTGCTGATTGGCACAGCCTGGTATGCATCCATTCGGCTTCCCCCACCACAGTATTCCTGATCGAAATTTAGCTTCATTCACCATCACAGCGGAAAGACCAACCGATGAATTGCCACGGCAAATATCATCACAGCCATTGGCTGAGGGCACATTTCCACCAGGGGCAATAACAGATCCAGCGCTGAAGGAGTTTCCGCAATAACCTAGCTATTGTTAACAGCCCAAGCTTATGTCTTGATTAAGTTTCTTACATTCTTGACCGTACTCAACACCCATGTAGGTGTACCCAGCGCAAGCGAGTCCACAACTCTCTACGCTGACAGGGGCAGCAGAGGCAGGGTTCTGAACCGCAGCAAGAGCTCGTCCTGTGGTAGCTTCTGTATAACAGCCGATATAAGTCCATCCTAGGAGACCCTGGACCGTGTATGGACCGGTAGCTATTGGCCCTGCGGAGGTAGTAGTTGTGGAAGAACTTGTGGAAGAACTTGTGGAAGCAGTTGTGGAGACCGTACCAACTGCCCGTAGTTATCGTCGGGGGAGAAGAGCTTGTTGATGAAATCGGCAAAGACGCATTTATCTGGTACATATCAAGTCTGGAAGCACCTAGGATTAAATTAGTATTAGGAAATGCGGCTAGGGATAGAGGAAATTTACCACCACAGTATTCATTTTGATTGCCGGTGCAAGTCATTGAGCAACCATTGGTCGACGGAGACGGAACTAGACTGATTGACAGATCCGGCATTGATAGTGTTACCACAGAAGCATTGATTAGAATACTCCATTCCGAAATAGGTGAAACCCTGACAAGCAGCTTCACAAAGTTCGATTGTAAAGCCATTGGCAGGAGCTCGAGGGGTTTTTCCGGTCAACGCACGGCCAGTCGTTGCTTCGCTGTAGCACCCTATGTATACGTAGTTGCCAACGGTTTGGATCGTCTGAGGACCATAGAGGGCTGGATTGGCTCCTGCAACATACTTTGTTGGATCGTAGAAAACAGATAAATAATTTGGAGCTCCACATCGGTCATTAGAATCTCCAGGGCAAGCCCAGTTGCAAAAGATGTCTAGTGTATCTTGGTTAGCAAGAGGAGGGGGTATATTTCCACACCAACATTCATCTCCGTACTCGGTTCCTGCGAATGCATATTGATCCGAAGCATAGCATTCATCTTGACAGTTGTTGTTGCTCATATTAGCATTTGGGCTCAGTAGCTGGTTAGGGAAAAGGCGAGGGCCCGTGTAAGCTTCGTGGAAACAACCAAGGTAATTGTATACAGTTTGACCGGTTGAATTGATAGGGCCGACCTTATTAGAGACGACTGTGCCAGTGATATTTACCACATGTATACCGAAAGTCAGATCGTTCGTGTTTAAACTCCAAGTGTTGTTCAAAAAAAGGTCGGGCACGTTGTACTCTTCGGTATCTGCGACGAAAAGGACTGTTCCAAAGGCACATGTATTGACAGGAATCTGTAGAGTCTCCTCCAATTCTGTTGGGTCACTGATATGGAAAACGCCATTAGGAGGCTTGCTCTTCTCAATTTCAAGGGCCGAGCCCCCTTGATTGCAGATTCGAATCTGTAGAGAAGATGAGCTTCCGGGAGCAACGTCGCCAAATTCCATATTCAGATCATTGTACAGCCATCCTCCTTCGCCATCGCTGATGGAGAAATTGGCAATTGGCGGGGGAGAAGCGGAGCCCTCCAGAATAATGTTGACGCTGCCACCGGTAGACCATATCTGGAAGAATGATGTGTAGCTTCCAATACCATTGATAGGATCGAATGTAGATTCTATGTCAATAGCAGTGTTGCCGTTGATGACGCTATTGACCGGCGGCAGGCTTAAGGATGTGAATCCTAGGCCAAGGTCCCACACCCCGTTGGTTTGCGTGGCGTTGGTGAAAATGGAGTTGCTTCCTTGGTAGTTATAAGTGTACCCATATCCGAGGATCGTCATGTTGCCCTGGCCTGAATTGGAAATGGTGAATGGACTTGATATGGTGGAAATGTTAGTCAAATCAGTAATGACAACTCCGCCGTAGTCAACTGTTAAAGGTGCAACATTCAGGAACGGGGAAGCTGATACCTCTGTTCCCATCAAGCTGATTGGAAAGAATGTAACGTATCCACTAACTGCATTGGTAGTATAGATCGTCAATGGAGTACTCTTGATTCCAGGTATGGCACTGCCATACGAGCCATTAGGGTTACTTGCCACAACCGCGTCTGTCAAATTCCATGTGACGGGGAAGGTGAACATAGAACCTGCAGCTAATGACCCTGTTGGCAAGCTTGAATTAGTCACAACAAATCGATCATCTTCAACAGTCATGCCGTTGAGTGAGGTGATGGCAATATTTGCCACGCAAGTGATGGATAAAGTCTGAGTCGAGCCATATGGTAGCGGACCAAAATCGAGAGAAGTACAATTGAGTGGTAGCGCGACTGGGGCACCGAGAGCGTAGAGGATGCCATTAGAGTCCGTCGTATATACGCGACCGTTGCCGAATGCGGGCCGTTGGAATTTATTAGCACCACCAATTTGAGGCAAATTGATGGTTTGAAGAATACCATTCGAACCAGGGACTGCATACCAGGCGCGGATTCCGGCATTAGGGTCTGTCATCCAAAGGATTGCAGTTCCTGAATTGCCCTGATACGTAGTCACGACCGGAGTACCAACGCCGACACGACCTGCTGAGATTTCGTTCGTTTGGGCCACGAGTGTAAAAATTGGAACGCCTGAAGGACTAAAGCCGAGCTGATAGCAATAGGTAGGATAGCCTACAGGAGTGAGATAGATATATCCACCTTCCAGGGGGTAAGATGCCGCAGCACCAAATGGTCTATCTTCTGAGATAAATCACCAGTCGGAGCACGATGAAAATAGCTTGAATCAGGTGCGCCCGGAAACGTTGTGATTTAGGTCACAGGTGGGGGTGATGAGGCATGCCACTGTGGTTGTAGGCTGCAGTCGTGCGGGATTTCAGGCCCGCACGACGCGCACACGTCGACCGCGGATCGAGATGGTTATGCGCGGGCGTCAAACATGCCGCAGCGCGCAATTACATTGCGCTCATTTTCACGTAGCGTTTCAGGTCTGGCGCCATCGAGACCAGCATTCCGACTACCGTTGCTGCAACCGCTACCAAAATAATGTTTTTCAACATTTCATTTTCTCCTCATAAAAATTGCAAATCACGTCGCCTTCGCGGCGGCAATCTGTTCCACAAGTTCCTCCACCATGTCGGCTGCGGCGGCGATTGAATTTAGGACCGGCTCGGTCAATCCCATGCGGCCTTCGTCCCCACCGCAATCACCCGGCTCGCACCCCACAACCAACAGGCGCGTGTTGATCGATCCCATGGTCTGTGCCAACTGCACCACTTTCACCGGATCCATGCTATGACCATCCAGCGGCGCATCGTCCGTTTTAGCGATGGCGATGCTGCTCAGATCGGGTTCGATCGTGTACAGCGTGCCGGGAACATCTCCGCGTGGAACCGCGTCCACCAAGATCACCGCATCCCAGGGATCGAGTAACGCATAAGCCAGATCAAGGGCCCGAATACCGAAGTCAACTACGCGAACACCTTCTGGGAACTCCCGCCCCGCCAGTACGCGAGCGACCTCAACTCCAAATGCGTCATCGCCTAGAAAAATATTTCCTATGCATGCAATCAGAATGCGACGGCTCATGCCGGCTCTCCGCCGTCTTCCGCCATCGCCAGGGGCTCAACTTCCTCCGGCGTGAAAAAAAATCTGTGTCCGGGCTGGCGAAGCATTCCAAGATCTTTGCCGGGATCATCTTCTAACACGACGGCAAAATGAATCTGATCATCGTAATCCTGTTCGATGGCTTCGATGATCGCCACCTGCCCTTGCAGAGCCATGTCCATGATGTCGGCAGTCTTTTGCGGCCATAGGCGAACGCGATTTCCCTTCTTCAACTCCACGCCGAAAACGCGAACGCTTTCGACCGCCGGCCGCTCTGGAAAAGGATCCCAGTTGTCGCTCATGATCCTTCCTCGTTGTTGGGCACTCGGCGCATGCCGCGAATGGCGCCATGAACTTTCATGAGGTGCTCCGCAGGAAGTGTTTCGGTACGTTCAAGAATCGCCCGAGCGCGAACGTCGCCCTTGCGCATCTCCTGCTTTTCTTCGTCAGTCAGGGTGAGCACGCGCAACGCCAGCATCTCATCCATCTCGGTACCGTCAAAAAAGTCGCCCGCACTCTCGGGTGCTATCTGCGGATAATCGTAGAGAATGATGGGTGAGCACAGCAGCATGTCGCGCCGGCCTTCCTCCCCAACCAGTACCGGGAACGCGCCTTTGTTCTGGCATCCAGCGGCGGCGGCACGAAACTTTTCTGGAGGATCCAGCAGTGAAACGAAATCGCCTCCCACCGTACCGAGAAGCAAATGTGCCGAAGAGAACGAGAATGCCAGCACACGCTCGCGCGCGCAGTGCGCATCTTCGATGGCACTCAGGTTCGTCAGCTCCAGATGCAACTTGAAAAGGCCGTCCTGGACGGGCTCTGCTTCTATCTCCAGATGACCGGTTAGTTGGCATCGCTCAGCCGCAGGTTCGACGGGAACAAATCGTAATTGGAAGCTTGCAGGATTCTGGATCAGGTCTGCGATGAGCAAATCATTCTGGTCGGCCGAGCGCTCCACGCCCTCTTCCCAGTTGGCAGTCCCTTCGCCTGCTTGCTGTCTTTGTGCCAACTGTAAGAAGCGAACACGCACGTCTAACCTCGTATCCGCGCCTCCGGCGAGAAGGCATTCGCAACTCATCCTGTACGACTCCCCGGGATGCTGCGCCTCAGCAAAGTGTTGAGGGTACAAAGTCCCGAAGTTCCAGCGCTGCCGGTTCTTGGTCGAAGACGGCCGATAGGGGTAGAGGATGTATCCCTCATACAAAACGGCATTCGCGATTTTCTCCACCGTAGCGAAGTTCATGCCTTCACCTCATCTTCATTTTCCGAGGCAGTCGAGGGCGCAAGATTTTCTTCGGGAACTATTCTTTCGACCAACTGCTCCCACGTTGGAATGCCATGCCGCACCTTGTACTGGTAGAGACGCTCGAATGCATCACGTTGCAGGCACAGCCACGCACTGTTCGGATAATGCTCGTCCATCATCCGCTTCCAAATCTGTAGCGGCAGACGATAGTTGGCTTCGCGGTCCCAGGGGATCTGAGTTATCTGGAGCTGATCGTTGACATCACTGTAGAAAAGCGTCCCGCTGAAAAGCACGCACAGCGGTACGTCGCCGGACTCCAGGCCATGGAAGTATTTGGTTGCGGCAACATTGAAGTCGAAGCTGCAGGGCAACTGTAGATCGACGATCGTGGCGCCGCTAAACCCCGGCACCGAAACACTGGTATTCATCCACAGTAGCGAGCGAACGGTACGTCCCCACCGCTCCGGTTCGCCGAACAGGTCATGCAGTTTTTCTTTCTCGGGGGCCACATACCCACGCCGCGTAGGTTCGATCTGCACTTGACATCGCAGGCTCAAGCTATGCACCGCCTCATCGGAGGGCAAGTTGGAGATCCTCAGCTTCAATGCGAGCAGTGGTATTGCGGCAAACGGAACCGCTTCGGCGCCCTCGATCCGGAAGCTCAACTCAGGCATGCATCGTCTCCGTCTTGCTAACGCACTTGCTCTTCAGGGCCGTGAAGAAACCCTGTATCTCCTTCCACACCTCGGCTCCGCCCGACAAGCCTCGCCAGTGCAGGCGAATCAGACCGACAAGACGATAGCATTCGTCAATGGGCGCCAGGAAGTATTCTCGATTGGGACCGACACGATTGATCAGGAGAGCTTCCACATCGGACAGCATTGCTTGTAAAGCAGGGCTTTGCGCGGCGATGTCATCCCATGACTCCAGACTCAGAAGGGATTCGGTTGCACCAGCGGGACTGGGATACATCGCCACCATTTTGTCGGAGGCGCCATCGCGATAAAAGAAGGCGAGGTTGATAGGAATCATCAACGATTCCCATTGCGCATCCGAGACCTCGAAACCGTTGAGTACGACGGCGCGCCTCGGAATGCGGCGATAACGCCGCTCCGCTTGGCCGTCAAAGAGAATGGCGCACGGTTCGCAGGCACAAAGAATCTGCCGCGTTACCGGCTCCAGCAAGTGCGCATGTTCAGATGCAACCTCAGCGCTGCATAACTCGCATTGCTCGGCGGGCGTGCGTTTGCGGGTAAACTTCCGCAATGCCGCAAAGGCATTCTGCCGCTCGACCTGATTCCCCGGATCATCGCTCATCTGGGTCCTTCCTGTGGCGCGTCCGACTATGCGGGCGGAAAATTCGGCATCCGCGGATCGATTGGCCTGCGCTTGTCGGCGTTAATCCCGGTTGAGTCTCTCGACGTCCGGCCTTCGCCTTGGCGGCCCGGCTCTCGCTTATGCAGGCTCCATTCCTCTCCCTTGTGAACTCCTGGCGTGTGCGACGGACTATCGGGTGTTGTGTGTTGGCGCGCCATAAGCATTTGTCCTTTCTACACTGTTGAGGTGATTACGACTAGCTTCGACGAACTGGGCTGCTGCACTACTTCTGCCACGATTTGCGCCGCGTCGGGAGCAACTTCGGTCACCGCGTCCTCCACGGCGCTCTTCATGGTTACGACAGTCGAGCCACATCCGCCGGCGTCTTTCTGGACTCGGAGTTTCACGATGCCATCCACGATACTTACAAGTTCAACGTCTCCTCCGTTGGATTGCAGCGAAGGACGCACTTTATCCAGGGCCCGCAGCACCCTGGTCTCCATGTCCTCGGGATGAAGTCCATGCAGAAGAAGCACGCTGGCCACTAAGTCGTCAGCAAGAAACTTCTCGGTGAGGCGCTCGCCCTCGGTGCTTTGCGAAACGATATCCAACAATTGTCCGAGGGCGGCCCCATGTAGTTCCATGATGGACTGTACAAGCTCGAGCGCAGTGGTATGCAACTCGGGATCACCGGCTCGCTCGAGCTTGTTAACCAGTTCTTCTATTCGTTCCGTGCGTACGTGGAACTCCCGTTTTTGTGCCATTCGCGTTATCTACTCTCCAAGGGCTTCGGCTATTTGTGTCCTACCCCGAACATCGGGGAATGGCGGGTCTCCAGCACTTTGCCATCTCCCAGGTACATGTGAACACCACACGGCAGACACGGATCGAAGCTGCGCACCGCACGCATGATATCAATACCCTTGAACTTGTCCGGCCCATTCTCCTCGAAGATCGGTGTGTTCTGCACCGCATCCTCGTATGGCCCCGGAGTTCCGTAGATGTCGCGGGGATTGGCGTTCCATGGCGTCGGCGGATAAGGATGGTAGTTCGCGATTTTGCCATCGCGAATCACCACGTGGTGCGACAGCACGCCGCGCACCGCCTCGTGGAAGCCGCATCCGACGGCTTCCTCCGGCACCTTGAAGTCCGACCAGGTCTTGGTGCGGCCGGCCCTCATCTCGTCCAATGCCTTCTCCACGAAGTACAGCGCCGTCGCCGCGGCATAGGCCTGGAAGTAGGTGCGCGCCCGATCGCGCTCTATCGCATTGCTCCACTTCGGGATCTTCCATTCGAACTCCGCCTCCGGCAGCATGGCGGTCTTCGGCAGATTGATCTTCACGCTGTTTCCCGTGGCCTTGACGTAACCGATGTCCACCAATCCGGACAACGCCGTCGACCACAAGCGGGCGATCGGGCCGCCGCCGGTGTCGAGAGCGAGATGATCTCCCGTGCGTTTGTCGAGCCAGCGCGGCGACATCACCCAGGTGTAATTCTTGTTGAAGTCGCGATTCTGGGGACGAGGAATGGTCGTCTGGTTCCACGGATGCTTCCGGTCGACCTTGTTCCCCAACGGATCGGTCGGGACGAACATTTCCGAGTCCTGCCAATCGTCATAATAGGAACTGCCCAGAAGAATGCGCATATTCAAATTGATGTCGATCAACTCGTTGGTCACCAATTCGCCGTCGACCACCACGCCCGGAGTAACGTACATGGCCTTGCCCCATTCGGACATGCGCTTATACGTGTAGTCGCAACTCTCGGGATCGTTGAAGGAGCCCCAGCACCCCAACAGGACTCGACGCTGTCCAACTTTTTCGTAGCCCGGCAAGGCTTCATAGAAAAAGTCGAACAGATCATCGTGTAGCGGGACCACCTTCTTCATAAACTCTACGTACTTCATCAGCCGCACCAGGTAATCGGTAAAGAGTTGGATCGTGGCAACGGTTCCCACACCACCCGGATACAGCGTTGACGGATGTACGTGGCGCCCTTCCATCAGGCAAAACATCTCGCGCGTCATACGGCTCATGGCCAGCGTCTCGCGATAGAACTCGCCGCTGAATGGATTCAGCGCGCGCATGATGTCGGCGATGGTTTTGTAGCCATGCTTGTCGGCATTGGGACAGGCTTTGCCCTGGGCTTTCTCCCAAACGCTGGGATTGGTCTCCTTGACCATCTGCTCGCAGAAGTCCACGCCCACTAGGTTGTCCTGGAAGATATTGTGGTCGAACATGTACTCGGCAGCTTCGCCGAGGTTGACAATCCACTCTCCCAGTGCGGGAGGCTTCACCCCGAACGCCATGTTCTGGGCGTACACCGCACAAGTGGCGTGATTGTCTCCGCAAATGCCGCAGATGCGGCTGGTAATGAAGTGCGCGTCGCGAGGGTCCTTGCCCTTCATAAAAATGCTGTAGCCGCGGAAGATTGACGACGTGCTATAGCACTCGGCGACTTCGTGGTTCTCGAAATCGATTTTCGTGAAAATTCCCAGGCTGCCAACGATCCTGGTAATCGGGTCCCAGTGCATCTCCACGAGGTTTCGCTTTTTGGTCGAGATATCCGGCCGTACTTCTGTAGTTGTGCCCATCTCGTTCATCCTTTCCGCGCGCTAATGCGCTGAGGGGCGATAGCCCGTGGTGAGTGACGCGCCGCGATGCCGCCATTTCGGTTCTTTGTTGACAGTGTTGTTGGTGATACTGCGCAGCATGCGTATCACTTTGCCGTACTTCCCAATCCCGAGGGTGGAGACACGAGCGCCCGGCGGTTCATCCATGAACGGCATGAACTTGTCGGGGAATCCCGGCATGGTGCAACCGATGCAGATGCCACCTACGTTGGGGCAGCCTCCGATACCGCGCATCCAGCCGCGCTTGGTGACGTTGCAGTTCACTACCGGGCCCCAACATCCCAGCTTCACAATGCATTTGGGCGAACCGTACTCCAGAGCGAAGTCGCCTTGCTCGTAATAGCCGGCACGGTCGCAACCTTCGTGTATGGTCTTTCCGAAAAGCCACGTCGGACGGAGTTGATCGTCCAGCGGGATCATCGGAGCCAGTCCCGACACTTGAAACAATAGGTACAGCACCGTCTCCATGAAGTTGTCAGGCTGTACTGGGCAGCCCGGTACGTTGACGATCGGCAAGCCGGCCTTGGAGCGCCAGCCCCATCCCAGGTAATCCGCCAGTCCCATGCATCCCGTCGGATTTCCCGCCATGGCGTGAATGCCACCGTAGGTTGCGCAGGTGCCCGCCCCGATCACGGCTAGAGCTTTGGGGGCCAGGCGGTCGATCCAGTCACAGGTCTTGATGGGCTGGCCAGTGCGGTCGTCCGTCCCCACTGCAGCCCAATAACCTTCGCTCTTAATGCGCTCATTGGGAATGGAACCTTCCACCACCAGCACGAACGGGTCGAGTTCGCCCTTTTCCGCCTGATAGAAAAACTTCATGAATTCGTCGCCATTCTCGTAGGCGAGCACGGGATTGTGGAGGTGAACTTTCGGCAGGCCTGGTATGGCGCCCATCACGACATCTTCGACGCTGGGTTGCTCGGCGGCGGTGACAGAGACGCTATCACCATCGCACCCGAGCCCCGCCGTTATCCACAGAATATGAACTTCCTTGACCGGCGAGGTCTTCGCCGCCGGTGGCGGCGGTTGCGCCTTGCGAATGGAAGTCGGCTCTTCCGGCATAAACTCTCCTTTCATTATTGCGGACTAAAAAACACGTCTCTACCGAGGCGTGCTCTAAAAGCGAACCAATACACAACGTGGACGGCGCCGCCCACAGGGCAGCGTCGCTCGCTTGCAATTTCTGACGCCATGCAGATGAAACGAAAATATCTTCTGGCTCAGTCTGGAAAATTACCGCAGTTGCCGGAGCACAGGTATTGCAGATTCTTGCGGACACCCCGGGATTTGGCGCGCAAACCAACACCCTAACCCCACATTTCGAACTCGCGACGAAGTCCGAACCCAAGCGCTCGAACTCAGGCACAGCTTGCGGCCGATTGTTGCGGTCTAAAATTCAAGTCCGAGCCCCACAACTCGTCCTGAACCCCGGTGCGATGCCCCTCGTCGAAGAGCGGGTTGCCCTGGCTAACAAATCCTTGGCAGCTGCTCGCCGAACATGACATCCAGAACTCGCGTGCCGCCGATCTCGGTTTTCATCAGCACCATGCCGGCATGATCGGCAACCACCTCCCCAATTATTGCCGCCGCCCCGCCCAACGGGTGGCTGCGCATGCGCTGGACAATTTCATCCGCGATTTCAGCGGCTACGATCGCGACCAGTTTGCCTTCGTTGGCCACATACAGAGCGTCCAGCCCCAGAATTTCGCAGGCGCCTTTCACCGTCTCGCGCACTGGAATATCGCGTTCCTGCAGCAGCATTCCGACCTGCGACCGGCCTGCGATTTCGTTCAGCGTGGTCGCCACGCCCCCGCGGGTTGGATCGCGCAGGCAATGCACGGTGGGCAATCCGTCGCCGCCCTTGACGTCGAGCATCGCGCTCACCAGACCATACAGTGGCGCACAATCACTTTCGATGGCGCCTTCAAATTCCAGGTTCTCCCGCTGCGACATAATTGCCATTCCGTGATCGCCGATGAATCCGCTGAGGATGATCTTGTCGCCCGGACGCGCACGGTCGGCGGAAATCTCTGCCGGGCCATCAATCACGCCCAGCCCCGTCGTCGTAATAAACACCTGGTCACCCTTGCCGCGATTGACAACTTTGGTATCGCCGGTCACTAACAGGACACCGGCTTCGTTCGCCGCGTCGCGCATCGATTCCACTACGCGGCGAAGGTCATCGGCGGCCAGCCCTTCCTCCAGAATGAACGCCGCGGCCAGGTACAGTGGGCGAGCGCCACTCATGGCTAGGTCATTGACCGTCCCGTTGATTGCAAGCCGTCCAATGTCCCCACCGGGAAAGAAAATCGGCGTGACCACAAACGAATCTGTGGTGAAGGCCAGGCGGGTGCCGTTGACCTGGACAACGGCCTGGTCGTCCAGCTTGTCGAGGATAGGATTAGCAAAGGCGGGCCGAAAGATTTTGTCGATCAGCTCAGCCGTCAGCTTGCCGCCGCTGCCGTGGCCGAGCACGATCTGCTTGTGCTCGAAGATCGGGAGTGGACAGGAACCGAATACTACGGCTTCGCTCATAGCACCTCGAAGTAATTCCTTAAATCACGTCCTCTTCGCCCATCGCCACGTGGGTCAGGTCCCAAAGAATATGCAGCAGCGCGACATGCGACTCCTGAATGCGATGAATGCTAAAACTGGGCACGATGAAGCAGTAGTCGCAGGCCTCCGTCATACGACCGCCATCCTTGCCGGAGAAGCCAATGGTCAGCATGTTCTTGCGGCGCGCAGCTTCCAAGGCGTAGATCAGGTTTGGCGAGCTGCCACTGGTGGAGATGGCCAGCGCCATATCGCCCGGCTTGCCCCAGAGGTCGATCTGGTCCACGAAAATCCGCGCGAAGTCCTTGTCGTTGGAAATTGCGGTAACGACCGGTACCTGGCTGACCAGATCAAGCGCCGGCAAGGCTCGCCGCTTTTCGATGATGGGATGGATGAACTCGACGGCGACGTGTTGTGCGTCGCACGCACTGCCCCCGTTTCCCATCACCCACAATTGATGGCCTTCGCGAAAACGTTCTGCCATCTTCTGGCTCAGCTCGCCGATGGAACCAGCGTAGTGCTCGAAGAACTTCTGCTTAACTTCCACCGACTCCCGGCACTTGTGCATGACTTTCTCACGCCAGGGATCGGGCGCTAGCGACGGATTCCGGGTGTCGCTCGCGGAAGTGCCAGGCTGGGTCATGCGGCTCCTCCGGTGGAGATCGCGGTCAACTTGACGTCATCCTTGTCTCGTCTCAGGTGCCGGCCGTAAGCGTAATAGGCGGCGCAAGCCCCCTCGGCTGACACCATGGTCGCGCCTAAGGGATGTTGCGGATTGCACTCCGTGCCGAAGGCCGGGCAATCGTGCGGCTTCCTGATTCCTTTGAGGATCTGGCCGCTGATGCAGACCTCGGGTTCGAGCGTATCGATTTCCTTAACGTCGAACAGCTTCTCTGCATCGTGTTCGCGGAATTCCCAGCGCAACTTGTAACCGCTCTTCGGGATCGTGCCCACTCCTCGCCACTTGCGGTCGGCGATTTCGAAGACACTGAACACCAACTTCTGCGCCGGCTTGTTCCCTTCCCGATCGAGGATGCGCGAGTATTCATTCTCCACTTCGGCGCGCTCGGTCTCGAGCTGGCGGATGGTCATCAGCGTTCCCTGCAAAATGTCGAGCGGCTCGAATCCAGTTATGACGATGGGAACTTTGAACCGTGAACTGAGCGGTTCGTATTCCCGATATCCCATGACCGCGCACACGTGTCCCGGACCAAGAAATCCTTGCACGCGGTTCAGCGGCGATTGGAGAATGGCCGCGATTGCCGGCGGCACGAGAACGTGGGAAACAAGGATAGAGACGTTTTTCACACCTTCCTGTTGCGCTCGCCATACCAGCATTGCGTTCGCCGGTGCGGTAGTCTCGAAACCAATGGCGAAGAAAACCACTTTCTTGTCGGGATTGGCGCGTGCAATTTTCAGGCAATCCAGCGGCGAGTAAACCACCCGAACGTCGCCGCCCTGGGACTTGATCGTAAACAGATCGCCGTCCGATCCGGGCACGCGAAGCATGTCGCCAAAGGAACAGAAGATCACGTCGGGACGCCGCGCAATGGCATGCGCTTTGTCGATCATCTCCAGCGGCGTAACGCAAACAGGACAGCCAGGGCCATGTACCAGTTCGATGTCCGGCGGCAGCAGGTAGTCAATGCCATGTTTCACGATGGAGTGCGTCTGCCCGCCACAAACTTCCATAATCACCCACGGCTTGGTCTGGATACGGCGAATCTCCTCGACGATCTTGCTGGCGATTCGCCCATCGCGATATTCATCCAGATACTTCATTGCTTGCGTCCCCCATCGCCGATCTCTTCCACGACCGGCGCATTGAGTTCGGTGAGTTGGTCCAACTCTTCGAGCAGTTGGTAAGTGCGGTGCGCTTCTTCCTCATCGACGCGGCTGATGGCAAAGCCCACGTGGACCAGGACGTAGTCGCCAACTTGTGTTTCCGGGACGTACTCCAGGCAGGCTTCGCGCACGATGCCGCCAAATTGAACCTTGGCCATACGCATACCTTGCTGGTCGAAGGCCTCGACCACCTTACCGGGAATTGCCAAACACATGTCAGTCTCCTCTGCGCAAAATTTCGTTGGCAATAACTGCCTGGCCGAGTGAGATTCCTCCATCATTGGGAGGAACCAACGCGTGCAGATAAACTTCGAATCCCCGGCGTCGTAATCGTTCCACGGCGCGGTGCAACAGGTATATGTTTTGGAACGTGCCACCGCTGAGACAAACCCGCGTCAGTTGGTCACGTTTACGGATACCGCTGCAAACTTCGACAATCGCCGCGGCCAGGGTGTTGTGGAAAAGCGCAGCGATATATCCCGCCGGCTTCGACCGTGCAACATCTTGCACGATGTGCTGGATCATTGGCCGCATGTCGACCTGTGCCGGCTCACCTTCATCCACATTGAAAGGATATTCCTGTTCGAAGTCCGACTGCGCAATCATTTCCAGCTCGATCGCCGCTTGCCCTTCGAAGTTGACCTCATGCCGCAAGTTAATCAGCGAGGCAACAGCATCGAACAAACGGCCGCAGGAAGAGGTCTCAACACTATTGATGCCGCGCGCGAGCATGGCGTCTACCAGTTCGACTTGTTTTTCCGGAATGCTCTGCAGGAATTGCAAGCCCGGCGGCCGTGAGTTCGAACCGAAGGTGTCGTGCAGATAGCTGAGCGCCATGCGCCATGGTTGGCGCACGGCCGCATCGCCTCCCGCCATCGGGACGTAACGCAAATGCGCTCGCCGCTCGAAACCAGCAAAGTCGGCGACCAGAAATTCTCCGCCCCAGATCTTTGCGTCAGTGCCATAACCCGTCCCATCGAACGCTACGCCGATCACCTTGCCGCTGAGATGGTTTTCCGCCATGCAACTGGCAATGTGCGCATGATGATGCTGCACCCCGATTTTTTGTTCCAGCGGCAATTTCAGCGCGAAACGCGAGCTCATGTAGTTGGGATGCAGGTCGTAGGCCACGGCTCGAGGTTCAACCCGGAAGAGCTTCTTCAGGTTCGCGAGCGTTTCCTCGAAAAACACCAGCGTCTCATAATTCTCCAGATCGCCGACATGTTGACTCAAGATCGCGTAGTTGCCCTTGGTCAGGCAGAAGGTATTCTTCAGTTCGGCGCCACAAGCCAGGATCTCATTCAGCGGAATGCCGAGGTCTACGGGATGCGGCACGTATCCGCGGGACCGCCGCAACACTCGTTCGCGTCCCTCCAGCGTGCGCACCACGGAATCATCCGTGCGCATATAAATGTCGCGGTTGTGAAATACGAACCAGTCGGCTACCGGCTGCAAACGCTCCCAGGCTTCTTCGTTCGATGTGACAATGGGCTCCTCGCTGATGTTGCCGCTGGTCATCACCAACGCCGTGAACTCCGGCGGATCGTCCGGCGAGTCGCTGAACAATAGGTAATGCAGCGGCGTGTAGGGCAGCATGACGCCGATCGTGTCATTCCCTGGAGCAACCGCCGGGGAAATGTTTGCCTCGGGCCGGCGCCGCAGCACAACAATGGGTCGCCGCGCGCTCTGTAACGCGGTGCCGTCCGCGTCGGAAACCAAGCAGAAAGTTTCGACCGCAGCCAAATCACGGGCCATTAGCGCGAAAGGCTTGTCGCTGCGGCGTTTGCGAGTGCGCAACAGCTTCACACTGGCGTCGTTCTGCGCGTCACAAGCAAGAAGAAAACCGCCCAGCCCCTTCACCGCGACGATTTTGCCTGCGCGCAACAGTTCGCGGGCCTGGCGGATGATCGCGGCAGATGCACCAGGGTTGTAGTCCGCATCTTGTGGGAAGGCCGATCCCGAGGCCACAATTGCCAAAGCCGGGCCGCACGCCGGACAGGCATTCGGCTGCGCATGGAAGCGGCGGTTGGTTGGGTCTTCGTATTCCGCCTGGCAAAGTTCGCACATACGAAACGACGACATGGTTGTCATCGGCCGATCGTACGGAATGTCTTGAATGATGGTGTAGCGCGGTCCGCAATTGGTGCAGTTGCTGAAGGGATATCCGAAGCGGCGGTTGTTGGGGTCTCCGAAGTCGCGCCAGCATTCGTCGCACGTCGCCATATCAGGCGACACCAGGACGAACTCTCCTTCTTCCGCATGGCTTTGCCGTATTACGAAGTCATCGTCGCCAAGCGGGTCGAGCTCGACCACTGCGATGTCTGAGATCAACGCCAGCGGCGGTGGCCGGTGCCGCAATGCGTCCAGGAATTTCTGAGCGGCCTCATCCGTGCCCTCGATCTCGACGGTCACACCCGCAGATGAATTGAAGACGTATCCGGCCAGTCCAAGTTCACGGGCGAGGTTGTAGACGAATGGCCGGAACCCGACACCCTGTACGATGCCGCGCACGCGTATCTGTCTGCGGATTAGCAACGGACGTGTGGTGGTTGCCATAGCAGCGAGATCCAGATCCCGGAAACAAGGCGCAGAAACATTCCAGCTACTCGAACCCGGAGGCCGATTCCATCGCGTTGCCGAATTGTCGCGCGGGCATGGGTCCACTATGCTCGCGCATCCGCGCCTGGGTGCGAGAACATAGCACAAATAGGCGCCTCTTGAATTGTAGACGGATAGGGTGTGTTTTCCGCAAACGGGGAAAGACTGTATTGATACTCAGGGAAAACCGGCAACGGCGCTGGGAGGTGTGCAGGGAAAAAGCGAAGTTCGGGCAGAGCCCGCCTCAGGGCCGCGTGATGACGGCCACATTCCGCAAGACCCAACCCAAACAACAAACCCCACCCTTTGCTTACGGCAAAAGGGGTGGGGGCTTGCAGGTTTTTCTGTTCTCTCGTCAGATCGGATCGACAGCTACATGCCTTGTTCCAGACCCTTGTTGACGAGGACCTTTACGTCCACGCGGCGGTTAATGTCGCGTCCCATGGCGTCCGTGTTCGTCGCGGCAGGGTGGGTCGCACCGTAACCAGCGGGCGCGAGAATGCGGCGCATCGGCACGTTATCCGAGTTCCGCAGGTAATTGGCGACAGTCGTTGCCCGGCCATCGCTCAGCTTCTGGTTCTGCTCTTTGGTTCCCGTGCTGGAGGCGTAACCGGCGATCTCGATCATGTAGTTATCGACGGCCATAGCATCCTGGGCCAGCTTGTCGAGCGCTTTCTTGTCATCCGCCGATAAAGTCGCCCCGTCGGAGGGGAAAAAGAGTGCAGCCTCGACTACGGTCTTGTATTCGCCAAGGTCAGACACGCGCTTGTTCACTTTGCCAATTGCCGCGGCATCCAGCAATGCGACCGTGCCCGCAGCCTGCGCTTCGCCTACTCCCTGGTTGGCGGTGGCCTGTGCCGTATTGGCCGACGTCTGCGCCTGGCCGGCCTCGGCTACGCCCTGGTTGGCCGTCGATTGAGCGCCTGCGGCCGCGGCTTTATTGGCCTCGATCTGTTGCTCTTCCGCTACTTCGACCGCGAAGTCGTCGGGGCTAAACGCAATCTTGCTGGCATCGAGTTGCCCTTTGGCGTTGCCGACGCCTTCTGCGTCAATAGTCAAGCCCGGCACCATGGCGGTGACATCCATGTCGGATTTACGGAACTTGAACGTACCCTTCTTGCGCTCGATCTTGGTGTTGTCGGTGAGGTTGACAATGACGATCGAGCCCGACTTCTTGTCGGCGATTTTCACCAGGTCGCCATCGCGGGAAAGGATGCGGCCGGTAACTTTGGCTTTCTCACCGGCGGCGAACTGATGAGTCGTAACGGCCGCGTAGGCGATCGTCCCCAGCAACATGATGCACATCGCGTAGCAAAGCACGCGCAAATTCCTAATTCCAAAACTGAGTTTCACTGCGATTCCTCCGTTTGCAGCCCTGTGTTGCTGCAGAACAATTGTGTTGATATCCAGCGGGAGCCGGACTGTTGGATTCCCTGGCCGCTTTGCGGCATCTCAAGGGTACTCAGAGGACTGGCTTGGGGATACTCGTAGAATTACAGGTAAGTTATCGAAAAATACATAGTTTCTCATCGGTAGCGCGCGCCCGCTTGACATCCGCAATTCTGTCATATTTGTAATCTATCTAGCCCGGCACCGCGCATTTTTGCATGTCTCCCGAGTCTCCCTCCGGTTATGCTTACGTTGTATTGGTCTGCCACGCTCAGCTGACCCTTGTGATCTCATGGACATAGCCCACGATCGACGTGTCGGCTTCGAGTCATACATTTGGCCGATTGTGGCCGTTGTGCTGCTGATACTGCGCTTAGTGGTGCCGCACACCCTGCATCGGGCCGCTCTTGATGCCTATAGCAGCCTGATTGTCTTCGTCCTGCTCGTGTTGTGCGTCGGCTTCGCCACTCTGAACGCAGTGGAGAAGACCCAGGGAAGTCGAGCCTTCTGGGCGCTTCTGGCGGCTGGTTTTGCGTTGTGGGCTGTGGATGCGTGGCTCTGGGTGTATTACCCGACCATCCGGGGTCAAAACATTCCCGACGCGTCAATCGCGGACCCGGCGTTATTTCTGCACATTGTGCCTTTTATGGCGGCTTTGGCCACCCGTCCGCATCTGGGCCAATGGAATCAGAAGTTTTATCGCACCACCCTGAATTTTTTCCTTTTACTATTCTTTTGGGTTTTTCTCTACGCGTATCTGGTCTTTCCATACCAGATCCGGTTTCACGACGGCGTCATCTACAACGTTCGCTACGATCAGCTTTACCTTTTCGAATCTCTCGTCTGGATCGCGGCGCTGGGTATCCTGCTGGTTCGCACGGCAGGCCCCTGGAAAAGCATTTACGGCCACCTGTTTATCGCCTCGGGGCTCTACGCCGCATCCTCCTGGTTCGCAAATCTTGACATCGACTCGAACTCCTATCACGGCGAAACACTGTACGGCCTGGGTCTTCTGGCATCGCGCTGCTGGTTTGTGTGGGCGTTGCTGAGGGCCCGGCAGCTTACCCCCAAACCGGTTCAGAAGGACATCTCTGACAACCGGGACGCCGGTTACACTCCGCTGCTCGCCATGGTCGTGGTCGGTGTGATCTTAGTAGTGGCACTGGCCGAAATGTTTCAGTTCGAACCGGCGCCGGGATTTCACCGGATACGGATGATCGTGGTATTGGGCTTTGTCTTTTTGTTCGCGATGTCGGTCTTCATAAAAGAATACCTGGATAACCGCGAACTGATTAACGAGGTTGAGTCCACGGAAGCATTACAAAGCGCCATCCTGTCGTCGCTCGACAATGAAATTGCCGTACTCGATAAGAATGGCTGCATCGTGACTGTCAACGAGGCCTGGACACGGTTTGGTCTGGAAAATCCTGGCTCACCCGATGGTCTTGGTTCCGGCGCTAATTACCTTGCCGCCTGCCAAGCTTTGGCTGACACCTCGACCGAATTAAGGGAAGTAATTGCCGGCATCAAGGCCGTACAGGAGCGCTCGGTCCCGCGTTTCGTGCGCGAATATGCCTGTCACTCGCTAACCTGGCAAAGGTGGTATCTGTTGACCGCGACTCCTCTGGATACTTTGGAAGGCGGAGTTGTGGTCTCGCGGAAAGATATCACCGCGCTTAAGGAAACCGAGGCCGCCTTGCGCGAGAGTGAAGCGCGGTTCCGCAGCATGGCTAATACGATGCCGGCGCTGATGTGGATGGCCGGCCCCGACACGTTGGCTACCTACTTCAATCAGAATTGGCTCGACTTCACCGGGCGATCACTTGCCGACGAACTGGGAACCGGCTGGGTCGCGTCCGTTCATCCCGACGACGCGCCGAGGTGTCACCAACTCTACGTGGACGCCTTTACTTTGCGGGAACCCTTCCGCATGGAGTTCCGCCTGCGCCGCCATGATGGAGAATATCGCTGGATCATTGACATGGGCGTGCCCCGGTTCAACGCGGACAATTCCTTCGCGGGATATTTGGGCTCGTGCATGGATGTGACCGACCACAAGCTTGCCGAAGAGATGTTGCACAATCTGAGCCGTCGCCTGATCGAAGCCCAGGAACAGGAGCGCAGGCGAATCGCGCGCGAGCTGCACGACGACATCAATCAGCGTTTGGCCCTGCTAGGAGTCAAGATTGGCACGGTGAAGCGACATCTTCCGCTCCCGCCAGAGCAGCTGCTGGAGCGGCTTCGCGATCTGAGCGAGCGGACGGCGGACATCGCCAATGGTATCCACGCCATTTCTCATAAATTGCATTCGTCGCAACTGGATTATCTGGGCCTGGTTTCCGCCGTGGAAGGTTTGTGCACCGAGTTTTCATCCCAGCAGCATGTGGAAATTGCCTTTGTCCATCATGACGTCCCCACGGCCCTGCCTCAGAAAGTATCGCTGTGTTTATTTCGAGTGCTGCAGGAAACCTTGAGCAACGCGGTGAAACACAGCGGCTCCACATCGTTCGCCGTCCAACTTTCGGGCTCGTCGGGAAAGCTTTATCTCACCGTGCGAGATACCGGGGTAGGCTTCGACGTTCAGGCGGCGCAAAAGGCGACGGGACTCGGTCTTATCAGCATGCGGGAACGAGTCCACGCCGTCAATGGAACGATGGCGATCTTGTCCAAGCGGGATTACGGCACCGAGGTCAAGGTCACGGTTCCGCTGGAGGTTGTCATGAGCGAGGCGGCGGGCCGATCGTGATTCGGCCAACCGCGGACTGGGATCCGAACATGCATTATTCAGCCTGGCATTCCCTATAAATACCCTATTCTTGACCAGCACATACTCTGGTATCCTGCCGTGACGAATATCACATCATCTGTCGTCGATTTGCCGTGCGACCGGAGAGGTCTGTATGGATTTCATCGATTGGCGAATGCCGAAAGGAATGGCGCGTCTGGGGTGCGTCTTCCTGTTGGTAATGAGTATGGGACGCGCAGGCGCCGCGGCCCAGAAATCGCCCGACTCGACCGACGCTTTGACTGTCGATCAAGCCGTCCAGTTGGCGCTCGCCAACAATCGCAATCTGAAGATTGTCTCCCTCAGCCTTGACAGTTCCAAACAAAAATTGCTGGCGGACAAAACCAAACGCTATCCCGCTTTCAATACTTACGTGTTCGGCTCTCAATTGCTCGAACCGATCAGCTTTGTGGTGCAAGCCGGCCAATTTGGGAGCTACACCGGTATCGGACCGATTCCTGCTACCAACACAAGCATCACGACACCCAGCCAACCAACTGCCTACATCTTTGCTACCGCTTCCCAGCCTCTCCTCACGCTGTACAAGATCAATCTCTACATTCATGGGCAGGCATTATCGGTGGAGCAGGCCGCATTAAATGTGCGTGAGGAACGAATCTCCATTGTCGACGACGTGCGCCAGGCTTACTACTCCATCGTCGAGATCCAGAATGCCATCGCGGCCACCGCAGCCAGTATCAAGCAATACCAGGAACTGGATCGCATCACCGCCCAGTATGTCGCCGAACAAGTCGCGCTGAAGTCAGAGAACCTGGAGGTCAAGGCCAAGCTTGCGGACGAGCAGTACAAGCTGCTGCAGTATCAGGACAAGCTTGCCTCCGCAAAAGAGACCCTGAACAATCTGTTAGGCCGCGACATCAATACGCAATTTCACGCACTCGACGCGACCGAACTGTCGCCCGTGGAAGATAATCTTCCCGCAGCCCAAGCCCAGGCGATGGCCCAGAACCCGAAGGTGAAGGAAGCCGAGATCACCGTGCAGCAGGCCGACACAGCCCGACGTTTGGCGAAGTCGCAGTATCTGCCCGACTTGGCCGTCTCGTTTCACTATCTCTCTCCCTTTGGCGTGAATTTTGTTCCCACCAACGTCATGGCCCTCGGTTTCGAATTCAACTGGGAGCCGTTCGACTGGGGACGGCGCAAGTACGAGGTGGACGAGAAGGTCATCGCAGTCGAACAGAGCAAGCTAAGCCTGGACGACACCAAGTCGCAGATTCTCATTAACGTGAACACCCAGTTCCGCTCCCTGCACGAGGCGCGCGTCGCCGTAGGAGTGGCAATCGCGAAGAAAGAATCCTCAACTGAGAAGCTGCGCGAGGTTACTCAAAAGTATGAACAAAAAACTGCACTGCTGCGCGACGTTTTGCAGCAGCAGTCGGCGGTCGAAGGCGCCAACGCCGATTACAACGAGGCCATGGCCTCCTTCTGGACCGCCAAGGCAAACTTTCAGAAGGCAATCGGCTCGGAGTGAAACCCATGTATCGAACACCACAGGTGAAGCTCGGCTCGATCAGTGTGCTAGCGCTGGTTGCATTTGCGACCGTCATGCTGGCCGGTTGTAGCAAGGCGACTTCAGAACCCGCGCCTCTGGTGCCGGTGCGAACCGCCGTCGTGCAAACGATCGACACCGGAGTCGGCAACACTTACTCCGCGAATATCCAGCCTTACCAGCAGGTTGAACTTGCGTTCAAATCAAGTGGCTACCTGGCGAGTATCCGCCAGGTGCGCGACGCCGATGGGCACCTGCGCAACATCGATCAGGGAGACTACGTCACCAAGGGGACTGTCCTCGCCACCGTGCAGCAGGACGACTTCCAGCAGAAGCTGGCACAGGCCAAAGCCCAGCTCGACAAAGCACAGGCCGATCATGAGCGCGCCAAGCTGTCGTTTGGTCGTATGTCGGCGCTCTACGCGGCGGGCGCTGCCACCAAACCGGATTACGACGACACGAATGCCCAGAACCTAAGCACTGCGGCCGCAGTAGATGCTGCCAAGGCCCAGCTCACCGAGGCGCAGATCGCGCTGGACTATTGCCAACTCAAAGCCCCCTTCGACTCGTGGGTGCTCAAACGGAATGTTGATGTCGGAATGTTGGTAAGTGCGGCGACCAGTGGTTTCACGCTTGCCGACACCCGTTCGGTGAAGGCCGTGTTCGGCGTCCCCGATACCGCCATTGCCCGCGTCAGGCTGGGAAGTCCGGAGAGCGTCACCACAGAAGCTCTTCCCGGTTCGTTCTCTGGGCATGTAACGTCGATCTCGGCGGCGGCGGATCCGAAGAGCCGCGTGTACTCGGTTGAGGTCAGGATTGACAATCCGCAAAACCAATTGAAGTCGGGAATGATTGCTTCCATCTCGATCGGAGCAGGAAAGCCCATTGGCAAAGTGACGGTTGTTCCACTGACGGCGGTGGTGCGCAGCCCTTCCAATCCCAATGGCTTTGCGGTGTACATAACCGACGGCGTTGGAGACACCGTCAAGGTGCACACTCAGGACGTAACCCTGGGCGATACCTATGGAAACATGATCGCGGTGTCGCAGGGGGTGGACCTGAAGGACCGGGTTGTAACGTCAGGCACAAACATGATCAAGAATGGGGACCAGGTTCAGGTGATTCCCTAAATTTCTTGCAGAAGCGTAATGGCAACTCATCACAAGTCGGATGCCAAGATAATCGCGACCACGCATAACACTGCCCGGTTCTTCACCGAGCACCGGCAAGTGGCGCTCATTTTGTTGATCGCGACCTTCGTCTGGGGCTGGTATGGGTACCACAACATGCCCAAGCGGAAGGACCCGGACATCCCTGTCCGCGTGGCCTCGGCCCAATGCCAGTGGCCCGGCGCCACGGCTGAGCAGATCGAGCAACTGGTCACCCGTCCCATCGAGCAGGCAGTCGCACAAAATACGACCATCCGCCCGCCCAGCCCGTCCAACTTTGGCATCCGCTCCATGAGCTTTCCCGGGCTCGCGGTGGTGTACGTCCAGCTCGATGACAACGTGAAGGACAAGCAGAAAGAATTCAGCGACATAAACCTTAAGCTGAATCAGTTAAATGCACAGTTGCCGCGCGGGGCTGGGCCGATCCAGTTCAACAGCAACTTCGGCGACACGGCGGCATTGATGCTCACCGTTGCCAGCCCCAACGTTACGCCGACCGAGGTAGCACTGCGGGCGATTGCCATTCGCAAGGCCATCGAAGCAACTCGCGCCGAACTAGCCAAGAATGCGCCGCAGCCGCGGGTCAGCATCATCTACGCCTTTCCGCTTTCGGTGGCGGCCGGGCCGGTACGCAGCAATTTCGAGAGCATCGCCGAGATCGCCCGCCGCAACGCCACGTTGAAGGATCTTCATTTCTTCGATGGACCCGGTTACGTAGGCCTCGACGCCAGCACCAGCTTTGATGACGAAACCATTCGCCAACGTGGCGAACAATTGATCAAGAATAATTTTCACCAATCCGAGCTGTACCCGGATGCCTGGTCGCCTGCGATTATTCGCGATCCGGCTAACACGGAGAAGGAACTTGCCAAAGTAGCCGGCGCAAAGTACTCCTATCGCCAGCTCGACAACTACACTGACCTGATCCAGCGCACACTGCAGGGCGTGCCGGAGACGTCAACCGTAACGCGGTCCGGCGTGCTGCCGGAGCAGATTTACCTCGACTATTCGCAGCAACGTCTGGCGCAGTACGGCTATGATCCGTCGAAGCTGAAAGACATTCTCAACGCACAAAACATTACCCTGCCAGCGGGTTCGCTCGAAGTGGGGCCGCAGGACTTGCTGATCAATCCCTCCGGTCTGTTTCCCGATGCGCCAGCTATCGGCAATGTCATCATCGGCGTTTCCTCGTCGAACAGCCCCGTTTACCTGCGCGACCTGGTCGACATTTCGCGCACTTATCAGAGCCCACCGACGTTTCTGAATTATCTGACTTGGCGCGATCCCCAGGGTCAATGGATCCGCAGCCGCGCGATTTCGCTGGGAATCAACATGCGCTCCGGCCAGCAAATCGATCTCTTCGGACGCCACGTGCAAGAGAAGCTGGATGGCATCCGGCACTACTTGCCGGACGACCTGGTGATTGTTCACACCTCCAGCCAGCCGGTGCAGGTGAAAGAGCAGATCGATCTGTTCATGGATGCGCTCTATGAAGCGATTGGGTTGGTGGTCATCGTTTCGCTGATCGGCTTCTGGGAGTGGCGCTCGGCGGTGCTGATGGCGATCTCGATTCCGATCACGCTCGCCATGACCTTCGGCGTGATCTACGTGCTGGGCATCGACGTACAGCAGGTATCGGTGGCATCCCTGATCATCGCTCTTGGATTACTGGTGGACGACCCCGTCGTGGCCGGCGATTCCATCAAGCGAATGCTGGCCGAGGGGCAGCCGCGGATCATCGCGCCCTGGCTGGGACCAACCAAGATTGCTACCGCCATCATGTATGCGACGATCACCAACATTGTCGCGTACCTTCCCTTCCTCATGATCACCGGCACAACCGGCGAATTCATCTACAGCCTGCCGATCGTCATGACGACCGCTCTGGTTTGTTCCCGGCTGGCTTCGATGACATTCATCCCGCTGCTCGGCTATTACATCCTTCGGCCGGACAAGAAGCCCGAAGCCCCGATTGAGGAACGCCGGACTAATGGCTTCACGGGCGGGTATGCGGCGATGGCCAAGTTTGCTATTGAGCATCGCTGGAAAGTGGCAATTGGATCGCTGGCTTTCCTGTTGTTGGGCGCATTCCTGTTTTCGCAGTTGAAGACTTCGTTCTTCCCTGACGACGTGCAGTATTGGTCGTATATCGATGTCTGGCTGCCCAACGATGCCAACTTTGATGCCACCAATCAAGCGGCGCAACAGGTGGAGCAGATCATCCACGAGCAAGCTGACGACTGGGGCAAGAAGCATCCAGAGAAGGATGGATCTCCGTCGCACATCCTGCGGTACGTGACGACATGGGTGGGAGGCGGAAGCCCGCGCTTTTGGTTCTCGGTATCGCCGCAGCCCAAGCAGCTCAACTACGCGCAGGTGCTGGTGCAACTTACGAACAAGGACATCACGCCCGACTTCGTCGCGCAGGTGCAGCCGGTGCTATCAGCCAAGCTGCCGGGAGTGCGCTGCGACTATCGCCAACTGCAAACCAATCCGATCAACTATCCGGTGGAAATTCGCGTGGTGAGCCAGGCCGACGTGGGCACCGCGCAGAGCGCCCAGGACATGGCCGAGTTACGGCGCATCGCTTCAAAGGTGGAAGACATTGTGCGCTCGGTACCGGAAGCCGACCGCGTGCGCAATGAGTGGCAGAAAGAGAGTTTCCAGGTTTCGCTGAAGATCAATCCTGATCGTGCCAATCTGGCGGGCATCACCAACCTCGACGTGGCCAACTCTGCGACCAGCGCCATGAGCGGAACAACGGTCACAACCTTACAGGACGGCGACAAGAACATTCCCGTGGTGGCGCGGCTGCAGATGAACGAACGCGCCCGGCTGTCGGATATTCAGAACCTGTATGTCTACTCTGGATCCTCCCAGGACGCGACCAAAATTCCGCTGGTCCAGATCTCCGATATTCAGAGCAGCATGACCATGAACCGCATCATCCGCATCGACCACTTTCGCGAGATGTCGATCTTCGCCTTTCCCGCGCCGGGGCATCTGGCATCGGAGATCACCAGCGTTGCATTGCCAAAGCTGCGGGAGTTCGAGAAGAGCGTGCCACCAGGGTACAAAGTCTACGGTGGGCGGCGAGTACAACAAGCAGCAAGACGGTTTCCGCAACTTGACCATGGTGTTGGCGATTTCGGTGATGGCGATCTATCTTGCCCTGCTGTTTCAGTTCAACAACGCCGTTAAGCCGCTGCTGGTTTTTGCGGCAGCGCCGTACGGGGTAGCTGGCGCTATCGCCGCACTTTGGGTCATGAACACCTCGTTCGGGTTCATGGCCTTCCTGGGGATTGCCAGCCTTATTGGTGTCATCGTCAGCCATGTGATTGTGCTCTTCGACTTCATCGAGGAAAGGCACGCCCTGGGAGAGCCGTTCGAAGAAGCGGTCATCGATGCCGGCATCATCCGCCTGCGTCCGGTGATGATCACCGTCGGCGCCACTGTGCTGGCGTTGTTCCCGCTGGCCATGCATGGCGGTCCGCTGTGGCAGCCGCTGTGCTATGCACAAATTGGTGGACTGACAGTGGCAACTTTCATAACCTTACTGATGGTTCCGGTCTTCTACTCTATTTTCGTGCTGGACCTGAAGATTCTTACCTGGGAAACGAAGCAGGACGTTTCCGGCTCAGTTACGCGCATCCCGGCAAATCCGAACCACTGCGACTGCGACCTCTGGCGACTAGTCGTGAACCTCAACCGGAAGTACACTAAGTTCTAATGGAGAGGCTATGAGAATGGAACGTCGTTCGAAGGTGCAATTGGGAATTCTACTAGTCGCCGCACTGCTGGCGACTCCAGCTCTGGGCCAAATGGCTGCCGGCGGTCAGGGTTCCCCGGAACTCCAACAGAAACTCGCGGCGCTGAAGCAGTCTGCGGCCGCGAACAAACAGCGGCTGCACCAGTATCAGTGGGTGGAAGCTCAACAACTCACTCTCAAAGGCGAGGCCAAACCGCAGAAGTCATACCTTTGCAGCTACGGTCCGAACGGGCAGATCCAGAAGGTGCCCATTGGGGAACAACAGGCTCCGCAGCAGAGTGGCCGCCAAGGCAGATTGAAGGAGCATGTGATCGAAAAGAAGACCGAGGAAATGAAGGATTACATGCAACAGGTGAAGTCCATCATCAGCCTGTATGTTCCTCCTGATCCCCAGAAAATGCAGCAGGCCTTCCAGGCCCACAATGTCTCGATCGTGCCCGGCGGCGGCGCGACACAACTAGTCTTCAAGAACTACGCCCAGCCCGGCGACCAGATGACGATTGCGTTTGACATGGCGACTAAGAAAATTCAGACCCTCAACGTCAACACCTATATGGGCGAGGCGAAAGACGCGATCACACTAGCCGTGCAGTTTGCCAGTTTGCCGGACGGAACAAATTATGCCGCGCAAACGGTGCTCAATGCCACCGCCAAGCAAATTCAGGTAACCACGACTAACAGCAACTACACCAAACTGGCGCAGTAGCGTCTGTAGCTGGCGGCCATTTGTCATTCTGTGTATGGCGACGCGCCATTGTCATACACGGAATGACGATCGTTACTGATGCGAAATCTTTTTGGAAGGCTTCTATCGACTATTCACCGACGATATCCACTTTCTTCTCACTGCCCTTCCAGCGTGCACTCGACGTTCATCTCTTTGCAAACCTTGAGCACGCCATCCACCACCAGAGAGTTCGTCCCCGGCGCCGGCAGCAGATTGGACGCAATCACCAGTTGCGTGATCCTGTCGCCCAGCGGTGTGGCCTGCAGGCTGGCCACTTGCTGGCCGTTAGTGAATTGCACAGTCCTCTTCTTTTCATCCTGCTTCGTGATCTTGAGATCGCTGCGCGCAGACAGGTTCTTGATCGCGGTCTGGTAAACCTTGTCGGCATTGGCTTCTAGCACCACCGTAGCGACATCAAAGCCCGAACCATCTTTCGAACGGTCGCTCATCTGTTCGACCCGGCCGGCGACGGCGCGCGCCACCATCACCCATTGGGCCTGGACAGTTATAGCGCCAGCGGTCAACGCTAGAAACACAACCATCATCGTTTTATGTTTGACCATCGATCTCCTCCTCAGCCTCCAACTGACTTCCTCACATGTGATAGAAAACCCGAACAGTCTACTCTGGAACGCGGGCACGTCAATCAGAAGTATTGCCCGGCACCTTGCCAATTTGCTCAGGGAATAATCACCGCTGCGCCATCGATGGAATCGCTTTTGATCGCCAGCAACGCCTCGTTGGCCTGATCGAGAGGAAACTTCGTAACTTTGGGATGAAGTTTAATCTCGGCGGCAAGCTTCAGGAAATCGCGCGCATCGGCGCGAGTCATGTTCGCAACGCTGCGAATCTGGCGTTCGCCCCAAAGCAGGCGGTCGTAATCGAACTGCGGAATGTGATCCAGATGGATCGCATTAATGGCAACGACTCCTCCCTTGCGCAAGCTGGCGAGCGCTGCGACCACGACGTCTCCGCTGGGCGCGAAAGTAATGGCGCGGTCGAGTTCCACGGGCGGCCGTTCCGTTTCCGTCCCGATCCATTCCGCTCCGAGTGACTTTGCCAGTTCGCGATGCGAAGCTCCTCGCGTCGAAACGTAGGCTTTGCAGTTCCAGGAGTGCAGGACTTCGATCGTGAGGTGGGCCGACGCTCCGAATCCAAATAGTCCCACTCGCTCGCCGCGTGCCACTCCTGCAACCCGCAGACTCCGAAATCCGATGATGCCGGCACAGAGCAGTGGCGCTGCGTGCAAGTCGTCGAGCGCCGCCGGAAGAGGAAACACGAAGTCAGCCCGCGCCAGCGCATATTCTGCATAGCCGCCGTCTACGGTATAGCCGGTAAAAACAGGAACGTCGCAAAGATTCTCCATGCCGTTGCGGCAGTACCAACAAGTTCCGTCGATACCGCCGATCCACGAAACCCCAACGCGGGTCCCGACCGCCAAGTCTGCGGTAGCCCCTTCCACTACATCGCCGACAATTTGATGTCCGGGGATAAGGTGCTCTCGGCGTGCGGGAAGTTCGCCTTCCACAATATGCAGATCGGTACGGCACACGCCGCAGGCCCGTACTTTCAACAGAACATGGCCTTGCTCCAGCGCCGGGCGCGGAATTTCCTCTATGCGAAGAGGGCGCTTCGAAACATTCTGCGGTGCGGTAAGGACTGCGGCTCTCATCGAAATCTCCGCTGGCTGGCTATTCTGATTTTAGTTGTGATGGACTTGTTGCCTGCAACTTTAGTCGCACAATATTTCGATACATCCTCTCCCGGGCACGGGATGAGCTTCGATGTTATTCTGAATTCGAGCCAAACAACTCAACTGCGATCATTCCAGTTGCATCCTGCGCGGAAGCAGCCGCGCACTTCGTCATAGATTGGAGCACTTATGGTCCGACTGAAGCAGGTCCTGGCGTTCGTCTTAACTTGGGGAATGTTAATGGCAACCTCCCCGTCCATCGCAAACGCGGAACCTTCAGCCGCCATGTATCCGCCGATCAATGGCATGCAGGAAGCTCCGCCCGCCAACGTTGCCCCGGCGGACATTGACGCGATCGTGGCTCCCATTGCTCTTTACCCGGACGCATTGGTGGCGCAGATCCTGGCCGCCGCAACCTATCCCGACCAGATCACGGAAGCTGACAAGTGGGTCAAAGCCAACTCCAGCCTCAAGGGCGAGGCCATGATGCAGGCGGTCAACAAGCAGCCTTGGGACCCGAGCGTAAAAGCGTTGACGGAGTTTCCTTCAGTTCTCGACAACATGGCGAACAACCTGTCATGGACCTCGGCCCTGGGCGATGTGTCTTACAACCAGCAGGCGGACGTGATGGCGGCCATCCAGCGGTTGCGCAAGCAAGCCAAGGACGCTGGCAACCTGAAATCAACTTCGCAGATGACAGTGGTCCAGCAGAGTCCGCAGACCATCGTGATCCAGCCGGCGAATCCAACCGTGGTTTACGTCCCTACCTACAATCCCACCGTGATTTATGGAACGCCTTACTATCCACCGGGTTACAGCACGAGTGCGGTGGTGGCCACGGGCCTGATTTCGTTTGGCTTGGGAATAGCGGTTGGAGCTGCCATCAATAACAGTTGCTGCGGCTGGGGATGGAATAGTTGGGGCTGCGGCTGGCACGGCGGAAGCGTGACCTATAACCGCAACGTTTATGTGTCGCGCAGTAACGTTTACGCCAACGGCAATCGCTACAACTACAACAGCGGCCGCTACACTAACGGCAATCGTCCTGTGAATTATCCGGCGAACGTCAATCGGTCTGGCAACCGTAACACCAACGTCAGCGGTAACACCGTCAACGTCAATGGTGGTAACCGCAACAATGTTAATGCGAACAACGGCAATCGCAACAACGTGAACAATGCGAACAACGGCAACCGTACGAACAACGCAAATCGCCCCACGAACAATGGCGGCTATGGAACCAATCGCACTGGTAACAACGCTAATCGGCCGGCGAGTAACAATGCCAACCGCCCAGCAGCCTCCACTCGCCCCGCGGCTTCCCCTGACCGCGGCTACGGCCAGAAGCCCGCGACCGGAACTAAGACTGGCGCCTTCAGCGGATACAGCGCGGGTGGAAATGCCCGGGCGGAGAGCAATCGCGGACAGTCGAGTATGGGCGGCGGGCAACGTAGCGCACCGGCTCGCAGCGGCGGCGGCGGTGGACGTAAACGTTAACCTCATGGGCAAAGCGAACAGTTTGGTTCGCACACTGGAATTGGCAGACCGTGCGCTGGAGTAACTGATGTCTCAGACAATTTTGCGAGGTATTTCGATGCAGAGGCAGGCAAAGCTGATTAAGACGGCATTATTCGTGATCTCATTGCTTCTACTTACTACCCTGGCGAACGCCCAGGAGCCCGGCCAGAAAACTTTTGCCACGCCGCAAGACGCCGGCAAAGCGCTGTATGAAGCCGTCAAATCTGGCGACAAGGCAGCCATGGAGACAGTCCTTGGGCAGTCTTCAGCCAGCATTATTTCTTCCGGCGACGAAGTGCAGGACAAGAACAATGGCGAATTTTTCACTAAGCGTTACGAGCAAATGAATCGCTGGGCCAAACAGTCAAACGGGAATGACGTTCTCTACTTGGGCGCCGAAAACTGGCCGTTTCCTATCCCGCTCAAGAACAATGCCGGACAATGGTATTTCGATACCAAGGCTGGAGCGCAGGAAATCCTTTTCCGTCGCATCGGCAAGAACGAGTTGGCTGCCATTCGGGTGTGCGCGGCTTTGGCCGATGCGCAGCAGGATTATTTTGAGCAGACGCACGACGGCGACACCGTACACCAGTACGCCCAGAAGTTCATCAGCGATGAAGGAAAGCAGAATGGGCTGTATTGGAAGGTTGCCGAAGGGCAACCCGAGAGTCCAATCGGTCCCCTGGTGGCATACGCCACTGGCCAGGGCTACGGAGGCAAACACGACACCCCGCAACCTTTCCATGGCTACTACTTCCACATCCTGACCGGACAGGGCGCCAACGTCAAGGGCGGTGCTAAGAGCTATATCGTGGATGGCAAGATGACGGGAGGTTTCGCGTTCGTTGCCTACCCTGCCGAGTACCGCAACTCCGGGGTGATGACCTTCCTGGTAGATGCAACCGGAGTGGTTTACCAGAAGGACCTTGGAGCCAAGACTGCGGACATCGCTTCTACAATGAAGGAGTACAGCCCTAATCCGACTTGGGTGGTTGCCGATAGCGGCGATGAGGACGAAGCATCGGACAGCACCGACCAGTAGCGCCATGGGGAAGAGCGATGCCTCCGCGCCGCGACCACTGGACCGCCCGAGGCTAAGCAGTTTGCTGAAAACTGAAGAAAGCAGATCCTCGGCGACTAAAGGTCGGCTCCTGATGACAAAATCAAAGGGCTTCCAACGGTGCAGCTAAAGCTGCGCCCCTTTCAAAGCACTCGAAATCGACAACCACTGTTGCTGCTCGTAGCACTGCAACCTTATTCTGTTCTCCGGGTTTGTATTCCCAGATGAATAACTTGTCATGCCGGGGAAATTGGCTCTTCATGTGGACCCGCTAATCTAGACACACCGAGGGGATTTTTCTCTCCCGCAAAAAGGCTTGACGCGAACAGAAAGCAACGCACCGATGACACGAATCGCAGGCGTGGCTAGCGCATTTCCACGCCAATACTACAGTCAACACCAAATTGCTGAAGCCCTCCAACGGCACTGGGACAAAGGTCTCGATAATCCCAAGGTGCTGGAGCGTTTACTCACGCGAGTGGGCGTCGATGGAAGATATCTAGCCCTGCCCATCCAGGCTTATGACGACCTCACGACGTGGGGAAAATCGAATAACGCCTGGATTGACGTTGCCGAGGACCTTGCCGAGCAATCGATCTGCCGAGCTCTGACCCGTGCCGGGCTCTGCGAAGCGGACCTGGATGCCATCTTCTTCGTTTCCGTCACTGGCGTGGCCAGCCCATCGATCGATGCACGCCTGATGAACCGAATGAACTTGCGCCCGGATATCAAGCGCAACCCGATCTTCGGCCTGGGATGTGTCGCAGGAGCGGCCGGCATCGCACGTGCTTCTGACTACGTGCGTGCATTTCCAGACCAGTGCGCGGTGCTGGTCTCCGTCGAACTCTGCTCCTTAACGTGGCAGCGCAACGATCTCTCTGTCGCCAACCTTATCGCCGCCGGTCTGTTCGGCGACGGCTCGGCAGCCGTAATTGTTACGGGCAGCGAACGCCAGGCTGCCTGGTCCTCAGGTGGTCGGCACCCGCTCATCGTTTTATCGCGGCACCGAAGAGGTAATGGGTTGGAACATCTCCGAAGAAGGCTTCAAGATCGTGCTTTCTCCCGGCGTGCCCGACATGGTACGCAAACACCTGGCGCGTGACGTGGACGCATTTCTCGCCGACTACGACCTCGACCGCAGCGACATTGATAGCTGGATCATGCACACCGGGGGACCCAAGGTCCTCGAAGCAACAGCGGAGACTTTGGAACTTCCCGAAGGTTCGCTCGATGTGTCGTGGCAGTGTTTGCGGCGGGTCGGCAATCTGTCCTCTGCGTCGGTGCTGCTCGTCCTTGAGGAGTTCATGAACCGGCGTCGTCCGCCAGCTGGCAGCTACAGCATTCTGGCTGCGATGGGTCCGGGCTTTTGCTCGGAGTTGGTGCTGCTGCGCTGGTAGGGACCATGCACGAATCGATCTGCGAAGCTGAAGTATTCATCGGTGGAGGAGGGCCGGCGGGACTCGCCGCGGCGATCGCGGCGCGACTGGCAGGCTTCACGGTGACTGTCGTCGATTGCGCTCAGCCGCCAATCGATAAAGCCTGCGGCGAAGGCATCATGCCTGACGGACTGTCGGTACTAGACAGACTTGGCGTCAGGGTGACTTCTGGAATGGGGGCGCCGTTTCAAGGGATTCGCTTCGTGGATGGCCCTGCTCATGTGGAGGCACAATTCCCGCAAGGCGTGGGATACGGCCTTAAGCGGACCGTTCTGCATCAATTGCTCATCGATCGTGCGACTGAGCTTGGCGCTTCTCTGCATTGGGCCGCGCGCATCACTGGCGTATGGCAGAAAGGCGTGTTGGTGAACGGCAAGAATGTTACCTGTCGTTGGTTGCTCTGCGCCGATGGGCACAATTCACTGCTGCGCAAACTTACTGGTCTCGACGTCTCCGGTCCCGTTCAGCGCCGTTTCGGATTCCGGCGCCATTACAAGTTGGCCCCCTGGTCCGATTTCGTGGAAGTCCATTGGAGCGAGTGCGGGCAGATGTACGTCACGCCGGTGGCAGACGATGAGATTTGCGTGGCGCTGATTACGCGTCGCGCTGAACTTCGCTTTGACGAGGCGCTCGCCTACTTCCCTGACCTGGCGGAACGCCTGAATGGTGTAACTCCGGAGACGCGGCACTTGGGAGCGTTGACCGTAACGCGCAACTTCAGCGCAGTGCAACTTGGCGACGTGGCGCTCGTTGGCGAAGCGTCGGGTTCGGTGGATGCCGTGACTGGCGAAGGTCTGTCCATGGCATTCCGCCAGGCAATTGCGGTTGCGGACGCGATGCGAGCCGGCGACTTAAGGCAGTACGAAGCGGCCCATCGCCGGATCGCACGGCTTCCTCGCCTCATGTCGCGCCTGATGTTGACCATGGACAAACATCCGCGCTTGCGAAGCCGGGCGTTGCGTGCGCTTGCGGCCGACCCCGATGGCTTCCACCGATTGCTAGCCATGCATACCGGGGCGGTTTCTCCTGCGAACTTCGGCCTGCGAGAGTCCTTAACCCTTGGCTGGCATCTGTTGGGCGTGCCAACCGGAATCAACTGAAAGGGGCACCCTCTGAGAACAAAGACCACAATTGGAGGTGGCCGGATCCGTCTCCCGGGGTGTGTTGTATTACTTGTTGTACTCTTCCTGGCGCCGCTTTCCGTGGCTGCCGAGCAGATACAGGTCACTATGGATCCGGCGCAAACTACGGTCGAATGGATTCTGGTTACCACCCTGCATACCGTTCACGGCAGCTTCAAGATGAGAAGTGGGACAGTTAGCTTCGACCCAAAAACCGGAATTGCTAGCGGCGTAATAATTGTGGATGCGACCAGCGGCGACAGCGGAAATCACTCTCGCGATAAGCGGATGCATAAAGAGATTCTGGAGAGCCAGCGCTATCCCGAAATAACATTTACTCCGGAACGCGTGATTGGCGCCGTTCCGAAGAATGGGAATTCCACCATCCAAGTTCAAGGATTGTTTCATATCCACGGAGCCGATCATGATCTCACATTGTCGATTCCGCTACAGATCAACAGCAACGAGGTAAAAGCCAGCACCAGCTTTGTCGTGCCCTATGAAGACTGGGGTATGAAAGATCCTAGCAACTTCCTCCTGCATGTGGAGAAGAAGGTGACCGTGAATGTCTCCGCAGTTGGCCATCTCGCGCGCGGCAATGGCGCGCCCTCAACGCATTAAATTTTCCTGTCAAGTGCTGGCCTACGGAATGCGCGCCAACTCCGTGGTGTAGAGCTGATTACCGGGAAATTCCTTCGCCAGGCCCGCCAGCAGCACACGAGCGGTTTGCCGGTCTTTATCGCGCAATGCTGCGACCGCCAACAGTAGCCGCGCGAAGGGCGCAAGGTACCGACCCTTGTCGGCGGTGAGGCGCAACCGATCCAGGCCTTCCTGCTTATCGGTTTGCGCACCTGTCATCCGCAGTACCCAGCGTACGGGTGCGGGATTGAGTCCGAGCAGGTAATTCTCCACTCCCACTGCGAGGTATGCGTCGTAACAGGTGGGATCGATGGTCAGAAGTTTCTGCGCGATGGCGCGTGACGTTTTCATGTATGCCAGGCTCGCCAGATTTCGTTTCTCGATGAGGGCCGCATAGTCGCCGCGAAGTCCATTCGCCATGATTTGCGAGAACAAGGCGTTCTTGTCGTCTGGTTGTTGTGCCAGGATCTTGCTGACCATTTCGTCGCTCTTCGCCAGCTGCTTCTCGAACTCTGTTTTCACCGCCGGATCAGGCGTCAGTTTCTGGCGTCCATCGAACTTCTTGTCATCGGTAAAGAGGTCGGCTCCCAGTATGTGCAACCGGTCGAACTCAGAGAACAAGTATGCGGCCGCGTTCGACACAAACCCCATCGGGTCTGTGGGATGAGTTTGCTGGTAGCTGAGGAACGTCGCATGGGCCGCCGGGAAGTCGAGGTTGTACATCTGCTGAAAGCCTCGATCGAGGGGCAGTTCTGTGCTGCTCTCACTGGAAGACACCGCTGCCGCCGAACTGGCAAGCGCCAGCACGACGGACCCAAGAATTATGCAAGTGCAAAACCGTCGAAGTAATCCCAAACGTCACACTTTCTCGCTCAAAACCTCAACCAGCGGCAAAGACACACTAATCACGGCGCCCCCGCGCTCACCGTCAGCAATCTGAACACGACCGCCATGGGCCCGGATGGTAGCATCCACAAACGCCAATCCCAAGCCATGCCCGGTGGAATGCTGCCCTTTCACGAAACGCTCACAAACACGACCGCGTAAATTGGGAGGGAATCCCGGACCATCGTCTTCCACGGTCAGTTCGGCCTCGCCGTTTCTTGCCCCCACGAAGACATGGATGCGGCAGCCTAGCGGAAGGTGCGCTATTTCATTATCTAAGAGATTAGCAATGATTCGATTCAATAATGAGAGATCAGCGTCAACCCGGGTAGGCTGGAGTTCGGTTGACACTTCATGTCTATGCTCAGCCATGGCGGGTTGGTAGAGATCGACCATTTGCCGCACCAATTCAGAAAGCTCGATCGGCTCCTTACGCAATTGCAAGGCTCCGGCATCGGCTTCAGCCAGATCCAGGGTCGTATTCAACATTTGCGAGAGTCGGTCCAGACCGTCAATGGCTTCGACGACCCGTTCACGCCACTGTCGCTGGTCGGCATCTGAGAGTGCGACTTCCAGACTCCCACGAATCGAGGTGACGGGACTCTTCAGGTCGTGCGCCACCGAATCGGTCAGGATTCGCATCTGGTCAACCGACGACTGAATGCGGTCGAGCATGCGATTGAAGGTGCGCGAGAGGCGCGAAATCTCGTCAGAGTGCGGTCCCTCCGGGAGGCGGTTGCCTAAATCTTCGCTACCAATGCGCGATACCGTTTCACTGATACGCTCGACCCGGGTCAAGGTGCGGTGAGCCGCCAGCCATGTAATCAAAAATCCCAGTGCTACGGTCACGCCCCACACCATGAGGCAACGCTGGGTCAAGCGGTCGAGCATCTTCGCGCCGCCGAGGTCGGCAAATCCCAGATACAGCCTTCCTCCGTCATCCTGGGAGTGGTACACGACGCGAAATGCCTTTTTCCATCCCGGCACGCGAATATTGGCGGGAATCCCCGGAACCAGCTTCACGCTGGTCACTGCAGGGATAAACAGTTCCTTTGGAGTCGGCCCGACCCAGATTGGTTCCTGTCGCGGTTCTGTCTTCAGGAAGAAAACAGAAGCCTGGTGCTTGCCGTGGGCATCGCTGGTGTCAGGTACTTCCCGGGAAGCAAGCTCTGCCACCTCCTGAACCAGGCGGTCATATAACGCATCACGCGGGGTATTTTCCGCAACATCAGCCAGAACTTCGGCCTCTCCGCTAAGCCAAGCGTCGCTGCGCTCGCGAATATCTCTTGCAATCAGCAAATACATGATCGCGAAAGCGACTGCGCTTCCGACCGCGAAAGCCACGGTCGGCCAGATGGCGATACGCCAGGCCGCCGACCCCCCGTGAGCTTTAGGTTTCTTTGAGAACATAGCCAACCCCGCGGATGGTATGGATCAGTGGGCGCTTGCCCTCCGTGTCCACCTTGTTGCGCAAACGGTAGATCTGCACATCCACCACGTTGGTCGCCGGATCGATGCGCATGCGCCACACTCGATCGAGAATCATGGTACGAGTCACCACCCGCCCCGCATTACGGACTAAGTATTCGAGGAGTGCGAATTCCTGTGTCGTCAGTTGTACCAAGTCAACTCCGCGGCGGGCCTCGCGCCGCACTAAATCCAATTCGAGGTCGGCCACTCGTAACCGCACCCCTTCCGGCTGGATGGCGCCACGGCGCAGAAGATTCCGGATACGCGCCAGCAGCTCCGCCAAAGCGAACGGCTTGGTCATATAATCGTCGCCGCCCTGCTCTAAGCCACGCACGCGCTCATCCACCGAGCGGCGCGCCGATAGAATCAGGACGGGAGCGGTATGGCCCAAGGCGCGACAGCGGCCGATTAAGTCTAGCCCATCCATGTCGGGCAACCCAAGGTCGATAATGAAACCGTCGTAGATTTCCTCCGCGGCCTGCGCTAACGCTGACTCTGCGTTGGAAGCGGTGTCCATTTGATAGCCGGCTTCCGTGAGACCGCGATTCAGAAATTCGCGAATGGCTGCGTCATCTTCCACCACAAGCAGTCGCACAGTTCTCCTCTGTATTCATAAGACTCATTCAAGCATAGCGCAGAGCTTGCCCTTACTAACACCTGAGCAGAACGCAGTCTCGACGGACGTTCCCGTCAAGCAGGGACAGAAATCGGGCTCCGGCGGATTCGCGTGCTCCGCGTGCGGTCAACGGGTCGCAGAAGCCCAGATTCTTGCAGGGTCCCCAAATGAAAGACACAAATCTTATTAGACTCTAGGCGATCAAGGTGTAATTGCATTTGCATGCGGATGACATTTTGTTCATCTCGCACTTAGACATCCGGTGAGATCCACAACTGGCGTTGTGGTTTCTCGGTCAAAAGCAGATAGGAGGACAAATGCCGAGGGCTTGGCTGGAATTGATCACGAGACCGCGCGGCATTACATGAGCGCGTTGTTAACTATCTGCTGGGCTTCCGATACGATCGCGTCCAGGTGCGCCTGGTCCTTAAAGCTCTCGGCGTAGATCTTGTAGATGTTCTCGGTACCGGAGGGCCGGGCGGCAAACCAGCCACTGGCGGCGACAACCTTCAACCCACCGATTGGTGCATTGTTGCCAGGCGCGCGCGTAAGCTTCCCGACGATGGCCTCGCCCGCCAGCTTCGATTCTTTCACCGACTCAGGTGAGAGCTTGCCCAGTTTCGCTTTTTGCTCGGGCGTCGCCGGAGCATCGATGCGCGTGTAGAGCGGCGATCCGAACTCGGCGGTCAGTTCGCGATAGTGCTCGCCCGGATCTTTGCCGGTACGGGCAGTAATCTCAGCTGCTAGCAGGGCCATAATCAGGCCGTCCTTGTCGGTCGTCCACACGGTGCCGTCGCGTCGCAGAAAGCTTGCACCTGCGCTCTCTTCTCCACCAAAGCAGAACGAGCCGTCGAATAGTCCCGGCGCAAACCATTTAAAGCCAACCGGCGTTTCACAGAGGCGGCGGCCGAGTTTGTTCACCACGCGATCAATCATGCTACTGCTGACCAGAGTCTTGCCGACCACGACACCCGCTCTCCAGCGCTCGCGATGGGTGAGCAGGTATTGAATCGCCACCGCCAAGTAGTGGTTCGGATTCATCAATCCCGCAGAGGGCGTAACGATGCCGTGCCGGTCCGAGTCAGGGTCATTGGCGAAGGCGACCTGGTATTTATCTTTGAGGCCGACGAGTCCTGCCATAGCGTATGGACTGGAACAATCCATACGAATCTTGCCGTCGTGATCCACGGTCATGAACGAAAACGTCGGATCAACCTTGGGATTTACGACGTCGATACTCAGTCCATAAACCGAATTGATCGGCTCCCAGTAAGGTTCCGAAGCCCCGCCGAGCGGATCCACCCCCAGCTTCAGGCCGGTCGACCGAATGCCCTCCATGTCGATGACGTTGCGCAGATCCTCGACGTAGGGCCGTACGAAGTCTTCCTGGTGAGTTGTAAAAGCCTTGAGGGCCGCTGCGTACGACACGCGTTTCACGCCGGCATTCGCGGCTCGCAACAACTCGTTGGCACGGTTCTCGACCCAACTCGTAATATCAGTATCCGCAGGGCCGCCATTGGTGGGGTTGTATTTGAAGCCGCCGTCTTCCGGTGGATTGTGTGACGGCGTGATGACAACACCGTCCGCGAAGTGTCCTTTCCGACCGCGGTTGTAAACAAGAATGGCGCGCGATATGACCGGCGTCGGTGTGACGCCGTCGTCCTTCTGGATTACTGTCTCGACGTTATTTGCAGCCAGCACCTCAAGAGCGGTGCGCTGCGCAGGCGCCGACAGGGCATGTGTATCCTTGCCCATGTACAGCGGGCCATCGATCCCCTGGCTACGGCGGTAGTCGCAAATCGCCTGAGTAATGGCCAGGATGTGCGCTTCGGTGAAGGTCGCGGTAAGGGACGAGCCTCTATGACCGCTGGTCCCGAAACTGACCATCTGGGTGGGATCGCCTAGGTCGGGCCTGCGCTCGAAGTATTGCCGTTCGAGCCAAGCAACATCAACCAGCATCTCCTTCGGCGCTGGCTTGCCTGCCAGAGGAGAGATCGTCACCTGTCCGTTTGAGTCACCCGACATTCGGCTACGAGGTCCGGTATTTCGCAGGCACATTCGCCGCGGCCGCCCGGTCGGCGATCACCACGGCCTGGTCCCGGCTGATGCGTCCGGAAGGAATTGTGGTGTCGCCTTCGAGCAAACGCGGTAGCATCGCAACCTTCTCAGCGCCCGTCATCAGCCATAGGATGCGCCGCGAACGATTCAGCACAGGATAGGTCAGCGTCATGCGCCGTCTTCCCATGTACACACCGGTCAGGCCGACGTCCGCATCCTTCACATTGAGAACGGGATCGTTGGGAACAAGTGAGGCAGTATGTCCGTCAGGTCCCATACCCAGGTGCGCCAAGTCAAGCACGGGTGGCGATCCGGCGACCTGCTCCAGCGTTCGAGCATACTGTTTGGCAGCCGCTTCCACGTCAGGCGATTCCACCGGCATGGCATAGATTTGCTCCGAAGGCAGTGGCGACATGTTCCAGCAGGCTATCACGCAGATGTTTCAGGTTTCGGTCCGGATCTCCAGCGGGTGCGATACGCTCGTCAACCTGGAAGACATGCACGTCTTTCCACGGGACCTCTTCATGCGCCAATGCGCGCAACATGATCCACGGCGTCTTGCCGCCACTGACCGCCATGATGAAGCGTCCGCGGGCGGCGACGGCAGTGCGAGCATCGGCCGCAATGGTCGCCGCCGCGGCTTTGGCTACGGCTTCGTCATTGTCAAACACTTCCAGCTTCATTCAGCTTTCTCCGAATTACCGCACGACAGCTTAATGTCAGCTTATATTCGTCTGATGTAACAGCCGTCATCCGGCTTTCGCCGGAGCGGCTATCGGCTCCACTTCGGTCGATGCCGGATTCTGCCAGCCACCCGGCGGTGTAACCTGATCGATCTGGCTCGGTCCCCAAGTGTCCGGATCGTACTCATAGACCGGAGTGGTCGCCTTCAGCATAGGATCGACAATTCGCCATGCCTCTTCGACATAATCTTGACGAGCGAACTGCGTGGAGTCTCCTGCCATCGCGTCGCCCAGTAGCCGTTCATAAGCTTCCATCTCGCCGGGCCTGGGAGTATGGCTTGCGAGCATCTCCGTCATTTCACCCACTCGGGGATTCTCGAGCGAGGGAACCGCCATTCCCAACGCAATCGTCACCTCCGGACTTACGCGGAAGCGCATGTGGTTCGTCAGCACCTCGCTCTCAGGAATCATGGTCGGAGGCTTACGGAAGCGCGCAATCACTTCGGTCGCAGTCTCCGGTAGACACTTGCCTGCCCGGATATAAAATGGCACTCCCCTCCAGCGCCAGGAATCAATCTCGAGGCGCAGGGCCGCGAAAGTTTCTACTTTGGAATCGGCTGCGACTCCCTTTTCCTTGCGATAGCCGCTGAATTGCCCGCGCACAAGGTTCTTCGCATCGATCGGCGGAATTGCCTTCAGCACCTTGGCCTTCTCATCGCGAACCGACTCACTATCGTTTCTGACGGTTGGCTCCATTGCCAGGTTGCACATGACCTGAAAGAGATGATTTTGGATTACGTCGCGAATGGCGCCGGTCTGATCGTAGAAGGCGCCTCGGCCTTGCACGCCGAAGTCTTCCGCCATGGTGAATTGCACGCTCTCGATGTAGTTGCGGTTCCAGAACGGCTCCATGAATGCATTCGCAAAACGGAAAATGGTGATGTTGTGGACAGGCGCTTTGCCCAGATAATGGTCGATGCGGAAGATGGATTGCTCGGGGAAGGCGCTGAGCAGGATTCGATTCAGTTCCTGGGCCGAAGCAAGATCATGGCCGAACGGCTTTTCGATGATGACCCGGGCTCCTTTGGCGCAGCCCGACTTCATCAACTGCTCCACCACTTTTTCAAACAGCATTGGCGGAATCGCCAGGTAGTGTGCCGGATGCTCCGCTGCGCCGAGTTCTTTGCGCACCGCTTGAAACGTGGCTATGTCGAGGTAGTCGCCATCGACGTAACGCAGTAAGCTGCTCAGCTTCTCCCAAGCCGCGGGGTCGACTCCGCCGAATTGGGTGAGGCTGTCATGTGCGCGCGCTTTCAATTGGTCAAGATTCCAGCCGGCCTTGGCGACGCCAATGACCGGCACATTGAGGTGGCCACGTTTGACCATGGCCTGTAGCGCTGGAAAGATTTTCTTGTGCGCCAGGTCTCCGGTTGCGCCGAAGAAAACCAGGGCATCGGATTGGATATTGCTCATGGTGTGGCCTCACTTCCCCGCCGCTTTTTCGAGGTGTCCGCCGAACTCATAACGCATCGCCGACAAAAGTTTGTCTGCGAAGTCAGCCTCGCCGCGCGAGCTGAAGCGCTCGTAGAGCGCGGTGGTGAGGACCGGACTCGGTATGGCCTCGTCGATGGAGGCCTTGATAGTCCAACGCCCCTCGCCTGAATCCGACACCCGTCCGGCGAACTTCGAGAGCTGGGGATCTCCGGCTAGAGCCGTCGCTGTCAGGTCCAACAACCAGGAAGCGATTACGCTGCCGCGTCTCCACACTTCGGTAACGTCGGTCAGGTTGAAGTCGTACTGGTAATGTTCGGGATCGCGTAAGGGAGTCGTCTCGGCGTCAGCGGCGTGGATCTGCTTGCCAACATTGGCCGAGCGAATAATGTTCAGCCCCTCAGCGTAGGCGGCCATGATGCCGTACTCGATTCCGTTGTGCACCATCTTGACGAAGTGTCCGCCGCCGTTCGGTCCGCAGTGCAGATAACCCTGTTCGGCAGTGCCGCCCATCTTCTCGCGTCCCGGCGTCCGCGGTATGTCGCCGATGCCCGGAGCAATGGTTTTGAAGATTGGATCGAGATGCTGCACAGCAGAATTCGGGCCGCCGATCATCATGCAGTAGCCGCGCTCCAGGCCCCACACGCCGCCGCTGGTGCCGACATCCACGTAGTGGATGCCCTTGGGTGCGAGCTGTTTCGCCCGGCGGATATCGTCAATGTAATAGGAATTGCCGCCGTCGATGAGGATGTCGCCAGCTTCAAGATAGGGCACGATTCCGGCAATAGTCTGGTCAACCACCGCGGCCGGGATCATCAACCAGACGGCGCGCGGCTTGGTCAGTTTGCTCGCGAAGTCTTTCAGCGAGGAGGACCCCACCGCTTTTTCCTTCACCAACTCTTCCACCGACTTCGGCGACATATCGAAGACCACGCATTCGTGGCCCGCTTTCATGAGCCGCCGAACCATGTTGGCGCCCATTCTTCCCAGACCTACCATTCCGAGTTGCATAGCTCACTCCCTAGTTTCAGATATTTGTTGAAGCTTTAGTTGAAGCTTTACATGTTTTGCCGGTAGCGGCGGATCAGGCTGTTGGTGGAACTGTCGTGCGCCAGCTGCGGATCGGTCTTGCTCTCCAGCTCGCCAATGATTCTCTTGGCCAGGACTTTGCCCAGTTCCACTCCCCACTGGTCGAACGAATCAATGCTCCAGATGGTGCCCTGGGTGAATACCGAGTGCTCATAGAGCGCGACCAGTTTGCCCAAATTCTCTGGAGTGAGCTGATCTGCGAGGATTATGTTCGAGGGACGGTTACCTTCGAACACGCGGTGCGGCACCAGCCAATCCGGTGTGCCTTCGGCCTTCACTTGCTCCGCCGTCTTGCCGAAGGCCAGTGCTTCGGCTTGCGCAAAGACGTTGGACATCAGCAACGTGTGGTGTTCGCCAAGTGGATTAAGAGTTTTGTAGAACCCTATAAAATCGCAGGGGATAAGCCTCGTTCCCTGATGAATCAACTGATAGAACGAGTGCTGCCCGTTGGTGCCCGGCTCGCCCCAGTAAATCGGCCCGGTGTTGTAATTAACCTCCTTGCCGGCGAGCGTCACGTGTTTGCCGTTGCTCTCCATTGTCAGCTGTTGCAAGTACGCAGGAAAGCGTTTCAGATATTGCTCATACGGCAAAACGGCTACGGTTTGCGCCCCGAAAAAGTCGTTGTACCAGACGGATAGCAGTCCCAACAGCACCGGCAAGTTACGTTCGAAGGGCGCGGTGCGGAAGTGCTCGTCCACCTGATGGAAGCCGTCGAGCATGGCGCGGAAATTCTCCGGGCCGACAGCCAGCATCGTCGAAAGACCGATAGCGGAGTCCATCGAGTAGCGTCCGCCAACCCAATCCCAGAACTCGAACATGTTCGCGGTATCGATGCCGAACTTGCTGACCTCTGCGGCATTGGTCGATACCGCAACGAAATGCTTAGCGATCGCCGTCTCATCGCCACCGAGTCCGGCCAGTGCCCAGTCGCGCGCCGTGTGGGCGTTGGTCATGGTCTCCAAAGTAGTGAAAGTTTTCGAGGAGATGATGAACAGCGTCTCGGAAGGATCGAGATCGCGCACCGCCTCGGCGAAATCCGTGCCATCCACGTTTGAAACGAAGTGGAAGGTCATGTCGCGCTGACTGTAAAACTTTAGCGCTTCATACGCCATGACCGGCCCGAGATCGGAACCCCCGATACCAATGTTGATGACGTTGCGAATCCGCTTGCCGGTGTGACCCTTCCACTCGCCGCTCCGCACGCGATCGCAGAAGGCAGACATCTTGTCCAGTACGGCATGCACCGCCGGAACTACATCCTGGCGGTCCACAACAATCTTTTCTCCCTTGGGGGCACGCAGTGCCACGTGCAGCACCGCCCGCTTCTCGGAGACATTGATCTTGTCTCCCCGGAACATGGCGTCGATGTGCTCGCGCAGCCCCGACTCCTCCGCCAACTGCAGCAGGAGCTTCAAGGTTTCGTCGGTGATGCGGTTCTTCGAGTAATCCAGGAACAGGCCAACAGCCTCGGCCGTGAAGCGCTCGCCACGCTTGGGATCATCCGCAAACAACTGTTTTAGTTGCATGTCGCGTATCGCCTTGTGATGGGCTCCCAAGGCCTTCCATGCTGGCCGTCGGGTTAGCGACTTCAGGCGTCCTGCCATGTTTCATTCTCCTTTTGCTTTTGCTGCCTTCTTGGTTTTCTTCCTGCTGTGTTTCTTCTTGCCGTGCCGTGGCAAATCCGCCACTTTAGCAGCCGAAGCGGAAGCAGTTGGGGCGACGCTGTCGGGAAGATGCTCAACACCATCACCCCACAAGCGGAACCCTCCGAGAAACGCATTCGCGTTGTTGCCCGCCCGGCAACCAGGAGGCAGTTGTTTCAGCTTCTTGACGTTGCCTCCGCCCAGCACAATGTCATTAGGCTCCATTGCGGCCGAAATGCGGGCCACTACGTCAAAGACATGTCGCTCCCACTTCTTCCGGCCCATTCGCTTGAGTCCGCGCAGACCCACGTAGTCCTCGTAGGTTCCCCGCTTGTAAGGAAGGTGGGCCAACTCCATTGGCTCAACGTGTCCATCCACAATCATTGTGGATCCCAAGCCGGTGCCCAGTCCAAGGAAGAGCATTCGCCCTTTCTTGTAGCTGCCAAGGGCTTGCATGGCCGCGTCATTCATCATCTTCACCGGAAGCCCGAATTCCTTTTCGAAGTTAAAACCCACCCATCCACACGCCAAGTTATGCGGCTCTGAGATCGGACGGCTCTGCGTCACCACACCCGGATAGCCGATCGATACCACATCGTACTTCCACTCCTTAGCCAGCTTTTTGGCCTCTGTGACCATCCGTTGCGGAGTCAGTGTCGGCCCCGAGACAAACTTCCGCGGCAGGTCCTGCCCTGTCGCCAGAATCTTGACATGGGTCCCGCCAACATCCACCGCGAGCACATCCATTATGCCGCCCCTTTTGCGATGGCCGCACTCTTCGACGCGATTACCCCCAGCAATTCCTTCCAGGAGTCATCGAACGACTTCGCCCCTTCGTCCTGCAGTTGCGCGCCCAGTGCGTCGATGTCGACACCCGCCTTGGCAAACTTCGCCAGCACCTGCTCGCAGTCGCCGCCGTCGGCCGGCAATACCCCGCCAATGTCACCGTGATCGGCGAGCGCCTTCAACGTCCCTTCCGGCATGGTGTTCACCGTGTTCGGAGCCGCCAGCGATTTGATATAGAGAACATCGGAAGCTTTAGGATCTTTGGTGCCGGTGCTGGCCCACAACAGGCGCTGTGGGTTGGACCCTGCCTTCACGATCGCCTGGACCCGCGGCGAGGCGAGAAATTCGCGATACGCCTTATACGTGCGCTTGGCAATCGCTATCCCCAAACGGTCCAGCAATTCGGCGGGTACCTTATCGGCGACGGCAACATCCCATCGGCTGATAAAGATCGACGCCACCGATCCCACGTTGGTCGGCAACCCGGCCGCGACCCGCCGCTCGATGCCGCGCAGGTATGCCTCGGCCGCCGCCAGGTAATGCTCCCGCGAGAACAGCAGCGTTACGTTAATCGAAACGCCGGCGAAGATCGCCTCTTCGATGGCGGGCAGACCTTGCTTTGTGCCCGGAATCTTGATGAACAGATTGGGCTGCGCCGCCCGGGCATGCAGGTCCTTGGCTGCAGTCAAGGTGCTGCTGGTGTCGTAAGCCAGCAGTGGCGACACCTCGAGCGACACCCAGCCGTCCACGCCTTTCGTTTCCTCGTGGATCGGCCGAAACAACTGTGCGGCCCGGGTCAGGTCTTCGATCGCCAGCTCAAAGAACAGCGCTTCGCCCGATTTGCCCTGGCCCAGTTTCTGGCGAATCGCCGGGTCATAGGAGGCGCTGTTCTTGATGGCATGATCGAAGATGGTGGGATTCGAGGTCAGTCCAGTCACCGACAGCTCGTCGATGTAGCGCTTGAGCGTGCCGCTGTCCAGCAGGTCGCGCGTGATGTTGTCCAGCCAGAGACTCTGGCCCAGATCGTGCAGCAGTTGGGTTGCCTTCATACTGCCTCCTGAAGTTGTGACCGCACGGCCAGCCGCCCGGTCACTTGTTTACAACTGGGAAGTCGCCCAGGTCAAACCGTTAACAATTGCAGGTAAGGTCCCGGTCCTCGGGCAACTAAAGATCCTGCGGTGAGGATTGCAATGCGTTAGTCAGGATATCATTTAATGCGGAGCAATCATGCAAAACATCCCCGATGATATACGTACCGGAACCGGCACGGCCGATTTGAAGCAGGCCATCCTGGACAACCTCTACTACACTCAGGGCCGCGTACCGGATTTGGCCACATCCATCGACTGGTACATGGCGCTGAGCTACACGGTACGTGACCGCATAATGAATGACTGGATTCGCTCCATTCACCGCATGCGGGACAAGACCATCAAGCTGGTCGGTTACCTGTCTGCGGAATTTCTCCTAGGCCCGCACTTGGGGAACAACCTGCTCAACCTCGGAATAACCGCTGCGGTTCAGCAGGCGGTCTCAGAGCTGGGATTGGATCTGGCACTACTGCTGCGCCAAGAGGAGGAGCCTGGGCTCGGCAATGGCGGCCTCGGCAGGCTTGCCGCGTGCTACCTGGACTCCATGGCAACCCTACGCATTCCTGCCATAGGCTATGGAATTCGTTATGAATTCGGCTTGTTTGATCAGGAGATCCGCGATGGCTCGCAAGTGGAAAAAACCGACAAATGGCTGAGCATGGGCAATCCCTGGGAGATTTGCCGCCCGGAGATCGCGTACTTCGTCAACGAGGGCGGCTACACGCAGCAGTATCAGGACGGCCACGGCCACCTGCGGGTGCGCTGGGTCCCGCGGCGCGTCGTCAAAGGCGTGGCCTACGACACGCTGATCTGCGGCTACCGTTCGGGCATGACCAACTTCCTGCGCCTCTGGCGTTCAGAGGCCGTCGAATCGTTCGATTTCCAGGCTTTCAATGCTGGCGATTATTACGAAGCCGTGGAAGAGAAGGTCCTCTCCGAGAACATCAGCAAAGTCCTTTATCCCAACGACGAGCCCGAGGCCGGGAAGAAGCTACGTCTGACGCAACAGTATTTCTTCACCTCTTGCTCGCTTCAAGACATGCTGCGCATCCATCTCCTGCGCGGTAAGAGCCTGGAGACTTTCGATGAGAGCTTTGCAGTGCAGCTGAACGACACGCATCCTTCCATCGCCGTCGCCGAACTGATGCGCCTGCTGGTGGACGAGCACCTGATGGAATGGGACAAGGCGTGGGTGATGACCCAGAAAACCCTGGGCTATACCAATCACACCCTATTGCCTGAGGCCCTGGAGAAGTGGCCACTGCCTCTCTTCGCCAGCATCCTGCCGCGCCATCTGGAGATCATCTACGAGATCAATCGGCGGTTCCTCGACGAAGTGCGAGCGAAATATCCCAACGACAACGAGCGCGTGGCCCGCATGTCTCTTATCGATGAACACGACGCCAAATACGTTCGGATGGCCAACCTTGCGACCGTCGGCAGCCATGCTGTCAACGGCGTTGCCAGGTTGCATTCGGAGCTGCTGAAGAAGACCACACTGCATGATTTCTACCAGCTGTATCCCGGCAAATTCCTGAACGTCACCAATGGCGTCACCCCGAGGCGCTGGATCGCACTCAGCAATCCGGAACTGGCCCAGCTTATTGAGAGCAAGATCGGGAACCAGTGGCTGACCAATGAAGACGGGTTGCGGGGCTTGGAGCCCTTCGCCGATAATGCCTCATTCCGGAGTGACTGGCATAGCGTCAAGCAGGCACGAAAGGCCGCACTGGCAGCCCTGATACAGGAACGTACTGGCGTGGTGGTTGACTCCTCCACGATGTTCGACATGCAAGTGAAGCGCTTCCACGAGTACAAACGCCAACTTCTGAACATCCTGCACGTCATCAGCCTCTACAACCAGCTCAAGAAGGATCCTACCGTCGACATGACGCCCCGCACCGTGATCTTCGGCGGGAAGGCAGCCCCTGGCTATTTTATGGCGAAGCGGATTATCAAACTCATCAACTCGGTTGCCGGCGTGGTAAACGGCGACACTGCGGTCAAGGGCCGGCTGAAGGTGGTTTTCTTCCCCGACTTCAACGTAACCAACGGGCAGGTAATTTATCCAGCTGCCGACTTGTCGGAGCAGATCTCAACTGCGGGCAAGGAGGCGTCAGGAACCGGCAACATGAAGTTCTCGATGAATGGCGCGCTGACCATCGGTACGCTAGATGGAGCCAACGTCGAGATCCGCGTGGCGGTTGGCGCGGAAAATTTCTTCCTCTTCGGTCTGACTACCGAGCAGGTACTGGAACTCAAAGCCGGCGGCTATAAGCCAGGGCTGTACTATCAGACTAATCCGGATCTGCACGAGGTCATCGACCAGATTGCCGGCGGTACCTTCTCGAGTGGAGACACGGCGCTGTTCAAGCCCATCGTCGATTCCCTGCTGGGCGGCGACGAATACCTAGTGCTGGCCGATTACCAGGCCTACGTAGAGTGCCAGCACAGGGTGAGCATGGCTTATCGCGACCAGGAGCAGTGGACGCGGATGTCCATCCTCAATGTGGCGCGCATTGGCTACTTCTCGTCTGACCGCTCCATACAGGAGTACTGCGCGAAAATCTGGGGTGTCAAACCCCTAGCCCGGAGGCAGGAGCCCGCACCGGCGGCTACGGCGTCAAGCTAGCCGGTTGAAAGCCGACACATGATGACAAGGAACACAATCACGGAGCTTGACCGTCGCTTTGGATTGGCAGGGATCGCCACGGTGGTCGAGGGCAATGGGGGACTGCCGATGGTGCGAGTTGCTACTCCGTTGGCAACAGGCGAGATGTATCTGCACGGCGCGCACGCCACGTCCTGGAAGCCTGCGGGGGCCGAGGAAGTCGTCTTTCTCAGTTCCCGCTCGCGATGGGAAGACGGCCACGCTATTCGCGGAGGCATACCCGTCTGCTTTCCGTGGTTTCGAGCGAAATCCGACGATCCCCATGCCCCCGCCCACGGATTTGTGCGCACAAAAGCGTGGCAGCTTGAATCGATTCTGCAGCGCGGAGATGCGATTTCCGTCAGCATGTTCACGCAAAGCGACGAAAGCACGAAGCGATGGTGGCCGGCGGACTTTCGTCTCGTCCATCGTGCGACGTTCGGAACGGAATTGCAGCTCGAACTTGAGGTGACAAATACCGGAACAACCGCAGTGCGGTTCCAGGAAGCCTTGCATACCTACCACAGAGTGGGACACGTTGAGACCGCTCGTTTGCACGGTCTGGACGAAGTCCGTTATCTCGACAATACCGACTCGAACCGGGAGAAAGTGCAGCACGGCGACGTGGTGATAGCATCGCAAACCGACCGCGCCTACCTGACTGCCCAACCCGAAGTTGAGTTGGAAGACCCCACCTTGCATCGCCGTATTCAGATTGCCAAAGAGAACTCAGCCACCACGGTAGTGTGGAATCCCTGGGTCGAGGGCGCGCGGGCCTTAGCGGACCTTGGCGATGATGAGTGGACACAGATGTTTTGCGTCGAAGCCAGCAATGTTCTGGATTGCGCCGTGGAGCTCGAACCCGGAAAGCTGCACCGTATGGCCGCCAAGATCACGGTAGCGAGTATGCCAAAATCCACGACTTAAATCCGTCCGCAAGTCACGATTTTTCAATCGGCATGACAACGGAACGCGATACAATACGCGAAATCCGTACATTAGGGACAAATGGGGTGTCCCGAAGGGAGCAACATTCGCTCCTTCTCCAGGAAATCCTACAGCGCACACTTCGTTTGCTTCAGGAGAGTTGAATGACGGGAGCCGCAATCGGAAGCGGGGCCCAGGCTCCGATCGCTGAACTGGATGTTCTCTGGGTCACAGCTGGTCTGGGCTGCGATGGCGAGACCATCGCAATGACCGCGGCAACCCAGCCCAGCATCGAGGACATCGTTTGCGGCCTGCTTCCGTGGGTGCCGAAGATCCACTTCCACAATCCCTTTCTTGCGCTAGAAAATGGAGAGGAGTTCCTCAAGCCGTTTCATGCCGCCGCGAAGGGCAAGCTTGGTCCTTTCATTCTGGTCGTCGAAGGTTCGATCCCCAATGAAAACAATAAGCGGGAAGGCTATTGGGCCTCGTGGGGCACCGACGCAGAAACTAAGCAACCTATACTTACTTGCGAATGGATTGACCGTCTGGCGCCTAACGCCTGGGCGGTAGTTGCAGTCGGAACCTGCGCGACCTATGGCGGAATTCACGCTATGGAAGGCAATCCGACTGGTTGCATGGGGCTTCCCGATTACCTGGGATGGAAGTGGAAGTCGAAGGCAGATATACCCATCGTCTGCGTGCCAGGATGTCCGGCCCAGCCCGACAATATGATGGAGACGCTGCTTTACTTGTTTCACATGGCGGCTGCGCGCGTACCCATGATTCCGTTGGATGACGCGTTACGGCCGACATGGTTATTTGGCCAGACCGTGCACGAAGGCTGCGATCGCGGCGGCTACTACGAGCAGGCAGATTTTGCCCAAGAGTATGGTTCACCGCTCTGCATCGTGAAGCTTGGGTGCTGGGGTCCCGTGGTGCAGTGCAACGTGGGCAAACGGGGATGGATGGGCGGGATCGGCGGCTGTCCCAATATCGGTGGAATCTGCATTGGCTGCACCATGCCGGGGTTTCCCGATAAATTCATGCCGTTCATGAACCAGCCGCCGGGTTCGCTGTTGTCATCTAGTGCAGTGCAGACGTATGGCAAGGCGGTCCACGCTTTGCGAAGATTTACTCAGGCCTCGCTGAACAAGGAACCCAATTGGAGGCGACGCACTGAGCCTTTGCAAGCCGCGCAGGCGGATGTCCGCAAGGCGTAGGCGGTGTAACCATGGCTTCATTCTCCGACACTCATTTGCTAGACGGCGCTCCGATGCAGGTTATGGCGAGCATCGACGAGGCCACCCCAAGCTACGCCGAGGCCGAAGCTGTTCTTCAGGAACTAGCCAGCGTCTTTTTCGAGAGCGGGATTCCTGACGCCAGCGCCATCCGTATTGCCAACGAAAAGTCGAGGCCGACGGCTGAGGCCCCGCTTCCTAACATGGAGGCGAAATACCGCGCTCTGGTCGAACAACTTCCCGCCGTCGTGTTCATGGCTTCGCTCGATGACGGCATCGGTGAAGCCTACGTCAGTCCTCAGATCGAACAGGTATTGGGTTTTACCCAAGAAGAGTGGTTACAGGACCCGGTTCGCTGGTATCAACAAGTGCACCCCGACGATAAAGAACGCTGGAGCGTGGAGGCGGCCCAGTTGTTTCTCTCGGGGCAAACTCTGCGGTCGGCTTATCGCGTGCTGGCGCGTGACGGAAAAGTCATTTGGTTTCACTGCGAAGCCAAGATGATCCGCCGCGCGGACGGCCAGCCATGGTTTATCCATGGAGTTGGCTTCGACATCACTGACCTGAAGCGGACTGAAGAAGCGCTGCAAGAAGAGCGCAATGTGGTTTCTGCGATTCTGGATACGGTCGGCGCTCTAGTGGTTGTGCTCGATCCTGCGGGACGAATCATCCGTTTCAATCGCGCCTGTGAACGCACCACGGGGTACACCTTTGAGCAAGTTAAATACACCTACCTATGGGAGTTGCTCAGCGGCGCGGAAGAAGCCAGAAGGTTCAAGGCAATGTTTGCCCAGATGCGAGACAGCCAGATGCAGAACGAATATGAATGCGATTGGGTTTCGCGAGATGGCGAACACCATTTGATCGCGTGGTCAGGTACGGCGTTGCCCGGAGACAAAGGGACCCCGGCCTACGTCATCGCCACGGGAATCGACATCACCGAGCGCAAGCGGCTTGAGCACGCGATTCTTGAGATCAGTGCCCGGGAGCAGCGACGGATCGGCCAGGACCTGCATGACGGTCTGGGCCAACACTTGACCGGCATTGCCTTCATGAGTAAGGTGCAGGAGCAAAAACTAGCGGAGAAAGGGCTGCCGGATGCGGCGGACGCGGCCAAGATTGTCAGGCTGGTGAATGAAGCGATTAACAAAACCCGCGAACTCTCCCGTGGCCTGTTGCCGGTGGTGTCAGAGTCTCGCGGCCTGATGACGGCCTTACAGCAGTGGGCCGGCGAAGTGCAAGACTTGTTTGGAATCTCTTGCACATTTCTGTGTATCGAACCGGTGCTGGTACACAATGACACGGCTGCGACGCACCTTTACCATATCGCTCAGGAAGCGGTGAACAACGCGATCAAGCATGCGAAAGCCGGGCACATCGTGATTGCCTTGGGAGCAAGCGGCGGGCGTGGTGCTTTGGCCATCAGCGATGATGGTACTGGCATACAGAAGGTGTCGATGAGCAGCGGCGGCATGGGTCTCAGCATCATGAACTACCGGGCAAAGATGATCGGCGGAACCTTAGAAGTGCAGCCGGGCAAGCCGCGCGGCACTGTGGTTACCTGCAACTTTCCGATTAGAGGTAAGGAGTAACGGATATGGCTCCGGCAACTAGGCGACAGGAGAATCCTTCGACGCCCAAGAAGAAAGTATTTGTCGTCGATGACCACCCGATTGTGCGGCAGGGACTGGCACAGATGGTTAACCGCGAGGCGGACCTAATAGTCTGTGGCGAGGCCGAAGACGCATCCACCGTCTTACAGACAATCGTGACCATCAAGCCGGACATTCTGATCGTCGACATTTCGCTGAATGGACCCGACGGCCTCGAATTGCTCAAGAACATTCGGACCCGATACCCGAACCTGCCGGTCTTGATTCTCTCGATGCATGACGAGTCGATTTATGCGGAGCGCGCACTGCGCGCAGGCGCAAATGGCTACATCATGAAACACGAAGCGGCGGAAAAGGTGCTGGGGGCGGTCCGCCAGATCCTTAACCACGAGACCTACGTCAGCGATCGCGTTGCCAGTAAAATACTGCAACGCTATATAAGCGGCTCTGATAATCCCAAGGATTCTCCACTTTCCGATCTCTCCGACCGCGAGCTTGAGGTATTCCGCCTAATTGGTATGGGGCATAGCACGCGAATGATCGCCGAAGAATTGCACCTCAGCATCAAGACGGTGGAGTCTTACCAGGCACATATTAAGGATAAGTTGTCGCTCAAGAATGGGCGCGAACTCGTGCAACACGCTATTCAATGGGCGTTGAGCGAAAAAGTGGCGTGAATCGACCGTAGAAACCATTGGGTCGATTCACCCGGCCCGTGGTTGAAGGCTTCTCTCGTCTTCGTTCAGTTATAGTTCCTGCGGATCGGGGATTTCCCGATCCATCTGACCGCACTTTTCCCCGACTCGAATTCAGGTTGTCAACATCCGTTGTCTCGTTGATTCTTGTCCTAGGGTGTGGGGGCACCAGACGTAATCCTTCCAGGAAAAGCAGCGACTTTAATCTCGAACGGCAACCCATCGGATGTGATCGCGGTGGCTGCGTCGAGAGCGAAATCATGGATCGTAATAATCGGTTGTGCCGTTTCACCGCGCTCGAAAGGAGATTCCAGCTATGGCAGAAGCAGCAGTTCCGTACGGTCGAGTAACCCAGAAAAAGCCGGCTGTCGCGGATGTACACATAGTCTGGATCACAGCTGGACTCGGCTGTGATGGAGACTCCGTGTCCATTACGGCGGCAACACAACCCAGCATTGAAGATGTCGTGCTGGGAGCCATTCCAGGCCTTCCCAAAGTGCATTTGCACAATCCGGTGCTGGCTTACGAAAATGGCGAGGACTTTCTGCGGGCCTTCTACCTCGCGGCCGAGGGCAAGCTCGATCCCTTCGTCCTGGTAATGGAAGGCTCGATCCCCAACGAGAAGGTCCACCATGACAAAGATGGCTACTGGGCCGCGCTGGGAACAGACACCACCACCGGTCAGCCCATCAAGACCACCGAATGGATCGATCGTCTGGCTCCCAAAGCCGTCGCCGTGGTGGCCATCGGAACCTGCGCAACCTACGGCGGAATTCACGCCATGCAGGGAAATCCTACCGGCTGCATGGGTATGGCGGACTATCTCGGTTGGGACTGGCGATCGAAGGCCGGCCTGCCTATCGTGAATGTTCCGGGATGTCCGGTGCAACCGGACAACTTCATGGAGACGGTGCTGTATCTCCTCTACCAGGTGGCTGGGCTGGCGCCAATGATTCCGCTCGACGATCAGCTGCGCCCCACTTGGCTCTTCGGCAGCACCGTCCATGAAGGTTGCGACCGCGCGGGCTATTACGAGCAGGGCGACTTCGCGACAGAGTACGGATCGCCCAAGTGCATCGTGAAGCTTGGTTGCTGGGGACCGGTAGTCAATTGCAATGTGCCGAAACGCGGGTGGATGGCTGGCATCGGTGGCTGCCCCAACGTGGGAGGTATCTGCATCGGGTGCACGATGCCGGGCTTCCCCGACAAGTTCATGCCATTCATGGACGAACCACCAGGCGCGAAGGTATCCACGGGAGCCGCCGGCGTTTACGGACGCGCGGTCGCTGCTCTACGTGCGATGACCCAGGCAACACTTAACAAGGAACCCAAGTGGCGGCACGCTCGCGCGGAGCTCACCACTGGCTATCACGCAAGCTAGGACATTTCTTAAGGAGCGATCACGATGGGTACTATCACAGCTGCAGACAGAGAGGCTCCCAGCAAATCCAAGCAGATTGTGGAGATGAATTGGGATCCGATCACCCGGATCGTGGGTAGCCTGGGTATCTTCACCAAGATCGACTTCGCTAACAAGCACGTTGTCGAGTGCCACAGCACGTCGTCGATCTTTCGCGGTTACAGCCTCTTCATGAAGGGCAAAGACCCGCGTGACGCCCACTTCATCACCAGCCGAATTTGCGGGATATGCGGCGACAACCATGCTACCTGTGCGAACTATGCCCAGAACATGGCATTCGGAGTGAAACCGCCGGCCTTGGGTGAATGGATCGTCAACCTCGGCGAAGCCGCCGAATACATGTTTGATCACAATATCTTTCAGGACAACCTGGTCGGAGTGGACTTCTGCGAGCAGATGGTGAAGGAGACCAACCCGGGTGTTCTGGCAAAGGCCGAGAGGACAGCCTCCCCCAATTCAAACCTTCACGGCTTTCGGACCATCGCCGACATCATGCGTGCGTTGAATCCTTTCACCGGCGCGTTCTATCGCGAAGCTCTGCAGATGAGCCGCATGACACGGGAAATGTTCTGCCTGATGGAAGGGCGCCACGTGCATCCGTCGACGCTATATCCCGGCGGTGTGGGCACAGTACCAACCATTCAACTATTCACCGACTACCTCGTCCGGCTGATGAAGTACGTCGAGTTCATGAAGAAGGTCGTGCCGCTGCACGACGATCTGTTCGACTTCTTCTACCAGGCGCTGCCAGGGTACGAGCAAGTCGGACAGCGGCGCATCCTCCTCGGGTGTTGGGGCTCGTTCAATAATCCCGACGTCTGCGACTACACCTACAAGAACATGACCAACTGGGGACGCGGCATGTTCGTCACGCCGGGCGTCGTGGTTGACGGGAAATTGGTCACGACCGATCTGGTCGACATAAACCTGAATATTCGCATCCTGCTGGGCAGCTCTTACTACGACGACTGGGAGGATGGCGAAACGTTCGTGAGGAACGATCCGCTGGGGAATCCCGTGGACAAGCGGCATCCTTGGAACCAGACGACCAATCCCAAGCCGCAGAAGCGGGACTTCGCCGGCAAGTACACGTGGGTCATGTCACCGCGCTGGTATCACAAGGCCACCGACGAGTATCTCGCGCTGGACACTGGCGGCGGCCCCATTGCCCGCTTCTGGGCGACCGCACTTGCCGGTCTGGTGGATGTCGGCTACCTCAAGGCAACGGGCAAAAGCGTAAAGATCTACTTGCCTAAGACCACTTCCCTTCCAGAAGTTGAATTGGAGTGGAAGATTCCTAAGTGGAGCAACGCGATTGAGCGCGACCGTGCGCGCACCTACTTCCAGGCCTACGCTGCTGCAGCCGCTCTGCACTTTGTGGAGAAGGCATTAGGCGAGCTGCATGCTGGCCGAACCAAGACCTGGTCGGACTTCAAAGTGCCGGAAGAGGCGATTGGCTGTGGCTTCCATGAGGCCGTGCGCGGTGTTCTGTCGCATCACGTTGTGATTCGCGACGGCAAGATCGCCAACTATCACCCGTATCCACCTACGCCCTGGAACGCCAACCCGCGGGATGTGTATGGCACTCCCGGACCGTACGAGGACGCGGTGCAAAATACGCCGATCTTCGAAGAGAACGGGCCGGACAAATTCAAGGGTATCGACATCATGCGCGCGGTACGCAGTTTCGATCCATGCCTGCCGTGTGGTGTGCACATGTACCTGGGAAATGGGAAGGTATTGGAAACACGCCATTCGCCGATGTTCGGTGTGCATAAATAGGCACCGGCTTTGCGGCGCGAGGAGTGAGTGGCACTTGTAAATCAAAAAATCATACGCAGCAAGTGCGTACTCACTCCTCTCTTTTGTTCAGGGGTCTAGATGGCCGAAGACAAGGAACTGCAAAAACGGGTGCAACAAATAGGCGGGCTGGTTGCCGAGATTGAGTCGGTCGCGGACCCTGCGCTCCGCAGCACCGCTCAGCAACTGATGGAAACGCTGATGGAACTTCATGGCGCCGTTCTCGACCGGGCGTTGGAGATCATTGTCGGCACCGGCGACCTGGGTATGCAGATCATTGACGAGATGGGTCGCGATCCTCTGGTCGGCAGCGTTCTCGTGCTTCACGGGCTGCATCCCGATGATCTGGAAACGCGAGTTACCAAGGCGGTCGAGGGCCTACAAACCAAGTTGCGACGCGAAGGCAGTCTGGTCGAGTTGCTCGGTATCGAGCATGGAGCGGCCAGCTTGAGAGTTACGCCACCCGAGCATGCTTGCGCGTCTACCGGCAAAACTTTGCGAACCACTGTCGAAGACGCTATCTACAGCGCGGCTCCCGACATCGCATCGCTAGACATCACGGGGTTGGAAGGGAAACCTGCATCGGGATTTGTTGCGGTGGAGTTGCTCGGCGGCCATCCGGGCAGCTCGGAATTGGTAGGCCGATCTGGTGCGGTGAACGGCGGAGCAATGGCGCACATGGCTGCTGCGGAGTTACCGGTCATGAGCTAACTGTGGATGAAGAGATGGTGAAGGCCGCTTAGCGCACAGCGTCAACCAAATCTAAGCCTGCGCGTGGCGCCCTTGGGCGCCAGGCACGCAACTGCAGGTGCGACCTACACAAGGAGACTGTCGTGACGATGATGCAAAGCAGCGAGCACGCAACGAATGGAAATTCCAGCGATCGGGAGACTTTGTTCATGCTGAGCGGGATAGCTCTCATGATCTTTGGCGCGGGATTGGTTCTTTCCAATCCAGTTGTCCAGAAGTATTTGGGCAAGGCCGGCGTTGGAAACCTGGCGCAGGCGGCGTTGCCCGACATTGAACGCTACATGCGCTTGCGCGCCATGTAGACTGGCAACGCTCTTACTGCAAACACCCTCTTTTCTGTGAAAGGGATAATCTCGCTTGTCTGAAAACACGCCTTTGGCATCATCCATCGACCCCACACAATCGACAAAACCTATGGGTCCTGAAGCGGTTCGCTACGCACTCTACCCTGGAGTCAGCAGGTTCACGGTTCGCGCATTCGCCAGCGGTATGCTGTCGGCCTTCGGTCACAGCCCGACCTTTGCGATTCGCCAGTATTCAGGCGAAGTTGAGTTCAATCCTGACCATCCTGAAGGAGCCTCGCTACGGTTAGTCATCAAGTCGGCCTCGCTCGAGGTGGCGGACAATATCAGCGATAAAGATCGCCGCGACATCGAAACCGAGATGCGGGAGCGAGTGCTGGAGGTCGGCAAGTACCCCGAGATCGTGTATGAGTGCTCTCGGGTAGTGGCGAACAAAACGGGTGACGACCAGTACACGGTCAAACTAAACGGAGACCTGACTTTGCATGGTATAACTCGCGGACAATCCGTTACCGCCAAGCTTGCGGTGACAGGCGATATGTTGCGAGCGTTTGGCGAGAGCTCGCTGAGGCAGTCTGACTACAACATAAAGCTGGTTTCCGCCATGGGCGGCGGATTGAAAGTGAAGGACGAAGTTAAATTATCTTTCGATTTGGTAGCTCGCAAACAGACATAGCCATGTGGGGAGTGCGGCGCTTCGCCTGAAGCATTGCTCTATTCCGGCAACAGAAGCAGCAAGCTTGAAAGAGCGCGGCTCTGCGGTTTGCTGAAAAATGCGACGTTTTCGGGTAGTGTGGCGCTTCAGCGCCGCGTTAGGGGCTGATGAGAAATCGGCCTTTAGGCCTGGGAAAAGTGGTCTGAAATCGCCAATACGCGGGTGTTTCGTGGCGTTTTCGAAACGAAGCCGCCAACGGCTACTAGCCGCTGAGGTGGCCGGAACCCCTACCTCAGCGGCTATAATAAAGCTCTCACCTCTTTTGCGGCACGCCTGAAGGCGCGCTCCACCCAATACAGCAACTCTGGAATTGCATTAGTAAACGCCGCGCCACACAGGTTTTTCTGAAGACTCCGAGCCGCCGCCGGCAGCAAGACTGCCATCATTGGGTAGAATTACGCTGGATGAATTGGCTGCGCTTTGTCGACGTCACTCTCTACCTCGTGCTTGCCGCCGTGATAGGCCGCCACTGGCACAACGACTGGCACCACTGGATCGGCGCTGCTATTTCAATACCTGCTTTCATTTTGTGGATGTTGGCCCGCCATCAGCTTGGCGCATCCTTCTCCGTGCGAGCCGAAGCCAGGAAACTGGTGACTCATGGGGTTTATTCCAAGATCCGCAACCCGATTTACATCTTCGGCGGCCTCGCTTTCCTGGGAGAGTTCGTGGCATTAGCCTGGTATCTCGGGATAGCGATTTTGGTGGTCATTCACTTTTGGCAATACTTACGCGCCAAGCGCGAGGAGCAGGTCCTTACCGATGCCTTCGGTGACGAGTATCGAGCCTACAAGGCCAAGACCTGGCTCTGACTTTGCATGACAAATGCCGCTGTACAATTTTCGCGACTTGTAAGTCCAAACCGGAGATACTAGGACTCATCTCATAAATCGTTTGGGTTGTGTCGGGGCACGACTTTAAAGTCGTGCCCTGACACAAAGCGATTTATGAGATGGCATCTAGCTGTTTAAAGGCCACGGTTGAATTGCCCGCATCATGAATATCACTGAAGCCATCCGTATTGCACTGCTGTCGCTATGGGCGAACAAACTGCGCTCGGTGCTCACCCTGCTCGGTGTGGTCATTGGAGTGGCAGCGGTGATTGCGGTGGTCACGTTCGTCAACGGTATTAATGGATATGTAGCCGAAAAGATCTTTAATCTCGGCGCCGATGTCTTCATCATCAGCAAGGTGCCGAACGTGATTACCGACGTCGACCAGTTCATCGAAGGGCAAAAGCGCAAAGACCTGACGATGGAGCATTACCAGGCAGTCGCCGAGGGATGCGAGGCCTGCAAGATTGTGGGCGCTGCCATACGTCAGTTCAATGGCAAGGTTTCTTATGGAACCCAGAGCAGCACAGACACCATGGTGCGAGGCTGGACGCCCAGCATGGCGCAGATCTATGACCTCGACCTGGTGGCCGGACGGATGCTCAACAACTCCGACGAGAACACGACCTCCGCCGTAGCGATCATCGGACAGGACATTCGCGAGAATCTATTAGGCGACACCGATCCTCTGGGCAAAGAAATCCGCGTGGATGGCAAAGTCTATCGGGTGGTCGGTGTGGGTAAAAAAGAAGGCAAGACCCTGGGCCAGAGCCGCGACAATTACGTGATCATGCCCATCTCTACGTGGCTCAAAAGCTACGGCGCGCACAATAGCATCATCATCTGGGCCAAAGCCAACGATGTTGGCGCTCCCTTCGAACAAGCCGTCGACCAGTCGCGTGTGATTCTGCGCTCGCGCAGGCACGACCGGGTCGGCGAAAAAGACAGCTTTGTGATCGAGACCAACCAGAGCTTCCTTTCCATTTGGTCCGATTTGAGCGGAACATTTTTTATCGTAATGATCGTTATTGCCTCCATTTCGCTCATCGTCGGCGGCATCGTGATCATGAACATCATGCTGGTGTCGGTGACGGAGCGTACGCGCGAGATTGGCATTCGCAAAGCCCTGGGGGCACGCCCGCGCGACGTGCTGCGGCAATTCCTGATCGAGTCCATTACCATGGCGCTGATTGGCGGACTAATCGGCGTGGCGGGTGGCATTGGTATCGCCAAGCTTGTGACGCTAGCGATTGGGATGCCGTCGGCGATCAAAATTTGGGCCATCTTCGCGGGGCTGGGGGTTTCGGCAGGAGTGGGAATTTTCTTCGGCGTCTATCCTGCACGCAAGGCGGCCAAGTTAGACCCGATTGCAGCCCTGCGGTTTGAGTTGTAGACAGGATCCTCCGTTCAGGACCAAGCGCGATAAACGCCGCCATCAATGCTTCGGTTTTGACTCGTTGTCAGCTTCTGGCACTGGGCGGGCCAGTCAGGATTGTGCATTTCACACAAGGCGTTACAAAGTCGGCTGCGATGAGTAAGCCAAACGACAGCGATCCGCGCAAAGTGCTCTTTTGGTATCGGGATCAGTACGTGTTGTACTGGGAAAAGCTCGATAAGGTAGATAACAAGTGGCACGAGTGGCTTTACGCGCGATTCCCTAAATCTATCCAGTTTGGAGGGACCATTCTGAGATGGCTATATAGGGCGCTATCTCGCCAGCGTTTGCGGTTATCCTCACTTTGTTACTTGTGGGGCTCGTGATTACAGGCGTCGTCCCACTTATTCTGTCGATTTCAGTATTTACGGCGTGGCTCGTGGCGGTTTTGTCGCTAGCAAAATCTAACTGGGTTAACAGACTGCGGATTGTTAGGCGCGTAATGATCGTGCTCGCGGGTGCATAATGGCTATTGCTGCAAATAGCTATGTTGGATGGTGTTTGCGCAGTTATTATAGGAACCATCCAACCTCAATTGCCAGTAATACTAATACGGTTGGTAGCGATGCCTTACTCATCCAGCGATTCAAGGAACTACTCGAAGAAGAGCAAGCAAAGGCACAGGCGAGGGCGCACCCACCGGTGAACTCCACCGCATCGAAAGGCGTGGCACCAAAACAACAGCCACCAACCGTAATCCAGACGGGCCCCACGTTCGGCAGCCTCAGAGAGAGGGCCTTGGCACTCTCTGATGAAATCATGACAGACCTCTACAAGAATGGCTGGCGCTATGGCCATGCGATTCCCTCGAGGCTACAAATCCTTCCACAGTCTATTCAGCCTCGTCCAACTACAAGCGAAGGGTGGAGAAATTGGAACGACACGCGCTCCGTTGCTTTTCACTCTATGTATTATGAGAGGGTGGTAGATATTAGGAATGAGTTTGCTGAACTGCATCTCCGCGATATCGAGTTGGACGATTTCATTAAGGGGCAAGATATGATGAAGCAAAACCCATCGACGAACATACTTTGGTGGACATCCACTCCGCCAGTAGAGATTGAATCAGTGGCGGAACGCTTAGGGAGACTCTGATTAAGCTCTCCCTTTCCCCAGGAGTATAGGTTACAGTCACGCCAGCATGAAACAGAGGACACTGGCGATGATGACTGGATTCGAACGGTACACGAAGAAGACCAAGCGCGCATTGTTTCTGGAAGAGATGGAGCAGGTGGTGCCGTGGCGCAAGTTGGGTGCGCTGATCGAGCCGTATTATCCGAAGGCCGGCAATGGACGCCCGCCGGTGGGCGTGGAGCGGATGCTGCGGATTTATTTTTTGCAGCAGTGGTTCAATTTGTCGGACCCGGCGGTGGAGGAGGCGCTGTACGACTCGGTGGTGCTGCGGCAGTTCGTGGGCATTGATCTGGGGCGGGAGCCGGTGCCCGACGAGACCACGGTGTGCAAGTTTCGCCACTTGCTGGAAGAGCACAAGCTGGGCGGAGAGATGCTGGAGACGGTGAATCTGCACCTGCAGGAAAAGGGAGTGCGCATCACGACGGGTACGATCGTGGACGCGACCATCATCCCTGCGCCCAGCTCGACCAAGAACCGCGAGGAGAAGCGCGATCCGGAGATGCATCAGACGAAGAAGGGCAAGCAGTGGTATTTCGGGATGAAGGCGCATGTAGGCGTAGACAGCAAGACCAAGCTCATTCACTCGGCGGCGGTGACCGCGGCCAACGTGGCCGATGCCAGGGTGTTGCCGGAGTTGCTGCACGGCGAGGAAACGCGGGTGTGGGGCGATCAGGGCTATGTCGGGCAGACCGAGGCCATCCATGAAGCAGCGCCGCGGGCGCAGGACTGCACCCATCGCCGCTATCGCTATAAAGACCACATTGACGAAGTGGAGCGGGCCAAGAACCGGACCAAGTCGAGCGTGCGCTCCAAAGTGGAGCATGTCTTTCAGATTCTCAAACTGAAGTTTGGCTTCGTGAAGGTACGCTACCGAGGACTGACGAAGAACGCCAACCGGCTGTTTGCCACCTGTGCTCTGGTGAACCTGTTTATGGTTCGCAAGAAGCTGCTGCGCTTGGCGGCGGTGTAGGCTGAAGGACGGCATTTTTCCTGTCCGCGCAGCGATCTCAAGCCTAGCCATGCAGCCGCAAGGTTGATGCGCTGCTATGGAATCGAAGAGTTGGTCATGCGCCGCCTTGAAAGCGGTGCTTATTCAGAGTTTCCTTAACAATTCTAGCCGAGGAACTAGACGACCAAAAGAAGTGATTATGCTAGGTTGCGATTAATTTTTTGTATTCAAGATATCGCAAAAAATAAGGGTAAGGAGTGAGACATATTCGAGCCGCGTGGCGGCGGCACTTCTTAGCGGGGATTTATGCGTCGTAGCGACTACAAAGAGATCCTGCGCATGGCGTTGGAGACAATCGCAAAGAACAAGATGCGTTCGGGGCTAACGGTGCTGGGCATCGTGATCGGCGTGATGATGGTCATCGTCATCTCGTCGGTGGTGCGCGGATTGAACTCCAACGTCGAAGGCATGCTGAAGGACATGGGCTCCGACCAGGTCTTCGCCTACCATTTCTCGCCGTTCACCTTCGGCCGGCCAACCACCGAGATGCTCACCCGCAAAGAGTTGACCCTCGACGATGCCTTGGCCATGCGCGACCTGCCTCATGTGAAGGCTGCCACCGCGAGCCTGCGCATCATGCTGCCGCAGTTCGGCACCGGGACCTTCGCCGTGAAATACGAGGGCCGCAAAAGCAAGAACACCATCCTCGACGGTAACTTGCCGGCCACGATGCAAACTGACGATCTGACCATCGTTCGCGGGCGCTGGTTCACGGATACCGAAAATGAGCATCGCAGCCAGGTAGCCATTTTGGGCAGCGACACCGCGGAGAAGCTGTTTGAAGATGAAAACCCTATTGGCAAGGAGGTCAATATCGAAGGCGAGTTATTCCAGGTGATCGGCGTGCTGGCCAAACGCAAGGCGGCCTTCGGCAACGGTTCAAATCCTGAGGACAACATTGTGCGCATGCCCATCGCTACCATGCACAAGTTGCATCCCGAGCAAAAGCAGTACTGGATCACGGTGAAGTCCACGTCACACGCTGACATGGACACCACCATGGACGAAATGCGGGCGCTACTGCGGCGACGGCGGCGCCTCAATCCCGATCAGCCTGATAACTTCGCCGTCTTCAGCCAGGACGCGCTGAGCGATACCTGGAACCAGCTCACCGGAGGAATCTTCATCTTCATGTTCGCGGTGTCGAGCGTGGCGCTGATCGTGGGCGGAGTCGGCGTGATGAACATCATGCTGGTGTCGGTGACCGAGCGCACGCGCGAGATCGGCGTGCGTAAGGCGATCGGAGCACGCAAGACGCGATGTCCTGCTGCAGTTCACGCTGGAAGCCATCACCCTCACCGGCATAGGCGGCATTATCGGTATCGTCATTGGAGGCGCCCTGACGGCGCTGGTTCCGCTGGTGTTTCCTTCCCTGCCGGCGAGTATGTCGTTGCCCTGGGTGCTGACCGCAACCGCCGCTTCGGTCATGATCGGCCTGGTGTTTGGGATTTATCCTGCCTGGAAAGCTGCTAATCTCGATCCCATCGAAGCGCTGCGGTATGAGTGACAGAGCGCTCACATATCGTCTTTCGCGGTGATGCCTGAACCAAGTTCTGAAAACGCTTTGCGGAAACATCTTGATTGGACTCGCGGAGAGCTGGCTGAAGGGCTGCGGTGCTACCACGCAGAGGAATTCTTTGCGGCCCACGAGCACTGGGAGTTGGTGTGGCTGACATTACCGGAGCCCGAGAAGAGTTTCTTGCAAGGGTTGATTCAAGTGGCGGCGGCCTTTCATCACTTCCAGCGCGGCAATTTGGAAGGAACCTCGTCGCTGCTGCTGGCAGCCCTACGGCGATTGAAACCTCGCTCACCCTCTTTTGCAGGCGTATCGGTCATGCCACTATGCAACGAGATTCGCGAGTGGCTAAAGACGCTGGAGGCAAGCGGCGCGCTGTCCTACCCGTCTTTCCCGCAAATCCGACTGGATGCATAGCTCGGGCCGTGACAGCCGACCGCCGATACCCGGAAGGAGATTTGGAGGGAGAGCCATCCTCCCCCCCGACTCTTGAAACCTGCGCTTTCGCCTTGCCAACACGCAAGAAAGCGTCGCTCGCATCTCAGCGTGTTAGCTGGCCTTTCGTACGGGTTGTGGTTGAGCAAATCGTGGAGCGGGGAGGAAGCGTAAGTGAGGCCCGGTTCAGCCAAACCAAATTCAGGACCCGCTATGCCTCTTTGGCCCTGCCCCCTGTTTCTAGTTGGATGCGAGCAAGCGACGCCAAGTCACAGTCGATTCGAGAGCAGTAGGCATGATGATTCTTTCGTCCCCAGGAGGCATTTTCCATCGCCGCTGTCGGGTCGGTTGTACGATTGGAGCAAACGCTCTGGAAGCGATTGGTTCTAGGAAGGTCTAACTGGTGGACCTGGTCGGGATCGAACCGACGACCTCTTCCATGCCATGGAAGCGCGCTCCCAGCTGCGCCACAGGCCCACTTTTGAGGAAGGCAGACGCCCAGATGGCGGGCATCTCAAGTATTTTCTCCCAGCCGCATGGCTTAGTCAAACCTCCCGGCCGTATCGCAATCACCACCGCGTAAAGTGGCACAGCCACGATTCATGCGATAGCATCCAACTAAGGCGGTGAATCCCGATTTATTCCCTCCACCTCGTCCGCGACTGTCGTCTGAGATTTTCCTCGCCGGGAGCGCAAGATGAACCTGAAAGTGTCGGTGCTGTACTTTTGGCTGGCGGGTGCTACCGCACTGGGGCAGAATCCGGCAAACGCTCCGGGCGCAGTCCCGCGGCCGGTACCTGCGCCGTCCGTCGCCAGTGCGCCTACGGTCTCGGTGCAGCCCGATCTCGACCGGCTGCAAGCGGCTGCATCGCGGGCCACGCTCGACCTTCAGCAGCTACGAATTGATAAGTGGAAGACAGACGGAGAGTCCAAACGGCAATGTGAGGCCAACGCCGATTCCGTGCAGCGAAACCTGAGCTCTGCCTTGCCCGGACTGATCGACGCGGTGCGCGCGGCGCCGCAGGACTTGAATGCTGAGTTCAAGCTCTACCGCAATCTGAACGTTTTGTACGACGTCTTCGCATCCCTGACCGAAGCCACCGGCGCCTTCGGTCCACGGGGCGACTACGAGGCCCTGGGGCAGCAACTGGAGACCATCGATTCCGTGCGACGCGATCTGGGGGATGCGCTCGAGCAATTGACATCGTCGACGCAGTCGGAACTGGCCCAGTTACGAAGCCAAGTCCGCACCTACCAACAGGCTGCGGCCGCGGCAGCAGCGGCTCCGCCCAAGAAAGTCGTTGTGGATGATACGGAACCGCCAAAGAAGAAGACCGTCCACAAGAAGAAGAAACCGGCAGCGCCAGCCAGCGCTACGCCTGCCGATGCGTCCAAGGCTAATTCCAAGGACAGCACCGGAAGTTCTGTTCCCAAACCGTAATAGTTGATCCTCAAATGCCGTTCAAAAGCCATGCTCCCGCTTCGAAAAAGCCAGCGCATTCCTGTTGCAGATGATTGCACTCGTCGTCGGGAACATTTGAGACACGCTCCGGAGTCTATTTCATCAAGTCCTCCCCCAGCGGACCAGCTGCGCTTGTGTCGATACGGCGAGATTGTTTTGCTGGACGGGCGACCGAGCGCCGAGATCGCTGCGGGAAGTTGTTGCGGGCTCCGAATCTATTTATCATTGAGGTACGCCTTCATGGCGGGAGCAACAACATTGAGTGACCTCGCAAGTGCGCTGGACGTCCGCACGGCGGAAGCAGCGATTGTGGCCGAATTGAAGGCCGGATCAGAAGACGCTTTCTGCTGGCTCATCGCGCACTATAACCAACCGGTTTACAGCCTGGTTTACCGGATGATGGACGATCCGTCCGACGCCGCCGACACTACCCAGGAAGTATTTATCAAGGTCTTCCGTGGGATCAGGAATTTCAACGCCGACTCCAGTCTGAAGACCTGGATCTACCGCATCGCGGTGCATGAGGCTTCGAACCACCGGCGCTGGTGGTTTCGTCATAAAGTCCAGGAAACCTCGATCGAGCCCGCGAGCGGTAGCGGTGACGAGCATCCTTGCCTCGGGATGAAAGACACCCTGGTGGATGAAGGTAAATCTCCACTGGAAAACGTACATGACGAAGAACTGCGGGCGCGGGTGGAGTGCGAACTGAAGGCCCTGGCGGAGCCGTTCCGAACAACGGTGATTTTGCGCGACATCGAGGAACTGTCATACGAGCAAATCGCCGAGGTGATGGATGTCTCTCTGGGGACGGTGAAGTCGCGGTTGGTGCGTGGGCGCGATGCGCTGCGCAAACGCATGGAGCGTCACCTGCAAGCTTTTGGGATGAACCCAGGCGTAGCGCGCAGTAGAAAACAGCGCAAGGGCGGTACGGTTGGTGGTCAGAAGGTTGAGGTCATGCCATGAAGTGCTCAGTTGCGAAGGGTCTCATGTCGTCGTACCTGGACAACGCAGTGACGCGCAGCCAATTGGCTCAGGTGAATGGACACTTGCGGGGCTGCGAGGAATGCGCTGAATATTATTCGTCTGGACAGCGGATTCAGATGTTGATCGGGTCTTTAGGGCGGAAAGCGGCGCCTCCGGACCTGACTCTTAGACTTCGCGTCGCGGCTTCGCAAGAACTCGCCAACTCTCAACGTTCGCGGTGGGAGAGGCTGCGGGTGCGCTGGGAGAATGCTTTCAATGCGACCATGGTTCCGGCTACAGCTGGCGTATTGACTACGTTGATCGTTTTTGGACTGCTGATCAGTTTCCTCTATCCCTCGCAGGTGCGGGCGTCCAACGACGTGCCGACCATGCTTTACACGCCGGCACAGTTGCAATTCACTCCCTTCGAATTGTCGGGGGTCGCCAGTGCGGAGTCGCTGGTGGTGGAAGCTTACGTCGGGCCCGATGGCCGGGTGCAGGATTACCGTATCCTGTCGGGTCCGGAGAATGAAGCGGCCATTTTGCCGCAACTGAAGAACATGCTGATCTTCACTACCTTCCAGCCGGCCACGGCCTTCGGACAGCCCACCGCCAGCCGGGTGATCCTGTCGTTTTCCAAGGTGCAGGTCAGGGGCTAGGGGGAAGCGGGGTTTTCGGGCTAGGCGCCCCGGCGATAAGGTTTCACCTTGCAATCGCTTCGGACACCCCTCTCCACGTGAATCTGTATTTCGGGTATCGCGAGCATCCCCAGAACTCACCGCGGTATCCCCTCACCATTCGCATGGACGAGCTGCACTTCTCGCGCCCAAGGTTCGTCCTTCTGTTGAGCTAACCTGGGACATCAGGCGACGCTTGAGTCCCGCCTGCGGGACGAAAAATCTTAGCCCAGCGCTTCAGCGCTGGGTAGGCTTTAATTAGGCATCCGAGTCCCGTAGGGACGACACATCCCGATGTGCCAACGGTCACGGTAACAACCGCCATTCCCCGTTACTCTTCCTGCATGTCGCACACCCACGCTTCCAACCTGGTGCATTGCGTATTCAGCACTAAGGACCGCGCCAACCTCATCGAACATCCCGACGCTCTCTGTCGTTACATCTCCGGAATCGCCAACGCCAAGCACATTATCTTGCTTGCGGCCGGAGGGACCGCGAACCACCTGCATTTGCTCATCTCCTTGCCGCCTAAAATGCCGGTGGCGCAAGCGGTCCGCGACCTCAAAGGCAACTCGTCGCGCATGCTCGGGGAGATGGGCCAGCGGTTCGCCTGGCAGGAAGGTTACGGTGCGTTCAGCGTCAGCTATTCACAGCGACAAGTTGTGGTCGACTACATTGCGAACCAGGAGGCGCATCACCAGAAGTGGAGCTTCGAGGAGGAGTTTGTGGCCTTGCTGCGCACGGCGGGCGTGGAATACGATCCGCGATACGTGTTTGGATGATTCGTATGCCGTCCCCTACGGGACTCGATTCTTTTATTTACGCTTACCCCGTCCTGAAGGACGGGGCTAAGATTTTCAGCGCCTACGGCGCTCATTTAGTTGCGATTCCACCCAGAATGCATATCCCGCTAACGACCCAATGCCGGGAATTCTCGGTGGTCGGTTAGCGTAGTGGATAGACCGCCGCGCCCGAGTCTCGCTTGCGGGACGAAAAATCTTAGCCCAGTGCTTCAACGCTGGGTAGGCGTGAGAGTTCCGGACGGCACAGTTGTCGGCCCCAACCCGGGTTTAGGTCTGTCGCTTTGACGCTAATCTCGGCCGAGAGCAACTACTGCAACCGCCTGTCGGAGCCCGGCATCCCAATGCTTTACACCACCCGCGGTCGAGCGAGCAAGATAATCCATGACCAGAGGGTTCCAACAGTTCCTAACCTTCGCGATAACATTGACAGTGCTTTCTTCAAGCCTGTTAAGCGGGCAAGGTTTTGTATCTCCGACGCAGATCAAAGGGACGAAAGACACGGAGGTCTGGGCCGGAGGAGTAGCCGCACAGCACGACGGAAGTACCACCTTTAACAATGACATCTGGATGGCCGGGGTCCGTTTCGGACGGGTTTTGACGGCGGCGCATGGTCCAGGCTGGCTGCGAGGCACCTTGCAGTGGGACTTTGATGTGATTCCCGTCTTCGTAGTCTCCAATCTGCAGTCGGCTTACGGGGCCGAAATCGATCCCATCGTAGGACGGTGGAATTTCAAGCATAAGGGCCGAACAGCTCCCTATTTGGAGGTGGCGGGAGGATTTGTGTACACCAACGCCAAAATTCCGCCGGGAGACACTTCCAGGTTCAATGTCGTTCCCAGTGCTGGCTTCGGATGGCAGTTCTTTCGCCGTGGCCAGCGCTCCATTGATGTGGGACTGCACGCCTGGCACCTTTCTAATGGCTGGACGGCGCCGCGGAATCCATCCGCCAACGGGATTCTAGTCACCATCGGATACCATTGGTTCGGGCTGAAAAATCAACGGAGCGCAAGTCGCGAAAATGAAAGCGAGCACCAGGGAGGACCCAAGTAAACTCCGAAATCTTGCTAAATCGCTGCCCGCCAATCTAAAGGCGAAAAGTTCAATTGCGGACATTGGTTTGCCGCAGTATATGCAGATCGTCCCGGGATATTGAGGAGCGTGCCGTCCCGGAACGATGATGGGAGCTGAAAGATGCTGGCATGCTCAATGCTGATCGTTGTTGCCTTGCAGTTGCCGGGAAGTTCCGATAAAGCGTTAGCCGCGGCATCATCGGCCGCGGACACTTCCGTCCAGCAATCAACCCCCGCCTCAGCGCAGCAGGAAACGGGTGGCGATTCCAACCCGGCTCCGCAAACGGCGCAGGAGAGAACAAGCGGCAATTCCAGCGCGGCTCCGCAGACGACGCAACCGCCACAAGCTGCAAATTCCGAGGTGAATCGGTCTGGTTTGCCGCCAATGCCGGCTACTAAGGGAACGCCGGGAGTATTCACCGTCGAGACCGCCGAGAGCCTGCCCAAGGGCGTCTACACACTTTCTGCCTACACGAACAAGTTCGGACAGGCTCCGGGCAGTGCCACCATCCTGAGCATTGGAACGAGCTTTGCTGCGGGTCTGACGAAGAAGATTACGGTATTCGCGCAATTCGAACCGTATCGCCATATACACATAGGCGAGCCCTCACAGCTTAGCCTGCGGCAGCCGCCAGGCTGTTCTCACGATGTCTTTAAAGCGCCGATTTATTGCGGGGTTAATGCCGGCCCACTTAACAATAGCTGGCACGGACCGGCGGCGGCTTACGTTCCCGACTTCCCCTTTGCGGCCTACGATCAAAGCGATTGGGGTCCGGTGACATTGGGACTGAAAGCCAACTTCTGGTCAGAGACTCGTGGCGATCCGCTCAGCGTCTCGCTGGGTGCCTCTTTTGTGATTCCCACGGAAAGTGCGGCGGCGGAACTGGCAAAGTTCGGGGTGCAGACTGGGACATTCAACTACTCTTTCACTTTGGCATTGAGCAAGACGTTTTTGCAGGAGATCACCCTGGCGAACAATGTTACGTATCTGGTCACGCGGAATCCACAGATTGGATCAGAGACGCTGCTGACACCGGGCGATGTGATCACTTTCGGCCAGGGTTTCATTTTCCGCGCTCAACACCGGCTGCAGTTTCTCACCGAGTTTACGGTCGAACTAGGGCAGGAAGGCCATGCGTTTGGCTTGATTGGCATAAACACCCAAAATACCTCCTTAGGCCCCAGCAATCCGGTCGACGGCGTTTGGGGGGCGCGCTGGTATTTTCTAAACAGCGCCGCCCTCGACGTGGGCTATCGCTACATGCTTAACCTGCACCAGTTGAACGATCGCAGCGGGTTCACTATTAAACTCAGCAAAGTATTCGGATGGTAAAAGCGATAACGGGTGGGGCAGGAAGTCATTTGCCTGTCGCCTGGGGTTCGCGTCAGTCTATTAAACGTTGATCTGGGTAGGCGAAGTCCGGGACGGCCCACCGAAGGTTTTTCAAATTTGCGTCCCACAATCTCTGCTCGTAAACTGTAAATACTGATTCCCGCCACAATTGTTTCAGGAGGCTTTTCTGGGCTGTTTTCGCCGCTGGTTTGTCCTGCCGCTTCTGCTGGCGTCGCTGACCTGCGCCGCACGGGCGCAGTCCAAGGCCACGCTCGACGTGAGCGAGACGTTATTCAGCGTGGTGGCAGCCATGAACGTCTGCGGATACGACCAGGAACTGCAATCGTCATCGCCCATCCGCACGGAAGTTCGGGCCGACCTCGTCGAAGCCAGCAAATCGCCTGCCGCCGCCGCGGCCGCCAAAGAGATGTGCCAGTTCTATCGCGATCACCAGCAAGGCGACGGAGCACACGACCTGGCGCAATATGTTTCGTTGGCTTTGTACGCGGGCCCGCCGCCAGACTTTACGCCCCGCGTTAAGGAATCCGACATGCCTCCGGATTCGACGTATGTGGTGGGCTTCGCTCCTTTGCTCAGGCAGTATTACATCGCCGCCAACCTACATTCCATCTGGCTGAAGCATGAAGCCGAATATCTTGCCCTGATCGACCACTACCACGAGCCAGTCGCGCACATGATCACCTCGACCGACACTTACCTGAAGATGCCACTCGCTGGATATGGGGGTCGCAGCTTCACCGTCTATCTGGAACCGATGAGCGCACCGGGGCAGGTGAATTCGCGCAATTACCTTCAGGATTATTACTACGTGGTGATCTCGCCCAGCGGCGATAACATCCACATGGAGGCGCTGCGGCATACCTATCTGCATTTCGTGCTCGACCCGCTGATCGCGAAGCGGGCGACGGCTTTGGAGCGGCTGAAGCCAGTACTGGTGGCAGTGCAAAAAGCGCCGATGGCGACCGACTACAAGCAAGACACAGGTCTGCTGGTCGTGGAATGTTTGATTCGGGCGATCGAAGCGCGTACTCCGCTCGAGGCCAAATTGCCGGAGAAGGAACGGCAGGCCCTGTTGCAGCGCGACGAAGCCGAAGGCTTCATCTTCACCCACTACTTCTACGACCAGTTAAGGAACTTTGAGAAGGAAAACCGGGGCCTGCAGGACGCTTTCCCGGATTGGCTGCACAATATCAATGTCGATGCGGAGAAGAAGCGCGCCAGCGAGATCGAGTATGCGTCGCAAGCCACGCCCGAGGTGGTGCGGGCTGCAAAACCTGCATCTCAACAAAAGTTGGCTTTGGCCGAACGAGAGCTGGTGAGCGGCGATCCCGCAGGAGCGCAAAAGCTGGCCGAAGAGGCGCTCAATGAAAAGGAAGATCCGGCGCGTGCTTATTTCGTGCTGGCTCGGGCGGCCACCATGAGCGGCAATATGCAAGGAGCGCAAGAGAACTTTCAAAAGACTCTGAATGCGACCAAGGACCCGCGCATCGCAGCCTGGTGCCACATTTATTTGGGCCGCATCCTGGACTTGCAGGACGAGCGGGAAAACGCCATCGCGCAATACCAGGCGGCACTCAGCGGCGCGGATTCGTCAGCGGATACCAAGAAGGCGGCGGAGCAGGGGATCAAAGAACCTTACCAGCCCCCAGACGCAAAGCCAGAGCGGCAATAGCTTCGCATTTAAGGGGAGAGCAGCGTTTCTTCCCTCCAGAAAGGACGAGCAAGTAAATGAGATCGAGATTCGCAATTTTAGCTTTATTGCTGACCGCAGCGCTGGCGATGGCCCAGGCAAATTCAGCGCAGAATCCCAGCGGACAATCGACGGCACCGAGCGGTGCCCACAGCCAGTCGCCCAGCACCAACAGTTCGCAGGCGCCGTCTACCCCGGCCGGCGGGCACAAGGTGCTGCAGGCGAAATCGCAGGATGAAATGAAGGCGTACCAGGATGCGGCAACAAAGACCGATCCAGCACAGATGGAAGCTGCAGCCAACACCTTCGCCGCCAAATATCCGAACAGCGACCTGAGGGCGGCCCTCTACATTCGCGCCATGAACGCTTATGGCCAAGCCAACAATTCAGACAAGGTAATCGAATTGGGACGCAAAGCCATAGCGGCGGATCCGACCAACCCGGTGCCGCTGGTACAAGTAGGCTCTGCTTTAGTGGAGGGCACTCGCGACACCGATATGGACCGCGATCAACGTCTTGCCGAAGCTGCCAAGGATGCCCAAGGCGCAATTGACAACATCAACGGACTGATGGCGCCCCCTGACGCACCCGCTGACCGGGTTGCGGCCGTAAAGGCCCAAATTGTAACTATGGCCTACGACACGCTGGGCATGGTAGACCTGAACAAGAAGGATTACACGGGGGCTGAGCAGCAATTGCAGAAAGCAGTGGCGGCCAGCAAGGCACAACCGGAGGCGGTAGTATTTCTGCGGTTGTCGGTGGCACAGGACCAGTTAAAGCAATACCCTCAGGCACTCGACTCCGCGACCAAGGCGGCACAATATGCACCGCCAGGAAGCGCGGCACAGAACCTGGCGAAGCAGCAACAGGTCCGATTGCAGAAATTGATGGCTGACAGTAACTCGGCAGCTCCAAGCAGCACTGCCCCGGTCACACCAGCCCCTACAACACCGCCGACACAGGCACCGGCCCAGACTCCGCCGGCTCAGACTCCGCCGAATCCGCCGCCGCATTGAGGCGCAAAGACAACGATGGCTTCAACCGACAGTGCCGTAGGTTCGAGCTGCCGAACTCAAAATGAACTCCGTACCTCATGACCTCTCTATGCTGGAGGAAGCTCTCGGGCATCGCTTCAACTGCCGCGCTCTGCTGGAGCAGGCCGTAACTCACGCGTCCCATGCGCGCGAGGCAGAATCGCAGAACGCGGCGGAAGGGACTCCTGCGCTGTCAGCCGATAACGAGCAGATGGAATTTCTCGGCGACGCGGTGCTGGGTTTCGTGGTAAGCCGGGAACTTTTTCAGCGCTTTCCGGAATATCAGGAAGGGGAGCTCTCCAAGGTACGCGCGCACCTGGTGAGCGCACGCCACCTGCTTCGTCCGGCGCGGGAGCTGGAGATTGGACAATACCTTCGCTTGGGAAGAGGTGAAGAACGCAGCGGCGGCCGCAACAAGGTTGCTCTGCTGGTGGATGCCCTGGAGGCTGTAATAGCCGCGTTGTTCCTCGACGCGGGTTTGGACGTGGCTCATCGTTTCATCCTGCAGTCGATCTTGGAACCCGGCCTTGCCGAAGTACACCAGGGCGGCAGCAAGACGCTCCCTGTAATTGATTACAAATCGGCATTGCAAGAAGCGGTACACGCCAGCGGGCGTTCGCAGCCGCGTTATGTGCTGATCAAGGCAGAAGGTCCGGACCATCGCAAGGTATTCACCATGGAGGCACAGGTCCCCGCGGGCCCCGACGGGGAGGAAGGCTTTTCTTGCCGCGCCGAAGGCAATACTAAGAAGCTGGCCGAGCAAAGAGCTGCACGCGAAGCCTGGGATTTTCTACAATCGCTGAAGAGAGGTTCTGGGATACGGGGCACTGATCCTCCCAGAGGGTTCTCTGAACATTCATGAGTGAAGTCCGCACCGAATCATCCGTCGAGACTGTGGCGCAGACGCCGAGCGCGTCCGCACCACATCGTCCTACGGGCGCCCGTCCGGGAGCCATGCATTCGCTGCAGTCGCTGGCCACGACCATAGTGATCGCGGTCTTCGTCATCGCTTTCATTGTGCAGGCTTTCCAAATTCCTTCTCCGTCGATGGAGAGGACCTTGCTGGTCGGCGACTACCTTCTGGTGGACAAAGTGCATGACGGACATTCGTCATTCTGGCGCTGGCTCATGCCCTACCGGCCGGTACGCCGGCAGGACATCATCGTCTTCCGCTATCCGCTCGATCCGCGGCAGCACTTTGTTAAGCGGGTGGTAGCGAGTGCCCGGTGATCGCGTCAGACTCATCGACAAACATGTTTACGTCAACGGAGTTCGCCAGGACGACGACTACGCCACGTTTCATTGGGAACAGCAGGATGGATTCCGGGACAACTTTCCCGACGGCAATTTGATGGTCCTGGGAATGTCGTCGCCATGGTATCTGCAGCTGAAGAAGCTGCGGGAAGACGGCGAGCTGATTGTTCCCGAAGACTCATTCTTCGTACTTGGGGACAATCGCGATGACAGCTCCGACTCGCGCTATTGGGGATTCGTGCCGGCGGAGAACATCGTTGGTCGTCCCCTCGTGATCTACTGGTCGGTACGGCGATCCAATGCCGCAGCCGCTGACGGGCTTCCGTCTGATAAACTTTCGAGTCTGGCATACGACGTTACCCACATGTTGCAGGAGCTGCGCTGGCGCCGCATGCTGCGGACCGTGCAATAAGGTGTCTTTGAAGGGGCACAGCTTTAGCCGTGCCGCGGAGGCTGAGAGAAGAATTCGGGCTTCAGCCCCTGAGGGAATTCGGTTTTTCGGATTTGCCATGTCGGCACACACTCTTGTGATCGGCCTGGAAAGCGAAAATCCCTCAGCGGCCAAAGAGGCTGCTGAAAGTCGGAAGAGCGATTCCTCGCAGGCTAAAGCCCGCTCGGAATGACAAATAAAGGGCTCATCGCGGCGCACCTAAAGGTGCTCCCCTTCACAATGGAGCCTGTCGCCGACTTTTCCAGCAGACTCTAAAAGCTGGGCTTTTATTAGTTGCTTTGCCTGAGCCCCTTTAAATACTTAAGGAAGAGTTCATTTGCCTTCTACGAAAAAGATTGTGAAGAGCGCCGGCGGTGGCGCCGCAGAAGCCGGAAAAGCCGCCGCGAAAAGCCGAAGGAGACCACTCCGGAATTTATCGCCTCGATCGCCATTGTCCTGGTGACCGGGTTGTTCATTATCACCTTCGCACTGCAGGCCTTCACCATTCCGTCGAGCTCGATGGAGAACACTCTGCTGATTGGCGACCACCTCTTCGTGGACCGCATCTTACTGGCGCCAAAAACCGGTTGGATCGGCAAGCTGATTCCTTATCGCGACCCTCAACACGGCGATATCTTCGTCTTCCTCTCGCCGGCGCAGCCCGGACTCTATCTGGTCAAGCGTGTCATGGGTGTTCCGGGCGACCGCATTCATTTGCAGGACGGCGCAGTGTATCGCAACGGAGAGCGCCTCAACGAACCTTATGTGATCCGCAATGGCACCTACAACGGCTACCGCGATAATTTCCCCAGCCTGCCTCCCAGCGAGTACGAACAAGTGACGCCCGAGTGGCGGCTTACTTTGCCTTCGCACGTGCAAAACGGCGACCTGGTAGTGCCGCCTGGCAGCTATTTCGCGATGGGCGACAATCGCGACGTCAGCCTCGATTCGCGCTACTGGGGTTTCGTGCCGCGCGAGAACGTCATTGGGCGTCCCATGTTCATCTACTGGTCGTTCGTCACCCCGCGTGACGAGTACGAACGGCAGAGCCTCGGAGATCGTGTAGCGTGGATGTTCAACATCATCGTCCACTTCTTTGATCAGACGCGTTGGTCCCGCATGTTCCATGTGGTGCATTGATGCCGGGCCGCACTGCACGGCGAATGATGTGGGTGATCGTGCTGCTCGTTCTGCTGGCCGTGCTGGCACCACCATTCGTGAACGTGAATCGCTATCGCAAACGCGTGGCGGAGGCCATCAGCCAGGCCTTGGGGCGCGACGTCACCGTCTCCCGGATTGCACTCAAACTTCTGCCGCGCCCGGGCATCGTGCTCTCAAATTTTGTTGTAGCTGAGAATCCCAGCTACGGCGCGGAACCCATGCTGCACGCCGATACGGTCACCGCCTTTCTACGGCTGACCTCGCTTTGGCGCGGCCGGCTCGAGATTGGGACCCTGGACCTGGAAAGTCCCAGCTTGAATCTGGTGCGCCGCTCCGACGGCCATTGGGACGTGGAGGACTTAATCGAGCGCGCCTCACAGGTCACTTCGGCGCCCACCGCAAAAACCCGTCCAGAAGAGCGCCCGCGCTTTCCATATGTCGAAGCTTCGAGCGGACGAATCAATTTCAAGCTCGGACTCGTGAAAAAAGCATTCGCATTCACCGATGCCGATTTTGCGCTCTGGCTGGAATCGGAAAACCAATGGGGCATCAGGTTGGAAGCGCGCCCAACGCGTACTGACGTGGGCATTAACGACACCGGCATCTTCAAGCTGGATGGACGTTTCCAGCGGGCTTCAAGTTTGCGTAACACTCCACTCGATCTGAAGCTGACTTTCAGCGGTGGTCCGCTGGGACAACTGAGCAAGCTGATCTATGGACGCGACCGGGGCTGGCGTGGCATCGTCAGTTCTAACGCCTCTCTGACTGGGACCCCGGCTGCGCTTGGGGTCACGCTGGACGCACGAGTCGATAACTTTCGCCGCTACGACATCGCGCTGGGCGAAGCCCTGCGACTTCTGGTGCATTGCACCGGAACTTACTCCTCGCCTGACGACGCGTTGCGCGATCTGCAATGTGAATCCCCCGTTGGCGCAGGCGCGCTGGAGGTTCGCGGCAACGCCCAGGGTTGGGCCAGGGATGCATACGATTTAAGCGTCTCAGCGGAGCGCATCCCGGCTGCGCGAATTGTCGCCTTCGCCCGCCACGCTAAGAAGGACCTGCCTCAGGACCTGACGGCCACTGGCGAGTTTGAAGGAGTCTTCTCGGTTCGCCGGCAGCCGGGAGGCACGCCCACCTGGGCAGGCGGCGGTCGCACCAGTCTCTTGGCGCTGCACTCCGGCGTGTTGAAGGAGGATTTGCAGATCGGAACTGTGGAGATCGCTGTTCCCAAGCCGGTTGCGTCCGCCGTTCCACATCGCAGATATTCCGCCTCACGCAAAGCGGTGCCACCAACGAATCCGGAATTCCGCCTTCTGGTGAAACCCTTTCCACTTGCTTTGGGGGCGCTTTCACCCGCAACCGCCAGCGCGATGTTTGATGAGGACCACTACAGCGTCGATCTGAAGGGCGAAGCCGAGATGACCCGGCTATTAAATATAGCCAAGGCCTTGGGCATCGGCACTCCAGGCGTCGGCCTCGCAGGAATCGCTCAGGTCGACCTCGATGTGGCCGGAACCTGGGTTGGATTCGCGCTTCCTGGCACCTCTGGTACCGTGCAACTGCAAAACGTGACCGCCGAATTGCAGGGTGTTGCCGAGCCGTTGCTACTTTCCTCGGCGGCGGCGACGCTGGCGAATCAGCAGGTAAGCGTCACTTCGTTTACGGCGGCGTTTGCCAGAGGACCACAGCTGAGTGGATCGGCGAGTTTCCCTGTGCATTGCACTGCTCCCGAAAGCTGCATTTTGCACTTCGATGTTCGCTCTGATGACGCGTCACTGACGCGGTTGAATCAACTGGTAAACCCGAGCTACTTCAACCGCCCGTGGTATCACTTGCTGGATATCGGGCAGCGGCGTGAGGATGCACTCTTGAAGCTGCACGCCAGCGGGCATTTTGCGAGCCCGCGCTTCGAGTTGGGAACGGCGGTGGCAAACAACGTGAGCGCAGCCATCGATCTCGACGCCGGGAAACTGCGGGTGCGCGACTTGCGCGCCGATATCCTTGGCGGCCACCACAGTGGGATGTGGACTGCCGATCTCGCGGTGTCGCCCCCAACCTATTCAGGTACCGGAAGACTCAATCGAGTCTCGATGGCGCAACTGGGAACTCTGATGCACGATAGTTGGGCCGCCGGAGCGGTTGACGCGCAATACAGCCTGGCCATGCGCGGATTGGACACCGCCAGCCTTCGCGATTCGGCGACCGGCTCAGCCGACTTCACCTGGAACGACGGCGCCTTGCGTCATGTTGTCCTTGACGGCCGGGGGGCTCCTTTGGCATTTTCCAACTTCATTGGCAAAGTATCTCTGGCAGGTGGAATGTTCACTCTGGTTGACTGCAAGCTGCAATCGGCAGGCGCCAACTACATCGTCAAGGGTACGGCTTCCTACGACCGCAGCCTGGCCGTTCGATTGGAGCGCGCGGGCGGCCGGTCTTACGTGATCTCCGGGCCGCTGGATAAGCCGCGCGTCGAGACCACGACAACGCCTTCGGCGGAGGCGGCGCTGCGATGAAGTCGGCCCTGTGCTTCCTTCTTCCCATTTTGCTGCTGATGGTGGTCGCCACTGTCAGCGGCCGATCAAAAGCCTGTGCCGCAGCATGACAATCACAGCCCCGACTTCCACGCGATGGAAAAGAAGATCGCGTACTTGAAACAGAACGCGGCGAAACCTCACCCCGATCCCAAGCCCACCGAGATCACCGAAGGCGAAGCCAATGCCTACTTCAACGAAGGTGGCGTGAAGTTGCCAAAGGGAGTTAGCCATGTGCAGCTTGCGTCAACGCCGGGAGCGATCGATGGCCACGCGCAGGTTGACTTCGAAGCGTTGACGCAAGGGAAAAGTGCGGCGAATCCCCTGCTCAGCCTGTTCAGCGGGACCCACGATATCCACGTGGTGGCACAGGCAAGCGGTTCCAACGGCAGCGCCAGCATTCGCGCACAATCGGTTTCGCTGGACGGCGTCGAGGTGCCACAAATGTTGCTGCAGCTTTTCGTTCAGCATTTCCTCACGCCGAAATATCCCAACGTCGGCATCACCAGTACCTTCAAGCTACCGCTGCGGATTGACAGCGCGGTGGCAGACACCGGGCGCGTACGGCTAACGCAGAAATAGTCCAACGAAACTGTATCGTCTCGCGGCGGGCAACCCTTCGAGCCTTCTTTCCCCATGTTAGTATCGAATTCAAACTTCAATGTTCCATAATGCCAACCCCGTTGACATCTTTTTTCAGGTCATCGTGCTGCTATTTGCCATCTGCGTGCACGAGTCGGCACACGCCTGGACCGCCAACCGGCTGGGCGATCCTACGGCCAAGATGCTCGGCCGGGTTTCGCTCAACCCGTTGGTGCACATCGATCCCTTTGGCACCATCTTGATGCCGCTGATCTTGATTGTTCTGGGCTTTCCGCCCTTCGGTTGGGCCAAACCTACGCCGGTGGATCCGCGCAACTTCAAGAACCAGGTGCGCGACGACATTCTTACCGCCGTCGCCGGGCCGGTGAGCAACTTCCTGACCGCGTTCGTATCCGTGGTGGTTCTGGCTATCATCGCGCACGGCTCGAATACGCCGATCGGCAGGTACGCACACACGGGTAGTACTGCCGCGGCGCTGACCACGCTGTTCTATGACGCGATGTGGATCAACGTAATCCTTGCCGTTTTTAATTTGATTCCGCTGCCGCCGCTGGATGGTAGCCATGTCATCCGCCATTTTCTTTCTTACAATGCGCTGCGCGTCTATGACCGGATTGGTTACGCCGGGCTCATAGTGGTGATCTTCATCCTGCCGATGATTGGTCTCGACATAATCGGTATGCTGATTACGCCTTTCATGGCTTTCTTCCAAGCGCTCCTGGCTGTGTTCCTGGGTTTCCGATGACCGATACGAACCGCACTAAGAAAGGCCGCGTGCTCAGCGGCATGCGACCTACCGGAAAGCTGCATCTCGGCAACTATGTCGGCGCGCTGCGCAATTGGGTGGGCTTGCAGGACCAGTACGACTGCTTCTTCTTCATTGCCGATTGGCACGCTCTCACCACCGACTACGCCGACACGCGCAGCGTCAAGCAAAATTCACTTGAGGTCATGATCGACTACCTTGCGGCCGGGCTTGATCCCGAGCGCAGCACGCTGTTCATCCAGTCGCATGTGCTGCAGCACGCCGAGTTGCACTTGCTGTTCAGTATGATCACTCCGCTGGGATGGCTGGAGCGCGTCCCCAGCTACAAGGAGCAGCGCGAGAACCTCAAGGACAAAGATCTCGGCACGTACGGCTTTCTTGGATATCCACTCTTGCAGTCGGCCGACATCCTGATATACAGTCCCCCACCTGATCCGTACTCCGATCGCAAATTGTTTGTGCCTGTAGGCGAGGACCAAGTTCCCCATGTTGAGTTAACACGTGAGGTAGCGCGCCGTTTTAACCAGTTCTACCATCGTGTCGACTATGCCCCTCCGCCAGTAGGTACTCCCGGAGGTGTTCCAATGACGTGGTCCCGAACAGCTTTTGCTGAGCCTCAGCCGCTGCTCACGCCGTCGCCGAAGCTGCCCGGAACCGATGGCCGCAAGATGTCGAAGTCATACGGCAATACCATCCTGCTGAGTGAGCCTGAAGCTTCCTTGCGACAGAAGCTGAAGACCATGGTGACCGACCCGGCGCGCATCCGGCGAACCGACCCTGGCAATCCCGATGTGTGCCCAGTTGGTGACTTGCACAAGATCTTCAGCACCGCGGAAACTATGGCAAAGGTGTACGAAGGCTGCCGCAGCGCCGGCATCGGCTGCATCGAGTGCAAGGGTTGGATGGCTGACAGCCTGTGGCGAGAGCTGGCTCCCATCCAGGAGCGGCGCCAGAAGTACGAGGCTGATCCTAAACAGGCATGGGACATCCTGGAAGAGGGATCAAGAAAGGCGCGAGCCGTTGCCGAGGCGACCATGATTGAGGCGCGCGAGGCCGCGAATCTGTCGCATGAGTATGAATCGCCGGTGCAAAGTGTGGCCGAGGGAAAGTAATGATTTCACCACAGAGACACGGAGATAACAGAGAAGACTTTTGGTTTTTCTGGGTGTATCGGGGTACGACTTTCGTCGTGCCAAAGCGGGGAAAAGGCTGGGCTTTAGCCCTTGCAGAACCAGTCCTCAGGGCTGAAGCCATCATTGCTGACCGTTGCGGCACGACTGAAGAGGCTGCTGAAAGAGCCGCAGGTGTTTTGAAGGGGGCACACCTTTAGGTGTGCCGTTAAGCTCTTTATTTTTGTCATATCGAGCGGGCTTCAGCCGCAGAATTGCTTTAGTGACTTTTTCAGCAGCCTGTCAAGTGGTGCGCTGATACAAAGCGATTTTTAAGTGGCTCTATGAACAAGAGTCCGTGTCCTCCGTGGTGAATGATTTTTGAGTTCCATGCCCGAAGATCCCCAACCCGCGCAAACCACCAGCCGCGACGGCGCAACCCGCCGCTCCGCAGCGTTCTGCCGCGCAAGGACGGCGCGGATCAGTCCTCCTTCTCGGTCATGGTGGGCCAGGTTTACGACGGCCCGCTCGACCTGCTGCTCGATCTCATTCGCAAGCAGGACATCGACATCTACGACATACCGATTGCGAAAATCACCGAGCAGTATCTGAAATATGTCGAGACGATGAAGCAGTTTGACGTGGACGTTGCGGCTGAGTTCATCTACACAGCGTCGCTACTGATCCACATCAAGTCGAAGATGCTGTTGCCGCGCGATCCCGCTGGCCCTGACGCAGAAGACGATCCGCGACTGGAGCTGGTGAACCGACTGCTTGAGCACGAGCGCTTCAAGACGGCGGCGCAGATGCTGATGCAGAAGCAGCAGATCGAAGAGGCGGTGTGGTCGAATCCTGCGCTGAAGGAATTTCGCGATGCCGAGGGCACGGAGCCGGAAATGGCTGCCGATGTAGTGGACCTGGTCAGAACTTTTCAGCAAATTCTGGATCGGGCGCGACAGAAACCCTCGTTCAATGTTGACGACGACAGCGTCACAGTTTCGCAAATGATTGACTATGTGCGGCGGCGGCTTTCTCTGGAAGACCGGCCCATCCGGCTGAAACAATTGTTGCGCAATATGCGTTCGCGGTCGGCGCTGGTGTGCGCGTTCCTGGCGATTCTGGAGCTGATTCGATTACAGGCGGTACTGGCGCGGCAGGACAATGTCTTCGGCGAGATCGTGCTAAAAAAGCATACCGGCTTTGACGCGCTAATGGCAGAGAATCCGCCGGTGCAAGATGATTGGAGATGAGGGCGGCCTTTTAGCCATTAGCTCTTAGCTCTTAGCATGCGTGCTGTCGCTGGTGCCACATTGCAGCTAGAATTGCTGATCTTTGCTAAGAGCTAAGCGCTAATAGCTAAGAGCCAACGATTTCCCATGAGCCTGAAAGCCAAAGTCGAAGCCATTATCTACGCCACCGAAGAACCGGTGACGCTGGACCAGCTTGCGTCGCTGTTACGCGACGAAGTGCTGGCGGAGTTGCGAGGGGAGGAAGATGCTCGTCTCGCGCTCAACGAAGTTATTTCTGACGGTCCTGCGCCGGTTGAGTCCGACGAACTGGAAGATGACGCTGCGTTCAACGGTATTCCAGTGCAGTCGACATCGACCCAGAACGTTCGGGCGGAAGTTCCCGAGCCTGCGCCCTTCAGCGAGAAAGACAAGAAGGCCGAGGCCAAGGAAGAACTCAGGAGCATCAAAGCGCGGCTGAGCGCCATCGTTGACAAGCTTACAGCCGAGTACTCCTCCAGCGATCGCGGCATGGAGATTCGCCAGATCGCGGGTGGCTATCGTATGGCCACCAAGCCTGAGCATCACGATGTGGTTGTGAACTTTGCCAAGAGCCTGAAGCCGCCGGTTCGGCTGTCGCTGCAGGCGCTGGAAACACTCGCGGTCATCGCCTATAAGCAACCGGTCACGGTACCAGAGATCAGCGAGATTCGCGGCGTCGATACTTCCGGAGTCATCGCCACCCTGCTCGATCGCAAACTCGTTACCACCGCCGGTCGCAAGCAAGTCATCGGCCGCCCGATTCTCTACCGGACGACGAAGGAATTTCTGCTCCGCTTCGGGCTCAACGATGTCTCTGAGCTGCCTAGCATGGAAGAGTTTGAGAAGCTCGGCGATCCGCAAGCTGACTTGTTCGCTGCCGCAGCTAAGGAGAAAGGCGAAGTCGGTGCCGATCGTCCCCCTGACGTCTCAGCAACAGATAAACCAGAACCCGTGACCGAGGCAGTTCCTGAAAATTCCAATGCCAATCCCCTCCTCGGCGACACCACAATGCCCGCCGACGGAACCTATGCCACCGAAGCCGAGGCCGGCAGCTCGCCGGAGAAGTCGTAGCCGCATGCCTGCTGAACGACTCCAGAAAATCATCGCCGCTGCTGGAATCGTTTCGCGCCGCAAAGCCGAGGAACTAATCACCAGCGGCCTCGTGTCGGTCAATGGACAGATCGTCACCGAATTGGGCAGCAAAGCCGACCTCGAGCACGACCACATCAAAGTAAATGGCAAGCTGCTGAAGGGGCCGGAACGCCCCGTCTACTTACTGCTCAACAAACCGAGGGGCTACGTGACCACGGTCACTGACCCGGAGGGCCGTCCGACCGTATTAGATTTAGTACGGGGGGTCGGGGCACGCATTTATCCGGTCGGCCGTCTCGATTACCTGAGCGAAGGCCTGCTGCTGTTGACCAACGACGGAGAGCTGGCGCAGAAGTTGATGCACGCTTCCTCGCACGTGGCCAAGACGTACCTGGTGAAGATCGCCGGCAAAGCTACTGAGGAACAGCTCGACAAACTGCGCGCCGGAATCATGCTTCCGGCGGAACGTAAGTCGCTGAAGGCTCCTGCGGACCGTCCTCCAAGGGCCAGCTGGAAGCGAAGGTCGACGGCGGTCAAGACCGCGCCGGTGCGAATCAAGCTGGTGCGCGATGCCGCCAATCCCTGGTACGAGATCACGCTGGTGGAAGGTCGAAACCGGCAGATTCGCCGGATGTTCGAGCAAGTCGATCATCACGTGGAAAAGATTAAGCGGGTGCGCTACGGGCCGCTGGTGTTGGACGTCGAACCAGGCGAGTTTCGGCATCTAACGACGCAGGAAGTGGCGCAGCTGAAGGGTGGGCGCAGAGACAGAGCGGGCGCTCCGACGAAGAAAAGCAGGTCCCTCCACGGATAACCCACGATGGGAGAGTGAGTACGCAGTATCGGGATCCTTCGACTCCTCGCTACGCTCGTCGCTCAGGATGACAGAGGTTGGGGCTGAAGCGGCAATGGTGCAGAGGTTGAACTACGGGAGATCGAATGACGGAATTTAGCAAGCTGGTCCCAGCGTACGTGCAAAAGCTGGCCAGCTATAAGCCGGGCAAATCGCTACGGCAGGCGGAACTGGAGAGCGGCATGCGTTGTATCAAGATGGCTTCGAACGAGAATCCCTTCGGGCCTTCGCCTCTGGCAATTGAAGCAATGGAGGCAGCCGCTCACGAAGTCAATTTCTATCCCGACAACGGTGTTACCGAGTTGACGGCACGTCTGGCGGAGCTCCACGAAGTTGAGCCGGCACAAATCCTGGTAACGGCAGGCTCCAGTGCGTTGCTCGACATCATGGCGCGCACGTTGCTGGGGCCTGGGCTGAACGCCATCACCAGCAAGCTCTCCTTCATTGTCTATCCCATCGTCACCCGCGCTACGGGGGCGCAATTTATCGAAGTGCCCACCGCGAACGACGGCTATGATCTTGATCGCATCCTGGCGGCGGTCGATGTCAACACCCGTCTGATCTACCTCTCGAATCCGAACAATCCGACGGGAACGATTCTGGACGCTAACGCGATTGACCGTTTTCTCGAGCAATTGCCATCGCACGTAATTACCGTGCTGGATGAAGCGTATTACGATTACGCCAGCTACTTCGCCGCCGAGCGCGGATTCGACTACTCGCACGCGCTGGAGTATGTGCGTCAGGGACGCCGGGTCGTAGTGTTGCGAACCTTCTCCAAGTCTCACGGGTTGGCTGGGGTGCGGGTTGGTTACGGCATGGGACCGGCGGAGCTGATGGGATACTTCGCGCGCTTGAAACCGGCGTTCATGGTTTCTTCGTTGGGCGAGGCGGCGGCGCTGGCCGCACTGGCGGACACGGACCACATTCAGCGAGCGCTGGAGACGAACGCCGCCGAAGCCAAGTTGTTGACGCCGGCGATCGCGGAGATGGGAATTCGCGTAACTCCCACTTGGACGAACTTCCTCTTCTGCCGGGTTGGCGAAGATGCTGCCGGCTTTTGCCGGGCCCTGCAAGAGAATGGTGTCATCGTTCGTCACATGAGCGGATCGTGGGGAGCGCCCGATGCCTTCCGCGTCACCATCGGCACCCCGGAGCAGAACCAACGCTTGCTGCGAGCGCTGAAGCGGGCGCGCTCACGGGTGCCGGCCTAACGGTCATCCTGCTGCGCCGCGGGTGCAATCAGCTTTCGCGCCATTACCAGCGCGCCTTCCGCGGCGCTCAGTTCTCTCTGGAACGAGTCGCGCACCGCTGCGGCATGCTGAAAGACACCGCCTCCAACGGCGAAGGTCACGACATCATCGGCCTTCCACAAGCGCCGAAAAACGTCTTCCGCTAATGCCGCCAACTCGGCGCCAGCCTGAATCAGGATGTGGCGGGCGAAGGAGTCACCGGCATCGACTGCAGCCAATACCTCTGGGAGAAGAGCAGCAAAATCCGGCGGGGGGGAGGCGTTGGCGGTAGCAATAAGTTCGTCATAGGAGCCAAGCTGCCAGACTTTCGGAATGCGATCGCTAAGTTCGGTGTAGTTGCCGGAATCGAGCGCATGGGCCACGGCCGCCACGGCCTGCACTCCAATCCAATGCCCCGAACCTTCATCGGAGATGGCGTGTCCCCAGCCGCCTGCGCGCGCGGTGCGACCGAATTCATGACGCCCATACGCGATGGAACCTGTCCCCGAGATCACTACAACTCCCGGAGCGCCATCGAGAGCGGCCTGGTGCGCAATGATCACGTCACTGACAACTTCAGTCTTCCCTGAGATTGACTTGGCGAGCAGGCGTGCGATTTTCCGTCGTATCTCGTCGCGCGTGGTGCCGGCAATTCCGGCGCAAAGCGCGACAATGTGCGCCGGCTTGATCCCGCACTGGCGACAAACCTCATGCACCCCTGCTTCAAAACGGAGCGAGCCTGGTCTTCGCCGACGCGGACGATATTGCTACCGCCCACCCGTACCGTCGCCAGCACACTGCTGTCATCACCAAGCGCGAATGTGGTCTGGGAACCGCCGCCATCAATCCCAAGGAAATACGCCACGGCCAGATTATCGCAGCGTGAAGCATCCCGCCGGCCAGCAAGATTGGCGAAGTCGCATTCATCCGTGATAATGGCTCCGCGGAGCCAACCCTGACCGCAGCCGGATGCCATGAATCTCTTCGACCTCGCGCTGATTGTGGTTTACCTGGTGGGCATCACGCTTTTCGGGCTGCGCTTCCGCAAGAAACAGCGCTCCTTGCGCGATTATTTCCTGGCGGACCGCAACATTCCCTGGTGGGCGATCGCCCTATCCATTGTGGCCGCCGAAACCAGCACGCTCACCATCATCGGCATTCCGGGTCTGGCGTACGACACTAACTTCACCTTCCTGCAATTGGTAATCGGCTATCTGGCCGGACGGGTCATCATCAGTTACGTGCTGCTGCCGCATTACTTTCGCGGCGATCTCTTCACCGCGTATCAACTCATCGAGCGACGCTTCGGGAGACGTTTGCACTCGCTGACCGCCGGCCTATTTCTGATGACTCGCGCCGCAGCCGAAGGGGTACGCCTCTTTGCGGTTGCGCTCGTTGTGGGCATTGCACTGGGACCGCTACTGGGCAACATAAGCGCGCTTCGACGCGACTTGATTTCGATCGGCATCGTTACCCTGCTAACGCTGCTGTACACCTTCGAAGGCGGAATGGCCGCGGTCATCTGGACCGATGTCGTGCAACTCGGCATTTATCTGGCGGGCACATTGATCGGCTTGTTCACCATCCTGCATCTCGTGCCGGGCGGATGGGCCACCATTCACGCACAAGCAGCCAGCGCAGGCAAGTTTCGCGTGTTCGACTTCGCGCCCGACTTCTACCGGACTTATACCTTCTGGTCGGGAGTCATCGGCGGAGCTTTCCTCACTACCGCAAGCCACGGCACTGATCAACTGATCGTACAGCGACTGCTGGCCGCCCGGAACGAAGCGCAATCGAAACTGGCGTTGCTGAGCAGCGGGATCGCGGTGTTCTTCCAGTTCTCGCTGTTTCTGCTGATCGGCGCCATGCTGTGGGTCTTCTATCGCATCTCGCCGCCGGCGGTACCGTTCGACAAAGCTGACCGCATCTTTCCCACCTTTATCGTTACCTACATGCCGCATGGCATATCGGGCATTCTCATTGCCGCCATTCTTGCCGCGGCGATGTCGAACCTGAGTGCGGCGCTGAACTCGTTGTCGTCCACGTCGATGGTTGATTTCTACCTGCGGCTTAGACCTGACACAGCAGAGCGACGTCGCGTGTTGCTGTCGCGCCTGGCGACCATCGCGTGGGGATTGGTGCTCTTCGGGTTGGCGATCGTATCGCGCCACGGCGGCAAGGTGGTTGAACTTGGCCTCAGCATTGCGTCCGTCGCTTATGGGGCGCTGCTGGGGGTGTTTCTGCTTGGAGTACTGACGCGGCGCGCCAATGAGCGCGGCAGCATGATTGGTATGGCTGTCGGTTTCTGCGCAAACGTCTATATCTGGCAAGGAGCGGCGATGCTGCACTGGCTGCAGCGAGCGACCGGCACACCATTCGAGACGTTGGGGCTGTCGCGGCCAATTCCCTTCCCCTGGTACGTGCTGATCGGCAGCGGGATTACCTTCGCCGTCGGATATAGTTCCAGTCTGTTGCTTGCATTGTCTGACGATGCTGCCCATGGCCCAACCTCCTAACTCGCACAGCCATGCTCCAACGCTTTCCCGCGATCTCGGGGTCAGTCACGCGACTGCGCTGGTTGTGGGAACGCTGATCGGGAGCGGTATCTTCCTGGTCCCGGCCGAGATGATGCAGGCTGTCGGCTCGGCTGGACTGGTTTATCTGGCGTGGATTATTGGAGGAGTGCTCTCGTTCGCGGGCGCCCTCACCTACGCCGAGTTGGGAGCGATGAAGCCGCAAGCGGGCGGTGAATATGTCTACATCCGCGACGCTTACGGCCCATTGCCGGGATTCCTCTATGCTTGGACAACGTTTGCCATCTCCAAGCCAGCCTCGGTTGCAACCATCACGACGGGATTTGTACGCATCCTTGGGACGTTTCCAGCGTTGGCCTTCTTGAGCCACGCCGCCGTCCGGTCGCCCCTACTCATCACCTATGGCCAATTCGTTGCCATCGCTGCCGCAATCTTCGTCACCTGGCTGAACTATATTGGCGTCAAACGCGCAGGAGAATTTCAACTGCTATTCACGCTGCTGAAAGTTGCGATGATCATCTCCGTGGCAGTGCTTGGATTCAGCGCGGCCAGCGGCACCTGGCAAAACTTCGGTACTCATTTCGCGGGCGCGACCGGCGGCGTCGCCGGCTTCATGGCCGCGCTGGTGGCGGCATTGTGGGCCTACGATGGCTGGAACGACTTGAACATGGTCGGCGGTGAGATTCGTGATCCGGGACGCAACATTCCGATCGCCCTGCTGGCCGGAGTCGCGACTGTTGCCGGCCTCTATATGTTGACCAATGCGGCTGTGCAATATGTGCTGCCTGCCGCGGCCATTGCTGCATCGACGCGTCCCGCGTCGGACGCAACTGCGATCGCGGTGGGACTCTGGGGCGCGGCCATCGTCTCCGCTGGGATGGCCATCTCCATGCTCGTCACCTTGAATGGCACCACCATGAGTGGCGCACGCGTGCCCTTTGCGCTGGCGCGCGACGGCTACTTTTTCAAAGCTATGGCCGAAGTCCATCCCCGCTTTCATACACCATCGATCGCACTTCTGGTGCAACTGGGCCTGTCCATACTTCTTCTGCTGTTTGCAGGCAACTTCAGACAATTGTTTTCGCTGGCTATTTTTGCTGAGTGGCTCTTCTACATGATTACCGCCACCGCCGTTTTTGTGCTTCGCAGGAAGGAGCCGAACGCGGCGCGGCCCTTCCGTACTTGGGGATATCCCATTGTGCCCGTGACGTTCATTGTGGCCGCAGCCGTACTGCTCTACTACACATTCACGCAGAACGTGCGGAATTCAGCTTGGGGAGTCGTCGTGATCCTGGCGGGCGTGCCGATCTATTTGTACTTTGCAAAGAGGAAGGCGGGAAGGCAGGGGTTAGGGGCTAGGGGCTAGTGGCGTGGGGATAGAGGTTAGGGCCGTTTTGTATCAGGGCACGACTTTTAGTCGTGCCGAACGAAGCGCAGGAAGGGTCAGGGCTTCAGCCCCTGCAAAAACAAGTTCCTCAGGGGCTGAAGCCCAAGTGTTGGTTGACCCGTTACGGCACGGCTGAAGCCGTGCCCTGATACAAAGCGATTTGTAAGATGGCCTGATGGCTTCTAGTTGCTGAAGCGAATTGCTAAACGCTAAGTGCTAAAGGCTGAGTGTCGACTCAGCCGCCTGCTGCCGCCCGCACCTGCCGAGCGCGCTCATACACCTTTACATATTCCCGGGCTGAGTTGATCCAGGAATACTCTTGCGCCATGCCGTTACGCATCAGCACCTGCCAAGCATTTTGATCGGACCGATACAGATCTGTGGCCGCATGTAGGGTCTCCAGCAGCGCTTCGCCGGTGTATGGCTTGAACTTGAAGCCAGTGCCTTTCAAGGTCTGCGGGTCGAATTGCTCAACGGTGTCGTCGAGTCCGCCAGTGGCGCGCACTACCGGCACAGTCCCATAGCGCATGCTGTAAATCTGGTTCAGGCCGCAGGGCTCATAGCGCGAGGGCATCAAAAAGATATCGCTGCCAGCTTCGATTTTATGCGCCAGGGGGTTGTCATAGGCGATCTTCACGGCAAACTTCTGCGGATACTGTTTGTTGAGCTTGCGAAATAACTCTTCATACTCGCGGTCGCCGCTGCCCAGCACCACCATAATGAAGTCTTGCCGGGCGAGGCGATCGGCTACCTGGAGAATGAGATCGAATCCCTTCTGAGCAGCAAAGCGCGATACGATTCCGACCACCGGCAATTGCGTCTCTTCCGCCATGCCAAATTCCTTCAGCAGGTCCGCCTTGCATTTTGCTTTGCCGCCTAAGTCGTCAGCTGAGTAGTGCGCCGCGATGAAGCGATCGTGCTCGGGACTCCATTCCCCATAGTTCACGGCATTGAGAATGCCGCTGACGGTTCCGGAACGCGCACGCAACACACCTTCCAGCCCGAAGCCGTACTCAGCGGTCTGAATTTCCTGGCTATACTTCCGGCTGACGGTGGTGATGTAGTCGGCCATGGTGATCGCGCCCTTGAGGAAATTTACTTTGCCATAGAACTCCAGCTTTGACATGGTAAACAAATCCCACGGCAACATCAGCAGCGGCAGGATCTCGGGCGGAAAGATTCCCTGATATCCGATATTGTGAATGGTAAGGACGCTGGGAGTGTTGGCAAATGCCGGGTCTTCGTCGTACAGCGTCTTCAGCAGAATGGGAATCAGGGCCGTCTGCCAGTCGTGGCAATGAAGCACATCGGGCGTGCCCAGCATCTTGGCCGATTCCAGCACGGCGCGGCAAAACAGCGCGAACCTTTCGGCGTTGTCATGATAGTCGCCCAGCGGTGTGCCGTAGAGTGAATCGCGGTCGAAGAACGGAGGGTAGTCGATGAAATAGAATTGCACTCCGGCGCGAACGCCTCCGTCGAGGACGGAACAGAAGCGGTAGCGGTCATCGAAGGGAACGGTGATGCTGGATATCACGATGCGCGGATTGTCGAGCTTGGTCTGCCGGTAACGCGGCAGGAAGACGGTAACCTTATGACCCAAACTGGCAAGCGCGGGCGGCAAGGCCCCAATGACATCCGCCAGTCCACCGGTTTTGGAAAAGGGTACGCATTCGGACGCCGCAAAGGCGATATTCATGGGACCTCCCGGCGCGAACGGAGAGAGCTTCCGCCAGCACGCCGAACTGCGTAACTGGACTGCGCACTATGATGTTAGAAATGCCAAAACAGTTGAGTCTAACTGGCGAGTCGAAAGAGGGTCAACGTGGCGAAGACCGCAGCGAACAAATCGGTGGCCGCTGTTAAGCGGAAGCCGAAACTGGGACAGAACTTTCTTATTGATTTAGGCGCGGCCCGGCGCATCGTGGAAGCTCTCGGAGATGTGTCCAATCGCACCGTCATCGAGATTGGCCCCGGTCGCGGCGTGCTCACCAACGTACTGGTCTCGCGTGCCAAGCGAGTCATCGGAATCGAGCTCGACCGCGTGATGGCGGCACAGTTGCGCATGCGGTACGCAACCAGGCCAAATATCGAAATCCTCGAATCGGACTTTGTGACGGCGGAATTTACCTCCATGGTCGGCCGACGGCCGGGGCCGCTGCACGATCTGCGACCTACCCAGCCAGAGACCGTGGACGTAATCGGCAACCTGCCGTATTACATCACCTCCGACATTGTGTTGCGGATTCTGGAATTGCACCAGAACATTGAGCGCGCGGTGATCATGGTGCAGCGCGAAGTGGCGGATCGTATCGCGGCCGCGCCGGGGAGCCGTGACTACGGACTGCTCTCGGCCACCGTGCAACTGTTCGCGCGCGTTGACAACCTGTTCACGCTGCCGCCGAGTGCGTTCTCACCTCCGCCGCAGGTCCACTCCAGCGTGCTGCGGCTCACCATGGCGCCCCGACTGGAAGAATTGCAAGTTGAAGAAGCGCCCTTCATCGCATTCCTAAAGCTTGCGTTCGCCCACAAGCGCAAGACGTTACTGAACAATCTTCGAGGCCAGTACAAAGATACAGTCGTTCGTGCAGCGCTGAAGTCAGCCGGATTACGCGCCGATGTTCGGGCTGAAGCTATGCCCCTGGAAAAGGCCGCGGCGGTGTTCCGCGCTTTGCAACGGGCGTAAACTTGCCTGAGAGATCGCTGCAGGGCACTGCGCAACGTTTAGGCCAACTCCCTGCGCGGCCGCGCAGCAAAGGATTCGGCACTATGGCTACCGCAGTTCGTCAGCCAGCCGTTGCAGGACGCTTCTATCCCGCCAACGCACAGCATCTGCGGGCGGAGGTTGAGACTTACATCACGGCCCGCGCCGAAGCGTCGGCGCAGTCCGAACCGAAGATTCGCGCCCTGGGCTGCGTCGTCCCTCATGCCGGATACATGTACTCCGGACACGTCGCCGGAGCGGTCTATCGCCGGCTCGATTTGCCGCGACGGTTGGTGATTCTCTGCCCCAACCACACCGGCCGGGGCGAGCCGCTGGCTATCATGAGCGCGGGCGCATGGCATACACCACTGGGCGACGCCTCCATCGACGAGGCCATGGCGAAACAGTTGAAGTCACGCATGTCGCTGCTCGCCGAAGACCAGGAGGCGCATCGCTACGAGCACGCGCTGGAAGTCCAGCTGCCTTTTCTGCAGGTGCTGGTGCCTGGGTTTCAGTTCGTGCCCATTACCGTGGGTACCAGCAATTTCGAGGTTCTGAGCGCACTCGGAGTCGTGATCGCGAGCCTTGCCGCGGAAGCCGGCGAGCCAGTGTTGGTAATCGCGTCGAGCGACATGAATCACTACGAGAGCGACGATGTAACCCGGGTGAAAGACCGGCGCGCCATCGATCAGATATTGGCGCTCGATCCGCGCGGGCTATACGACACGGTGCACGAAGCCAATATCAGCATGTGCGGATACGCTCCCACCGTGGCGATGCTGACCGCGGCCAAGAAGCTCGGGGCAACCCGCGCGGAGTTGATCCGTTATGCCACCTCTGGCGACGTCTCGGGAGAGCTCGACATGGTCGTCGGATACGCCGGCATTGCGGTGTATTGAATTCCCTCATGAGCGGACAAAAGGCGGCCAAGCAAACCGCCGTGCTCAAGCATGCGGGGTAGTTCAACGGTGAGAGCCACCTGAACTGTGGGCGCTGACGGCGCTTGGATGGCTGCTCGACGCCGCGGTCGGTCCACCAATGCCGGGAGCTGCGCTCGCACCATAACTAGGACCGACGGCCATTGGACTGGCCAGCGCAGGAGCAGGAACCGCGAATACATGTCCCGCCTGCGTAGCGTGGCCACCGGCGAAAGCGTTGTAGCGAGTAGTAAACACGTGTTCATTCACTGCAGCGTTCCGCGCGCTGGCGGGGCTGCTGAAACTCTTGCCGGCGCCGGTTGCAACGGTAGCGCCTCCGCGAATCACGCTGTTAAAGGCCGGAGGTATGCGTCCGCCGGCGATGAATCCGGTCGAATTAGCTCTTCCCACCAGAACAGTCGGCTTCACCGCTTGGGCCGCCGTCACAGCCGGAGGAGTTGCGGCCGTCCATCCCGCAGGCGCTCTAGCCACAGTTGGAGTGGGTTGGAACCGATTGTAGTACCAGCCGTTGTTGTAACCTCCGCCCGGTACCCAAGCCCATCCAACGCCGCCACCTAAGAAAGCCCATGAGCCGTAGTGATACGGCAGCCATCCCCACGGATACTGGGAAGCAAAGCTATAGCCGAGACCCGGAGAATATAGCCACGCGCCCATGCTGTAGGGATCAAAGCCCACCATCGAATTGGCAAAGCCGTACGGCTGCCAGACATACCCGTAACCGTTCGCCATGAAAAAGTTGCCGTAGTAGTTCAAGTCCTGCAGCCCGTAGCCTGATCTGGGACCGGGATTGCCGGGATTATTAGCGTAGGCCTCCTGGTAAGATTCGCGCTCACGGTTCCAGGCATCGGCGGGAAGCGGTTGGGCGCCGGCCGCAACCTTGTATCCAGACGGATCCGCCGGGTCGAGTGTGAGGGTTTCCTTATGCTTGACGTTCACCATCTGCTGGCCCACTAGCTGAACGTTGCCTTTGAACACGGCCACCTCCACCTGGCCGCGATTCGTCTCCAGCCGGAGTTGGGTATCGCGCTGCACCAGGAAGGTGGAATCGCCGGTCTTTAAGCGGTAGATGTCATCGCCTTTAGAACGTGCATCGAGATAAACCACGCCCTTGACGACTTCGATCTCGTTGATCTTGGCGCCATAGTCGTTCATGGACAACGCAAGGAATTGGATTTCGGAGTTCTCCGCGATCCGCAGAGCGCTTTCGTTTTCGAACTCCACCTCGGCCAAGCCGTCATTGCCGGTCGCAACCCGCACTCCCTGAGTGATGGGAGTATTCAAGATGGCGCGTTCTAATCCTTCTCCGGTTGCGCGGTCGGTTTGCACTTGCCCGCTCAGATAGCTGAGACGGACGATCCTGACATGCGACTCTGCGAACGCGCCAGCCGCCGTGGCCAGCACGAACGCGATGATCAGCGCTAAAGCGGATTTCACGTGCCGTGGCATACCGTTACTCCTGGGAACCGCTGTTTCTTTTTCTAGGTCTCGAGATCGGATCACCGGGGCTGGGATCGTGGCCTCGTCGAGGCCTTCTCTATCTGTTCGTATTAAACACCAGTTGGATGCAAAGTTGTAAAAAATTCACAACAACGACACCTTGTGTCCACGGCCTAAGGCTGAGTTGCCGTGTCGTTTGCTTGGGTCGTCCCGGGCACGGCGCTAAGGAGACGCTGCGCAGCCTGACGGCTGATATTCATCATATCGGGATCATCCGCGATCTTTCGCAGAATCGGCTCGATCGCATTCAACTCCTCGGCGTAATGATTGTCCTTCAAGTTTTCCAGCTCTTTCAGCCGCGCATCCAGGCCCAGCTTGTCGAAGCGGTACCCGAAAGCCAGTTTACGGCCGTAATCGAGGGTATTGGCAATGGCAATGAAGAGACGGGTCAACTCCTCCACGTTTGCATTCTGCGACCAGTTGTAGGTGGTCGAACCATGCACGGTTGCCGACTTGTACTCCAGCGTCTTGCTTCCGGTCTGGGCAATTCGCTTCAGGTGCGAATCGTAATCGCCTTGGAAGAAATTGAGCTTCTTGGCCAGATCGAAGATCTTCGAGCGGTTCGCCTCCGACATGGTGAAGTCCTGCTGAAAGAGATCGGTATCGGCCCCGGCAGAGTCCGCTGCGGGTGTCCCCTGGAGATGTGTCTTGCCGTCTGCTTCTACTGTGATGGTGTAGGCTTGCCAAGGGATTCCCTGGCTCCAGTTGAAGTTGAAGGTTACCGTGGGCTGGGCGGCTTTTTGTTGCGCCGAGACGGGTAAGACCAGCAGAAGGGTTACGAAGGCGAAGCACAATCTCATGCTGTGTAGAGATTCTATCCGATTTCGGCAGACGCGCCACGTCTGACTTTTTGAGGAGGTTCAGCTGGTCGTGGCGTGTTGACGCCGCAAGGTGCCTGCGGTGTGTAAGTGGCAAATGGCGATGGCCAGCGCGTCGGCCGCATCGGGTGGCTCGGGTGGCGCAGGCAAAGAGAGCAGGCGGGCAACCATTATCTGCACCTGCGATTTTTCCGCCTTACCGTATCCCACCACCGCCGACTTGATGGAAAGTGGAGAATAGGCAACCACCTCTAGGCCGGCCTGAGCGGCCACCAACATTGCGACTCCGCGAACGTGGCCAAGCTTCAGGGCCGACTTCACATTGACCGCGTAAAAGACGTCTTCAATAGCGACTTGCTCGGGGCTATGGGTAGCAATAATCTCGGTGAGTTTCTCGCAAATCTTTTTGAGCCGAAGTTCCAACGGTTCTCGCGGCAATAGCCGGATCGCCCCGCTGCAAATGTGACAGAGCGAGTGTTGGGCGTCCTGCTCGACTACGCCGTAGCCGGTGTATTCGCCACCGCAATCGATTCCGAGGATACGCATGGGCCAGCCTGTCGCGAGTGTAGCAGGCGAGGCAGGAATTTCAGCGGAGAACTCGAGGTCGGCAGCGGACTGGTAAACCTGTGAGACGTGGCGCTCATGGGCGACGCGGTGCGCCTGAATTCGACTTCATGCGCGAATTTAGCCGGCCGGTCAGCATCAACCACAACATTCGGAAGTCGCTAAGGAACGACCAGAACGGATGTCCAAAAGTGGCGGGCGTGTTCTTTTCCAGCAGGAAGTGGCCGGTCCAAGCGAAGCCGTAGCCAAGCGGAATCCATAGAAGCGCGTACCAAGGATGGCGCGTGGCAAAGGCGACGATCGCGACGATCATACCCAGAGTGGTCCCGATGGCGTGCATCCAGCGATTTCCTGGCTCGCTGTGCTGTTGCAGGTAGAAATCAAAGAATTCGTCGTAAGACCCGAATGTCCGCCCCTCGGACATGGCAACCACCCCTTTGCCGAGCGGTCCAGGATGGCTCGGCCCCCTCGCGCCAGTGTACCCCCGAATGCAGAAATCTTGTGATGGCTTTACTATCTTCTGTGGAGGCATTCTGCCGAAATGAGAATTGGGATTTTAACCGGCGGTGGAGACTGTCCTGGATTGAATGCCGTTATACGGGCTGTAGTGCGCAAAGGCATCATGCACTATGACGATCAGTTTGTCGGCTTCATGGAAGGCTGGCGCGGTGTCTTCGAGAACAAGACCATGGAAGTGGACATGGAGGCGATCTCAGGCATTCTGCCGCGAGGCGGGACCATCCTGCGGACCTCGCGGACCAATCCGGCCAAGCGTGAAGGCGGGTTGCAGCACTGCATGGAAGTCCTGCGGGCCAACCGGGTCGAAGCCCTGATCGCCATTGGCGGCGACGACACCATGAGCGTGGCACAACGCATGTACGAACTGGGCTCGAAGGTGATCGGGGTTCCCAAGACCATCGACAACGACCTGATGGGGACCGACTTCTGCTTTGGTTTCGATACCGCGGTGAACACCGCGACCGAAGCCATCGACCGCGTCCACACCACCGCCGAAGCTCATCAGCGGGTGATGGTGGTGGAGGTGATGGGCCGCGACTCGGGCTGGATTGCGATGTACAGCGGTATCGCCGGCGGGGCCGACGTCATTCTTATTCCCGAGCGGCCGTTCGACATCGAAGAGGTTGCCGAGCGCATCCGCATCCGCCACGCGCGTGGCCGTTACTTCAGCATTGTCGTGGTCGCCGAGGGAGCAAAGTTCGCCAGCAATGCAGATGCTGCGCAAGGGGCGCCGGTGGTCACCGACATGGGCAAAGACGAGTTTGGTCATGTGCGCCTGGGCGGGATTGGCCAGATCCTGGCGCGCGAGCTCGAACATCGTACTGGTCTCGAAACCCGCAACGTCGTCTTGGGGTACATCCAACGCGGAGGCAGTCCCAGCGCCTTCGATCGCGTGCTGGCATCGCGCTATGGAATCGGCGCCATCGATCAGGTTCACAAAGGCGAATTCGGAGTGATGGTCGCACTCCGGGGCACAGACATCGTAGCGATCCCGTTGGTGGATGCAATCCATAAGACCCGTCCCGTAGATCCGGAACTGGTGGAAGTGGCAATGGGATTGATCGATCCCATTCCCACTATCTCGGTCAATAAGTAAGTCGAGGAGTGCCTTTGGAGGTCACTAATGCACCGTCACCCAGTGCTGTGGCTGGTCGCTGCGGCAGTGCTTTGCTGCGCGCCGGCAATGGCGCAAAGTCCATTTGCTCCGAAAGTTTCAGGGCCGCTATCGCAGCGAGTCGTGGCCTACCAGATTGATGCGAAGTACGATCCAGCAAAACACACGGTCGACGCCACGGAGACGCTGACCTATCACAACCTGACTGGCCAACCGCTGGACACCTTTCCTTTTCACCTCTATCTGAATGCCTTTCAGCCGAAGTCCACCTGGATACATGAGGCGCATCGTGACGGAAATTTTCGCACGAGCAGCCTGAAGCAGTGGAAGCCGGAGGACTACGGGTCGAATGAGGTAACTTCCTTCGAGGTCGTCGGCATGGGAGACCTGACCAAGCAGATGAAGTTCATCTCGCCAGACGATGGCAATCCAGACGACAAGACGGTCTTCGAGGTGAAGCTGCCGCATCCGGTCGCGCCGGGGCAGGATGTGCAGTTCAAGATCAAGTTCAAGGCGACCTTTCCTGAAGTGATCGCGCGCACCGGATACAAGCGCACCTTTCTGCTCGCTGGACAGTGGTTTCCCAAGGTCGGCGTCTGGTGGCACGGACAATGGAACTGTCATCAGTTCCATGCTCTGACCGAGTTCTTTGCCGATTTCGGCACCTATGACGTCAAGATCACGCTACCGAAGGATTACGTGATTGGCGCAACCGGCGTGCAGACGAGCGATACCGATAACGGCAACGGCACCAAGACCGTCGCCTTCCATGCCGAAGACGTGCACGACTTCGCTTGGACTGCCGATCCTAATTTCAAGGTCGTAGAAAATACTTTCGACGGCAGTGTTGGCCCGGTCAAAATTCGGCTGCTCACTTATGACAGTCATGAGCGGTCGTGGCAGCCCTATATCACGTGCGTCAAAGAGAGCATGAAGCGTTTTGACGAATGGTACGGCCCGTATCCTTACGCGCAGCTTACGGTGGTCGATCCGCCGCACGGCGCGGGGGAGGCAGGTGGAATGGAGTATCCCACCTTCATCACCGGGGACAGCGGTTGGTTCATTCCCAAAGGAATTCACTTGATCGATCTGGTCACCGAGCACGAGTTCGGCCACCAGTATTGGTACGGGATGGTGGCCACCAACGAGTTCGAGAACGGCTGGCTGGATGAGGGGATCAACAGTTATACCGAGGTGAAGGTGCTGGACAACATGTATGGCGAGAACGCCAGCATCATTAACTTGTTCGGAGCACAGTTGGGGGAGCGTGGACTACAGCGGATGGAATATCTGGACGAACCTGATGCAGATCCGCTCTCGCGGCCTAGTTATACCGATGTGAGCATGAGTTCCTACGGCGATGTCACCTACGGTAAGACCGCGACGATGCTGTTGTGTTTGGAGACGATCCTTGGCGAGCAGACGCTTAAGAATGCGCTGCACACTTATTTCATGAAGTACCGCTTTACCCATCCCACGCAGGAAGACTTCATGCGCACAGTGAACGAAGTTGCCGGCCAGGATTTGAGCTGGTACTGGAATCAGGCGGTGTACGGGACCCAGGTGCTGGACTACGAAGTCGAGCGCGCCACCTCAACTCCGGTGAAATGGTATGACGACAATCTGAAAGAGAAAAAGGGCGAGACCGAGTATGAGACCCAAGTCATCCTGCATCGCAAGGGCGACTTTATCTTCCCGGTTGAGGCGGAGGTGAAGTTCGACAACGGCGAGAGCACTCGCGAACGTTGGGACGGAAAGGATCGCTGGGTGCGATATGTCTACCACAAGAAAGCAAAGGTGGCGTCGGTGCAAATCGATCCGGACTATCAGGTCACGCTGGATCGCGATTATCTCAACAACAGCCAGGTCACGAGTTCGCAGCATGGAGCGATTCATAAGATCGGAATGTACTGGCTGTTTCTGACCCAATTCCTGGCTCAGTGCCTAAGCTGGTTGGCCTAAAAGGAGAGACGATGGCGGACAACGAAAAAGCTCCGATTGGCGCCGGGTTCAGCCTTCTCTGGCGCCGGCAAGGTGTGCTCTGGTGGTTGTTCGTGGTGAATTTCTTGTGTGGCGCCATGGGAGCGGCCCCCGCTGTGAGGACGCTGCGCCGCGCGCTGGGTCACAGTTTGGCCGGGCACCCTCTCAGCAAAGGCTTTGACTTGGGAATGTTCATCGAGCTATTCCGGCTACCGGACGTCAGCTTAATGCGCTCGTCAACCACCTCATATCTCTTCGCCTTCGTGTTTTTTCTCTTCATGCTGTTTGTCACCGGCGGAATTCTGGAGACCTATCGTCAGGACCGCAGGCTGAGCACCGGCGATTTCTTCGCCTCCTCAGGGGCATTTTTCTGGCGTTTCGTGCGTCTGATGCTGCTTTCGATTGTTCCCTTTGTCATTGTTGGCGCGATCTATCAAGGCCTCGACAAGCTATCGAGCTATCTCGGCGACAAGGCAATTGCCGATCAGGTCGGCATCTTCTCCTGGTGGGGCAGCATTGTTGCATTTCTTCTACTCGCGCTCGGAGTGCGGCTATGGTTCGATGTGGCACAGGTGCGCGCGGTCGCCCGGAACGAACGCGGTATGTGGCGTAACCTGTGGAAAGCTTGCCGAATCACCTGGGGAAACCTGGGGAGCCTGTTCTGGATGTACTTCTGCATCAGCCTGTTTGCGTGGGTGACGCTGATCGTTGCGCTGGTGATTTGGGCGAAGCTGCCGCCGACCGCTACGCCCGTCACCTTTGTCCTGCTTCAAGTCATCGTGCTGACGCAGTTGGGCGCTCGGCTGTGGCAACTCGCCGGCGCCACCGTGTGGTACAAAGCCTATGCAGAACCAGTGCCGGTTGAGCCTGTGGATTACACACCTTCGCAACCGGAAGGAGTGGTCGTACTAGCTGAAACTGTCGTAGTTGCTGAAACAGATGTGCCGCCGGTCAGCAAACCCGAAACACCGCCAAAGGAGGGGTCAGGGCCGGGCGAGGATGCAACACTCACAAACGATGTTTGAGGATTTGTTCTACGTCGAGCTTTGTGCAAATAAAATAACGGGACGCATGGTGCGCCCCGTTTGGTTAACTGGCTCCGAAAGCACCCTGAGGTGAGCCTTTAATCCACTGCCCCAAATGTTTTCAGGTCTTCCGGCACATCTGTCAGCGCGACGGCGTCTTTGCCCTGAACCATTACCCGAACCGATTCCACCACGTCAGGATTGGCCAAGGTCGTGATATCCCCAGTGTTCATGTTGTTGGAGAGGGCGGCAAGAACGCGCCGCATAAGCTTGCCGGACCGTGTTTTTGGCATATCCGGAACAATGTGGATCTTTCGCGGGCGGGCAATCTTGCCAATCATGGTTTCAATGACGTGATTGACCTTCTCCATGACCTCCTGATTCCGATTCGCCAGTACATCCGGTTGTAAGACGATATAGACCTCGGGCACGCGGCCTTTGATCTCGTCCACCACCGGCACTACGGCTGCTTCGGCCACTTCAGGAATCGTCAGGCACGCGGACTCGATTTCCTTTGTGCCCAAGCGGTGGCCGGCCACGTTGATGACGTCATCCACGCGTCCGAGGATTCGGAAATAGCCGTCCACGGCCAGCATGGCTCCATCCGCGGCAAAATAGGGCCAGTCATGCCAGTCCTTGCTGTTAGGATCCTTGCAGTATTTAGCGTAGTACTGGGCGACGAAGCGCTCGCGATCACCCCAAATGGTTTGCATGATCCCTGGCCAGGGGTTGCGAATGCAGATGTTCCCCGCCTTCCCCGAGCCAGCATGCACCTCCTCTCCCATTTCGTCGATGATGGTGGGGTAGATGCCCGGCACACCTGGCCCCGCGCTTCCCGGCTTCATGGGGTCCAGCGCAGGCTTGGTGCTGCATAGGAATCCTCCGTTCTCGGTTTGCCACCATGTGTCGACAATCACTGCCTCACGTTTGCCCACCGAGTCGTAATACCAGCGCCAAACTTCTGGCTCGATGGGTTCTCCCACCGTGGTCATATGCTTGAAATGGTAGTGGTACTTGGCTGGTTCATCGTGGCCAGCCTTGCGCAACATGCGGATGGCCGTTGGCGACGTGTGGAAGATGTTGACATCCAGGCGCTCGGCGATTCTCCATACCCGGCCGGCATCCGGATAGGTGGGAACACCTTCGTAGATAACGCTGGTGGCGGCCAGGGCCAAAGGTCCATAGACAATGAACGAGTGACCTGTAATCCAACCGATGTCGGCCATGCACCAGTACACATCTGTGGGGTGGATGTCCTGAATATATTTGGAGCAGCCCGTTACATAGGCGAGGTAGCCGCCAGTGCGGTGTTGACAGCCTTTGGGCTTTCCGGTGCTGCCGCTGGTGTACATAAGAAACAGCGGTGCCTCTGCATCCATGCGGAACGGGAGCCACGATTTCACCCGAGTAGTTGGGGAGAATCTCGTCAACCCAGAAATCGCGCCCTTCCACAAACGGTGAAGCGGACGCATTCTGGCCCGCGTGACGCCTCCAGACCAGGACCTTTTCCACGATCTGGCCTTCTTGCTTGGCTATGTTTAGCGCTATATCGGCGCCTGCTTTGTGGTCGAGCAGCTTGCCGTTGCGATAGTAGCCATCCATCGTGATCAGGACCTGGCTGCCTGAATCGGCAGCGCGCATGCCGCAAGCCTCGCCGCTGAAGCCTCCAAACACAACCGAGTGGATGACTCCCAGTCGGGCGCATGCCAGCATGGTGATCGGCAACTCGGGGACCATCGGCATATGAATGGTGACGCGGTCGCCGCTCTTGAGACCACAGAAATCGCGCAGCAGAGCCGCAAATTCGTTCACTCTGACATAGAGTTCGCGATAGGTGACGGCTACCGGCGCTTCGGATTCCGGTTCAGGAACAAAGATGAGCGCCGCTTTGTTCTTGTACTTATCGAGGTGCCGGTCCACGCAATTGTAAGAGGCGTTGATCTTGCCGCCCACGAACCATTTCCAGAACGGCGGATCGCTGGTGTCGAGGGTGGTGTCCCAGTACTTGTCCCAGCTCAACAGGTCGGCGTACTCTCGGAAGCATTCCGGAAAATTTTTCTCGCTGAAGCGTTCGTTGACGTCGGGATCGGTCAGATTTGCCTGGCCGATAAATTTCGCGGGAGGATAATAGTATTCTTCTTCCCGCCAATGAACTGCGATCTGAGCCTCGCTCGTTTCAATTACCGTATTTGGCTTCTCAAGAGTTCGAGCCATATTAATCACTCCTTAGGATTTCTGAATTTGTTAGCAACCCCGGTAGTTCTTCGCCACTGTTTCCTGGGTTGACGAAGCGCGTCCTCACGCTTCCTTCAAGCCCATATCATGGAACATTCTGTACGTTACTACAACACTTTTGCCCATCGCCGGAACATTTCAGGGGGCTTTACATGGTCCGGCCCGTCATTCTGGCGGGCCGAAAATTCTATCGCTATCTGGTTCACTTGGCCTTGGAAGCACCTGCTGATACGGGCTGGTTGTCCAGCGCGGCCCGCATCTGGTGCCAGGCATGCCTGGCTTCTTCCACCGAGCCTTCGTCCTCGATGGTCGTGATGTCGCCGGGATTCTTCTCCTGGGTCACCGCCTTGAGAACACGCCGCATAATCTTGCCGCTACGCGTCTTAGGCAGCATGTCCACGAAGTTCAACTCCCCTATGACCGCGACCGGACCCAGTTCGTGACGCACCTGGTCGAGCAGCTTTTGCTTCAGCTCATCCGAAGGAATGAAGCCCTGTTTGAGCATGACAAATGCCGAGATCACTTCGCCGCGCAGTTCGTCGGGCCGGCCAATGACTCCTGATTCTGCGACCGCGGGATGGCCAAGCAGAGCGGTCTCCACTTCGATGGTCCCGATGCGATGACCGGCTATCTTGATGATCTCATCGGCACGACCGGCAAACCAGACATACCCGTCGTGATCGATTTGCGCCGAATCGCCCGTGTAGTAAACACCAGGAATAATCTGCCAATAATCGCGGCCGTAGCGCTCCGTCTCCCCCCACAATTCCGGAGTCAATCCGGGGAAAGGCCGCTTGATTACCATGATGCCTTTTTCGTTTACTCCGCACGGCGTGCCGTCCAGCGACACGACTTCGGCTTCAATACCCGGCATCGGCACCGTCGAAGATCCAGGCTTGATCGGCAACATTCCCAGCCCATAGGGATTACCGAATACAGGCCCGCTGGTTTCGGTCTGCCACATGTGATCGATCACCGGAATTTTGTTCTTGAAGACCTTCTTCTGCAGCCACTCCCAAGCGGGCGCGTTCAGAACTTCGCCCGCGCAAAACACGCGTTCGAGATACTGGTGATCGGTCTTGCCCAGGGCGGCATCGCCGTAACGCATCAGCAGTCGCACGGCTGTGGGAGAAGTGAAGATTCCGGTGACCCGGTACTCCTCGATGAGTGTCTTCCAATTCGTTTCCGGAGCCGGATAATCCAGAGCGCCTTCAAACACGATGGTGGTCGCACCGGCGATCAAGGGTGCGTACACGATGTAGCTGTGACCAACGATCCAACCGATATCGGATGTTGACCACCAAACATCGGTGGGTTTCAGGCCAAACAGCCACTTACCCATGGCGTCGATATGGACTTGATAACCGCCATGCGTGTGGACCGCCAACTTGGGGGTCGCAGTCGTACCTGAAGTCGCCAGGATGAATGCCGGCTCATTGGCTTCCATGGTGACGTAGTCGCCACTTTCACCGGCGCCATGCTCCAAAAACTGCTCCCAGAGAATATCGCGCCCGGCGCGCATCGGAGTTTCTCCGGGCGTCCGCTTTAGAACGACAACGTGCTCGACCTTATCACCGGCATTGTCCAAGGCCTGATCGACGATCTCTTTCAGGTGGGTATCCTTGCCTTTGCGATAGGTCACGTCGGCGGTAAAGACTAATTTGGAGCCGCTGGCCTGAATGCGGTCGCCCAGCGCCTTCGCGCCAAAACCCGCAAACACTACCGAATGGATCGCCCCGATGCGCACTGTTGCCAACATCAAGATGATGGCCTCCGGACTGGTGGGCATGTACACGGTGAGGCGATCGCCCTTCTTGATGCCCATGCCGCGCAGAGCCGCCGCCACCCGCTCTACTTCGTGCAACAAATGTGCGTACGTATAAGTGCGGCGCTCGCCGCGTTCGTTGAGATAGACCAGGGCGGCGTGTCCTCCCCAGCCGCGCTTGACGTGATAATCCAGTGCGTTGTACGCCAGGTTCGTCTGTGCTCCGACAAACCACTTGAAGGTGGGCGGCGTCCAGTCCAACACGCGGTCCCATTTACGAAACCAATGCAGCTCGTTTGCCGCGCGTCCCCAAAACGCGTCCGGATCTTGCTTACCTTCGTCGATCCACTTTTGCACCACTGGACTAACCAAGCCATGCGCGGCGGCAGGAGCGACCTCCTCCACTACTCCCTGCGTTACGTCCAGATCCGGTGATTTTGTTGCAGTAGCCATAGGAAGACACTCCCTTTCAATCAAAAGCGGCAGTATGAGTACCGTCAAAATGAAACGTAAGTTTGGCCGGATTGCCTGAGCAGTCCGGCCGCAATCTCACACGTGCTTGGGACGACGAGCCATGAACTCAGCCAACAGCGCCACTGCGGCCAGAACCGCCGCCGTATAAAACGCCATCTGATAATTGTGATACTTGTCGTATAGCTTGCCGCCAATGCGGCCACCGAGCAGACCGGCCACCCCCCAAGCAGTGAATAGTAAGCCGTAGTTGATGCCCACGTTCTTGGTGCCCCAGAAGTCGGCAGCGGCGGCGCCGTTCACTGAGAGCTGCGTGCCATAGCACCAATAAACGATGAACAACATCACGAACAATGCGAGCACGCTGCCGCCAACGCTATACAGAATGGGCATAGCCACCATGGAGATGCCGATCATCAAACGCAAGACGTTGATGCGGCCCAGGTGGTCCGACATCCATCCCGAGAAGATGCGGCCCATGGCGTTTCCGGCCGCACCCACCACCAGGCCAAAGGCCGCCAGGGTGGTGCTGGGTATACCCACACTCTTCGCGAAGGGTACCAACTGGCTGATGACCATGAGACCGGCGGCGCAGCCAAAGGCATACGCTATCCACATAAAATAGAACGTCGGTGTGCGCAGCATTTCACCCGGAGTGAAGTCATAAGTGGTAGCCACAGCCTTGGAAGTCGCGGCGGGCGTCCAACCGGCAGGCCTGTAGCCCGGGGGTGGGTTCTTCAGCAGGAACGCGCCAAATATGGTCATCACGAAGAAGATCACGCCCAGGACTTGGAAGGTGGTGCGCCAGCCAAAGGACGGGATCAGGTAGCTGGCGGCCAGCGGGCCAAAGATGGCCGAACCGCCGCCATAGCCGGCAACCGCCAGCCCGACCGCGAGACCGCGCTTGTCGGGGAACCACTTGGACATCACAGGAATCGGGGTCGCGTAGCCAAAACCGTTACCCAATCCGCCGATCACGCCGAAGCAGATGAACAGGTAGGTCAGGCTATGGGTGAACGCGCACAGGAAGAAACCCAGGCTCACCAGCACTCCGCCGGTGAGAGATATCCAGAAGGGCCCGAACTTGTCCTGCAGCCGGCCTGCGATGATAAAGGTGAGGGCGAACACCACCACCGCGATGGTAAATACCGTCGAGGTGTCGGCGCGGTGCCACTTGAACTCTTTCTCTAACGGGGCGATGAACACGCTCCAGGCATAGAGCGAGCCTAACGCAAGATTCATCGACAGTCCGCCGACGACGCGCCACCAACGGTTTAACCCGCTGCTGCCAATCTCAACCGACTGAACGTTTGTTCGAGTTGCTGTTGCTGTGGCCATCTCGTTTCTCCTTCACTGCGAAGTAAAGTACGTTGCTATTCGCCGGACTTAATTCGTTCTGACCAAGCCAGAAGGCGTGACCTTGCGCAATGCCAAGTCACGCTTCCGGTTGAACATCATCGTGTGAACCCGAGACTCTACGCATGCGGCAGAACCATCCTGCCGTGACATGCATTTACCAACGTCGCCGTGGCGATATACCAGGCGATAAACCCAACGATAAAGATCTCCCAACCTGCCACGGCCGCGGGAACGATCCCGATGACCATGCCGTCAAGCAAGAGGAAGGCCAGCAACAGCAGCCAGAACAGGACCGCCAGATACTTGCCGATCTTATGCGCCGCGAGGCAAAAGCCAAAGGTAAACAGCGTCCACATGAGGAAGAAACCAAGTTCCTCGGGATGACCCGCCGGAATGCCCGTCTTCGGCTGTATGTACAGCAGCACAAACAGCGACCACCAAAAGGCGCCGTAACACATGAAGGCGGACCCGCCGAAGATGCTTCCTTTCCGAAGGTCCACAATTCCCGCAATGAATTGCGCCGTGCCCCCGAAGGTAATTGCCAACGCCAGAGTCGGTCCGGCGCTCCAGAATCCTACGTTATGCAGGCCGGTCGCCATCGTCGTCAACCCGAAACCCATCAGCCCAACAACTGCCGGATTGGCCCACCATTCTTTGTAGATACCCGCGTCTGTTACATCAGCCATCTCTTTACCCCTTTCCAAAATGGAGGCTTCGCGCGCTCGTCTGCGCAATATCGAGGTAATTAGAAAGACTCGATCTCAACACTTCAAGGAAAAACTCTAGGACCCTGGGACTGCCGATCACCGTCGCTTCATCCAAATCTTCGCTTTCGTCTCTGCGCAACCTCTGCCTGGTCTGGGCGGGATCAGGCCGAGTCTCAAAACCGTCGGCGGGAGGCGACTTGGGGTAGAGGAGAGTGGTCCAGTCCTCATCCTTACGGTGCAGGGTTGCAAACCGGAACTAGGATTCCAGTTTTTCCGTCCGTGAACGTGGGTTCGCCGGACGGACCCGACAGGGTGAAGTTATGAGACCTTCGCCTCCCGCCTATTTGAGCCGTTGTGGGCGGAATTTTCCTTCGCGAACGGGCTGCGGGTCTGTGATTCCGGATACCGGTGGTTGTGATGTGGGTCACCCGGCAGGCTGGCAGGACCGCCCCAAGGCACGAATTTTGCCGTCAGAATCGCCTTGTATCTTGCAGTTGCATAAGGTGCTAACATACAGGTTATCGCACCACGGAGGACACATAGTGGGGTCACCTTACGGCTTTGAGCTGGTGGAGAATTGCCTCATCTGTAAGCTGCGTAACGACAGCTTCTTCTGCTCCCTTCCTAAAACTGCACTAGAAGCCTTCGACAAAATGAAATATACCGCCTCCTATCCGGCGGGAGCGGTCCTGTTTGTCGAAGGGCAGTCACCGCGCGGAATCTACATGCTGTGCAAAGGGCGGGTGAAGCTCTCGACCACTTCGGCCGAAGGCAAGACGCTGATTTTGAAAATTGCGCAGCCGGGCGAAGTCCTGGGGATGCACGCCACGGTGTCAGGAACACCCTATGAAATCACGGCTGAAACCGGGCAGCCCTGCCAATTGAATTTCGTCAAGCGCGAAGACTTCTTGAACTTTTTGCAGAAGCATGGCGACGCCTGCTTGAAAGCAGCGCAACATCTCAGCAAAGATTGCCAGAGTGCCTATCAGCAGATTCGTAGTCTGGGACTCTCACATTCGGCGCCCGAGCGGTTGGCGCGACTGCTGCTCGAGTGGACGGCCTCCAGCCCCGGGCAAGCCGAGCCCAAGGTAAAGTTGGCGCTTACCCACGAAGAGATTGCCCAGATCATAGGCACCTCGCGTGAGACCGTCACCCGCGTACTGGCGGACTTCCGTAAGCGGCAGATCGCGGTGCTTAAGGGATCGACCCTGACCGTACGCAACAAAGGCGTGCTGGAAAAATTGGTCGGCGCGTAATCCTGGTACTCATACCGATATAGACTGCGGCAAACATTACTGGCGATCTCGGCAGCTTGAGAGATAATCCGCGGCGCTGCAAACTCCACGGTTTCAGAGAGCCTTACTTGTGATATGGCGGCATTACGCCAATGATGGTAGCCAGCAAGAGCTAGCCGCTTCTCATTTCATTGACTTACCCCGTCCTTGGCCCTAAGATTCAGCGCTAGTGATCGGCCAAACCATCTCCCATTACCGCATTGTCGCGAAACTGGGCGGCGGCGGCATGGGCGTGGTCTACAAGGCCGAAGACGTAAAGCTGCATCGCTTTGTCGCCTTGAAGTTCTTGCCTGACGATGTAGCCAAAGACGCACAAGTGCTCGCTCGTTTTCAGCGCGAAGCGCAGGCCGCATCCGCTCTGAACCATCCCAACATTTGCACGATTTATGAGATTGACGATCAGCACGGGCGAGCATTCATCGCCATGGAGTTCCTCGACGGCATGACGCTGAATCACCGCATCGCCGGTCACCCGCTCGAAACCGAGCTGATACTTGATCTGGCTACCGAGATCGCCGACGCGCTTGATGCGGCACACAGCAAGGGCATCGTTCATCGGGACATTAAGCCGGCAAACATCTTTGTCACCGAACGTGGTCACGCGAAGATACTCGATTTTGGCGTGGCAAAAATTACGCAGCGCGATCCCTTGACCGAGACGGCCACTCATGCAACCCAACTGACCGCTCAAGGATCTCCCATCGGCACTCTAGGTTACATGTCTCCTGAGCAGGTCTTTGGGAAAGAGCTAGATACGCGAACCGACCTGTTTTCCTTCGGCGCGGTCCTGTATGAAATGGGCACGGGGGTGCCCGCGTTTCGCGGTGAGACGTCTTCCGTCATCGTTGATGCCATACTGAACCGCCAACCCGTCTCAGCCCTAAGGCTGAATCCCGATCTACCACCGGAATTAGACACAGTCATCTGCAAGGCGCTGGAGAAGGAGCGCAAGCTTCGTTATCAGAGTGCATCGGAGATGCGGGCAGACTTACAGCGATTGCATCGCGGAGTGGAGACTGATCGCTTGACACGGAGCACGACAAGCTCCAACCGCAAGTGGTCATCCACCTTCGCGAGGATCAACAAAAGCAAATTGGCGGGGTTATCGCTACTTTTGCTGCTCCTCGCAGGAGTCGGAGGCTACCTCTGGCGCAGCCGAGCTAGGTTACACACCGGCGAAGTGAATGCGGCGTCTATTGCGGTTTTGCCGTTCGCCGACATGAGCCCGGGAAAAGATCAGGAGTATTTTTCCGATGGACTCGCCGAAGAGCTGACGAACGACCTTGCCAAAGTGCCTGGCCTAAAGGTTACGGGGCGCTCTTCAGCCTTTCAGTTCAAAGGCAGGAACGAAGATCTACGTACGGTCGGACAGAAATTGAACGTTGCCAACATCCTGGAGGGAAGCGTACGGCAGGAAGGTAGTCATGTCCGGATTACCGCCGAGCTCACGAAAGCGAATGATGGCTTCCAGCTTTGGTCAGAAGAATACAACGCCGAGCTCAAAGACATCTTCGCGGTGCAGGATCAAATCGCGCGTGCTGTCGCTCAGGCACTGCAAATCAAGCTGCTCGGTGCCAGCGCAACCCCCACCCTTGCGGAGTCGAAAGTCACCAATCCCGACGCCTACCAGGCGTATTTGCAAGGCATGTATTTCGCGAATCGAGGATCGGAAAAGACAAACTTCGACAAGGCTCTGGCTTACGCCGACCAGGCGATCAAGCTGGACCCGAATTTCTCGCCAGCCTGGGCGCTGCGGTCAACCGTATTTGCCGGCATGGCCGAAGACGGCTTCATGGACACCGGGCCAGGATTTCGCCGTGCGCGCGAGGATGCCGAGCAGGCTATCGCTCTGGATCCGCGTTCGGCCGAGGGGTACCTTGCGCTGGCAGACGTCCGTCTGACGTATGACTTCGATTGGGAGGGCGCCGAAGCTGCCCTGAACAAAGCCGCCGCGCTGCAACCAGGAAGTGCTGACTTACTCTTATCTCGCGCAGACTTGGCGGATGCGCGGGGCCGTCTGGACGAAGCCATCCAGCTACGGAAACAAGCAGTTGCACTAGATCCCCTGTGTTCTTCCTGTTATCTATTCCTGGGAGCCGATCTTTCCGAAACCGGACAGTACGACGAAGCCAACACGTCATTGCAGAAGGCCCTGGAGCTGGACCCTCAACAGGGATTCATTCACTTTGTGCGGGGCCAGATCTTACTGGCGCGCGGGCGCCCGCAAGAAGCCTTGGTGGAGATGCAGCAGGAAACCAACGACTGGTTGAAGTTGGCTGGGGAGGCGTTCGCTTATCATTCGCTGGGCCGTCGACAGGATTCGGAAGCCGCATTGAAAGAACTCATCGCCAAGTATGGTAGCGGGTCGGCATATCAGATCGCCGAAGTATATGCCTATCGCGGGGAGACGGACAAAGCACTCGAGTGGCTGAACCGGGCCTACCAACAGCACGACTCTGGCTTGCCGAGTCTCAAAACCGATGGGCTGTTTAAGGGCCTGCGCCAGAACCCGCGTTACATTGAACTTCTGAAGAAGATGGCCTTACCGCTGTAATCTCGCTGCCCGCGCTGCTTGTTACAACCTTGGCCAGCGCCCCTACCCCCTGATGTGACTGGCGAGAAACAGGCCGTTTCATACGTGATCCAGCCCCGAGATGGCGTCTACAAATTCCTGCCACTTTCGCCTACAATAATTGAATAGCCGTAGCGCACCCGGCGCCGTTTTTCTGGGAATTTTCCACGCACAACTGCCAGCGAACTAAAGGCGATTCGTATCGCTCTCGAAGGAGCACCCGTGAAGAAGGTCGGAGTCATTTTTGGCATGGAGACCACGTTTCCGCCCGCGTTGGTCGACAAGATCAAGTCGATGAATGAGCCTGACATCCAGGCTGAGCTCGCTGTGGTGGGCGAAGTCCGCATGGCGGAGCCGTCTCCCTACCATGTAATCGTGGACCGTATCTCCCACGACATTCCCTTCTATCGCGGCTACCTCAAGAATGCGGCGCTCTCTGGCACGGTCGTTATCAATAACCCATTCTGGTGGAGCGCCGACGATAAGTTTTTCAACTTCGCGCTGGGAACCAAGCTCGGCGTGGCGATTCCAAAGACGGTTCTGCTGCCGCACAAGGAGCATCCGCCCGGCACCACCGAGCGCTCTATGCGCAACCTGCAATATCCCATGCCGTGGGACAGCATTTTCGGCTACGTGGGATTTCCTGCATTTCTGAAGCCTTTCGATGGCGGCGGCTGGAAGGATGTGTACAAGGTCAACTCGCCGGAGGAGTTCTTCAACGCCTACGACCAGAGCCGCGACCTGTGCATGACGCTGCAGCGCGGGGTGAATTTCAAAGAGTATTTCCGTTGCTACGTGGTCGGCCAGGAGAAGGTGCACATCATGCACTACGATCCGTCGGCGCCGTTCCACGAGCGCTATGTAAAGAATCCGCCACCGACCGATCCAAATCTGCTGGAGCGCGTGCAACGCGATTGCCTCACCCTCTGTCGCGCTCTGGGCTACGACCTCAACACAGTTGAATTTGCCTGTGAAGACGGCGTACCGTACGCTATCGACTTCATGAATCCTGCTCCCGATGCTGATGTAAACTCGGTTGGCCAGGAAAATTTCGACTGGATTGTGAACGCGGTTGCGGAACTGGCAGTTCGTAAGGCCAAGGAGCACGCGGGCCTGACTCCTGAATATCACTGGAGTGCGTTCCTGAACGGCTACACGGCGGAAGCCAATTCCAGGGTGAAGGAGAAGCCCTCGAAACCATCGTCTGCATCCAAGCAGTCAGCCAAGCGAGCGGCCAAAGGATAACCAGATGGAGCGGCCGAGCCTCAGCATCGGGATTGAAGAGGAATATCAGACGATCGATCCGGAGACCCGCGATCTCCGCTCGCACATCGCCTCTGAGATCCTCCCCAAGGCTAAACTCGCGCTGCACGAGGCGGTCAAGCCTGAAATGCATCAGGCGGTCATCGAAGTCGGAACCAAGGTGTGCCGTAACGTCAAGGAAGCCCGCGAAGACATCCAGGTCTTGCGTCGCCAGATGATCACCCTGGCCGGGCAAAACGGCTTGCTGCTCGCCGCGGGCAGCACCCATCCCTTTGCCGATTGGAAGGTGCAGGAGATTTATCCCGACGAACGCTATCATCGGGTGCTCGAAGAGATGCAGATGCTGGCACGCGCCAATCTGGTTTTCGGATTGCACGTTCACGTCGGTATCGAAGATCGGAATACCGCCATCCACATCATGAACTCGATGCGGTATTTCCTGCCGCATATTCTGGCGCTCTCCAGCAACTCGCCCTTCTGGATGGGCATGCCAACCGGATTCAAATCCTATCGCTCCAAAGTTTTCGAGCGCTTTCCGCGCACCGGCATCCCCGACGTCTTCGCCAACTGGGCCGACTACGACACCTTCGTAAATCTACTGGTCAAGACAGGCTGCATCGACAACGGCAAGAAGATCTGGTGGGACATTCGTCCGCATCCACACTTCGCCACTCTGGAAGTGCGCGTGTGTGATATCCCGATGCGGCTGGACGAGACCATGGCAATCGCTGCGTTGATTCAGGCCACAGTGGCCATGCTCTACAAACTGCATGCCTCCAATAAGAGTTACCGCATCTACGGTCGTGCGCTGATTATGGAGAACAAGTTCCGCGCCTCGCGCTACGGCCTGGACGGAAACCTGATTGATTTCGGTAAAGAAGAAGAGGTCCCGGTGCGCGAACTAATGGAAGAATATCTCGACTTAATCGATCCGGTGGTGGACGAGCTTGGCTCGCGCGAGGAGATCGATTACATTCACCAGATGCTCGCGATGGGCACGGGCGCCGATCGCCAGCTGCGGGTGTACCAAGAGACAGGTGACCTGAAAAAGGTGGTGGACTACATGGTGGCTGAGACGCGAGTTGGAGTTTTCGACCAGGCTGCGGCGCGACAGTAGAAGGCTTCGCTCCAAAACAATTTTTTCGAAAGGATCGTCTTGATTCAACCTGTTCTGACCGACCTTACTAAAACTACATTCGATGCTGAACTTTCTCCCGGCGCCCACAACGCCGTGAATACCTGCCTGCGCATTCAGCCATCGGAAAAAGTCACACTCATCACCGACAACGCCTGCCGCGACATCGCAGCCAGCATCGCACAGGAAGTGCTGCAAGTCGGCTCACCATTCAAGGCGTTTGTTCTGGAAGACCTCGCGCCGCGACCGCTCACCGATCTGCCGCCGGAAATCGCTGCTGATATGGAGACCAGCCAGGTCAGCATCTTCGCTGTTCGCGTGCAGCGGAACGAGTTGAAGTCGCGCATGCAGATGACGGATATTGTGAACCGGCGCAAGATGCGGCACGCGCACATGGTCAATATCAACCGGCAGATCATGCTGGAAGGCATGCGCGCCGATTTTAATCGCGTGGACGCGCTTAGCAAGAAAGTCATCGAGATCGTGAGCAAGGCAAAGGAAATCAAGGCCAAGAATCCGGCGGGAAGCGATTTCACGGCTACCCTCAATCCTAATTATCGGTGGGTGAAAACCAGTGGCATCATCAGCCCCGACAAATGGGGGAACCTCCCCGGCGGCGAGGTCTTCACCACTCCAGGTGAAGTAAACGGTATCTATGTCGTGGACGGTGTGGTCGGCGACTACCTGTGCGAGAAATATCCTGACTTAGCGCGCCAGCCGCTAACGATCCATATGCGCAACAATCGCATCACTGAGATTTCCAGCGATAACAAGGCTCTGGAGGAAGAGTTCTGGGCCTACACTCACACCGATGAAAATAGTCATCTCGTCGGCGAGTTCGCCATCGGGACCAACCTCGAACTCAAGCACGTCATTGGACAGATTCTGCAGGATGAAAAATTTCCCGGCGTGCACATCGCCTTTGGGAATCCCTATGGCGCTCACACCGGCGCAGACTGGTATTCCAGCACTCACATTGACGTAGTGGGCACGCACTTCGACATCTGGGTTGATGGCCAGCAGATTATGGAGAAGGGCCGCTTTCTCATCGAGGCGTGAGAATGATCCCAGCCCTGCGCGAGGAGTTCAACCGCAACTTTACTCCCGAGAAGTACCATCAGCTCCTGCAGCAGCTGGATCGGGCCACGGGCACGCACATCGGATTCCGCGTCTCCGAGACGCCGTGCTTTGTGCACAAAGCTTTGCTCGACGAGATGGCGCAGTATGGGCGTGAGCTGGTCCTGCAATTGGTAGACAATCCCGAGTATGTCCGGGCTTCCGACGCCTCCGTTCCTCCGCAGTATGACGTGCCCAATGAATCGCCGCGGCCGATGTTTGTCCAAGTGGATTTCGGCGTGGTGCGCAACGCGAAAGGAGAGTTGGAACCGAAACTCGTCGAGCTTCAAGCCTTCCCTTCCCTCTATGGATACCAGGCTGTCTCGGCCCATCAATACATTGAAACGTACAATTTGCCAGCTGATCTTGGTATCTATCTCAACGGCTACGAGCCGGATTCGTATTGGAAGCTCATGCGCCAGCTCATTGTGGCCGGCCACGAGCCGGAAAACGTCATCCTGATGGAAATCGATCCTGAGCACCAGAAGACACTGCCCGACTTTCTGGTGACGCAGCGGAAGCTGGGCATCGCGATCGTGGACATCTTGTCTCTGAAGAAACGCGGTCGGAAGCTCTTCTACACGAAGGACGGCCGCGAGGTCGAGGTCCGCCGCATCTACAACCGCTGCATTGTGGACGAGCTCGAACGCAAAGGAGTGACTTTGCCTTTCGATCTGCGTGAAGAACTCGACGTCGAATGGGCCGGTCATCCCAACTGGTACTTCCGGATTAGTAAATTTTCCATCCCGCATTTGAAGCACGAGTGCGTGCCGAAGACGTCGTTCCTCGACAATCTCGGCGCAGCTGCCGCGGGACCACGACAATTACCTGCTCAAACCGCTCTATTCGTTTGCTGGAGTTGGAATCAAATTTTCGCCGACGCAAGCCGACATTGACGCCATCCCAGCCGGCCAGCGTCACAACTACATTCTCCAGGAGCGGATGCGGTTCGAGCCGGTGATTCAAACGCCGCACGGCCCAACCCAAATGGAAATCCGCATGATGTTTGTGTGGCCCGAGAGCGGCGAGTTAACGCCTGTGCTGCCCCTAGTGCGCATGGGACGCGGCATGATGATGGGCGTCGATCACAATCGTAATCTGGAATGGGTAGGCGGCTCGGCGGCGCTGTGGGCCTGACCTTTGGTTTCAGTACAGTTTCAAGTCACGCATTGCAAACGTCACAATTTTCGCGCGCTGCTATTGCGCCTGTTGCTGGGTGAGCAGCACGACATCGTCGTTGGAGCGTCCACGAGCGACCGCCAGCCTCTTGTTCTTCCAATCGTAGTCGAATCCGTAAATCAGCAGATCGCTGAAGTTGGTCGCTAGCGAGCCGGACTCGCTGCCGATCGGTTGCACAATCAAGTTGGAGACACCTTTGTTGGTGACTCCGTAATACAAGGATTGTCCGTCGGGAGAGTAGCGGAAGGGAGTAGAAAGAAAGCGGCTCGGCGGGAAGCTCTTCACCGGCAAGCCTCCCTGCGCCGGAATAATCTCCACCATGAATTTGCCATTGACGCCGGTACCAAAGACGGTAAGCGCTGCGATTTGTTTTCCATCCGGCGAAATAGCAGCGAAGCTCACGAACTTGTCGTTCAGTTGTTTAGCCTCCCCTCCGGCGAGAGGCATTTTCATCAGTATCTGCTTGCCCTTTTGCATGCTGGTGTAGAGAAAGTATTTGCTGTCGGGCGAGCAGACAGCATTCTGATCGACTTTCCCATTCGTCAACGCGGTTGCGCTGCCGCTCTGCAGGTCAAGCCTCCAGATATTGATGGCCTTCGTCTGCTTATTAGCCATGAAGAAGAGGGCATGCGCGCCATCCGGACAAGCCGAGAGACCGCCCATCGGCAGGCGTTCGTTGTAGATCACGCTACGGTTGCTGCCATCGGCATTCATCACGGCGATATGGCTGTCGTGGTCCATGGTCAGCAACCGTCCATCCGGCAGCCAGGCGACAGCGATGTCGCCGTGGTTGTCAACCTCGGTTGCCGTGGAGGCGGAGTTTGCCTCCGAACTCATGGTGTACACACCGGCTTGGGGCGTAACTTGAATTGCAACCAATTGTTCTCCGTCGCGGGTCAAGCCGAGCGTGAGATTGCTATAGACATTCAGGTCGTTGGTAATGCGATGGATCTTCTGGCCCGCAAGAGAAATCGCCCCAATCTGTCCGTTCCAGTCGCTGGAAATGTCGTGAAAGATAAGTACCAGGTGGCGTCCGTCGGGCAGCCACGTAGGCTTTTGCAGCAGGGCGGTTCCCGCATATATGGTTTTCTCTTTTCCGTTCGCCGGATTGAGCAGCACGATTCTGCCAAGATTTTGGCTGCCGGGGTCAAGCACAGCGGCGGCGATGGACTTGCCATCGATCGACCAGGAAGGATCGGAGTATCCCGGCAGAGGAAGCGAGGCAAGAACGTGCTCGCCGCTGCCGTCGGCATGGGCAATGATGAGCTTGGAACTCGCCTCCGAAGAACTGTCACGCAGGTAAACCATCTGCTGGCCGTCGGGAGAAAAGCTAACGGCGCTGTCTACGTCTTCAACCAACTTGCGCGGTGCGCCTCCGAGCACTGGGATCTGGTAGAGAAATCCCACTGTAGGTTTGTCGGGCAGGATCTCCACGAAGTACAAGAAGTTGCCGTTCGGTGTGAAGGTTAGTCCGGTATAACGGACCTCGGCTGGCGGCATGATCTGGGTGTTGCTGCCGGTGGCAATGTGCCGCATCCATAGACTCTGCTGGCCGTGCCCCTCATCCGTCACGTTCACCACGTACTTGCCGTCCGGAGAGATGGTCGCTAGCATCGCCCGCCCGGAGCTAGTGATCTTCTCCATGCTCATGTTCTGAAAGGGTATGGGGCCGGAGTCCCCCAGTCTCTGGGAAATCCAGGTGTAGAAGCCGTACAATCCAGCGGCAATCATCGCCAGACTTAGAACCAGGATGAGGCCGGCACCACTCTTGTGACGCTTGGCGGCATCGAGGATGACTGCACTGCTGCTGGAGTGCATCGCCGGGCCGGTGCCTCGTGCGGCGGGATAAGACGGCGATGCAACTGCGATCCTTGCCGAAGAGTGCCCGCTTGCGTCCCGCTTCAGCCGCTTCAGGTCGCTGCGCATTTCAGCCGCACTTTGGTAACGCAGTTCGACATCTTTCTCCAGCGCCTTGGAGATAATCTCCTCCAACTTGAAGGGCACGCCTGGATTCAAGTCCATGGGCGGCCTCGGGTTGCGGTCGAGAATACCTTGGAAGACAACCGCGGATGTATTGCCTTCAAAGGGCAATCTGCCGGTTGCCATTTCGTAGAAGATGGCGCCCAGGGAGAACAGATCGCTACGTCCGTCGAGTTCCTCTCCGCGAGCCTGCTCCGGGGACATATAGGCGATCGTCCCCACAGCGGTACCGGGCTGGGTCAGGTGCGCCGGAGCGACCGTCACCGCCTCGCCTGCTATGGTCTCCACTGCGGCGCGCCGGTCATACGTCAGTTTGGCCAGCCCGAAGTCGAGGATCTTCGCCTGCCCCCGCGTGGTGATAAAGATGTTGGCCGGCTTCAAGTCGCGATGCACGATGCCTTTGTTGTGCGCAACGTCGAGCGCGTCCGTGATTTGAATGCCGATATCGATGATCTTGTCGGTCGCCAGCGGGTGGCCGTTGATCTTTTCGTTCAGGCTCTGGCCTTCCAGCAGCTCCATGGCAATGAAGTGCTGCCCCTCGCATTCCTCGATGGCATAAATGGTGCAAATGTTGGGATGATTCAACGCCGAGGCGGCACGCGCCTCCTGCTTAAAACGCTCCAGAGCGTACTCATCCTGTTCGATGTCCTTGGAGAGAAACTTCAGCGCGACGTGGCGGGCGAGGCGGCTGTCCTCCGCTTCGTAAACCACGCCCATGCCGCCGGCGCCAAGCTTGCTCACGATCGTGTAATGAAGAATGCTTTTCCCGATCAGGGTTTCCAAGGCTCAAATCTCCGCGATAATTTGACTGTATTGCGCTGTGCAGTAGCCGTCAAGGACAGGGGCTACCCGATTGCGATTCGCCACTGTCACACAGGTAATGTGACGGCTGCGCTTGCGCGGCGAAACGCCCGTACTACACTGGGACTACACGAGGGTCAAACCACCGCAAGGAGGTAGCCCGAATGGCCAACTCTTCACGAGCCAGCGCGAGCAATATCGCGAAATCCAACAAGCAACATTACGGGTGAAAAAGCCGTCGACAAAGGCTTGGAACTATCCCGTTGCAGCAACCCTATCTTCCGGGCCGTGGGCCCGCGGAATGTCGCGAGGAGTTCAATATGCATTTCACCAAAGTTAAAGCCTTCCTCGACGGTCATGAAGTGAGATACGTCGTCATCTCTCATTCCAAGGCTTACACCGCCCAGGGGATTGCGGCTGTGTCGCATATCTCGGGCAAATTTCTGGCCAAGACCGTGATCGTGAAACTCGACGGCGCCCTCGCCATGGCCGTGCTGCCGGCATCGTACCAGGTAGACCTGATCGCGCTAAAGCGAGTGGTGGGCGTGAGAGATGCGGAACTGGCCAGCGAGCGCGAATTCAAACAGCATTTTCCCGACTGCGAGACCGGGGCGATGCCTCCGTTCGGCAACTTGTACGGCATCCCTGTATACGTTGACGAGAGCTTGACGGAAGACGATGAGATCGCCTTCAATGCAGGGTCGCATCATGAGTTGATCAGGATGTCGTACACGGATTTCGACAGGCTGGTGCGGCCAGAGGTGCTCAACTTTTCCTCGGCGCGGGCCGCCGAACTCGCGTCGGTTTGAATCGGCTTTGATCGAGCGGGGCGGCGTAAAATCTAAGCATCGCCCGCTGGTATGTGCCGATGTTACGGCGCTCCGCCGATCAGTTAGAAGTATTCCATCGAAATCCATGCAAAAGCCCGCCGAAGCGGGCTTTTGTTGTTGACCTGTGTTCCGCAGTTAACGCTTTACCGTTTGTGCTGTAGGGGCGTCACCCTGTTCCGCCGTCAGCCGGGCGTTATTGCGCTGGGCGATGGTTCGCTTGGCATTGTCAGCCAACTGCTTCGCCTGGGGAAGCAGCTCCAGCGCCTGAGTTATAGCCGGGTCGCTCTCGGCATGCGCCTTCATGCCTTCCTGTTGACCAAATTCGTTGATGAACAATTCGGCCTTGATGTTGGACTTGATCCAATCGCTGTTCTCCGCCAGGTCCGCTTCGGTGAAGGTTGTCTTCTGTTCATCCAAAAACTTGCGGAATTCTTGCATCACCGCATCGTCAACTTCAAACTGCTTGGTGACTTTGTGGTTGATCACGTAGTGCTTGGCGAAATTGAAGAACGTGTATTTCTCCAGCAGCTCGTCCTGAAAGTTATTTGTTTTCGTCGGCGGTATCTTCACGTCAGGAGTGATGCCGCCGCCGCCGTAGACGGTGCGGCCACTGTCGGTCATCTTGACTTCGTGGTTGGCGTTGTTGGCGTCGTTGTCGCGATCGTTGTAGTAGTAGTCGTAGAGCGAGATGCTACTATAGTCGCGCTGGATCAGGCGGCCGCTCGGGGTGTAGTACTTCGCCGTGGTCAGCGCCAAGCCGGTATTCTCCGACAGCGGATACACAGTCTGCACCAGACCCTTGCCAAACGTAGTCTCGCCGACAATCAGTCCACGGTCATGGTCTTGAATCGCGCCGGCCACGATCTCCGCTGCCGAAGCCGTTCCACGGTTCACAAGTACGACCAACGGGTAATCCTTGCCGCCATTGCCATGGCTGGCTTTGTAAACCTTTTCCGCTGAAGCGCGGCCATGATGGGAAACAATGACCTGCCCCTTCTTCAGGAACTGGTCAGCCACGCCAACGCCTTCGCTCAACAATCCGCCTGGATTCTGCCGCAGGTCGAGAATCAGCCCATGAATATCGCCAAGCTCATCTAGGGCATCGCGAACCTCTTTTTCCGTGGTCTCCTGGAATCCCGAGACGTGGATGTAACCGATACCTGGGCGGATCATGAAATGGACGTCAACGCTGTAGCGCGGGATCTCATCACGCACCACGGTAAAGTCGAGCGGTTTGTCGGACCCCTCCCGCAACATCGTAATCTTGACTACGGTGCCCTTGGGACCTTTCAGCAAGTCGGCTACGTCGCTGGTGCTCATGTTATCGGTAGGCTTACCGTCCACGGCGATAATGACATCGCCCGGCCGGATACCAGCCCGGTACGCCGGCGCGCCAGTGAAGGGCGCAATCACGATGACTTTGTTGTTGCGGGGACCGACCTGCATGCCCACGCCGTAGTACTTCCCGCGCTGCTCCTCACGCAAGGCGGCGTACGACTTGGGATCGAAGAAGTTGGAGTGCGGATCGAGCACCCGCAGCATCCCCGGAATCGCTCCGTTGTAGATCGCCTTGTCGGGGTTCACCGGTTCGGCATAGTTCTGCTGGACGACTTCGTAAACCTGGGTAAAGCTGCGCAGGCTATCGCGAATGTCGCTGTCGCTGGTGGTTGTAGTAGAGGAGGCGAGGTGCTGGCCAAAAACCATGCCCACACAACCGCAAGCCAGAATGATGCTGAGGATGAGAACTGCGGAGCGACGCGGACTAGTTGCCATGTATGTTCCTTCGGCTGGCCGGGGATGAACCTTCAAGGTATGCGCACCGGAGCAAGACTTTCAGGCAGTATACCATGCAGTTTCGCAACCCGAGCCGTCCTGATCAGCCACTGTTTTGGATGCTGGTTCGGAAAAGGAAGGTGCGAAATCCGTTTTGTCCCCGCTTCCGTAACAGACGGTAGAGCGGGCAGATGGTGAGCAGGACAGGAGGGTCGCATGTGAGGGCTCGCTTTCAGTTGGGAGGTGGGATGAATTGCACGAAATCCAGCCCGCAGGGCAGAACAATATTAGCCCAGGGCGTAAGCCCTGGGTAAAGTGAGAAGAATTAACGAGTCCCTTCGGGGGACGGCACAGTTCTTTCGCACCCTGAGGAGCCAGCCAGTCAGCACTTGGGACGTCGTGTTTCGTACCCCCGGCGATGTGTGCCGATAAGGTCGCGGGGAATTCAAGCATTCACCCAAGGAGCTCGCAGTGGCTAATTGCTAAGTGCTAAATGCCAAATGCGACTGTGGTGAAAAACAACCCCCGCATTTATGATGATCCCATGAACCTTGGTATGCCAGAGATGATCTTCATTTTTCTACTGGCACTGGTGATCGTCGGACCCAAGCGCTTGCCCGGACTGGCACGCGAGTTAGGCAAATGGGTTGCCGAGTTCAAACGCGCCAGCAACGAGTTCAAGAACCAACTCGAAACCGAGATGATGAACATTGAGCTCGACGAACGCGCCCGGAAGCAAGCGGAAGCAGCCAAGATGTTGCCGCACGAGACGTCGTGGGAGCCTTCCACAGAGCTACCGGCCGGAATCGTCAGCCGTGGCAGCGCTGATGACATCCCCCAACCCGAAGCTGAGCCCATGCCAACGGAACTTCCGGCTGCTCCCCCGGTGAACGACCGTCCCATGCCTGTTAGGTCCACCCCCGATGCCTAGTCCCGTCCTGGAAACCGCTCAAAAGCGTGCCTCCGAGGAAATGACCGGCATGAGCTTCCTGGAACATCTTGAGGAGCTGCGGCGGCGCATCATCTACAGCTTTCTCTATGTGGTGGCTGGCTTCTGCGTCTGCTGGTGGTTCCACGAGCAGATCTTCGCCATCATGCAGAAGCCCATTATGGCGGCCCTGGCCAACCATCAGATGGAGCAGAAGCTGGTCTATCTGAACCCCACCGATCCCTTCAACATGTACTTGAAGATCGCGTTTCTGGCAGGAATCTTCGTGGCCTCGCCGTTCGTGCTCTATCAGGTGTGGGCATTCATTGCACCAGGCCTTTACCGCAACGAGCGCCGCTACGTGTTGCCTTTCATGTTCAGCACAGTGGGACTATTTCTGGCCGGTGGCTGGTTTGGCTACAAGATGGTCTATCCGGCAGCGCTGGATTTCCTGATTGGCTGGAGCGCCCAATTCAAGCCCATGATCACGGTCGGCGAATATACCGACCTGTTCCTCACCATCATCGCCGGGCTGGGCATTGTCTTCGAGATGCCGATCCTGGTGTTCTTCCTCTCGCTAATGGGCATCTTGACCGCGGGCTGGATGTGGCGCAACTTCCGCTATTCGATCCTGGTGATCTTCATCATCGCGGCGATCATCACGCCTACTACCGACATCATGAACATGTGCATCTTCGCCGCGCCCATGATCATTCTTTATCTGCTGAGCATTGCCATTGCGTGGTTTGTTCACCCCACACAGCGCAAGAAGAGAGCAGCGAAATCAGCAGCTAGCAGTTAGCCACTAGGCTGTTCGATAACCCCTGGGCGGACGGATGCAAATCCGTCTGAATTGCCCCGACAAACGGTTTGCCGAATCCCCCGTCCGCCCCTGGTGGCCTGTCGAGAAAGATACCCCTCTCCGATTTTCACAGTTGTCAACAGAATGTAAACATTCTGCAGATTTCTCGTCATTAAGAAAGAGCGGTAAGACGGTCTCGCCAGGGTCGAAGTTCTTAGCAGGCCTTATTGTTTAGGCATACCGCCGGAAGCTCGCTCTCAATTCAGCAACAATCTCATTCGCTGCCTTGCGCGCCTCTTCCAGCATGGCCGGTGGAAAGGAAATAGCTCCTACGCGCGCGTGTCCGCCGCCGCCGTAACGCTCGCAAATCTTGGCGAGGTTTTCCATCGGCTCGACCTTCGACCACGGATTGGAGCCGACTGACACCTTGGTCCGGAAACTGCTCTTGCTGAGTCCCACGCTGTAAACGCAATCGGGGTGCAGGTAATAAGGCACGAACTTGTTGTAGCCCTCAAGCTCACGATCGGTTACGTCGAAGAAGATAGTGCCCTCTTTACACTGGGCACGTTCACGCAAGAGGTCGATTGAACGCAGGTGCCGCTCCTTCAGCGCCGGAATGCGCGCCGCGATCATAGGCTCTGCGACGATTTCGGCCAGCGGCTTGTAAGCCAGCATCGGGATCAACGCGGGGATGAACTGCGGGTCCTGGTTCGACTCGATCACCATGGTCAACTTCATCGCCGGCTCTTTCATCTCGACCGCGGATTGCGGATCGCTGTAGAGCGCTCCATCGATGATGTCTGCCCACTCGATCAACTCCGCCACGGGCACGGGATTGAAGCCAAATCTTTGCTGGGTCACCGACGCGATGAATTTTGTGCAAGAACGAAAATCGGGATCATAGAACTTGGTGTTGCTCAGCTCCTGCTCGAAATGCGAGGCGTCTTCCGGCGTCAAAAAGGCGCTCTGGTGATGGTCAAACCACCAGGTGATGCGCGGCGACGACGAGTATTTGAAATCGACGATGGCGTTCTCGTCGCCCGTGAAATCGTCTTCATTGAAGAGAGATCCGGCGCGATGTACTAACCCCATATATTCGAATTCGGCGTCGCGGATGCGTTCGCGGTAAAAACGCGAAAACAGCGCCGCGGAACAAGCGCCATCGAAACATTTGTCGTGGTAAAAGACTCGTACCCTCACAGACCCTTTCGCCTACGTGGGATGGTTGGTTTGAAACAAGCCTCACAGAATATCGCTTCCGCGAAGCAAAAAGTAGATAGAAATAACAATTTTCGAAGCGCGGAAGCGAGCAGGCGTTCGAGACGGGTCTGCACCTAGTAGACGAGTTCCGCAATCGATGCGTCCATTTTGCACGGATGGTGCGGGCCTTCAGAGACTCTGTCGCGGCCTGATGTCGATTTGCGGCAGTGGAATTGAGCGACGAAAATCCAGCCCCGCGGACGAATCTAGGGGTCAGGTCACAGCCATCCGATGTGTTCAGGCCAAGCCGGGGAATTATTTAGGGAGCGAGCCGATATTTTTAAAGAATCGTGACTCGCAAGAGGGCACGATTATTTCTGAAATTTTGATGCGGAGCACGACGCAAGCTCATTTCTCATTTTCAACGCCCCAAGAAGTGCGAAGCGGACCGATTGAACACCCTACGATTGAAAGAGTCCATTCATCTTGGCTTCATGTCGTGTTCAGTCCGGCTGCACGAAATCACCCTTGAAGATCCATCAGACCCGCTCCCTCGTCCAACGAGTCAGCGCGCAACCAATCAATTTCCAAACCTGCGGCGGTTCTAAGCCGTGCAAGGCATTGGGGGTCGAAACCCCAGTCGTACCTTGGACCGGCCTTCTGCGACTCTGCCTGTTTCCGCATGAATTCTGGATTGAACTCAATTTTGCTCAAGTCGATATCTGCTACGAACTGCTTATTGCTGACCAAGTTCGGGTCGCCGGCGACTATCGAGGAAATGTGGGCCACTATGAATCGCGCAAAACCCCTCAGATTGCACATCCCCAGCTTCAGCACATCGATCGCCTCCGCGGGCGAGACGCCCACTTTGTAGAATAATTCTGCAGACGCCTGTAGCGGTCGCAGTTCCATAAAATCAAAAAACTGCGGCTGGCATGGCGTAGCGCAGTGATCCTTCTTCCATCGATAGTAGGAGGTGATGAACTTCTGCAGATTGCCATTGACCGAACCCAGTTTCGCAAACTCCCTCAAGAATGACTTAGAAAACCCTACGTCGGTAAACAGATCGTTTATGAAAGGGAACACAAGAAATGTAAAGTACACCGTCAGCTCCCAGGCATACTTCATGGCGAAGCACTCCTGGTCGCCCAATGCTTCATAGCTAAGTGCGTAACTCGGAACGTAAGCCTGGTAAAACGCCTGCATCAAGGCTTCATAGAGTCTGACCTTCATCCGCAGTTGCTCGGTGTTGCCGCAAAGTATGCAATCGGTAATAAATGTGTTGTACAACGCGATAAGGTCGCCCCCGGGACTGTACAGCGGGTCGGAGAAGCGTCCAGCTTCTCCCGATAACGCCCAACGATCCTCGCTAATCGTCTGTTGGCAGTCGTATGAAAAATCCGCAAACAGGCTGTGATCGAGGACTCTGCGCGTCCTTAGGACTCGAGCAAACAACGGGAACTCGCGGCATACCCAATCGATCAACTTGTCGGGTGTCGAGACCAACTCGGTGGCGACCTTAGCGCGGTCGTATACCAAACCCAGGCTGGTCTTGCCGTGAAGTGGTATCACCCACAACCAGAAGCCTTCTCCGACAAAATGATTCGTGGCCAACCACACCGGTAGATGTCCGGTCATAGAACGCTGTTTATTCACGCGGGACTGCGAAGGGGAGAGTCCAGTGAGCTTTTCGATGTTCACTAATCCTTCCACCCAGAAAAAAGTTGATCCATGTCGAATAGTATTTTTTTTATGCAAAGACAACTGTCGAGCAAGAAATCGTGATCTGCCTGTCGTGTCAACTACCCATGATGTCTCAACCACGTGAGCGGTACCGCCATGTTCATAACGGACCTCGTGCAGCCCGCTCTGCGAAAGCGAAACTGACAGGCCGGTAATCCCGGTGTGAACTGTAAACGTTGGCGACAGGACGTTTTGCCGTAGCAGCTCTTTTTCGACTTTGTTCCGGTCTAATTGGTAACTTGCGATGTTCGAGAGACTTCGAATATAAGACTGGCTGTAGTCTTCGTATGAGTCGTTACTCCGGCTTGGCGTTTTCCAGTAAAAGCGAAGGTTATACTTAAGAAAATGTTCCTGCAGCAGGTGTTCTTCCAGGTCCAGCACTTTGGAAAGATAATAGCCGCTGAGCTGCACGGTTGCTTCGCCCACTTTCTGGCGGGTAGGAGGGATCTGCGGACGCTTGTCCAGGAGAAGAATGCTTTTACCAGATATCAAGGTCAGCTGTCGCGCGAGAGAGAGCCCCGCCAGCCCGCCGCCGAGAATCACGACATCGAATTTACAATTCATCTGATGAGCCTCATCGAATCACACTGCGCGCGATGGCTCGGTAATGTTCAGGAGGCGCGTTCCAGGGCGGGCGTGGCCATTCTCTCTCGCATAAACTCAGACTCCATGAACGGTGTTTGCAGTTCGGTAAATCGGATGAGACTTCGCATGATGGGTGCCGCCATAAAGGTGGTTATGACAGCCATCATTACGAGCATAAAAAACAAGTTGCGCGGGATCAGGCCGAGATCGAAGCCAATATTGACCGCGACGAGTTCCATGAGAGCACGTGTGTTCATAAGAATACCGACCGAGCAGGATTCGGGTATTGAGAATCCGCTCAGGCGCGCTGCCACGGAAGATCCCCCGAATTTCCCTACGGCCGCTGCGAGCAGCACCAGGCCGAACAGCAACCATGCCTCTTTGCCGTGCATGGTGCCCACATCGGTCCGCAATCCGGTATAGGTGAAGAAGATAGGGAGAAAAAATACAGTGGTAAAGTCACGCAGGCGTTGTCGAACTGCCTCGCGGAAGTCTGTCTGATCGTAAAGGATCGCGCCCACGATGAATCCCCCAAAGATCGAAAAGATCCCGATGAGGTTCGTGATTACTGCGGAAACGAGAACCACTATTATTATGATCGCAAGGCTGGTGATCGAGAGTCCTTTTTGGCGCGAAGGACGTATATGATGAATCCATCGCAGCAGCAGCGGTCGCGCCACAAAGATCATGAATGTGGCGTATGCCAAAATCTCCAGAACCATAATGCCTGCGGTGAGAATCTGAAAGTTAGATTTCACGATCGCCGAAACAATTGCCAGGATTGTCCAGCCAGCCGCGTCATCAACGGCGGCCGCAGTAATGGTTAGCACGCCCAATTCTGTCTGATGCAGATTGAACTCGATAAGAATTCGACCGAGAATTGGGAGGGCCGTAATGGATATGGCGGTCGCAAAGAAGAGAGCAAAGCCAAGCGCGTCAATCCCCTTTCCCATGTACTGGTAGAGTAGCCGTGCTGTTGCCAAGCCCAATGCGAACGGAACGATAATTCCCGCTAAAGAAATTGAAACCGCTTTCTTACCGTGACTCCGCACGTGGCTAAAATCGAATTCCAAACCGATCAGAAAGAGCAGGAATACTAGCCCCACTTGACTAAACATAGAAAGGATTGGCCCTACTCTCGGATTGAAAATGGAATGGAACAGATCTGGAAACAGGCGGCCTAGTAAGGAAGGCCCAAGAATCAGGCCAGCGGCAATTTCGCCGCAGACCTGAGGCTGGCCGAGTTTCCGAAAAAGTGACCCGCAAAACCGCGCCGCAGCCAGAATCACGATTAACTGAATCAGCACAGCTAGTAGGATCTGTTCAGCTTGTTGTGGATCTGAAGGATTCACTCCACCGCTCCGTTTGGCTCAGAGTTTCGGGATAGCACGCTGGCCGACCACGATTAGAGAAGAAAGGACACGCCAAGTCGCGTCAAAGGGCAGTGTCATCCTTGTTGAAATGGACAAGGGAATCAGATTGATTTGCGGCGTTGAGACTGTGTCAGAACTCTGGGGCGAGGTCGAGATTTCGATGGCTTCCCACAGCATTGAATTTTCGTTGCGGTGAGTTCGCCTGAGCTGCTGAAAAAACCAAACTTTGCGAAACGCGGGCGTTCTGGTGCTCTAAGCTGGGTGACATCGGCAAGGCTAGCAGTCCCTCACCTCTTCTGAATGTATACGTTCCAATCGTCGCCTTCCTTGACAATGGTGGCATCGGGCGAAGGGCGTGGGCTCCGTCCGGTCAAGCGTCCAGAGCGGTCGAGGATCCGGGCGACAAAGGCGGTCGACAATGCATGCGGAGCAATACCAACGACAGAATTGTGCGCTACCAATCCGCGGAACCAATCGAACTGTCCCTTACCATTGACCACCGGCCCAAAGCCACCGAAGCGCAATGCTTTCTGCCCGGGAGCGCCTTGCAGCCGCAAATTAAAGGTCTGGCCGCCACCTCCCTCTTCCGTTGTTAGTCCCAGAGCGCGTCCGCCGCCACCATCGAACCCAAAGCTGCCAAGAGTTCCGCCGTCCGGACCGCTAAAGATATATTGATCGTAATCATGGAAGGAGATAGGGGCATCAGCGGTTCCTGGTGCGCCTGGATTGAGCACATTGAAAAAAATGTAGGACGGCATCGTTCCAACTACCTGCCCGACACTCGACGTGCTTCGCAACTCTCCCCGCCCATCTATGGCGCAATCGAAGTTGAACAAACGAATTTGCGGTTCAAGTTGCAGACCGCTGACCTGACCGTCACTTCCAAACATATATTGGGTTTTTTGTGTACGATTTTTCTTCTGTCCGCGAAATGTGAGATACGATGCGTCCAGCTCCGGGAATGAGATCTGTTGCAGATCAGGAAGATCCATGCTGGATTGCAAAATGCCTTCCGGATCCACCACCCGGCGCAACACGCTACCTCGAAAACCTGAATCGGCAGACAACGTACCACAGTAGGTATAGGTTCCCTCAAGACCACGGAACTTCCCAAATCCTTCGGTTATGTTGCCCACTGCTCCTGCCAGAATTTCGGGCTTCCCCCCACAGAAAGACTCGCCTACACGTTGTCAACCGAGGTTGGTTCTTTCGGGCACCTCCTATGTGCCCACCCCAGAACGGCGTATTCGGGCGAACGAAAGCGCGGAAGAGAGTGAAACACAATGCTCACGACAAGTGTACCTAAAATGCGAACGCGAGACGATCCAATCGAGGATAGCTTGCCTGCGTTGCCATGACGCTACCGATCTAGCGCATTTCGAATTTGCTCCAACACTTCTATCTGCCGTTCGTCATGCTTGAACTTTTCCCGACTATAGCGTTCCAGCACCTGGTAGAAAAGGCGCAGGAACTTCTTGTCCTCCTCTGGAACTCCGACCAAGTAGTAAGGTGGCGTGTCTGCCTTTTTCTTCTCATACTTCTTTTCGGCCTCCCAAGCGGCCTCTTTGGCGGCCTTGACTTTCGTCGCATCCACTGTTTCGTCAGCTGCCTTCTTCGTCCTCTTAGCCTCGTTTTCGAGTTCCTCTATCTCAGTCCAGTCGCCGCTAGCCGGGGCAGAATAATCGCGCGTCGGATAGCACTTCCGCCTCCATTTTTCGGGTATGCGCACTCGGTCAGGTTCGCGTTCATTCTTGCAGCGATTAAGCTTCTGAATAAACTCCGCTATCTTCCAAGCCGTGAAATCTGCTCCACTTATGTTGTCAAATACCAGTTCCTCCTGCTCCGCAAACGCATGCTCGAAATCCCGCTTGACGAACAATATCTTAAAGCGTACGAGTTTCAGCATGTCGTCGTTTAGATTTTTGTCGATACCATTTGAGTAGCTATCGTTGCTGTTCAAGGCTTCCTCCTCCTTTGGTGGCAAGTCGTTTGTATGGCCAAGCAAAAACTGAGTTTTGCTCAGAGTATGGGACGTCTCCGGCTGAAGGGTGGCGATGTTTGGCATATTTTTTGTGGTCACGGACACGAGCTTGGAACAGTCTTTTGCGATCTCTTCCATTTGTTCTAAGGTCGTTTTCTGCATTTCCCGCATCACTTTTACAAAAAGCTCTACCCCATAGATAAATGTCGTCGCGGGCATCATGACAAACTGACCAGCAATCCAGATCACGTGGCTCAACTCTTGCTCTTCAACTCCTGACGCTCCGTTACAGTTCGTGCGGTCACTCATGACACGCCGGGACCCTTCGCCAACATACGCACCTTCAAGAATGACGCCAGATGGTCGCAGGTACATCGCTTCCTATAATTGTTGGCCACGTGATGCTACTGACGCGGCGCGATCTTCAAGACGTGGAAGACATCAAGTTCGAAGCTGAGCCCTTCCAATGGCTGCGGCGGAGCCGGAAACTCCGAGGATCCAAGACAAACCGCTTGGCCTCGGTGTCGGTCGTAGGCGCCACCACCACCAGTAACAAACGCAGCGACGGAGTACCAAAACTGCGTCCGCCCGTCCGCTTGGACTTGGATCCGTGACAAGGCGGGACCCGCTGCTTCTAGCCATCCGTCTTCAAACATCCACTTGGCCTTAGTGGGATTCAATTGTGGGCTCCACCTCGCCTCGTCTGGGCGGAACGGTCGGTCAAAAGGGTCAAGGAGGGGGGGCGGATAGCTTACCAATACTCGAGGAGTAAAGTTCTTCGCCGCCCACACGGCTTCGAACTCACCATTCCGGTCACCGCCCATTGTCATCAACGGACCGTGAACAACGAAGCAAGGGTCGCCGTCCAAACCATGGCGTACGGTGCCTGTGCCGATACTTCGGAGCATAATGGTTAGCTCCTGACTGTCATTCCCCGTTTGTGGCCCAGCTTTTAAACCGGAAGAGTCCTCTGAGGCGTGTAATACTGCAGGCATTGTTTGTACAGCAATTCTGGATTCATCAGAGCTGAACACTGCGCTCATCATTCGTCGCTGCAGGAGATCTCCAGCCTGAAGGATCGTTCTGGAAGCACCGGCCAATTCTGACCGAGCGGTTGTTGTCACCGATTCGAAAGCCTTGGCGGCTGATTCCGGCTCCAGAACTAGGCTCGCCAGTTGGTGCACCCCGAATACCGACATCGCCCATGAAAAGCTCACAATCGATTCTAAGAACGTCAGCCATGTGATAGCTCCCTACTAATCCCAGGAAATCGTACTTGTGATCCCCGCGCGCTTTTATTCCCCTACGCCTTCCGATTCGTCAACCACCGTGCAACTAAATAGTGCGAAACCAATTAGTAAATGCCTGGAGAAACTCGTCTGAATTGCTTTCCTGGAAAAAATGAACGCCGCTACTGAGCTTAACGACGGTCAAGTTTCTAAAGTTCTGTCGCAGCCATTCAACATGTTCTTCGATCAGCGTGGCGCCTGTAGCCGACCATATCAGAAGTTTTGGCAGGTTGGACCGCTTCATCGCGTTGCTATATTTTTCGACCGTCGCAACCATGTCAGGAGGGTCGCCGGCGATGGGATCGTCTTTGGGGAGGCGCCATATCGGTACCCTCCACTCGGGCTCGTCGAAGGGCTTCGTGTAATGAGCCATTTCGGACTGCGGCAGTTTGACGTTGAGCAGTCTCGGCAAAAGTTGCGTGATAAAAACGTTTTGGATAACGTTCAGCTCCCATCCGGGGCCTCCCCTATCGCCTTCTCGCATTCTCTGAAATAAGTCACGTGAGGCGTCATGAGGATCAGAGCTTGGAAAAACTGCCCAGCTATCGTACGGCTTAATAATGGACTCAAAGAACATGATGCCGCGCACGTTAGCTTCGTGGCGCGCGGCGTAGTCAAAGCCGAGAGCTGATTCCCAGTCCTGGATGATCAGGGTGATGTCCGTTAGGTGCAAGCGGCGGACAAATTCGTCTAAAAACGTTGCGTGCTGGAAGAACGAATATTCAATCGCTGGCTTATCCGATTCACCAAAGCCCATATGATCAATGGCGATGGCTCGCCCCCAGCGGGCCAGTGTCGGCATTACTTTCCGCCATGAATAGCCGGAAGAAGGGTTACCGTGCAGGAGCAGAATGGGCCTTCCACTTCCTTGCTCCTCATAGTGCATTTTATGACCGAATAGTTCGATCGTCGCCATAGAGATATCTACCTAAACATGACTTTTATTCTGTTTATGGGCGGCGGCGAGTCAGACTGCAACTACTGCACTGCCGGATGTGATCATGTTGACGGCCTGCTTGATCCCGAGCAACGAAAGCGCCCAAGTCAGACTCATCGCGGACTTGCTTAGTTCGCGCATCGACATCTCCTGCACTTGCTTGAGTCAATGGGGGTGCTCACTCGCAAGGAGTCACACGCAGCCCAAGACCGCCCCACTTCTCTTCGCTGCTAATATGGACAGGCTAATGACTTGGATTTGCAGTTTGTCCAGCTTAGAAATCGGTAGGCGGATGTCCCAAGTCGTGCGACCATGAGGGCCGGGCACAAAATGTTTTTTGCTGGGTAAATCGTGCAATTCCCCCGTGAGACTGGCAGCAGTAAGAGAGAGCTAACTTGCCTCTTTGTACAGCCAAGCCCCTCCAATGGCGCCAAGCACCATCGGAATCAGGGCGTAAAGCATCCAGAGACCCACAAACGGCGCGCCAAAAAATCTCATGGGTAACAATCCAAGCAGAGGTAGAGGAATGCAGGCGACCCAGACCACAAGTCCTGCAATTGCCGCGGTCGTGGGACCGGGACCAAAACGGGGCCGAATCGCCGCCTAGATCCACACTGCAAGTATTCCCTTCAGCAAATCGTAGGGACCAAAATAGGCGGGTTGGTGAAGCGACTGATCCGCATTCGGACCCAGGATTTGCATCCAGTGACTGTGCAGCAGCGCGCCGTGCACGATTCCGTCCCCGATAAAATAGATGATCCCGGCGACGATGCCTCCTAATATGATTCGCCCGATGTTCATGGCATGCCTCTTTCGTAGCAACGGCTGTTGGTACGCCCAGAAACTGGACTTATCACCGGTGCTTGCCCTGACGGCTCTGTGACTTCCCGGGTTTTGATTTCTTGCCGCTCTTTTCTTTCGGTTTCAGCGAAGTACCGTACTCCAGGGCTGTGGCCACCCATCGCGACAAGTCAACACGATCGGCTAAAACCGAAGCGGGCACCACTACGTATTCACGCATTGGTTTGCCCGCCATGGGTTCAAACACGTGCGCTCCAGCCAATTGAAGGAACTTTTCTCTCGCGGTGTCCCCGAGCCTCAAGACCATATCGTCCTGGTGTAGCCCCATGAACATGTTGCCATTCACAAATGCTGCGGGAAAACCAAACATCTTGCGGGAAACGACTGGCGGTCCCGGAACCACGGCATTAAACGTCTCGATCAACTTTTGCGATGGTTGGCGCCACATCAGATTTGCCACCCGCCTAATGAGAGGGCATATGGTAATACGAACGTTGTGCTAATGAATTGAAAAAAGATGCCGTATTCCGGTGCATTGTATCGAATTGAGGCAACCTCAGCCTTATAAAGCGCCGATAGTATTGCGCGACTTCCACTTTGTTTTTTTGAAGACGTGTTGCAAACCTGGCTGACGGCTCAGTTGTGTCCTAAGGCCTCGTCGTAAGTAGACAGCGCATACGTTTGGTCTTGCACGGGGTGGCCGGCCTGGCTTACGGACCAGCCTTTACTGTTTCGGTTCACCCTGGGGCGGTTTCGCAAAAACAAACGCAAATTGCGCGGCGTAAGTGCCGTCAGGGCCGATTTGCGGACCGTTGGTTTTTCCGTCGATGTGATAGACACCGGCCACCTGGACGATTGGCTCATCGACCGGCCAGCATTGGGCAATACTGCCGAAGGTGGACAGGTTTCCGCCCGGGGTTACGGCCGAAATGTCCGCCTCGCCGTTCTGATCAGCGACAAATTGGTTCTCTGAGCCATCGCCTTTCCCTAGGGCGCCTACGCCTAACATCTTGGTCATATCTGTGGGATCAGGCTTTGCCAGCCATATGGTGTAAACCCCAAGTGGAACAAGTCCCGTGAATTGCATAGCGGTATAGGTGCCTTCAGTCGTGCACTTCACGGCAATAGAACCGCATGCCTGTCCGTACTCCGCGAGGGTCAGTTGACGCCGCGTCTTTCCTGTTCCCGGAGCATAGACGGGATTGTTTTTTCGGAACTCGAAAATTGGGGTGTCCGGCGGGGTTGATTCAGTTATGGGATCACCCTTACTGTCACGAATTTCATTTGGGAGGCGCATCAGACGCAAGAAGCTGAATGCGAATTGCCGGACAGACGCGCCCGAGGGGCCGGTGCCCGCGCCTCCAAATGATAATAACCAGCGACCTGCGACAAGGGTTGCTGCATTACCATATTCGCACTATCGGCTAGCCAACATCCCGAAACAACGCCTCGATCAGATAGAGGACCCGCCTTATGGCTGAGTGAGATATCGGCTTCGCCATCAGCGTCGGCCCGGAAGAGGCTTTTATTTGGATCATCATCCAGGGATCCGATGCCCGCGGGGGAGCCCGTGGCATCCAAGAGTACGAGTTGCAGCGAATACAAACCGGAAGGAACAAGACCGCTCAGGCGGAGGACGACGTGGGTACCTTGGTCAGAGCACTTGACCGATATGCCTCCCTGGACCGCATTGAAATCCGCCAGTGTGAGTGGAAAACTGTCTGGGCGAGTTACAAGTGACAATCCGGCCGTCTGGAAAATCAGAGTGTCTGGCGCTGTTGCGGGTCCGATTGGACTACCCGTTTGATCTGCAATCTCACTCCAATCGTGGATGATCCGTACTGGGGACTGCGCCATGACCACCTCGTTACACCGTTAATTCCGACTCGCAATAGGCATAGACAGCGGTTGTCGGACGATTTGCCCCGACTCCCCTCCACAGGTCTGGATTCCTGCTGGTCTGGGGCCGATTTATTGCGCCCGAGAGAAGCTCTGCGATTCGCAGCCCTCACGAAATGGGGGTGCAAGAAGGCGTCAGCACTCGCCCTTTACCCGGCGCGACGGTCTGCAACTCACTTCGCTGAAGGAGAGAAGATTGACCCAAAAAAAATGTGGCGTCTTCGCCAAAGCATTTCATCGATGGTGGCTTGCATTCTTTTCCTAACCTCGCGGCTAATCAGGCGAACGACACTTGGTTTGCAGGCGTCCTCCGGTCCGTAGTCATTCTCAACGTGCATAGGCTCCAAGAAACGGGTGTGCCATTTTGAGGGCAGCGGAATTGGGAGCAGCGGGAATGTCGGGGTTATGGGGAAAGTGGGCCACTCCGAATAATCTGTCCAGAACTGGGACTTGATATGCGCCAGGATCGGGAATATTTCCGCGCTACCAACGTTGACGAATGGAATGATCGGCGTTCGGTTGATGAGGGCCATTTTCACGAAAGCATCGCGATGAAAGTGCTGAATCTGATGAGTACCTTAGATAGTCGAGTCGAGCCTTGCGCCGCTTAGCTCCCGGCGAGAAGGGAAAGCGTAGAGCAGTCCGTGGAAAAGGGATGCGTTTCACCCCAGCCTTACGCAGAGCGTCCTCAAGGGGGACTGCTTCGTCAGGGGCCACGTTGAAGGCTCCCGATGCCCGCGATTGCAACACGCATGTAATCGCTTGCCCGAGATCCTGACTGCTTAGGATTTGGATGGTCGGATCATGTCCGGCCGGCGTTGCGGCTATTCGAGAGGAAAACAGGTGCGTGATCGGGCTTGCATGGCTGGGCGTCAGTAATGTGGCGCAGCGCAAAATGGTAAGGCTCTGGCTTGAACCCCAATAATCGTAGGCAAGACCTTCCAAAGCTGTCCACTTCGCCGCAATACCTGTATTACCGGTGCGAAACGATTCGTTTATCAATCCCGGATTTCGAAAGCTGGCGCCGTAGATCGCCGCGCTTGCGACAAGCACAAATGAGCAGCACTCTGAGCCTGCGCACGAACGAAATACCCGTTCTGCCTCTTCGAGATCGGGCCCTAGCGTGTCCGGGACCGATGGAAAGTAGATAATGGCCTCGGTCGACAACAAGTCTAAATGACCAATGATGCTCGGGCGAACAGGATTGCATGAACGCACAATGCCGCTACGGAGTATTTCATCTTGAACGAGTTCTCCAAGTTTTCTGTCTTGGGAGATAAGCAGAGCTTTACCTTGGGAGCCGAACAACACATCTCCCAAGGGAATGGCCGGTTGCTGAGTAAAGATCGCCATCGTCACGCTCCAAAAGGATGGACAGCTGGTTGCGTGCGGGCGACGTCCAAGCCGGGCGCCCGAGACTCCCTCCAGACTCACCCGGCCAGGTAATTCTGACTTGATCGTAACCGAGTTCTAGCGCCTACGATCACGACGCCAGATGGAGCAAGCAGATCGCCTTAAAAGAGACCTGCATCCGCCGCCATAGTTGTCGCCGACTTACTTCCGTATCGACCGAACACTAACGCTACCCTCTCCTCACCTAGACAACATAAACTTGCGAACTTGCGACGATCTGGGACCTGAAGAGCCGTGTGTCAAATCACCATGGCCACCGGGCAGCGGTACCCGGAATCGAATCACGTACTGAAGTTTGAGAATCTTAGAACCCGAATTTCAACCCTTCCAGAGTGTTCTGTCGGCGGCTGCTTAACCATTGAAAAGTAGGCTCGTAAGCTCGTGTCGAAAGCCTCGGATGTGAATGCGCTTAGCATAAATCTGAGGCCGCAAATTCAGGGTCGCGCGATGTCAATTGAGATGTGGCGTGTAGCCGCTCCTCCCGGCAAGGCGCCAGGAACTGCACCAGACTGAGGTTCTGCGATGGAGACCTGTTATCCGTGGGTTGCCAAGCAATCGGGAGTTCATGCACTGCCCCGTTGGGCGGAACAGCGCTTGTTGTGGTGGATGAATCTTCGTCGCATTTCGTACGTAATGGCGGTGCTCGGCGGCTATGGTTGCTGGTGGGTCTTCTCGGCCTTGGCAAACCGGTGGGGGGGGTTGCGGCGTCTATGCCCTAATTTGGTGTCAGGCCCTGTGCGTCTCCGGCAACTGTTCGAAGAATTGGGTGGCAGCTTCATCAAGTTTGGACAGATGCTGGCCCTTCAACCCGACATCCTTTCCCTGGAGTACTGCAATGCATTATTCGACCTGATGGATCGGGTCTCGCCTTTGCCTTTTGCGGAGGTAGAGCGTGTTTTTAAGGACGAATTGGGGCGAAAACCATCTGAGGTGTTTGACTCGATTGATACCGAACCGCTGGCAACCGCTTCCATCGGGCAGGTGCACGTCGCCTGGCTGAACGGGCGGAAACTCGCTGTGAAGATCCAGCGGCCGTCCGTTGGGAAGGATTTTGCAGGGGATGTCCGCTTGATGTCGGGGACAGTTCAACTCATCCGTGTACTCCATTTGACGTTTGTGCAATGGATGATCGAGCCCATGAGTGAATTTATGGCGTGGACTCGGGAAGAACTGGATTATCGCTATGAAGCGAGCTACATGCGCAAACTCCGCCAGAATGCGAGCGATAACCCCCGCGAGCACGTTCCCGCGGTGCTTGAGGAATTTACAACGCAACGGACCCTGGTTATGGAGTTCTTGGCCGGGACGACGGTGCTCTCGTATTTGCGAGCCCTCGAGCAGGGAAATGACTCAGCGATTGACCGCTTAACAGCCAAAGAATTTGATTGTCATAAGGTTGCGTCCAATATTATCGACAATTTTCTGGGTGACGTTTTCCAGTATGGTCTCTTTCACGCCGACCTGCACCCAGCGAACCTGATGATCCTGCCTGGGAATGTGGTGGGCTACGTCGATTTCGGCATTACCGGAACCATCAGCGAATATTCGCGGCAGGCCCTGATAGGACTGACCCTAGCCTACACGAGCGGCGATCTTAAGGGGATGTGCAAAGCCTTTTTCCGCGTCTCGACCCTGGATTCGGAAACGAGCGAGGTCCGGTTTCACCGCGGACTCGAGCGAGACGCGCGAAGCTGGTATGAACAAGACGGCCGTGAGGTACGTCTGCGCAAGAACTTTACGCTGGTCATGCTCGACATGCTTCGGCTTTCACGCGAAACAGGCGTCTGGCCGGAACGCGACGTCATTAAATACATACGGTCGGCGATCGCTATCGACGGTCTAATTACCCGGTTCGCTCCCAGCTTCGACGTGGGGCAGCATTTGAGAACTACGTGCGACCGCTACCTGAAATTGAACCTGCGCCGCCAGCTCTTCAGCATGAGCAATTTGATTGGCTGGACCGCTGCCAGCGGGAATCTGGTGCGTGATGGCGGAGTTCGCGCCCTGGAGGCGCTTAGCCGCCTGGCTGATTTGAGCACGGCCGATTTCCAGAATGCGGCCAGCTCTGAAGCCTCGAGCGGCCCGACCGCCTTCAGGGTCGCTTACCTTGCCGGCTTCATTTGTACCATCTGTTTTGCGGCCTTACGCTCCCCTCACGGGCTAGATTTTGGCAGCAATCTTTTCACAGCCGAAGTGATTCTGGCCGGTATTGCGTTCGCATGGTTAATCAACAGCGTCAGAAAAATTCCCCAGAGAGGATGAAAGTTATGCGTGAGCTCACCAAATCGATGATGAGTTATTCGTGGTCAATGTCTCTTTTCGGTGTGCAGCAGATGATGAACCTGTTGACGCCCACCAGCGACGGTGACCCTTGCGGCAAGACTGCTCAGGCCTTCGCCAACGTCACCGACGCGACGACCAAGGCACTGGATGGCAGCCTGAAAGAGGCGTTCAAGATGGGCGACTCCTTCCAAAAGGGCATGATGGACTTCATGTTCGGGGGCTTCATGTCAGCAGGATTCGACCCGAACAGTTGGGCACGAACTGGCAGCGATACGCTCCGAAGAATGACCGACATGGGACGGAACGTGGCGCAGGGCGTGACGCATAATGCCGGCTTTGCTTCCGCGGGTCCAAGTTCAGCTTCAGGTACGAACCAGCCTTCGGCCGGTCCGAGCACAGTTGGTCCGAGCACAGCCAGTTCGATGGGATCCGGTTGGGGACCGCCACGTTAGGCAGGGATTTTACCTCTATGTCTAAATGTACAGTTGAGCTGCCAGAGTCGATCTTCACCCTGGGTTTGGCTACCGCAGCGTTCGGTGTTCAGCAATTCGTGAACCTGCTGCATGCCGATGGTGTCACTAAAGCCGAGACGGCTTCCTACAAGGTAACGTCGGCAGTCCAGGAGCGATTCAGCGGCAATCCGGTTCTATTCGGGCTCGACCAGATCGGTGATGAGGCACAACGGGCCGCGGTGGACCTCTTTGCAGATTTGCTTAAGCTAAAGCCATTGGATCCCCGGTGGCTGGGTTCCAGGAGTGAATGGCTCGTTCGGCGCTCCTTCGATACCGCCTTAGCTCTCCTCCCCGTCGAGAATCTGGAGAATACCTGGAAAGAGCTACGCAACACCTTTGCCGTCATCAATCTCGTAAACCAGGCGCCGTCAACCTTGAACTTACGTCCCGGTGAGATTCGTCTGCTTGAGGCGTTGGATCGCGCTTACTCGGCGGGCGGAGAGTACGCCGCGTTGTGGCTCGTGGAGGGGCTTGGGGAGGAATATGCGGACCGGAACTCAGTCGCATCACGACCCGCGCGTGGCCTTTTGACGAGTGGCCAAGCCGCCGATCTACCGGAGAAGAGTCTCCTCATGATGCACGCGGGAATAGGAATTGGGTTTTCGAAGCAGATTGTTCGCCCGCTGACGCCTTATTCTCCGGACGGCGAAGTCGCCTCCGCGCTCCACCGTTTTATCGAACTGGTCCGAACCAACGCCCGGAACGGCTACGAGGGACCGGCCTTCGAATCACTAGGCCTGGTGACTCAAACCTGGCATTCACAGATGGTTCCGCTGATCGACCGAGCTCTTTGTACCATCGATACCGTAGCCTTAGAGTACTTTTGGCACGGAGTGGGTAGGGCCCAATACTTCAACGCGCTTCTGCCAGGAGAGAGTCCATTTCGGAGCATTGCCAAGGTTGCGCCCCACCGCCTGGCGCTATTGAACGGCATAGCCGGTGCGGCTTGGGCATTCACGCTGGTCAACATCAAGCAACCGGAAATCACGGTTCACCTGCTGAAGCAACAATCCGGGCTGTTGCAGTCCAACGACGGTTTCACCAACGGCCTGATCTCCACTCTCTTGATGGCAGAAGATATGCTACCCAATGACCCCTAAGCCAGGAAGTTTGCCAATTTCCAGCCATCGCCGAGCGATGCTGAGGTGCAAGCGGATTGGGACCGTGTGGTGCGCGTTCCGGCCCAGAATGCGCTCGATCGGTTGTTTCCGATTCTGCAGCGGAACAAGCGGCTGGGCGAAGTCTTCCGTTATCAGGATCTCGAAAAGTTAGTTTCCGGTCTGGAGGCACACCGCTGATGGCCGGTCGGTTTGCACAGCATCGGATGGGCCAGCGGAAGCGGAAGGAGTACGCCCGCGACTCCAGCGATGCTATCGGCGCAAGCAGGACTGACGCTGAGATTCTCCGTGCTATCTTTCAAAACTCCGAGAACGAAGCTGAACGGAATCGCAACGCGCGGCGGTTCATGGAGGCGGGCGGGACATTGCTGGCCGCTTTCGGCCGTTACTTGTCTTCCCGGATCGATTTACTTCCCTACTCTTTGTGCGATGAGCTGGCAGCGATCCCTGCCACAGCACCGCCGTTGTCGCCCGAGGCCACGCGCGGCATCTTCATCCGGGAAACCGGGGTTGCCCCGGAGCAGGCATTCTTACATTTCGATGTGATGCCGTTTGAATCCCGGACCGGCTGGCAATCTCATCATGCAGTGCTGGGCGGTATTGGCGTCGAAGCCAGGATCATCCATCCGATGATTCGAGATGGCAGGCGCGAGTTGGAAAGTATCAGCTCACTTGAAGGGGCCTTCGCCTGTCTCGGCACAAACGGAGCCCAATTTCGCGAGGCCGTCGCAGAATTCGACACTGAGTTATTGGCTTCCGAGAGTTTCGAAAGCGATATAAAAGCATTCGGGCTGCTTGCGCTAGACGCGCAATCGTTCGACTCACTCGGCGTTCTGCAGGTTTATCGGCATCTGACGATGTCACAAGTCCTGGTCTGTAATCGTTCCGGGAGGTTGGACAAATCTGCCGCAGTGCCCAGCCCGGACCGGGCGCGAATGGTTTGTCTGGCGTGGCTGCGTCAGGCGTTATATGGCTTGGTATTTCCGGTAGAGCCCTCCCGGAACAATGTCGCGGTTTCTCCACAGGGATGCATCGTTTTCACGGCTGGACCTTTTACCACGCTGCCCGAGAACATGAGGAACCATGTCTTGAGATATTTGACTGCCGTAGCCGCGCACGATGCCGGTCAGGCGTACACGCATTTCGCGCAAATGGTCTCATTGCATTATTCCGGTTCCGCGGAGGCGGAATTGCGGCGCCAGTTTCTGCAAACGTCTATATTCCGCGACGGCTTCGGAAGGTTGGAAACATCCGGAGCAGAGGAGACGCATCCACGCTTCACCGAAGAAGTGTTAATACATTGGCGCATTGCCCAAAAACTCGCGCGCATGGATACCAACCTGATTTCGTTCTACCGCGGACTTCTCCATGTCGTCCGGACGGCCGCAGCGCTGGCGCCAGCCCGCGACTCGCTCCTAGAAGCTTTGTACGACCTGCGCTTGTTATCTGCTTTCGATAGCGCGAGAGATCTGATTCGGCCAGCGGAAATAGCTGGTTTGATGGAGCGCTATACCACCGCTGCTCTGGGCATGCCGGAGCATGTGGACCGCATGCTTAACGCCATCATGGCCGGAAAGATTCGGGCAGATGCCCCTAGCCCACAACCGGCTTTCCGTCGCGCACGTGACGGTTACGTGGCCATGGTCAGTCTGCTGTTTGCCTTGGCGGCTATGATCCTGCTTCTCCGAGGATTGGAGGAGTCAGCAAGTAGTCCCGGCATGCATTATGCGCTGGTCATCTTCTTCGTGGGGTTCGGGCTTACCTTACTCCGGCTGGGTAGCAAGCTATGAATGGACTTCAGCACTGACAAGAGCAGATTGAAGGTAGCAGGAGTTGACACAATCGCCAGTAGCGACGCAGGAGTTCGCGCGGCCATGCAGTTGCGGCTGTGGAGGGAGTTCCTGCCTCTCGCTTTCCCGATCGGCGCTCAAGCTCTCGCGCACCGGCATCGACTTTGCCCGAAGCTTGATCTCAGGTGAGGCTTACGATCCGCGTCGCATGGCATTGTGCATGGTTCGGATGGGAGCCGCGTGGGCGGAAGTCCTCGGCGCTGTTCCTGGTTTTACGGATCGGGCCAGATGGCTGGAGTTCTCCAACAAGCTGACCGCGTACCGGCTGTTTGTTTCAGCGGACACGTTTCTCCCCCCAACCAGCGGAGAAGGGAAACATTTGCCGTCGATTCTGCAGAACTTGTCTACGGTGGATGCCTACTCGCGGCTGTGGAGCACAGAAGGTCTCGGCTGGTACTGCGGCAAAGCGGCGGCGCAGCAGCATGCCGGCATCAACGGACGCATCTTTGATGTGCCCAACGGCGTTTCGCTAGAGCATCGGGCGTTGGTTCCGCTGCACACGGGCGCGGCTCTCGCTCTTGCACAAGCCGCACTCGGCGACCCAGGTACAGGCGATCTGCGATCGAGGATCGGGGAATTCCGCAAGAAATGTGACGAGATGTGCGGTGAAGAGTACAAGGAAGCTGCGTTCGAGGCCCTCGGGTTGGTGGCAATTACGCTCTATCCCGAGTTGATCAGGGACATCGAACGGGAGCTCTCGGAGTCCGATGCAATTGCATATTTCTGGCACGGCGCAGGTCGAGGAACATATTTCTCACCATTAACGTTCGTGCCGCTCTCCGCGACCCGGCGATGGATCGTTGAAACATTGCTGCGCGCCCCCGGCACAGAGATGGGACGGCACAACGCTCTGGCCGGCATCGCGTGGGCTACCACCCTGGTAAATGTGCGTAGCCCTGAGGTATTGGAGTGCTGCCTTCGCGACCTCGGGGAAGTTACGTCGGGAGAAGCAGCCTTCGCCAACGGTGTCGCTTCGGCGTTGATAGTTTGGCAGGATGCCAGCCCGGATGATCCCTGCTGGATTCAGCTGAAACGATATTGCCCACAATCTGCCGGCTACCGGGAATTGTGGGACCGGGCAATTGCTATGCCTGCTGCTCAAGCTCGCCGCTGTTATGACGCGGTTCGGACGCGCAAGATGTGGGGCAGCATATTTCGGTTTCAAGACCTTGAAAAGCTGCAGGCAGCAGGAGACCGAAGATGACGATGGTGGAGCAGGCCGGTGGCGACCCGGAAGTAGTAGTTCCGCCCACGCCAGAAATGGAGCTGGCTTCCCGCGTGCTCCCCACCGTGCCGGAATACCTTGCACGGGGCTTGGATCTCAAGAAATGGTGGGATGAAGTGGAGGCTAGGGGCGGGCCCGAAGATACATTCCCGCTGGCGCGAAGCTTCAACCAGCCGACACGGAGCTTTGGGTTTTATGGTACGGCTCCGGTCGGAGGCGCGACACTGCCCGTCACGGGAAATGTGCAGGAAATGTTTTACGACCAGCTGCGGGTCCCAAGCTCACTCACGCAGCAATCTGCGGAGTGGATGAAGGCTCAGTTGCGCGAATTCATAATGAAGTACTTTATGCGCATCAGTTCCAGCCGTCCACCTGCGGCCTACGTGGACTTTGCCCAGCCAACTCCCCCTCCTGCGCTCGAAGGTCTCAGCTGGTGCGCCAGGAATTCCGAAGAACACCTGGGGTTCGGTTTCACACAGCTCTTCAACAAACCATCTGGTTCGAGCGCGATTCAGCCGTTTCCCAGCTACGAAAAATACACAATCGTCGACCAGCGTGACATTGGCAGGTTATTTGAATGGATCCTTCTCAAGGTCCGTATCTTCGACTTCTCATTCAGTTTTCGGATTCTAGGAGAAGACGGTCCGGAACTAGTATTTTCCGAGAACGAGGAAAGCTATCTCGTAGTCCAGAAGGAGCTGGTGGAATTCAAGGATGAGCCCTTCCAGACTGCCAACGGAAGAACTGTGCTTGGCGAATATGGGATTGGATACTCTTTCGTCAAGAGCCCCACTCAAGGGCCGTTCGGCTTTGGGCCCGGGGAGTTCGATGCCGCAATCGAGCTGATAAAGTTCCGTATCTACGACACTGGCTATATCAGCGTCAGGATGATTTTTGTGGTGAACCGCCCGAACAGGGTTGTCAACCTGGTTGTTGATCCCGTCGACTGGAGTTTCCGGCTCGCGGATACGTTCTCGTTCGGTATTGCCTCCAAACTATTCGCACCAGCTAAATATGTTTTCAATCAATTACCACTCAGGTTTACGGTCGACCCAGTAACCTCTTATATTTCGCTTGCCAACGAGCTAAGCAACGGTTATGCCGCTCGTTCCCTTTGTGTCTCGATGGAGACGCTGGAAAAGGTGTTTCTGCTGAAACATTTCCAGCAACACTATCAGACAATCACGGGAACTTTGCCGATTTGGCGCCAGATTGACGATTGGCTCGAAACTCAGGCCCTGCCATCCTGGGTAATCTCTGGTTTCAGCTCATGAACCAGTCTGCCGACGAAGCCGCAGTCGTCCTCTCCGGGGGAGGAGCCTACGGCGCCTTCAGTGTAGGCATCATGAAAGTGTTGTTCGCCGGCCGCAGTCCCGTCACAGGCTACAAGCCGCTCGACGCCGGAATCTTCTCCGGCACCTCGGTTGGGGCCTTCAATGCTGCCAGCATAGTCGGCGGTGGGCACCTTAGCGCGCTGCAAGCCGCATTGCGCCTGGAGGAGATATGGGTGGAGCGCATCGCCGGGCGAGCTGGTGGGTGCGGGAATGGAGTCTTTCGTTTTCGCGGCAATCCCGCGGACTACTTCAACCCGGCTTGCTACGCCGCTCCCGGGAAACTGGTGAGCCACTTCGCCGGAGATAGTCTCGCGGTGGGGCGGTATCTGTTCGGCAGAACTGCCAACCTCCTGGCTTCTTCCGGTGCCTTGCTGGACCGCGCTACCTCAGCCGTCAACCTGAGTTCATTGATCGACCCCACTCGCTTTTATGAAATGGTACGCGAGACGATGCACCTCGGAGATCGTTTGGGCCGCGACGTGTTCATGTACTCGATCACCGTCGATCCGCTACATGACACGCCGCAAGCCCTGGCGGAGTTCGCAGACCGGCACGGCGCTCAGCCAGGCTGGCTTTTTCTGACCGGAACGCCGACTAACCTTGCCATTTTGCGCGGCCGGTTTTTCGCACACGGCCCCGGCCACTCCCACGAGGGTAGGGACGCGGGGGACTGCTCCATGAGGATGCTGCGCTACGGCAACGAAGCGGTCGGGCTCTGGGGGTCGGTTCCCAGTACGATCGCGCCGGAAGCCATAGCCCTTCGCATCTCGTGGGTGGAATCTCGTCCGCAGCCGACCGGGCCGTCAATACGCAAGGGGCCAATGCCGTTGGACTCAGCCAGTCTGATGATGCGCGAAGGGCAATAAGCGGAGGACATTGGGATGAACAGTCAGCGACATCTTCGGCGACTCATGCCAGCCATGCCGGCTTTGCTACTGGTGTTTGCCTTGCTGCGGCTCGGAGGAAGCAGTTTGGAAGCGCAGCAGCCGCCGACGACGGATTGCCCGTCCAGTCCCTCTTATCCGCCCAACGTGAGGGTGCCCAGGCCACCAGCTCCGCCCTCCACCGTTACCGTGGACGGGAATACGACCACCGTAGTCACGGGAGAAAGCCTATTCTCTAAATGCGACCCGTCCGAGTTGTGCAACCCGTGGCTTTACCCGCCCGGAACCAATATGATGCCCACCATCTGGACCAACGCGTATGACAGTTGCGGCAAGGAAATGCCGAATACGCTGCCTTCCACGCCAGACCCTAAGGTTCCCTACAATCTCCATGACGGAACGCCGATCGTCACCAATCTCGTGAAACCCGGCAATATCGCTAGATCGCCCCAGGACGATCTCCAGCAATTTTTCAACGGGATCCTCTACCAGGCCCAGACGTTGAATGGTGGAGGCCTGAGCGCATCCAATGCTGCTATCGCAGAGAAGAACTTACAGAATTACATTCAAATCGCGATCGACATCCTCGAAGGGACTCCCAGATTCCCCAGCCGTGCTTACAACGGCCTGCCCCTTCTGCATTGGGATGCAGGATCAAAGGTGAAGAAAGTAATACCAATCAAGGACCAGAACGGCAATGTGATCGGTGGGAATGTTGATGTCCACCAAGTTTGGTATGACACTCACATCGAGTCCGATACGGCATACCTCGACGTTAGCGCGGTGAAGACCGTTCCCTGGACCATTACCTACAAGGTGGACGTCCTCAACCGTGGCCACGACGATTTTTCTCCATACGTCATGTATTTCGACGATCCTGCGCACTCGCCGCCGGGCATGCCGCCAATGCCTAATGTTTCTATGGACCAGAGCTTCTACAACATGGAAGACGGAACCGAAACTATCTTCAAGATCAAGATGGCGCCCGGCAAGTATTTCAACCTGGTGTATACGTGGGGATGGCGGGCGCATCCGCCCCGCGTACAGATCATGGAGAATGGCTGTAAGACGGTCCCGTTTACGCCCCCACCCAATCCAATGCCGGCCGACTACGATTGCACCAGCAACCCAGCTTCGCTGGTCTCGTGGGAACGTAAGGTCTTCTTCAAGGACGGTCAACCCGAGAAGGCGTACGCACTAAGCAAAATCAGCAAGTATGCCCCGGCCATGCGCATGTGGATCGCACTCAATGACGCCAAAGAGGCGCAGGCGCATAAGGACTATTCCGGGATCATCGAATTGTTCCGAACCAAACGCGACGGCACGGGCGAGCCCGGTATCGCGTGGCAGGCATGGGACGACTGGCGCGACCGCACAAGATTGCCGCGCGGCTTACCGAAGAGCCTGATGGACGCCATCTACGCCGACAAAGAGTCCAATCTCTCGTTGGTTTACATGAACAATACCATTTACGCCCACTTTACGGATGGAGGACGAATGGACTATCCGCAGTGGACAGTGCGGCCTGGCCAGCTCAATGTGGCGCTCTACAATCTGGATTATTTCGACCACGGATATCAAAATGTCGACTTCGGCGGTGCGCGGGGCTGGGATAACCAGTTTCAATCCTCGATCCAGAGTGGAGGCTCGGGCTGTTGGTTCACTTTTGGGCGGGGCTATTGGAGTATGGCCATTCCCCCTAATGCTCCCGCTCTCCATGACAATCCAATACCGGGAACGGTGACAGTGAAGGCCGCTACCCGAGCCTCCACTCCCGATGGTGACGACGAGTTCGGCTGGCAAAAAGTGAAGATAACTTACAATTACGAACCATCCAAGAGGTTGCGATTCTATCAATTCGATCCCGTCCACCACGATGTAGCGGTATTCTCGGTCCACTAGCCAATCATGACCGCAGCGGTACCACACTGCGACAAGCATTGCCACTCTGCGCAGATAGTCGAGGGGCAGAGGTTCGGATTCCATAACCTGCACCACAGCCTCGGCAACTCAGCAAAGGTAAAGTCGAGCCGAAGACGGTCCAAGGAATCTTGCGTCATTCAAGAAACGACCCTCGATCCCTACATGCAAGGGAGACAGCGACGAAACACGGGCCGCGCAAGGGGAGTTCCTGAAGGGCCTCGGCGTGCCGTCAGGAGCAGTGCAACGAAATTGTGGGTTGAGGTTTTTTCGGGTCTTTGACGCTAACTCGCTGAAAGAAATGGTAGGCACGAGGAGACTCGAACTCCTGACCTCTACCGTGTCAAATTCGATCTCAACAATCTAAAACCCTTTGCCTGTCTTGCTTTTCCGGTTTAGACAGCTTCAAAAAGGGCCGAAAACGGCCTAGTTTTGGTGACGAGTTGGTGACGAGTTTCAGACTGCCGCTCTTGAAATGCCCCTGCTCCGTTTCATGGATGTTTCACATGGACCCGTTGTTGTGCACAGTTGCAGGCTGGCACCCTTGCGAATTTGCACTCTTGCAGTCTTGCCCTGAAATTCAGTTATGCATCTCCAAAGGCTCGTTTCGCCAGGTGGTTCCCATGCAGTTCATCAATGGCGAGCTTGATTAGCTCTGAGTTGTCGAGCCTGAGCCGCGCCCGGAGCAATGCCACCTTCTCAACCGTTTCCATATCGAGGTATCCGCCGATATGTTTGAGGCCAACGCGCGACGGAGCGGATTTTGCCTCCTTCTCGGTAGATTGTTGCGGTTTGGGTTCGGTGGGCCGTGGCGGCGATGACTTCACAACTGCCAAGTTCATATTTTGCAGGAAGTCGGCGGCTCTGTTCGTCTTCTTCGTCATGCTGCTCCTATGTGCACCTGTGCACTTGTGCCTAATTGCAACTCTGCACAAAACCATTCCCAAAGCGCCGCAATTTCCTGTGCTGCGACGCTGCTAGGCTCCATCTCTTGCGCTGTTAAGCCCTTCGGGTTTGCCAAACGATGGGCATCGTAGCGGTGCAAAACAATGGGCGACATGGGCAACGGGATTGCCTCAAGAACAACCCGCGCCGTTTCTGCATGGGTTCGACTGTTCGGTGTCGCGAAGTTTAAGACGCCTACAGCAGGTTTTCCGAGACGCCTTACGAGTAAGGCTGTTCTGGCTACGCCTTCGTAAGCGTCTTGGTCATTCCAAAAAGGGATCAATACCAAATCTGAGCATTCGACCGCCGCAGGCGCTTCGCTGTTGCGGCCCGGCGGCGTGTCGATGAAAACCAGGTCACAACCGGCATTTTCGGCTCGTTGGAGTTCTTCGGACAAGCTGCGTTCTGTCGTGAACCGCGTAAGGGGCAGAGGGTGTGTCATGCCGTGTATTGCGGCGTTTTCCCAACTGGCGGCGTTCTCCTGGGTGTCCATGTCAAGGATCAACACGTTAAGCCCTGCCGCTGTTGCCGCCGTTGCGAGGCTCTTAGTCAGTGTTGTTTTACCGACCCCGCCCTTATTGATCGTGACTGCAACTGTTCTCATGTGCACACCTTCCAAGTTGCAGTTGTGCACATTACCCGATTCGCGAAGCAAGTCAAGTCGCCAGTTGCGCGGAGAAAGATCACGCGGGCCGTGGCGTCGATTTATCGCGGTAGGGCTGCCTCTCGACTGAGGCGGCGGCGTTGGTGGCCGTCAGGATCGCGTAGCGTTCGCCGTTTTCTTTGCCTTTGCTGCTGAATTCCATCAGGCGGCGGGCGGTGTCCTGAATGCCCCAGCCCCATTCAATCGCCGTCCGGCACCACGTAAAATCCGCCCGTGAAATGTCGGGCCGGTCCTCGCCGTTGGTCATGGGCGCATGCTGGACGCAAAACGCATAGCTCGGCCATTTCTTCCGGCTCGGTCTGCCGCTCGGGGTCAGGGGGCGCGTGTAAGCAGGCAGGGGAGGGCGAGATTCTTCACGGGATGCAACAAGACCGGCCTGCTCGAGCGCGGCGCAGATCGTCAGGTTGCCGGCGTTCATGTGCGTAATCTCGATGCGCGGAAATGCAGGTGCGTACTTGTTTTTGAAATTCAGGCTTCCGGCTATCCGCGTTGCTCCGCTTGCGGTCCTGTCGGCTCCGACTCCTTTGCGAAGCCTACGGGCAAAATCTTTCGCGGCTTCTTTCGCTGCCGGTGCGTCTTTGAGCGCGACCCATGCCTGATAATTGCCGGTGCCATCTTTTCCGGCTGACGTGCGAATGACCATGAACGCATGAGGAGCTACGCGGTTGGCCTTTGTCGTATCCAGGTCGTCAAGCTGGACCACAACAACGCCGGGAGGATTGTGGGGCCGGATGATGATGTTATTTTGCTGCCGAGGGGCGTTCGCCATCATGCGCGGCACGGATCGCCGGACCTCCGCAATGCTTTGATTTTCGTCATGCCCGCGCACTTCCTGCCGTCCGCGCTCGTCTTCCTTGATGTTCGTAAAGGTGGTGTCGAAAACGCTGACGCCGACGCTCGCGAAAATATCCAGCATGGCAAGAGCTGTGACGGTCGCCGTGTCCGTTGTGTTGCCGCTCTCCGTCATGCCCCGCCCGTGTTTCTCTTTTGGATGTTGGGAGTTGATTACAGCGCCTTGATCTTGTGCCGTCAATCACAAGTGAAATGATTGCGCCGCCCCTTGGCGGCGCTCCGCTTTTGCGAGTGTAGCGAGCCTAGAAATGGTTATCGCCGCTCTTGCGGCGATTCCGTTTGAACGTTCTCTCGGGTGGTGCGGTATATAAATAAAGGGTCTTGCGTGGTTTCTTTCTGGTTCGTAGACTCCGGTAAAACAAGGGTTTCAAAAGCCGAGGGTGCGGCCAAGGCTGGCAAGCCTGGCTGCCACGGCGTCTCGCGGGTCGGCATCAAGCTGTGCGACGATAGCCGCCATGCTGCCGCCCTCTTGCTTGGAGGTGCATGCCTGTTCAACAAGAGAGGGCAGGGGTGGGCAGGCTCCCCATGTTGCCGGGTGAGGCGGTTCCGGCATAGGGGCATCTGTAAAGCCACGCCATTGGGTCGGCGGGAGGATCGCGTAGGCGTTCGTTTCTTGCCGCAGCATAAAGCGCCCGTCTACGTCCTGGTCCTCGCGGCATCGCCGAATCCAGTTGATGATGCCAAGCTGCTTAAGCCGGGCCAAGGCCTTTGCCACGGTTTGACGGCAAAGCCGCGTCCTGCGCTGAATGGCGCGATAGGACGGGTCCAGGCGTCCTGTCGTGTGGTTCAGAAAATCAAAGATCAGCGTATGCAGAACCATCAGAACGTGATTACCAATAAGACCGCCGTGGCGTCCGGCGATTTTGCCGCGCCGGTTCCATTCGACGGCTTTGTGATAGATGCGAATGACGGCCTTCTTGGGCATCGGCACGAAACGGGTGTCTCGCGTGGTGCTGCCGGACCATACCGGCCAGGCGGCGTAGGTCGTGCCGTCGCGTAGATCGGCAATGAAGGGCATGGCGGCTGAAATGTGCTGCGTCTTCTTCCAAGGCTGCTCCGCGTAGCGGGTAGGGCGGACAAGCGGGTGTTTGTGCATGGCTATTCTCCTGGTGGTTGTTCAGCAACCCGCCCGGAAAGGCCGGAAATCGGCGCAAAACAGCCCTCTGCGGAAAGGATGGTTTTTCCGCTTGACTCGGGGCCTGATTTCGGGGAATCTCGGTCTTGCGATAGAACACGAAATTCCCCGGTTTCGACCGGCATCACGGCCCGCCACTGGCGGGCTTTGCTGTTTGTGGGTTTCGCGTTCTCCATGTGGTGAGGCGAGACGCGGCAACCGCGCCGCGTTAACCGCGAAGTTTGAATCCTTCTCTGATTCGTGTCGAGGGAATTTTCTAACAAGCGTTTCGGTGCCGAGAAGAAAGAGTTCTTCGGTGCGCAATGGGGCTTGCGGCTTTCGAGGATGAGCTACTGTTGAAATTTGCCTTCTGCGATAAAATCCATCTTCGTTCGGAAGTTCGCACGTAACTCCTGGTTAACGGCGTCTCGAAGCGCGGCAAGGTATTCGCCCAATTCCGTTACCAAAGCCTGATGGAATGCGGTTCTGTTAACGATGATCTGAGTTCCCTTCATTGTGAGTAAGGGGCCGACAGACCATACCAATCCATCTCCGAACACTTGGGCATTGTGGGCCAGCCCGCAGCGGAATTCATAGTAAAAGCGTGTCGCAGTCGCTGGCGACTTGAAAGACGGTTTGAATGCGGTGCGCTCCGTCAGGAATCGCACACAAAGCTCCCTCGATTTACCTCGCGTGTCGGTCAGCCCTTGTCGAAATGCTTGGAGCGTTTCAACGAGCAAGCAATCTAAGGTGAGCGCAGCAAATCCCCAACGTCGTTCAGTCGCGGGCTGCGGTTCGTCGTCGGCAATCAGAAAATCAGCCGCTGCGACAAAGCGACCTCGAATCCTCCGCTCGAAAATCGAGACAGCGGCTTCCCAATCGCCTGCGTTAACGAGGTCGAGCTTCTTCCAGTCGGCAGCGTGAGTTCCCGGTGCGATCTGCATATGACAACGCTCATTTTACGCAGGGGAAGGGTTGACTGGGCAAGTATTGCGCCGCGGCTCCAAAACGGTTTGGTTAATCCTATGTCGGCGAATCCCGGATTCTATATGTTGTGTCCAGGCAGGAAGGACGCGAGACGCATAAGCCCCATTACGTTAAGCAATTTCAAGTCCTCTGGAAGTCAAGAAACACGGGCGGGGGCAGGGACAGCGGTTACACTTCAAAACGCAAATAATCAGTTGCTTGGATTGGGCCGCGAATACTTGCAGGGCGCTAAGCGGAAGGTGAACGCAGGAACACCAGATGTTGATCCAGCCGTTCTGGTGCCGTGCTCAATTTGCGACACAGATTTGCAGACTCGCAAGCCCTGATTTTGCGCGTGCCCGCGCTGCGGCTTCTCCGCTATGGTATCTTCCTGAAATCTTGGTGCGCTCGATCTATCTTGGCCTCGGCGTAAGCGGGGGCGCAGTCGCCGTTTTCTTGGGCCTTCGTTGGGCTTTCTGCCGAGCACATCCCGGCGCGGGAACTTTCTTTTTCGATCCGCAAGACGCGGTGTGCGACAAGGACTTGCAACAAAGCCGCGTGTTTCCCAAGTCGGCGTCAACGGCAACGTTCGAGCCGATGTTGAAACACTACATCGGCGTAATTCAACTGCTGGTAACAGTCGCCGCCGCATCGCTGGCCTTCGGCGGGTTGCCGACGGTATCTATACCGCGAACGGTTCTCGTTGCGAAATTATTGCTTGCGTGGAGCGTTTTCTTTGGCGTGCTGTTCTGCGCTATTCTGCTGTGGCGATATGACGAATATGCCCAGGATCGCTATAGCTACACGTTGTTTTGGTATTCAACCGTGTTCGCGCTCGGCTTCTCCTGCCTTGCGTGCTTCATGGTCGGTTACTTGGTATGGGGTTTCGGCCTCCTGATGAGCGTTGGGTAAAGGACTTTTAGCAAGTAGCAAGCCTTCCTTCTCAATCCTTGCAAGCGTAGCCTTCATGGTGCCGTCTGAAACCACAATACCGGCCTCACGGAGCCGGTCGATATTGGCGGCGGCTGTGATTTTGTAAAACTCCTGTTCGAGGTCCAGGGTGTTGGCTTTGTACCCTCTATGAAGATAGCGCCAGTGCGGACCTTCACGGTCGGTACTGTTCTTGTTTGCTTCAAGAGCCGCGCCGTTCTGAATGATCTTCTTCCGGAATTGCTCAACCGTTCTGATGCTGTAGTGATAAATCCAAATCGTTTTCGATCTCTCGGTAATGTCATCGTCCATCTCCAAACCGTGGTTTCCCGGTTCGATCATGCGGTAGCCCTGCGTCCTGTGAACGGCCTTGTGCATGGGCTTGTCAAAAATATTGTAGTAGTTGGTGATGCCAAATTGTTCCGGGGGGGCCCGCCTTATGCAACGGTCTATTGCTTTCCAAAAGGACTTCTCTGGAGTGGGGAGCATGTAGTACGAAGGACAGTAAATTTTGCCCGCACGGCTGTGCGAAAGCTCATCACGAAAGGAACCCGAAGCGGCATACCAAAACTCATCAGCGTCGCTGTTCATGCAGTAGTCCGCTGCATAGTAATCGCAGGCGCGGCGTATCATCCGGTCAACGAAACGCGGTTGGTCAAAAACGTGGCTCGGCTCGTCGATGATCTCTGATATAGCGCCGTCGCGGAGGTGTTGTTCAAGGATTTCGCGGGTGCCGTCGCACGAACCGTTGTCTGTGACTATGAGCGCATCAATTCCGGCGCGGCTGTGATAGCGAATAAATAGGTCGATCACGTCGGCCTCGTCGCGGACAAGCAAAGTCATCGCGACTTTCGGGCGCTCAATGCGCCGTTTGCGCTGAAAAAACCACATAAGCGGACGATAGCCGGAAGGTGTGCGGCAGGGAAGGGGGCGAAAGTTAGGCTTTGTGGGGCGGCGGAGAGGCGATTAGACTGATGTAAACACTCGATGGTCGCAGACCCTACTAGCGAGATTCTTCGGCAGTTGACCCGGATCGCTGACGCAGCGAACAGACCGGCTCCCTCGCCGTGGCTTGAATGGCTTAAGACCATTGCCTCGTTTGTAGCGGGGCTATGTACTGCATATCTAAGCCAGCTTTTGCAGAGCCGAATCAGCGCCAAGAAGGAACAAGCCCAAATGCGGCGCATCGTCTACAGAGAACTGGCAAAGGCATTTCTGGATTTGGATGGGTTGCTGGCTGGCCAGATCACGGCTGCCGGTGAGCCGATACTTCACCGTTTGCGAATAACAGTATTTCGGAACATATGTGCATACGATGGTGAAGTGTACATGAAGCAAAATCCAGCAATCTTCTATCAATTGGAAGAGGGCGAAATTCTAACTTGGATATATCACTGGTTTCACAATGTTGACGCGGGTTCGGAGGGGAGAACGATATATGGTCTGGCGCAAATCAGAGGGCCGTTGTCATTTTTTAGTGACTGTTATCGAAAATACCCCGCCATCAAGAAGTGGTTAAAAGAATATGTTCCCGCCTCTGATTTTGAGTACATCGACGGTGCTACGAAGCGTTATAAACATTCGTATTCGTTTCAAGAACTGGCTGATTCAGGGATGGTCGAGATTGTAGATCAAGGCGGCACACAGTCTCCGCCAAGTGGCATGCACCCGCACGACTCCGATGAAGTCCCGCAGAAGTGAGCAGTTACCTGTTCCTTCTAACTGTGATGAGAATCAGGCAGCAGCCTTGGGTTTTGCGGCGGCTTTGGTTGCTTTCTGCGAGTTTTCAATGCGAGTGCTGGCTTCCCTGGCGGTGTTTTCGAGATGCTTAAGATCGGATGCGCCGTGGCTTGTGCCCGTGCGCCATTCGTCATGCTCGTCTTTGTAGCGAAGCTGAACGGTCGCGGCCCGGAACGCGCCCTTGATGCCAATGTTTTCCAAAATGCTGACGTGAGCGCCGCCTTTCTGTTTTCGTTGGATGCCTTGGGCATAGGCTGTCTCCATCTGGCAGGGTGATGATGCGGAGAACGATACCGGGAATCTGAGCACAGCGGCAACAGGTCGATGTCATCTAAGAATTAGCCGCGACGTTTGGTGGGGTTGAGATGGGTTTTCTTGGGAGAAAAGCTATTGGATAGAGGTCAGGGATAGCTTTAGTCTTCCGGTGGATGTTCGCAGGACCTGAAGCATCTCGTTGTTTGGCAAGCCGGGATCGCCCATCTCCTTAGTTAGCCATACTGCGTCCTCTGTGCGGCTGACAAACCATGTTCCAGTAACACCGAACGGGTCTTCGATCTGAAGAGGGCCTTCTGGTTCGGAAAAAGTGAGCGGCAGACGTAACGAGCGATCAATCGCCGAATAGCGAAAGAAGCCGAGGTTTTCTTTTAGGACAAATAAGGTTCCGTCGATTTCATGGGCGATCTGACCGTCGCTGCGTTGGTACACCGAGACGGTGAGCATCTGAACATCCAAGCCCTTGAAGCAGGTTATCCATTCTGCGTTGCTACGGTTGGCAACGACTACGACGGAACGTGGGATGAACTGCAAGAACGAAACGGCCCGAGCATAGTCCATTTCAGAAATCGCTTCGCAAAGCAGTTCCGCGCTGGAAGACAACGGGTCTCCGTATCGAAAACAACGCACCTGGGGAACGACGTGGCCCATCAGGGAATGCGATAACAACTCCACTTCCACGATGAACCAGTGCGAAAAGGATTTGTGAACGAGTGCGAGGTCGGAACGGCGAATTTGGTTCTCAAATGAGAAATCCGCGCGAAAAGGGATAATGCGGTAATCGGGGAAAGCGCAAACGAGCGCCTTAACCGCATGCGCCTCGAATTCTGCTTCACTAAACGCGGAGGGATCGAGCAAATTAAACGCGGCTTCGCTGCTACAGTTCCCACCAATGAAGATTTTCACGCTCGGCTCCAGCGGATGGAGGCAACCCCGTCTAGCTGACGTTCTTCTTCCTTAAGCCGCTCAATTTCGGGCCCGGTTGCCACAAGGGTGAAAATGTTCGCCGTATCCTTATCCGGAGCAGGGCGCACGATCCTGCCGAGCCTCTGGATGCGTTGCCGCCGTGTGGCCGTGCTGGCAGCTATGATGCCGAGCTGGGTCTCAGGAACGTTGAATCCCTCATCAAGTGCACGGCATGTAACCAGTACTTCGGAACGTCCTGAACGGTAGTTTCGTAGCGCCTCTGCACGTGCTTTGAGCGACATCTTTGAATGATAGATACCGTTAGGTACGCCAGCTTTCTCGAGAACCGAAGCGATAATCTCGCATGCCTGAATATCTTCATGGAAGATTAGGGTGCGCTTCGAACGGTTCATCGAAATCAGCTTAAGCGCGATCCTGACGCGGTTCAGGCTGAGGTTGAGGACGCGAGCACGCTTGAGCATCAGGGCGATGGTTCTCTGACCCTCCGGACCTTCCTCCTGCATGGATCGTGCTATGGCTTTGCTCAGCTTGTCGTATTCCGCTTGCCGATCCTCTTCGAGTTCAAAAACAATATTGTTCAACGCGAAAGGCACGATAACGTGATCGGCGAGAGCTGCAGCATAGTCGTAGGTGAAAATTACGGGACCGAGCGCTGGTACGAGAATATTTTCAAGGCCGTCGTCATAGGGTCGCTCGGGTGTGGCCGAAAGACCGAGGGTGGCGACTGGGTTGAGGTCCAAAACTTTGCGGAAGCTGTCGCTGGCGGCCTTATGGCATTCATCGACGATCAGGAACAGCCTGCCCCAATTCGCCGTTGAGACCAGTTCCGACGCAGTATTGATCACGGCAAGATTGATGCTGCCGGTCTTTAGTTTCCGTGCGCCCCGGACTATGTGAATCTCTTCCAGCGATAACGAGAAATAATCCGCAGCTTCTTCCCACCATTGCTCCAGGAGCGCGGCGGTTGGAACCACAATTAGGGTCGTGTCCGGTCGTAGTTCGGCGATGCATGACAATGCAAAAACGGTCTTGCCGCCGCCAGTAACCACGCTGATGATGCCGCGATGACCGGCAGCTATCCACCGCTTCATTGCCTCGATCTGCCACGCTCTTGGCGGATATTTTGGCATCTCGGCTAATTGTCGGGTGAATCCTCGTAGAGCGCTTGCTTGTTGCGGAATTGAACGTCGAAATTCGCGTTCTCGTTCTGGTGAATTGGCACCTTCAGAAGCGCGTCTTTGAGACGCCGCACTGTGTCGGGTACGATCCGCGTTGAGAGTTGGTGCGCCCGATATTCAGCAACAGCATCGTAGATGTACTGATGGATGCACTCTTCGGCGGCGCAAGCTTCCAGCGATTGGTAGTAGGGGTGCAGCGCATTGATAATGACGTGCACTTCGCCGGGAGTAGCGGCGGGACTCATCGTTAGATATGGATCGTTTTCGCTTCGGTCTTGAAGGGAAACGATGATCGTCAAATGATCGCTAACGGGCAGGGTGGCAACATGGTCGGCGGGAGTGAGCGAGGCAACTCTTTGCAGATTGGTCGCTAGGATGGACTCGATAGGCGGCAGCGATGCCATGTTCACCGCATCTTTCATTTCACCGCTGGTGAACTCGCTTGTTAGGCTCTGTACGATGTCGCGTATCTTTTCCTTGCTGAGCGAGTATGGCCTCGCGGCACGGCGTGTGCTTGCGTACTTGCGGTAATCGGCGGTTTCTTTGTCGAGGAACTTGATCAGCTCGTCTTCTTCATCGTTCTCGAAATCCACGGCATCTTTCGTATGTGACACGGCGAATTTCGGGTCGAGCAGCAATACCCCAGTAAGGCGTTGCGCGATAAGGTTGTTCGCGCCCTCGTCATCGACGCCGCCGTATATTTCCGATGGCTTCCATGCGGCGGGATATCCGCGAATCTGACGACCGTTTTGGAACAGCGAGAATCCGCCAAACTTGCGCCCGCCTTTTTTGAGAACGCCAACCCACCCCTCGACATTTTTGCCGCCGATTTGCGTGGACGGTAGTCTTTTGTAGTAGTGGTTGCCGGATTGATCGGTATCCCATTCGGAGTCAGTCGGCGGCGCTATAGGCGTGCCGTTGAAGGTCAAGACAAGTGGACTTTGACCATCTCCTGAAGGTTTCAGGTCAAACATGTACATCGATCCGAGGTACTCACGGATAGTTTCTTCAGTTCGCTTCTGTACCCGACGGCGTAACTCCTTCACACGAATTCGCGTGTAGTGGTCGTCAGTGCTGACTGTTCGTGGCGTCATGAGGACTTTGCCGTTGTGGTTCGCAATCGCATCCACATCAATTTCGGCGGTCCACTCGATGCCGCTGCCGTATTCGCAAGTAGAGATGCTCCATTTCTTGCCGAGCCAGCAGGCGGCTGTCTTCATGCCCATGCCGTATCGAGAACGGCCCTTGCTATCCTTCGTCGGATGCGCGATTTTGAGCGCTTCGATGAGCCTCTCAACTGGCATTCCGATTGAATTGTCGTCGATGCGCATCTCTCGGAAAGTCGGGTCGTGAACGATATTCACTTCGAGCGTCTTTCCTTCTGCTTGGAGAACCTCGTCAATGAAATTCTCGTAATTGAGCCGCGATTGTGTTGAGTTATCGACGAACTCAGCGAGCGCGTACCACATGGTGTAGGGCAGGCGGCTGTAAGCATCGATAGCGCTAGGGCCAATTGTTAGATCGGTCTCGAAAGGCGAAGGCAAACTGAGTTCATCAGATGACATTGCAAATCCTATCCTTGGACCAACTCAGGAAATCTTCCAATCGAGCCAAGGATGTACTTTTCTTCGGCCTCGATTGAGAGCCAGAATCGATCCAATTTCTCCGCCGCCGCGCCGGTCGTGTTGCTCCCGCCAAAGGGGTCTAGGACAAGATCGCCGGGGTCGGTCAGAAAATTGATGAAGAAGCCCGCTAGTTCAATCGGCATTCGTGCCGGATGAAGCTCGATTTCGTGGTCGCGGCAATACACCTGGTAATCGTCATTAGCTTGCGTATTGGCGAAAGTGAGAACACTGCCGGGTATCGCCCCGCCGTTGTCGAAGAGAAATGATTGTTCGCCGATGTTGTGCTCGGACGGTCGCTTTCCCGAGTTGTACTTGCCGGTCTTGAGCAAGTCCTTCATTGACTTGCTGTACTCCTGAAGGACGCGGCGATTGTCCGCCTTGGGTTTCGGCGAAGCGGACATCCACCAGATTTTCGTAAAGCTGTCTTTGACTCGCACGCGGTCCACGTTCACCCATTGTGCAGGCGAGGGAAGCTTGGCGGGGTTCTGCCAAACGAATTCCTGGCAGAGATAAAGATCATTGTCCTGCTGGAATCGCAGCAGGGAGCGAATGGGCAAGGTGGACATGACCGGCGATCCCTGCTCCCAAGCATTGCCTACCTCCATGACTATGGAGCCGTCCGGAGTGAGCATCTTCTTGAGCAGGGGGCCATACGGAACTCGAGCCAATCTATGTACCGATCCCCAGTCTTGTTGCCATATCTCTTTTTTCTGTTCAGTGGGAATGGCGGCGACGTGAAAACGAGGTTGACCTTTCCCTCGAATCTATCCAGTGCGCCGGAGATTAGAATCTCGTCGGAAAGACCGTGCAACATCCGACCGTAAGCCGTTTGATATGCGACGTTTAATGGCGGTCTTCCCCTGAACGGGCTGGCAACAACCTCGTCGATCTCAAGGGCAGACGGAATGGGCCTCATAGGTCAAGTGGATGCGGCGGGTCTAGTGTCGCACATTCTAGGGCGGTACACTTGAAAATAATGCCCGGGCGCATCCAGCCGAGAACTACTTCCCGTCACTTCAGTGGTGTTTTATGGCCCGATAAAGAGTTGCGCGGCTGACGTGGTAGCTGGCAGCAACGCGTTGAGGCGGCTCGCCACCGACAAGCAATTTGCGGGCATGGTCGATTTGCTGCGGCGTCAGTTTTGGCTTGCGTCCGAATTTGACGCCCCGGCGCTTGGCGTCGATCACCCCGGCGCGGGTGCGCTCACCGATAAGGCTTCTTTCTAGCTCGGCCAGGACGCCAATCATCTGCCACATCGCTCGGCCTGTCGGCGTCTCGGTGTCGATGGCTTCTGTTAAGGAGCAGAATTTGACGCCCCGATCGCGCAGATCATCGAGCATCGTTATGAGGTCGCGCACGCTACGGCCTAGGCGGTCGAGTTTCCAGACAGTGAGGGTGTCTCCTCGTCTTAGTTTTTTCAGGCAGCGATGCAGGGCGGGGCGGTTCGTCGTCGCGCCGGATAGCCCCTCATCCTTAAAGATCGCTTTGCATCGTGCCCGCTTCAAAGCGGCGAGCTGCAGGGCAGGGGTTTGGTCGTCAGTCGAGACGCGGGCATAACCGTATTTCATGCCCGCAAACTGAGACAGAGTTTTGAGACTTGCAAGCCCTTGATTTTGCTCGCGCCGTGTTTCGTCTCAAAATCTACCCCTTTCGAGACGAAACCAACTGGCAACCAGGCCACCTACCTGTCTGGCTACATTGTGGCTTGTTCCTGATTTGTTGTTAGGAACACATGCGGACCATTTGACAACAATCTTGGTTTGTAGCAATATGTCAATACGTCGTTCAGATGTTTTTGGAAATGCGTGGGGAAGAAATGACAAACATTTATGGAAGTCCCGAAAAGGCGAGCATGAAAACGCAGCTTTTCAATATCGCAGTCGAGACCTTGGAAAAGGCTGGATGGAAGGTCGAGCGCGTGCAGGCGAGCGGCAAGTCAAGCGTTCGGCGCATCACCAAGGGCGGGGAAAGCAAGATTGTGTCAATCCGCACGACACAAGACACATGGATAGCGTTCCCTCGTGTCAAGGGAGACAAGGGCTGGCGAACGCTAGACGAAGTGGATGCGGTCGTACCTGTCTCTGTGGATGACCGACACAACCCGAAATTCGCCAAGGTTCACATGATCGACGGCGACGAGATGCGCGACCGGTTTAATCGTGCTTATGCCGCGCGGAAAAAGGCTGGCCATACTATTCCAATAGGGCGAGGGGTCTGGGTATCGCTTTATCTCCCAGAAGCGCGAGACCCTGTCAGTCATGTCGGCGCGGGTGCGGGTTTGAAGTTCCCGCCGATGGCAACAGTTCCACTTACGCCAGAGTTGATCGCCGCCATAGAAAAAACAAGCGACGCTGGCGCGGGAGAGACACGCGTCATCGAAGAAAGCGAAGAATCTCCGCTCTCGATAGCTGACGCCAAGCGCCGCCTTGCAAGAACGCTTGGTGTCGATCCGTCAAATATAAAAATTACGGTCGAAGCGTGAGCGGTCGCGAAGGATGCTGCGGTCGCGCAGCATCCTTTCTAATCACATAACTTACCATTCTTGAGACTGAAGCCTCGCGCTATTTAAGGTCCTCTGGCTTCGGCGGCGGAGGTGAAGGGTTCTCTGGTTCAGGGACGCTGCCGGGACTTCCAAAGCTCTCCTCCCATCCCTCGTCCTTGTGGTCCCATTTTGTGTCTCGGCTGAAGGAATACCAAACGCTGCCGCTTTTGGCCGTCTCCTTATAGACGTTCTCAGCGACAATGCGGCTCGGCACAACGAGAAACTTGGGGCGCTGGTTTCCCTTGAGCGCGACGAACACATAGACGTGACTGTCACTCTTTAGGTTTTCGCTATGAGCGTTCAGCAGCCAGAAATTGGCTGATGTGTCTTGGTTCGTCTTCACTTGAACAGACCATGCATGTTGGCACTGATTGTCCGTTACCAGAAGATCGGCTCCGAAAGCGTTCCGTGCCGTAAGCGACACCACGAAGCCACGATGTGTCAATTCAGCAGCAGTAAGGAAAACACCCTGCATTCCGTTTTGGAATCGGGAAGCCATCAGCCGGAGATTACCACTCGTGCAACGTCGCGCAAAGGACCCTCAGTGAAATGCGCCGAAAATCCGCAAAGCGAATCCTCGGCGCGTGAGCCCCAACGCGATAGCAGCGTTAGGCGGCTGACTTGGGTTGGTCCTGCGTCTTGTTCGCTTTCTGCCAGTTTTCAATTCGAGTCCGGGCTTCCCTGGCGGCATTTTCCAGGTGCTTGAGATCGGATGCTCCGTAGCTTGTGCCCGTGTGCCATTCGTCATGGTCGTCTTTGTAGCGAAGCTGAACGGTTGCGGCTCGGAATGCACCTTTGACGCCGGTGTTTTCAAAAATGCTGACATGAACGCGGCCATCGGTGAATTTGTCCACGGGCTTGCTGTTTTCATTTGATGCATGGGGCATGGTCTTCTCCATTAGAGGGGCCAGTGATGCGGAGAGGGTAGCGGGAATTCAGAGTCAGGGGAAGGGGCCAGGATTCTTGTAACTTAAGGAAGGCTTATGCGCCTGCTCCTCGCCATCCGGTGCGAAAACCGAGGTTTTTGTTAAGTGCAAACGGGCCGACACATCGCACACCGACAGCGGCGCACACGTCTGGAATTTTGCGATTTTGCCGCTGTGCGGATGGTCTGGAAACTTCTGTTGTGACTACGCAGCGTTCGGCAATATCGACGAGCCCGTAGGCGATTAGGAAAGGATCGCGGGCAATCTTCTCAATTTCGTCATCGGTTAAATCGGGGGCGTAGCCGGTTGTGACCACGTGCTGCACCAGAGCCGCATCAACGTTCTCGACGAGTAGCAAGGCTTGCTTGTTTTCGTCGTTTGAGATCCAGGCTTTTAGCGGATCGTCGTCGCGCCCTTCTTCGATTTCCTCCATGATTTCCTCGGGTATTTTTACATGACCTTCGGTGCCCTGCTGCTGTAACCAACTCCAAAATTCCGGTACCTGGTCGAGTGGGTAATAGTTATTGCTTGCGGTAATGAGAATGTTGGCGTCGAGAAGATAGAGCATCAGCGCCCGCCCTCTGTGGAGGTGCCATGAATGAGGGGATCAACGTTTCGGGGCTTAACCCCCAGCACTTGAGCGGCCTTTGTGGGGGTGATGATCCCTTCGTTCAGCGAACGCTTTATGACGTCGAGCAGCGCGTTTCCAAGTCGATGCCTCTTGACGACGTAGTAGCTGGGGCCTCCGGTGCTGGCAGGTGCTTCGTCTTGTTCTTCCCTCTTGCGGGCTGCGAGCCATTCTTCTCTTAGGCGGTCGGCAATCTGCCGCCATGTGATTTGAGTGATCACGTCTGTCCGGAGGAGCTTATACGCGACCATAGCGCGGCTGATTTTGCGGGCGTTGGCGAATGGCGAAATGACGTTAATGAGTTCATCGACCGTGGCTCGTCTAAGGTCGGCAAGTGCTCGGATTTCGGCGGTTGGAAGAAGAATCTCTCCGGCAACATCATTGCAGTACCTTTCGATACGTGCTTCGGTGCTTGTCCCGCTAATGCCGGTCGTGCCAAGCCACAAATGCGTCAGTTCGTGAAGGCCGGTGAAGGACCATGCAGCCTGCGCGTCTTGGTCGTTAATCACAATGAAAGGCGCAAGTGGATCGGCTATTGCGAAACCACGGAACGTATCGACAGAAATGTTCGTGTGATGACTGCCGAGATTGCCAAGCAGCAGCACATATACGCCAGTGGCCTCGACTTTTTCGCGCAGATAGCTGAATGCCCGGCTTACGTCTGGCTGCCTGCGAAATTCATCTAGAGAAAATTGCAAACGGTCTGTGACCCGGTGGGCCAAGTCGTCCGCCGGATCGTTCATAGTTGCTGCGCCGATAAAATCGACAGGCTGCGCGTCTGTTTCCTCCATGAGGCCGTGAACGGCGGTTTGTCTGCCCCGAATATCCCGGATTAGTGCGTCCAAGAGCGGGCTGTACTCGGGCGGCGTCCCTCCTGGCACGGTGCGAAAGTCTTGGCCCCGGTCTCCTGTTCGGGGCGGCTGCGCGAGATAGAAGACCAGAAGTGCGCGTCGATATGCCTTCGCCATTTTCAGCAGGACGCTGCGCGAAGGTTGTTCCTCGCCTGCTTCCAAGGCTATTAAACGCTGTACTGCGGATCGTCGGCGGGTGTCTTGAAAGGCGAGGGCGTGCGCGGCCTGGTCTACCGTTAATCCGGCAGTACCCCTTGCCCAAGCCAGAATTTCAGGATTAACCGCCATAACGAGCGCCCTCGGTTTCGCTCAATACTAAACGGATGCGTAAGCGCGGGAAAGTGCTACAGGGATTACCGTGTCGGCGAGAGAATTCCACTCCGTGAGAGAACATCAAAAGGGCGTTAGAAAAACTGAACTCTTAGCCGCTCAACCTTCGGCGTCCTCGGGCTGGCCGGGGCGCTCTGGCGGTGCTTCGGGGTCGGGCGGCTCCTGGCCTATTGGCGCGAAGTAAATATAGCCGGTAAAACCACCAATGGGCAGGCGGTCAATGAAACCCTTAAAAACCCCCGTGGCCTTGTCGAGCCGTCCGGTGCCGCTGTGGAGGTATTTGCCATACCTACGGCCTTCCCGTTTGAGAATGAAAGCGTTATGCGTCGGCTCTTCGCTGTCGGTCATAGTTCTGGCTTTAGCAGAGCTAGAGATGCGGGTAAAGATGATCGCGCGGCGCATCGTGAAAATCCTCACCAAAGCCGTCATCGCAGGCTTGCCACTGGTTCAGCCATTCGAGGGTGTCCCACAAATAGGCGGCGGCGGTTCTGTAGGTTTCCTGCGGCAAGCGGGCGGTGCGAGTGACGATCTTCCGAGCCGCAAGGCTGAATACGCCCCGTGTGTCATCGCCGCGCTTGCGCCGTGTCGCCCGCGTCGGAACCGGAGCGTCGCCAGTAATGGCTTTTACCACGTCGCGGAATAGCTGCTTGAGCATGGCGACTGAGAATGGTCGGGGCCTCGTGGGGGCTGTGTCTTCTCCGTGCGGTGCGCCTGCCGGTGTTTCGGAGAGGATGGGGCGCGGCCTCTCCGCCGTTATCGTTCCCGTTCGGGTTCTCGCGGTTGTCTCTGCTCGGCCTGGCGTTGCTGGTCGCGCCTCCGCTGTTCCGCAAGCGCGGCCATGTATGTGGCGTAATCCGCGTTGCTGTCGGCCTCGCGTTCGTTCCTGGCGTCACGTTTGGCGGCTTCGTATTTCTCCTTCGGCGTAAGGGCGTCGAGAGAAAACCCGTCCGCCAGTTTGCCGAGTGCGCCGAGTATCCCGCCGATCGCGCGGCCTGATGCTCGGGCCAGGTTGGGTGCTGCGCGTTCGCTGGCTCGCCCATTTCCGCGCCCGCCGTGTTTCCGGGTTGCGTTCTTAAGCCGGATCGCGTCCCATGCGGCGGCGCGGTCGCGAGCGTCCGTCAATCGCTCGTCAGCGCGGGCCTGCATCGTCTGCTGCCCGGCTTCGATGCCGGGAAGGGCCTTCCATTCGGCCTTATTCAGGAAAGTCTGGACTTCTTTCGCGGCTTGGCCGGTGGTGCGCTCGGTGAGTTTCCATGCTTCGCCGCGCCGGTCGATCACAACAAATTCACCCTCGCGATAAGCGGGCGAGTATTGGCCCTGCTGTTTCCAGTGCTCGGCCCCTTTCTGGCTGCTCTCGGCTTCTTCTTTTGTGGCGCGGGCGAGTATTAGGCCGCGTTCCTCAAGCGCCTGCGCGAATTTATGCGGATCGCGTCCACCTTTGAGCTTGATACGATCCCGCACGGTTTCCTGTGTGCCGTCCGCGTTTTCACGCCGCCATTCGCGGTCAAAGGCACGGGTGTTGTAAGCCGTCCATATCTCGGCGGCGATGCCTCGGAGATTGGATGGGACGAGCCGGGGCTGCCTCCGCCTGGACCGCCTGCCGCGCGGAGTCCTGAAAGTGAAGCGCCGGGGACGTAGCCGGGGCGTCATCCAGCTTGAGGCCGGTCGCTAAAACACTCGGCTTTTCCGGCTGCGGCATGACGGGCCAGTGCCATTCATTTCTAGCCTGCCGCTGTGTCGTTTCGATGTCCTGAACGCGGGCCGGGTCAAGCGTTGCCATGAATTTTTCAATCGCGGCGCGGTCTTGTCCGGTGGTGTGCCGACTGAGCGGATATGCATGGCCGCGCTCGGTAATGACGACATATTGGCCGTCGTAATATTCCTGGGCGAAGCGGCCAAGCTCCCGGCTAAAAGCAGCGGCGGTGCGGCTGCGCTCGGCTTCGTCATGGGTGGCGCGGGCGAGTTTCAGGCCAAGCTCATCAAGATGGGCGGCAAAACCTTCTGCGCTGCGGCTGAGCGCGTAGGCAAGCCGGACGTTTCCGGTGACTCCATTCAAGGGCCGTTCGGCGCGCATTTCCTGCTCGCGGCGGACAGTGCTTATGGATGGAAGATTGGCGTCGAGCCCAGCCAGGAAAGCTTGCGCGTTCTCGCGGCTGTTGCCAGTCGTGCGCTGGTTGAGTTCGTAAACATTACCCCAACGGTTGAGAACGGCCACATCGCCCGCGCGGGCTTTTTCGGAAACCTCCCCGGCCTGAATTTCTTCGGCGGTGATCCGGGCGAGACGTAAGCCATGCTCATCAAGCGCCTGGGCGAAATCGGCGGGGCCTTGGGTAAGGGCATAAGCGAGCCGAATCTTGCCAGCGGTTTCACTCAAAGCGGGTTCGTCAGGGAACCCCGGTTTTCCCCTTTCCTGCAGCTCGCGACGAACGCTGGTTATGGATGGCAGGTTGGCGTCGATCCCGGCCAGGAAAGCTTGAGCGTTCGCACGGCTGTCGCCGGTCGTGCGCTGGTTCAGTTCGTACACGTTGCCCCAACGGTTGAGAATAACCACATCGCCCGCGCGAGCGTTCCGGGAAACCTCCTCGGCGTGAATTTCTTCGGCGGTGACGCGGGCGGGGCGTAGACGATGCTTGCTTAGCGCTTGGGTAAAGTCGCCGGGGCCGTCGGTTAACGCATAGGCAAGCCGGATTTGCGCGGCTGTCTTATTCAACGGCGTTTCGCGCCGCGCGGCCTTTTCAGCCATCCGTAGGCGCTGCTCGGTCTCAGCTTCCGCCACCGTCGGCAAAGCTTCGCGGTCGATGCGCTGGAGATAGTTTTTAAGCTCGGCCTGTTCAAGCGCCGTGTTGCGTTCCGTCAATGTAAAGGTACTGCCGTAACGGGTGACGACAGCAACCGCGCCCGTCGCGTTTTTCAGATGTGATCTTGGCCCTAGCGCCCATTGGCGCTGCACATACTCAACGTAAGACTCAAGCTCTTTCTGAAGTTCCTCGGCCGTCGGTTCAGGTGGCGTATAGGCGGGGCTAGCGCCCTGTTGCCGTTCGCGCTTTGCTTTCCATGCGTCGAAGCTGCGGTGTGCGCTTTGCTGTAGATCCGGGTTCAGCAAGTGGAAACCGCCCTCATGCTCCATCCAGGTTTGGGGGTTGCGGCGGCGTTCTTCCCACTCGTTGCGGAGCCGCGCGAGTTCCCGCGCAACATCATCCGGGGTCACACGCGAGAGAAGCAAGTCCCTTTCTCGAAGTGCCTCCACAAAACTTTGCGGACCGTAGCTCAACGTGCGGGCGAGGCGTATTTCGCCCTGCGTCTTTCCAAGCTCGGACGCTGCCGGCAGGGGCAAGCGGTCTGTATTTTCCTGCGCCGCCGCCCCTGTTTCTTTAGCGCGTTCCGGTTTCGGGTGGTCCTGTGCGCGTTCGTTCTCACTCGGCCAAAGATCATCAAGGGACGGCGGTGGAAAGTGTGCATCGATCTCCTTCTGAAACGCTGCATCCATGCGGTTTTCAAGTTCGGATGCGATAGCCGGAAACCGTTCAACAAGGCCCGACATTTCCCCGCGATAGGCGTCAAGGTCGTTAATGTAGCGGTCGAACAGTTCCGCAATCGTCGGCGGCTCCGGCTGCGTTTCTCTTTCGGGCCGGTTCTCTGGGTCCACGAAAAGGCGCTCGCGTTCTTCCTTTTCGATGGCCGCGCGGTCTAGCGCCTGTTCCCATTTGATTTCGTCCCGCACATAATCGCGGTCGGCCTCAAGTTCGGCAATCTTACGTTCTTGATGTTGCTCCTTCGCCTGTTCGAGGGCGGGCAGGGTTGTGCGCTCCACGTCGCGCATGAAGGCGTTAAGCTCCTTCATGGTGAGGCCACAACGCCGTGCGAGGCTGTGTTCACTCCCGGCGCTGTCGAGAATGAGCAAGCCGCGCCGCCCGATTGCGAGTTCGTAGCCGTGCGATTTCAGCGCATGCGCGAAAGCCTGGCCGTTCTCGCTCTGCTGCCGGAGTTCCGTCACTTCCGCCGTAATGTCGCGAGTGTCGAGGCCGTGCCGTTTGTCGCGGTACATCTCCCACGGTTTCGGAGAACGGGGCGGGCGCGGCATTTCCGGCTCGCGGTCGTAAGGTCCTATAACTTTTTCAAGCCCAAATTCGCGCTCGATCTCCCGCGCAATCGCATGGTTCTTCCGCGCGTCGTTGCTGTCCGATATGGCGCGGCCTTTCTCAAGGTCGATGCGGGACCAGACGATATGGCGATGGGGCCGCGCCGTGCTTCACATGCTCAATAACGAGATACGGCTGGCCCTCAAACCCGTGATGCTGCTCGGCTATCTGCCGCGCGCGGTCCCACTGTTCCGGGGTAAGACGTTCGCCCGGCGCGGGGTTGAGGTTCATCTGATAAAAGGGGTTCTCGCACTTAGTCCCGTGGGCGAGGTCCATCATTTCTTCAAGCATGCCGTGTATATCTTCGGCACGAAGACCGAAGGATGTTACGAGCTCGGCGCTGTCGTTCTCTTCGGATTTCAGGTGGTTCGCCCACCAATCGACGGCCCGATAGGAACCGCCGTTGCCGATCATTTCAGTAGCCTCGAATGATCGCCAGCAATTCGTCGGCGACCATGTTCAGTTTCTTGTGTGTCTCGCGCACCTCGTCGATGTCGGGGTACTCGCCACGGTTTGCAAGCCTCAGTAGCTGGTAAGCATTGCTGCAATGGATGCCAAGCCTACCAAGGGCCTGGGTGAAGGGCTGCAACTCCGGCAAGCGGCGGCGGATGACGCGGGTGGTTGGGGCGGCGCATCCGAGGCTCCGCATAAACGCGCCGAAGGGAAGGCCAACGGCAGCGGCGTTGGCCCTAATTTCGGCGCGTTCCTCCACCGTGCTGCGAAACTTGTTCATCACGTTGCGCCGCCGTGTGTCGCTACCGCTGCGCTTGCGCTTCTTAGGCTGCGGAGCGGTTCCGTTCCCCAGTGCAGGACCGGGGTGCGGCGCTGTCGGCGGCTGCTCCTGGCGCGGGCTGTAGCTCATACGGCACCGCCATTTCGTGTTTCACGGGGGAGGGTCCAGCGGAGGGGGCTTGTCCCCTCCCTGGTCGGGTCCACGGGCTGAAAGCCCTGGCAAGCGTGTTGGGGACACCGGGCATCCGACAGGATGCGCGGTGGCCACAACACATAGCTTGTCCGGCGACGCGCATATGGGCGATAGCTCATCACGCGGAAGTGAATCTGAGAATCACGGGCGGGGGCAAGCGATTTGATGATTCGGCCTCGTAATGATCTGGCATCGTGGCGCGAGAAAGTCAGGACGCTCGCGGCCTGGCTTTCGATCTCATCGCTTCGAGGCTCGCCGCGAGAAACACGGGCGGGGGCATGGAGGGGGCTGCGCAGCGGATAATTGGCGGCTTGCTGCGAGATGATCGGCGGGATGGCGCTTCGTGCCGGAGACAAGATGAGGGTTGTCATGTTTGCGATTATGCGGGGCCGATCAGGTAGAGGTCGTTTCCGAAACGCAGAATTTCTTGTGAACGATATTCAGCGATTAAGGGGGAGTTTTGTACGGCTTGGCGGCGCGAGAATTTCATGCAAGGATGCGCTCTACTGTGGACGATCCAGCATTAGGGAACTCGCATCATGGGGAAGAAACAGCAGGCCGATGGCCCGATTGAGTGCGCTCCCGTCATATATCTAGAGTTGGTCGTGCATGAGGGAGGCGACTACCATAACCGGGTATTGGATCGGTTGCCTGTCGCTGTGCTTAAAGGGGGAATCAACGAGCTGTCGACCTCGCCATTATTCGGGGGAGTGTCTCTCAAGATCGACAGTCCGGATGCTGACATTTCCTGTAGATACTTGGAGCGGCATGACGGGCAACCTAAGCCGCCGGATCGTGTTAGAAAACGGCGCGAGCAACCGCAGTCGAAACCCCGATAGCCCTGCTATTCAGCGTTTGTTGTTTTGCGGTCTGATGCGTTTTGGGTCCCATCGAAGTTTCCAATCATCGTAAAGCGTTTGCCAAAGGGATGTTTCTGCTGGTGCTTCTATCATCGGGCCTATTACGTAAGAGCCTTGAGCCAGAAAAATTCCCAGCAGGGCCCAATTTCTTGAATGAACAAGAAACCCGGAAGGCATGGCATTAGATAGCCGAACCTCCAGTGCATCCTTCGAGTAGCGGTCTGTAAGCCGGTTGAGTTGTCTAATTTGATTGTTGAAATCGATACGCGCATCCGCCGCCGTCGTGCCGTCCTGCCGCAGATCGCAGCGAGCCTTGAGAAGCGCGGTGTTCTTGGGGTCCATCATGACGATGCGTATGCGGACGTGATTACGCAGCAACTCGTCAAAGCTCAGGTCCTGAAGGCTCAGAAACCCCGTCGTCGCGACACGCAAGTCCTCCTGGTCTTCGTCATTGCGACGCACTTTACTCAGTAGGTCAAAAAACCTTGAATTCGACCATCTGAGTAGTCCATCGACGCGGCCGAGATCGCCTTCGGCGCGAACTTCGGCGATAAATTTATAGCCGCCATGACTGGGCAACGTGGCGATGATCCGGTACGGTTTTCGGTCGCCCAAAATAGTTCGCAGGCTGCTTACCTGTTTCTCGACGTTTCCCCCGACATCCTCGCCTTTTCCCCAAAGAGCTTCATATATCTGGTCAGCGGTCAGTTCTTCGCCAGGATGCTGGTCAGCGAGAAAACGCAAAAGTCTCAGGGCTTGCGGCTCGGCATGAAGCGGATCGGGCTGGCCTTCCTTGTAAAGCCTGAGAATGTTCTCGTTGCGATTATGGGGGTGGGGGCGAATTTCAAGCCGCAAGTTGGCAAAGCTTAGTCGTTTGACCGCGCCGACGATCATCCGCCAATAATAGCTGAAGAATCTTCAGCAAATCTTCTGAATTCGCTTCTCCAGGCTTTCAGCCGCCGTTCTGCACGGTCGGGATGTACCGCAAAACCGCAATGCCGGACGATGGCCTTATCGACAGTCTGAAAGGCGGTCTATGAAACGTACCGACGAAGAAATCATGCAGAGACCCGAAGCGCTACGCATGCGACCGGGAAGTGAGAACCAAGCGGATGGGAACCCAAACCGCAATCCGGAGAGCCGGGCCAGCGAGAACGCTTTCCGTAACCAAGCTGATGGTTTTTATGAATAAGAAGAATGCAAGCAACGGCAACACGCGGCTGGAATCGCTGCTCGAAAGGCAGAAACAACTCGATGCACTCGTCGCGACCGAAAAGCTGAAGCTGGCGAAACGCAAGCAACGAAACGACAGGAAACTTTTCATTCTCGTAGGGGAGGCGGTCTGCGAGGCGGCGGAACGGTCGCCGGAATTCCTTCTCATGCTGAAACAGACTTTGGACGGCACTGTGACGGATGCGGTGTCACGGCGCTTTCTCGAAGCACGGGGGTACATCGCATGAAACGCGTTTTGAAACCCATCACGCCGGAAATGATACGTGCCTGCTTTGGGCCGCGCGCCGAGGTAAGCAAATTTCTTGGCCGCTATAAGGTGACGACGCAGGATGGCGGCGTCTTGAAGATTTGGCAGAGGGAGATAAGGACGGTGCATACCTCGCGCGATGCCTATGCAGGCTGTGCGCGGCTAGTGGGTGCAGCCTGGGGCGGCGGCAAGGTGAAAGGCCCTCCTGATTTCATGCTGGCAAGCCTCGCTTACGGCGAGGCCGAGGGCGTCAATGTACGGGTGAGAGAACGTGGCACGGCTGCGCGTGGCATCGTGGCGGCGCTCATCGTCGTGATCGGGTCCAATTTGTTGGACAACAGCTATCACGGGCCGCTCATCAGCGGCGTTATCGCAGTGCTGGTGTGGCTACTCATGAAACGGGCCGCGAAGCTGCAGGCCGAGCGCGAAACTGAGCAAATGAGCTTTCCATTTCCCCGCACAGGCGGCGATGCGAAGGAACCTTCTGACGAGGATTTGAAGCAAGGCGGTTGGATGTGAACCTTGAACGCCGCATTAGGATCATGTACCGCAATCGGCTCTGCCTTGAACGGCTGTTTTATCCCGGCCCGGCGCATGGGTTTTTGTGCGCGGCGGCGCGAACCGGGAAATTCACCTGCGTCCTTGCTCCCATTCTGTTTTCGTGGCTGTCGTCGATCTTGTCAATCGATCCCAAGGGCCAGGCTTGTGCCGTTAGCTGGAGGCGGAGAAAAGCCCTCGGTCAGAAAGTCTATCGCCTCGATCCGTTCAACCTCATGGAACGGTTGCCGGGGGTGACGGAATGTCCGCCCCTGGCGAAGGTCGATCCAATGAAGCACCTTGATCCCGCCTCGAAAACCTTCGCGGCGGATGCCGACAACATCGCCGAAGGCGGGGTGCCGCACAATCCGCGCAGCGATCCTTATTTCGTCGATGCAGCACGGGAGCTTGGTTCGGGCGCCATCATGCAGACGAAAAAATGGTGGCCGGAAAAAACGCTCGTCGATGTGTATCACACGATAGCCGGGCCTGAGCTTCAATACTTCGCCCAGGACGCCATGCCGGGCGGGCCGCGCTGGTCGTCAAGCCCGGAACATCAGTTCATCATTGACCGGCTGGCTTTTGCCGCCAGTGCCGCGCCGGATGACCGGCACTTCCAATCGGTGGTTTCGGAGTTGAGGGTCGCTTGGCAGTTTATCGGTAATGCCTGCATCGCCGAGAGTATGAGCAAGTCCACGCTTGAGCCGGAAGACATGACGCGCGAACCGATCACCGTTTACAAAATCGTGCCCGGCGAATATCTCGGCGGAAATACAAGCAACTGGTTGCGCCTTATGAGTGGAACCTTCGTAGATGCCGTGATGCGCTCGACGTATCGCTCAGTGCCGGTGCTCGGCCTTCTCGATGAGTTCAAGAGCGCGGTGGGACGACTAGGCGTTATCGAGACGGCAATGGGCCTGGGCGCGGGTTACGGGCTGCAACTCCTTCCCGTGTTTCAGAACCTCTCGCAATTGCAAGAGCTTTATCCCGACGGTTGGGAAACGTTTCTGGCAAATGCCGGGTTCCGCATCTTCTTTGCCCCGCGCGACAAGACGACCTCGGATTACGTCTCGGACATGTGCGGCGTGACGGAAGTGCGGGGCATATCCAAATCAATCGGTATCCGGCCTGATGGTGGGCTTTCCGTTGGCGTCGGATATTCGGGGCAGCAACGGCGCGTATTTCTGCCGCATGAGACGCGCTGCAATCTCGGCAACGATGAAGCCCTTGTGTTCGGTGATTATCCGGGAACGGGCGGGTTCATCCGCGCGGGCCGCAAGCCGTACTTTCTCGATCCTGAATGGGCCGGTTGTTTTGACCCGGACCCTTACGAATACATGGCCGCGCAAGAACAGAAACACGGGGCGGGCGAGGAGCAAGGGATTTTCGGGTGACGTATGGCGACCGCCGCAGCGGAAAAACCGTTTAATCGAGATTTGTTTTGCAAGCTCGTTTTGCTCATGGATTCGACGAATGAGTTTGAGCGCAAGCGGGCCGAGGGCAAAGCCGTCGAAATGTGCGTGGCGCGAAGCGTTCGTTTCTGCGACATGGTGGCGCACAACTTCGGCCAAGGTGGCAAGCGCGTTGCTGAGCTTGAGGCGGAACTGGAAAATGCGCGGCGCGGCGGCGACGAGCTGGCCGACGAGCTGAGGCGGAAGGATGCCGTAATCAAGGAATACCGCAAGGCCGGGAGCACAAAACAACGGTGGTGCCGCTCCTGCGAAACCATGCGCCGGATAACCGCCGTCACCTTGGGCGGCGCAATCCTCGCGGGCTGGTTTTACGAATACCCGCCGCATCAGGTCACACACCGATGGAGCGGGTACGGCCTCCTGCTGGGCGTTGCGCCTCTGTTGGGGCTGTTCATCCGCTGGCGGGTGATGGCGTTCGGGCGAAAACATCATTGGGTGACGTGGCGGGATAACGATGTGTTCCGGGCCGTGGCGCATAGCTGGAACGGATTTTTGAGGCGGTTCGTGATCGAGGCTTAAGGAGCGCAATTTATGGACGACTACGAAAAATATATGGCTGATCTTCGCGCACGGGCGGAAGCGGCGCGGCGGGCGCGGATGGAAGGCAAAGAGGTAGCGGAAGCCGGGAAGGAGAGGCCGGATTTCTATCAGCGCACACGCGAGCGGGAGGGTACATTCTCCGTTTAGCGGGGGTTGGGCGGGTGGCGGGACATGGGCCGGGAGGTCGAGATAACGCCTATGAGCAAGGAACTTGTAAGAAGCGGACAACTCATGGATGAAGCCCTGACGCGGCTGCGGGCGGATCGGACGGCGCGGCCTGCGGTCCCCTCCCCCTCATCCCCCTCGTCGGGTTTCACGGCTCCGGCTCTAGCCGTGCAGCATGTGGTTGCGCAGCTATGCGTATGCGCGGTTTTCGATCTGCCGTTTCTGGACCGTTTCGAGCGGCAGGCTTCGGGCATTTATCGCCCGGTAGAAAGCCGCCGTGTCCATGACGCCGAAAACTTCGGTGCGGGCGCGGAGATTGGGGGAGTGCTGAATGCGGACGATATCAAGGGGGCTTATATGCCCTGCCCGTGGTGCGGCGACAACGGCAACATGCGATATCACTGCGATTGCGGCGGCGTGATCTGCGGCGGCAAAGTGAAAGGCAAGATGTTTCATTGCCGCGCGAGTTGCGGGGCGTCCTGGCCGATGGGTAATCCGGTGCGTGAAATCGAAGTGACGGAGGAACGCGGACGACGGGAATGGCAGGCTCCTCCCCCTCATGGCTCCGCATGGCAGGCTCCTCCCCCTCATGGCTCCGCATGGCAGGCTCCCGCGAAAGGGACAGGTCTCTCGCGGCGGTTGCTACCTCCGGGGGGACGCAAGTGATTTTTGACTGACTAACTTAACGAAAGGAAGGACACAGAAAAACTCTATGGAATTTCAACCATTCACCGAACAGGAAATTTCGGATAGGAAGCTTCTGCCGAAAGGCGATTACGACTTTGAAATTCTCGACGCATGGGAGAAGACCAGCGAAGCAGGAAATCCCATGATCGAGGTGAAAGTACGAGTAACAAGAAACGGAAGCGGCCTTACGCGCGTCCTGGCCGATTACCTCCACGCCAAAAAGCCGGAAAAGCTACGGCACTGCTGCGCCGTCTGCGGCCTGGTGGCGCAATACGAAAGCGGGTCGCTCAGCGATGACGACTTCAAGGGCAAGCGTGGGCGACTTCGCCTCGCGGTCGAAAGAGGGCGCAACGGTTACGCGAGCCGGAACGTGATCGAAGACTATTTGGTGTCGCGGATTGCAGCGTGACGGGCCGGGTTCCGGCCCTGCAGAAAGAAAATTTCGCAATAGGATGGCCACTGATGCATTTTCGGGGGTGCCGGTAGGTCGGTATCCCCCCTTCCCTCTCATCGCAAACGACTCGGCCTAACAAGGGTCCGGCGTCGATTTCAGAGGTGGGGCATCATGTCTCGCAAGGAAGCAGGCGAGGGTGTGGATATACTTCCAAGTACGGAAAAGCAAGACGGGCTTGACCAGCAAGGAGGCTGGCAAGACATGGCCCGTCGGCGTTATCAGAAAGGCAGTATCCGCAAGCGCGGAAAACGGCATCCGGTATGGGAGCTTCAATGGTGGGCGGATTATATCGGCGAAGGTGGCAAACTCGCCCGCAGGCGAGAATCCACAATTCTCGGTTATGCGTGCGAAATCACGCGGCGGCAGGCTTTGAAGCTGGCCGAAGAACATCTGCGCCCGCTGAACTTGGGGAGAGTCACGCCTCTATCGAGCCTGACGTTTGGGCAATTCGTCGAGCTTCATTTCGTCCCGAATTTTCTCCCGACACTGAAAGCTTCAACGCAGGAGCGTTACCGTCGCACACTCGACACTCACCTTTTGCCTGCCTTCGGCGATACCCGGTTATCCGAAATCGGGACTCTCGACGTGCAGCGGTTTGTATTACAGAAAATGGAACGCGGCCTCGGTTGGGAAACCTGCTCGCATCTTCGCAATCTCATGTCCAAGGTTTTCGGGATGGCGAAGCGGTGGGGCTTTTTCACGCTCGACAATCCGGCGCGAGGCGTGGAATTGCCGGAGAAAAAGGCGGTTCGGGAAAAGCAGGTTTTGAGCGTGCAGCAAATTCGTGCGCTTTTGATGCTCCTGAGGGAGCCATGCAGGACGATGGTGCTTTTAGGCGTATTGACTGGCTTGCGCGTGGGGGAAATCCTTGGCTTGCGCTGGAAGGCTGTCGATCTTCTTTCCGGCGAGTTGCGCGTGGAACAGGCTGTTTATCGGGGTGCTGTTGGTTCTCCAAAAACAAAGGGGAGCCGTCGCGTTGTTCCCCTGCCGGAAAGCGCAATCAAGGCTCTGTCGGCATTCAAGGGAGCCGGGGAAGAATTGGTGTTTCGGATACACGAGAGAACGGCCTACCGGGACAACAATCTTTTGCACCGGGAACTGAAACCGGCTGGCGTGAAGATCGGCGCTCCGTGGTTAAGCTGGCATACGCTGCGGCGGACCCACGCAACCCTGTTACAGGCGGCGGGCGGGTCTCTCAAGGATGCGTCCGCGCAGCTTGGTCACAGCAAGCTATCGACCACCCACGAAATCTACACTCAACCCCTGCCCGCGCATCAGCGCATGGCGGTCGAGCAACTTGCTCATTTGGTGACGAATGGTGACGAGTTGCGGAAACCGGCGGCGTGAAGGCTATTCACAGGGCAGTAAATTCAAGAAGATAAATGGTAGGCACGAGGAGACTCGAACTCCTGACCTCTACCGTGTCAAGGTAGCGCTCTAACCAACTGAGCTACGCGCCTAAGCCGCTGGCACCGTCTTTATTCTAGCGGGCTAACGCCAGGTCGGCAAGCTTACCAATTGCCACGTTCAGCAAGCCATAGCAGAGCGTCGTAGCGAGACGAAGAGGCGTAATGGACTGCTCGGAGGCTCGGCAAAACTGATGGCCGCGTAAAACTCGCATCACTCACCTCCGCCGCCAGACGTGTCTATCGCGGAAATCTCGGGGCCAGTAGCTTCGTCGCTTATCGGTGTCCCACGAGAAGGCTCCCTTGTGCACCGTGATCTGCGGCTTGTCGGCCTCTCCTTCCAGAATGATGCTGACGATATCGAAGCGGCAAGACGGCGGTACAGCGTTAGGAATGCGACGAACATATCTGCGAGCGACCGATAGAATGTGCCGCCGCTTGCTTCGATCGACTGCGGTCACAGGGGGCGCAAACCCTTCGTTGGTTCGGGTTTTGACCTCGATGAAGCACAGCACGCCATTGTCCCATCCGATCAGATCAATTTCCCCGCGGTCAAAGGGGACACGAAAATTCGCGGCAACAATGCGGTAACCCAGGCTGCGCAGGTACAGGTACGCCTCGAGTTCGCCACGTTTGCCGGTCAGCAGATGTTTCGGCTTGTGAGACGGCAAGTGACGGTTGGCGAACTCCAGACTGCGGATGACGAACTTGGTCAGCCACACCATCGCGCGGGTAATACCTCCGATGACCTTGACTCTAATGGCTTCCGGCTTGTGCCGTTGTGACGAGCGTCACCTGAAGTCGTGTTCGGGGGAAACGAGCGGCCTGCCAAAGTTGGGAAATTGCGTTACGTGGTTGCCAGTCGGGGATAAAGCCGTCAGAATCGAAGAGGCGTCGACCTGCCATTCATCTGCATGCCCGTCCGTGGTTGTACGCCAGTACTCTCGAGATAAATTCGAAAATCCACAGAAAGGTGCGCGTGGGACATCTGAGAGTAGCAAACATCTTTGCCGGGGTAGGCGCTTGAAGAATCAATTCTGGACTGCGCCGAACCAGATCACGCTGCTGCGTTTGATCTTCATCCCGTTTGTCATCATTACGGTGTTCGATGGGCAGTGGCTTTGGGCGCTGGGACTTCTCGTAGCGGCGGCCTTGAGCGACGCTCTCGACGGACTGCTGGCGCGCACCTTACACCAGCAGACCATGCTTGGACAATATCTCGATCCCATTGCCGACAAACTATTGCTGAGTTCGTTGTTCCTCGTGCTTTCCTTCGTCAGGAAGATTCCCTGGAAGTACACCATCCTGGTATTCAGCCGCGACCTGTGCATTGTCGCTACTGCGGTAGTTTTGTATGCCACCGTCGGATTTCGCGACTTCCGGCCCAGCATTTATGGCAAGGTGAACACAGCTTGCCAGATCGGCGCAGTTTTCTTCGTTGTTCTGGCAGAAGTGCTGCGGCTCCCGTGGGTGCTATACCTGGAAACGTTTTTTCTCTACGCAACCTTTACGTTCACGACCCTGTCGGGCGTCCACTATGTTTTGCTGATGGGGCATCGCTTACGGAAGCAAGATCAAAAGCCGGCCACCTAGCCTTGAAGGGGCACGGCTTCAGCCGTGCCGCATGGCGCGTGGGGATTTGGGCTTCAGCCCCTGAGAGAACTCGCACTTGGTTTTAACACCCAAGTCCCTCGCTAAAGCCACCATCATAATTGCGGCTTACGGCACGGCTGAAGCCATGCCCCCTTCAAAGCGTGAGATCTTCATTGAATAATCGAACTGAAGCACCGTTTCGCCCGTTGAAGTAATACAAGCCGCTTTAGCATAAGACCACGCGCTCTGCGGCTATTCAGGATCATGGCAAGCAATCGTAATCACCGTGTGCAAGTCATCATCGCATTCGCTTTGGTGTACCTGTTCTGGGGCTCGACCTACCTGGCGATCGGAATTGCCGACAGCGAACATCTTCCACCTTATGTGATGTGCGCGTTGCGCTTTGCGATCGCCGGTCCGCTGATGTTGGCGGCGTGCGCTGTCATGGGCCGCAGGATTCGCATCACATGGGCTGAAGGAGTGCGTCTGGCCACCATCGGATGTTTGTTACTGGTGGGCGGCAACGGAGGTCTGGCCTGGGCGGAACAATGGATCCCCACAGGTTTGGCTGCGCTGATCGTAGCGATTACGCCGATCTGGTTTATGGTCCTGGAAACTTTCGTCTTCCGGGGAGACCGGCTTTCGCCAAGGGGTTTGCTTGGACTGGCGCTGGGTATCGCGGGGATCGTCATTCTTTTTTGGCCGAAGTTTGCGGCTCACAATACCCTGGGCTTCATGCAACTTATAGCTTCGAGCACGCTGTTGCTCTGTTCAATGAGCTGGGCCATCGGCTCGGTGCTTTCGCGCAAATGGCAAATGAAGGTCGACCCCTTCACGGCAACCGGCTGGGAGATGTCGTTCGCGGCGATCGGCAATGCCATTGTCGCGCTGGCCACCGGCCAGCAGCATCGCATTGTGCTGACTTCTCGCGCGCTGATGGCAGTGCTCTACCTGGTGGTTTTCGGATCGTGGGTCGGTTACAGTGCGTACATCTGGTTACTGAAGCACGTCTCCACTCAGAAGGTGGCGACGTACGCCTACGTGAATCCCATCGTCGCCGTTTTCCTGGGGTGGCTGGTGCTGCATGAGCGCTTCGATGGGTACATCTTTGCCGGAAGCGTGGTGGTTATCGCAGCCGTGGTCTTGGTCACTACCGCAAGAGTTCAGAGCCGTGAACCTGGCGAACAGTCGATGGGATTGCCTGAATTCGAATCGGAGGTGTAGCACTACACCAGTTCTGGATGGTTTTGCGCAACGGCATTAGAGCGCATCTCTTACGAGTAGGCGCCTCGTCTGGCCTACGTTCCTTCGACCGTTGCCAGGCAGCGGTTTTTCTCGTACTCTGAAAGCGATGGAAGTGCACTTCAGCCCCGAGACCGAAAAGAAACTCAAAGACCTGTCCACGCAGAGCGGACGCCGAACGGACGACCTGGTTGAGGACGCAATGGCGGGATACTTTGAGGAAGTGCTGCAAGCGCGGGAGACGCTCAACAGCCGCTATGACGATCTGAAAAGCGGCCGGGTGAAGCCCATCTCCCGGGACGAAGTTATTGCCCACTTCCGCAAAAAGAGCGCCATCGCTCGCCGGAAACCTATGCCTCCCGGGCCATGATCACATATGATCTTCACCCACAGGCCCGCATTGACCTTGACGAGATTTGGGAATTCATTCGCAGGGATAACCTCGACGCCGCCGACAAAGTGATTGCGGATATTTTGGCCAGCATCGACGCACTGGTGCCTTTCCCCCACCTGGGCCACAAACGCCCGGACCTCACGTCACGCCCCTTACGATTTATGTTGGTGCGTGACTACCTGATAGCCTACGCACCGGAAGAAGAGCCGCTGTGGATCATCGCGGTGATGCATGGACGGCGTAGCCCCCGCCTGATGGCCGCTACCCTTAGGGGCAGAGAGTAGTTTTTACCCGAGGCTATTTCCTTCTCCATCGCACGCCCTCTTTGGTGTTTTCCAGGATGATGCCATTTTCCGCCAACTGCGCTCGAATAGCGTCCGAGCGGGCAAAATCGCGGCTCTTGCGTGCTTGCGAGTGCTCGGCGACGAGCCGTTCGACGTCGGGATCGGACAGCGCCGCCGCCTTCGCGAGTTTGGCGATTTGTGTCCTGACCTCATCTCTTAGATCAAGCTTGCCCCCTACGGCCATCCGCTGCAGTCCCTCTGACTTCGCCCACTCGACCGTCGCGCGCACTTTGGCGGCATCATCGTCTTTCAACACGGCGAAGATCTGCTCGAATTCTTCCAGGACTCTGAGAAGTTGAGGCACATTATTCTTCCGGACTTCCCCGGCGTCCGCAGCAGCGTTCACATCGCGCACCATATCGAAGATGGCGCCCAAGGCGCGGGCCGTGTTCAAATCGTCGTCCAATCCGGCGCGCATTTCGGCCGAAGTCCTGTCCGCAATTTCGGCAATGATTACGTTGCCATCATCGGCGAACTGCGAAGTCTCCAGCCGCAGCTTGAAATTTCGCAGGCGCTCGACGGAATTGGCCGCCTGAGTCAATCCGTCAAACGTGAAGTTCAGTTGTTTGCGGTAAGGGACCGACATCAGCAGAAATCGAATGGACGATGGCTTATGCCCCATCAGGACCAAGTCGCGGACGGTGAAGAAGTTTCCCGCGCTCTTGGCCATCTTTTCGCCCTCCACAAGCAGGAAGCGAGCATGTACCCAAACATGCACGAATGGTTTGCCGGTCAATGCCTCCGACTGGGCGATCTCGTTTTCGTGATGCGGAAAGATGAGGTCTTCGCCACCAGTATGAATGTCGAAGCTCTCGCCGAGGTACTTCATCGACATTTGCGAGCACTCGATGTGCCAACCCGGGCGTCCGGGGCCGATCTCGGTCTCCCACATGGCTTCACCGGGTTTCGGCGCCTTCCACAGCGCGAAGTCGCGGGCGTTGTCCTTGTCATATTCGTCCAGGTCCACTCGCGCGCCGGCGTTCATTCCGGCAAAGTCCCTCTTCGAGAGCTTGCCGTACTCAGGAAATTTTGCAATTCGGAAATAATAAGAACCGTCTTCCGTGCGATAAGCAAAGCCCTTCTCCTCAAGACCCTTGATGAAGTGGGCCATCTCTTGAATATGGTCGGTGGCGTTCACCAGGAATTCAGGATGCTGAATGTTGAGCGCGTCGGCATCTTCCAGGAACGCCTGCTTGTATTTCTTGGTGTAGTCCTGGACGCTGACACCATCCCGCGCGGCGTTGCGGATGATCTTGTCGTCCACGTCGGTAATGTTCATCACGTGCTTCAGCTTGTAGCCGCTCTGCTTCAGAAATCGCCGCAGCGTGTCGACCACGATGAAGGTGCGAAAATTGCCGATGTGACCGTAGTCGTAAACCGTGGGGCCGCAGGCGTACATGCGGACCAGGTTGTCTTCCAGTGGATGAAACTCTTCGACTTTTCCAGACAGAGTGTTAAAGAGCTGAAGCGACATGAACCTTCCCTGTGCAGGTGGAGAATCCTCGATTGTAGGGGGCTGGGAGAAATCTTATCAAGGGCGACGCCAAGAAACACAGGCGGCTTCGGCTGTGTTTCAATACGATGGCAACCTGGTATGTTTCTGTCAGCGGTTTACAGGATAGACCTTACCACGCCACCGTCAGCCCGCAAGGCAGCGCCGTTGGTTGCCGACGAAAGCGGGCTGCAAACGAATGCCACCAGCGCGGCAACTTCTTTGGGATCGGCGAAGCGTTTCAGCAGCGATGTCGGGCGCCGGTGGGTGAAGAAGTCTCGCTCGATGCTGGCGCGATCAGATTGTTGGTCGGCCGCAAGCTTATCGACGAAGACGTTTACGCCTTCGGAAGCGGTAGGCCCAGCAAGCACGGTGTTGACGGTGACGTTCAGTTCCCGCGGTAGTTTCAGCAAGGGCGCGGGAGACGGCGAGTTGGGCCGTCTTGGTCACGCCATAGTGAATCATTTCGGCTGGAGGTTGCACCGCCGATTCGCTCGAGATAAACACGATGCGGCCCCAATTCCCCTGCCTCATCGCAGGCAAATAGTGACGACTCAGCCGGACGCCGCTCAGGACATTTACTTCGAATATATGCAGCCAATCCTCATCCGTGATCTGTTCGAAGGCCTTTGGTTCGAAGATGCCAAGATTGTTGACCAGAATGTCCAAGCGCGGGAATTTGGCGATCGCCCCGGCGCAACCGTTGGCGGTGCCCAAGTCAGCGGCCAGGCCCTCCACCTCTACGCCGGTTGATTCGCTGATAGCACCGACGGCGTGGTCCACGCGCTGCTGTGTGCGGCCGTTGACCACAACGCGTGCGCCCTCGGCGGCCAGAGCTTCTGCGATAGCGTAGCCAATGCCGGCCGTCGAACCAGTTATAAGCGACAGCTTTCCAGCCAGTTGAAGATCCATGAAAGATAGATGCGGCAGGCTTGGAATCCGACGCGGCGCGTTGCCTGACAGAGCGAAGTTCAAGAGCTCTCGTTTAACTCCGAGCTAAGCGTTGAAGCGCCAGGCCGGGTAGTAGTAGGTTGCGGAATAAATAAACGCTCACGCCACTTATGTGGCCCTTCAACCTTCCTTGTGCGTTGTAAAATGTCCGCCTGCCCGGGCCCAGGAACCCAACCTCCGGGCGAGGAGTGGAACGAATGAAGAGACATTTTGCACGCCCCTGCCAAGCCATTGGAATGGCCCTCCTGGCATGCTGTTTCTTGTCTGGCCTCATCGTCGCGCAGGACGATGACGCTGCAACGCAAATCAGCAATGAACCCGCCAAGCCGATGTATCGGGTGCTGCCCGCTCGAATGCGCGCAGACGTGCCACTGCCTCTGGCCTCGCTACAATCGTGGAACGGTTCCTTCACCTACGGAGGGACTCAATACACCTACAACATGGTCGGCACGGCGCCCTCCACCGATAATTCGACAACGGTGCCTGTCTACATCATCCCGATTAAAATCGTAGTCACATCGCATAGGACGCGGTACACCTACGACCCATCGCACGTGCTGTCAAACGGCAAGACGGTAACCAACAATACGATCGCGATCGCCGGTTTTCGATTCATCCACAACCTACATTCAAGGCGGAGTGAACGTGGGCAAAACGCAGTACGTTGACGCCTTCCAGAGGGCCAACTTCTGGGAAACGGTACAGAACGCTCCAAACTATCATTTGCTGTTGGGAACGCCGACTGTACTAGCGGAACAAACGCTCACCGTACCGTCGAACTATGGAACGGTTGGCTCGCCATTTGGGTACCAAGTAGGAGAAGTAGACATCAACTACTTCGACGCGCAAATCCAGAGCATCATCAGCCACTTCAGCCAGATCCAGCCTAACAGCTTCCCCATCTTCCTCACCTACGACGTCTACCTGACGGAGAGCCGGCAGTGCTGCATTGGCGGCTACCACAGCTCGGAAGGCAACATTGGCAGTCTGCAAGCCTATGCGCACTTTACCTACATCGATCACTCCGGAACATTTGCGCAGGATGTCTCCGCCTTATCGCACGAGGCAGGTGAATGGGCGGATGATCCGCTGACCGTCAACTACAACGGCAATGACACCCCCTGCGGCATCCTGGAGGTCGGCGATCCCCTGGAGGGCGAACCCAACTACGGAGACTATCCGTACACGGTGAACGGCTTCACATACCACTTACAGGACCTTGCTTTCCTGCCTTATTTCGGAGCGCCTCTGAACACGTCGGTCAATGACTGGTACTCGTTCCAACACGCTTCCCTGTCGGTGTGCTCTAACGGCAGTTAGCTTCGCTCTCTGCTTGCAGCCCGCTTCGCGAGGAGCGGGCTTTTTCTACTGATGCGTCTCGGGACGCCACACCAGACCTTCGGTGCGGGACCCAGAAATCAGGAGCCGTTAATTAAGCTGGGAGCTCACGCGCAGTGATCATTTGCGGCCTACTGCGCGCCTTCCCTCCTCTATGCGTTTCTTGGCTTGAGCCGGCCCTTTTACTCCAACAATCTTGTATTTCTCCTCAGACAGTTGATGGTAGTTCACAAAAAATTCCTCCAGTTCGCGGAGGAAACGCTTACCGAGGTCATCAACGTGCTTAATATCGGCAAAGCTGTGATTGCCTTTTTCGACCGCAACCACTCGGTCGTTTCGTATCTTGTTTTTCTTGTCGCCCTGCTCGCCCTCGATAATACCGACGAGCCGGCATCCTAGAACACAACCTGCAAACGCAGGTTCGTCCATCAGCACCAAGACGTCTACCGGGTCGCCGTCCTCGGCTTTTGTAGATGGAACAAAACCGAAATCGTAGGGAAAGGCCATGCCGGCAGGCAGGACTTTCTTGAGTTCAAACACTTTCTGCTCGTCGTTGAATGCGTACTTATTGCGGCTGCCTTTTGGCGTCTCAATCACCACGCGAAAGATCTGCTTATCGTCTTCATCCTGCGATCGCAACCGCGAGGGATCGGCGAGAGACCTGCTGCTGGTTCCGTTCTTACTCATCTGACCTCCTGTTTCGTGATGGCTCTTGAAAAGCCTTCATGGCTGAGGTTGGTTTCGCGCGCCTGAAGAGTGCTACGCGTAACCTTCTGTAAGGGTGCTCGTGAACTTCCCACGTCAATATCGCGACCAGCAACCACGCCAATGTGGCAACACACAGAACGGTGCCAGACGAGTGGCTGGGAATCCACAGCCAGACAACGACTGCAAATGCCAGCAGACCGACGCTTCCCATGGCTGCGCCGGCAGCATCGACCCCAGCCTCCGCTTTCGCACGTGAGGTCCCCTGTTTTCCAGTGCGCTGTTTCTTTTGCTTTTCGTGCTTCTCAACTAGAGTCACGGTGGCCGGCAGGATAGCGGGAAATGCCAGAAACAGGCCGCCAATCTCAGGGCCCCAACGTTTTGCGATGATGCCTGTGAGCGCAGTAACGATGCCGCCGAAGACGAAACGAATGGCATACTCATGCCAGTTTGAGCGTCTCAGAGCAGCGGTGTTAATTTTGATTTTCACGACCTTAGCTCAGTAGGCCGTACCACAAACCCAGAGCAGCACACCCCCAAAGCACCCAAGACACCATCGTCGCAGGCAACGTAGCCCATTTGTTGCGAATTAGCAGCCGGCTAGCCAGGAATGCGTAGAGGAAAAACGCAACGGCCCCCAAGATCATCGACCGAGCTTCCACGCTGGCGTAGCCTTTGCCATGTTGGATCAATGCCAAGCTCAAGGTTGCGAGCGCTACCGACGGGGCGGCGCCAAACAGCCCGGCAAAGCTTTTCGGTTTCACCACTTCGCCCACCATGGCAAAAGCGGAGACGATTAATCCCCCGAGCACTATCCTGATAAGGATTTCTTGCACCGTCACTCCAGTTGCGTATTGAGGCTATTACAGGTCGCCCTCTCGTCGACCGGGAGAAAGGGGCGAGAATCAGGCCGCCCCTTCCGTTACAACGCACTCACTACGCAGCGCGGCGAGACTTACGCTTTTCAACCGCGCGACCTTCGGAAGCCGCTTCGTTGGCCTGAACGTTAATCTGCTCGGAAAGCTGCGTAAGTTTCTGATCGGTTTCTTTCTCCTCCTCAAGCGTTTGCCGCAGCAGGGAGGCATGTTCGGACTCCCCGAGCAGATCAGCATATGCGCTCACTGTGCCGTAAGCGGCGACTTCGTAGTGTTCCACGCGTTGCGCGGCGGAAATGAGAGCTGCATCCATTACCTCGTCTGCAAAATCTTCGCCCATGATCTCCGCGCCCTCTTTGATAAGGCCTTCCATACCGACGCACTTCTTCCCGGCCGCCTTTGCACCCAGCGCGGTGAAGATTTCCTCCAGCCGTTGGACATGCCCTTTGGTCTGTTCCAGGTGTTCCTCAAATCCATCGCGCAGTTCGGTTGATGATGCTGCCTTGGCCATTTTTGGTAGCGCTTTGGTCAACTGCTTCTCGGCGCTGTATAGGTCCTTGAGTTCGTCTACATAAAGTTCTCGTAAAGAGTCTTTTGTCATTGGATTACCTCCGCATAATTTGTCCGCTAGATATAGTTCGACGAAGAACTCAACGCCGTCCTCAAATGTTAGATTCGTCCGGCGAAAGACCGGGAAAGACGAAGCCGAGTTCCTAGGTGTCTTAGTTGCGTGCTCTCCTCCCAAGGATGTTCCAAGTTCACCCTGCCATTGCGGGCGGGTCTCTCTTTCCATCCTGCACGGGAGAGTGGCCTCCCATGCGTGGACTCGACGATTCGGAAGTCAAGGAGGCGTGCCTGTCTCGTGGCCGAGGTGTAATCTGTTACAATCAAGGGCGTTCGGCTGAGAACGATATAGCTGCGATTAGCCGAGCAGATTTGGACGGATTTTTGCTGTCCATGCGGTCCATCCAACAGCAAAGGGCGTATATCCGGTAAAATGGACCAGCCTGGCGAAACGATTGAAGAAGTCGCGTAGCCAGCGTTTACAAGGGTTTCCGCTAACCCGATCCAACCAATAGCGGGGTCGTAGTTCAGTTGGTTAGAACGCTGCCCTGTCACGCGCGTTCTTTGTTTGCTTGCATTTAGGCTGGTTTATAGGCGATTCTACTGGCGGTTCTGCCAAGAACCGCCTTTATGCCACGACTGCCGCGAGTCAAACTTCTCAAGCAAGTCAAGGTCAACGACAAGTGGACGCTCGCCACCGCCTTGTTCGACAGCAAGGGTCGCGTCCGCCGCGATCACGTCATCATCAACGCCAAAGACGAAACCCACGCCGAGGGAAGCTATTTCATCGAGTGGTGGGACCAGGGCAAACGCCACCGAGAAGCAGCGGGCGCAGACGCCCAGGATGCCGCCGACAAAGCCCGCGTCAGGGAGGCCGAACTGACGGCCCAGCGCAACGGCATTATTCCGCCGCCGCCCGACATCGAAGCAACTTCGGAACGCACTCCTCTACCCTCTGCGCTCGACAGCTATCTGGAGTATGTTCGCTATCACCGATCGCTGCGTACCTTCCGCACCTACCGGCCCATTCTTGAATCGTTCAAAGAGTCTTGCCACAAGGCTTTTGTTGACGAGGTTGAACGTCAGGACCTTCTCGACTTTGCTACTCACTGCATGAAGAAGGGTCAGAAGGGCAAAAGCATCTACAACAAGCTCGTGGTCATCTCCCAGTTGATGAAGCAGCACGGCAAACGAAAACTCCTCAACGCCGCCGACTGGCCTAGCTTCGTTGAAACCGTCCGCCCAATCTATGAGGACTCTGAACTGACAAAGCTGTTCAAGGCTTGCACGCTCGATGAGCAGGCCCGCTTCAAGTTTTATCTGATGTCCGGATTTCGTGATGCGGAAGGACGCTTCACCACATGGCGCGACGTCGATTTCAAACACACCGCCGTGCGCGTAACCGCCAAGCCACATTGGGGATTTCATCCGAAGAATTGGGAGGAACGCGAGGTTCCCGTTCCGCTGAAGCTCATTGCGATGCTTGAGAAATTTCGCCCCGTAACAGCCGGCCCCGACGATCCGCTATTTCCGAGCGCCACCGGCAGGCCCGACGGCGCTATGCTGGAAAAACTCAAGGCCGTCGCCTACCGCGCCAAGCTCAATTGCGGGCATTGCAAGGTGACGCACAAGCTGGACGACGGCACAGTCAGAATCAATCGCTGCGCCGAAGGCCCCTACTGCACCCGCTGGTTTCTGCATAAGTTTCGCCACACGTACGCTACCCGGCACCTGCAGGACGGCATCGACATTCGCACGTTGCAGCAATGGATGGGACACCGCGATATCGCATCGACAATGGTTTACTTGAAGGGCGTACGGAACAAAGACATTCAGGCCCGGATCAATAAGGGCAGCCTCGCGTCGTTTGCTTAAGCACTTAGCCCACAGCGCTTACAGCTTTTCGCCGACATTTTCCATATCTCCACACAGCGGGCATTACCGCGCGTTTAGAGGCATGATCGTTACCGCCGCCTGGGAGTCCGGCCCTCCATGACCAATAACCTGTCTTCCGGAGCAGGCTGCAACGAAGCGGAGGCAGGGGCCATTTTCTGGCGCAGCCAGACGGCAACCGCCAGGGGATCGAAACGGATGGAACCGCCAATTTTGAAACAGGGGATCCGATGCTCCGCCGCGAGCTTGTAGACCTGGCGCTCCGAGATGTTCAGCAATTCGGCGATATCTGCGACGGTGAGGGCGCGGCTTTTCCCGTCTAGAGAATCCGCGAGGCCCGCCGTTTTCCTGCCTGGTTCACCGTCCATATTTCTTTCCCTTTCGCCCCTTTCAGGGCTTAGTTACCTACAAAACGAGGATTCGTCAAACAGGCTGACCAGGCGAGTAATGCCCGGCAGCTGCGGAGCTTTCCGTGGGGAGTCGCTTGGTAATTTGGCGGAGCGGCTTGCAGGAGTATTGCGTCTAGAGTGTTGTTATTCCAGGCGACGGTACTCGGATGCGAAACTAGCGGCTCGTGCCTGGAATCACGGTCGTCAATAGATTTATTTCACCAATCACACTTTGACTGGTACACAGCAGCAGCCGTGCAGGAAGCCGCCGCCAAAGTCGAATGCCACAAAAGTGGCGCAGCGGATCGGTCCGCGATTCACTCCGCCATGGCCGCTGCAAAGTCGATTCCCTCCCCCACGCGCTGCCTGACTTCCTTGAGCCACGCTCTTGGATTCGTACCATGAATCACGCGCCCCAGAAAGCCCAGCCGTTCGGCTGCATTGTTGCGGTTCCGCCGAATGTCGTCCTTCGTGATCTTGGTGTACAGGGCGAGAAAGGTATCCATGCTCCGGGGTTTGGCGAAGACGTAAGTCGCGTGGCCAAGCTGAGGGGTTTCGACGACCACGGCTTTCTCAACGTCGAAAATGTATTCATCCCGAAACAGATAGATCCGGCGTGCCCGGCGTGAGAGCTGGCGATAGAAGAACGGATCATAATCAGGGCGCCAGCTGATCTGGGCGACATCAAAGTCACCGGGAATACGCAGCTCGGAACACATTCGCTGCAGCTCCGCTCTCTCGACCGCCCGATGCTCCAAGCACAGCCGGATCTGATCCAGAGCCCGCGAATACTGGCCGAAGCGATGATAGGTAGTTTTGGCAGATTCCATTTGCTGCTGGAAATCGGGTGGCAGTTTGACCTCCAACCGGCTCGGCAATGCAGTTTCCCAGGTAACGAGTTCCCACTGCTCGCGACGTTTGCGGTATTTGCCGCTCTGTACGAACGTGCCCTCGACCTCGATCTTGGTTCCCAACAGATGCTTCCACTGATTCCAGGTGCGATCCCAGAGTGTATGGAGGGCGGCTGGATCGAGCCAGAACTCCAGCTTGCGACGCACGTCGCGGCACAGTGCCCGGTCGTCGTAGAAGTCGCATTTGCGCAGTGGCACATGGAACCGCCGGCGCCGGAGATCGGGTGAAAACGCGAGGATGCGGCGAGCGAAGAATGTTTGTCCGTCACGGGAAGGCTCGCCAGCAACGAGAAGAGAGCCAAATCCACCATACGGAAATATGGCAGGGGCTTCGGGATCGGCCAGCAGCGCGTCATAGCAAGCGCGCAGTTCGGGCTGACCAACGATGTTGAATGCCCGCTCCAGCGCCACTCGCTGGCTGTGCGGCAGCTCCTGCCGTTCTTGAGTTCCAGGTCGCGCAGCTTGAAAGCTACGCGCAGCTCAGAGGGAGAAGCGCTGGCTGGGATACGCAAGACCTCGTACAGCGTGGGATGATCGGCTCTGTGGTCGGCATGCGGCAAGCGATAGAAGTACTCGCGCAGGACCTCGCACGGCAGGAAAACCGTACTGATGCCAAGGCTTCCACGGTGAACCTCGGCCGAAACGAAGTGCTGATTTCGTTTGTCCTGCTTGGGCTGGCTGACGTACCCGATTGGCGCATGGTAGAGATAACGGCTCGGTCCGGAGGCGGCATTCTTGGTGATCAAGATCTCCGTGCCAACTGCATCTCCCGTAGAGACGGGAAAAGCGATGTCGTCACCGATAGCGACATGAGATGCGAGAAGACGGGACACCAAAAGCTTGGTTCGATTCGCGAACACACAGATAGCGGGTTTCTCCTGCCGCTGGACGCTCACCACACGCTCGCGGCAGACGGGAATGGACGGAAATGGAGGACGTCAAAGCCATACTTTCGGCGGGCATTATAGGGGCGTCTTGCGGAAGTCCAAAACGCCGATTCGGACGCATTGTAGGCCAAGTTGATTGGTCCGCAAGTATTTCCCAGCGCTGTAAAATTACCGGCCGCCAATCAGCGCCATTCGTGAGCCTCTGTTTTCAGTCAACATTCTTGGCATTCCGCTTGCTCTCTGCACATCCTCGACTAACCAGGCCCGGTATTGAGTCGGTGAGGATTCGTGTCCCAAAGGGGAGTATTTGTAGCGGCCCTTGTTCTGGCGGTCGTAATTCCTGTCTCGCGCTACGCCTACACTTGGTTCCGCGAATTTCTGCCGACAAACACATCATTACGGTCGTTTGGAGCATCCGGAAAGTTCCACGGATCCGCAAGTCCTCCTGGCGGAGGCCAATCGCCTTTACTGGCTAAACAACGGGCCAAAAGCTGCCCCGTTGTACGCGAAAGCCGAAGAGTCTCTTCGCAAGTCGAGGCGATACCCGGAATGAGCTCTACGCCAAGATTGGACGCCTCAGATCGGAAGCCGAGACGATGTCTTTCGTCGATCTTTCGCGATTCTTGAACGACCAGTTGCAGAACCCAATCATGCGCAACGATCCAAGGTTGCGCCTCTGGTGCCTCGCCGCAAAAGGCTACACCGACATCGAGATTGACTATCGGGCGGAGAAGCAAGACTGGTTGGAGGCCCAACAGATCGCAAAGAGTCTCGGGGACGACCGATGGGCGACCAGGGCCTCCGGTGAATTGGGCGTCATTGCCTTCCTGGAAGGAAATTCCGGCCAAGGGGCGAAGCTCTTGGGCAGGAGCGCTCGTCTCGACAATGACTAACGGCGACAAGGGCGGTCAGATCCGCTTTCTGGAAATGCTAGGAAACGGCATGGTAGAGGTCAACCGCCCCTCTCGAAGCCCTGATGTTTTTTGAGAGGGCCATCAAGATAGCGGAGGCTGACAAAGATTCTGGACTTCCTTTCATGGGGTACGAAGGAAAGGCGCAAGCACTGGTCGCGTTAGGCAGACCAGATGAAGCAAAGAGAGTGCTCCAGGATGCACTTGCGAAGGCCCGATCGCAGCAGAAACGCGGGCATGAGGCGCAATTGCTGATTGTCCTCGGCAAGCTCGCGGCGCAAAACGGAAACAAACAAGAGGCCATCGCCGATTTGGAGGATGCGGGGCAGTTCGCAGCAAGAGTCCAGTTCTACCGAATGGAAGCTGACGCCATGTTCGAACTGGCGAAACTTTATCGTGATTCCGGAGATCTCGCCACCGCAGACGCCCGTGCGACGCAGGGTCTCGCTGCTAGCCAGCGGGTCGGTGATCGCTATTACGTGCCGCGGAACTTAACAATTTTGGCTGACCTGAAAGCACGACGCGGGCGCATTGCAGAAGCGAAGGCACTTTACAAGCATGCCGAAGATGTCATTGACGGCATGCTTGGCGGCGATGACTCCTATTGGAACAGCTCCATCGCCGCGGCCATGAGTCAGACTTACCTCCAACATTTCGAACTCGTTGCGAAGGAGGCTGACACAGCCGGTGCGTTTCAAATATTGGAGCGCGTCCGAGGACGAACTCTGGCTAGCGCTTTGGAAGACAGAAAGGCGGATCCGAGGTCAGGGTCTACCGAAGCTGCGACACTGGACAGTTACGTCGCTACTACGCAAACCCGCTTGATGCAGACCAATAGTCCCGTCGAGCGTGAAAAGCTGCTCGATGCTCTGGCGGAATACGAGTGGCGGTCTGCGGTTGGCGTGGAACCAGGGAGATCAGCGCTTTCCCATCGACCCCGCACCGCTAACCCAGGTTCAAGAGAGCCTGAAGTCAGACGAAGCGCTACTCGAGTACGTACTCGACGAGCCGAACTCCTTCTGCATTTCGGTTACGCGCACGACCGCAAACCTGCGAGTGCTGCCGGCTGGTCGCAAGCAAATCGAAAAACTGGTCCAGCGGTACGTTGATGAAATCCGCGCGAAGAAAACTGGGGTTGAAGAAGCGAAGCAACTGTATGCGTTTCTTGTGCAACCGATTCCTGAAACATCTACGGGCAAACGATTCATCGTTGTGCCGGACGGCATATTGAACCTGCTGCCTTTCGAAGCGCTACGGAATAGCCAAGGGCAGTATCTGCTAACGTCCGATGTCATCAGCTATGCTCCCTCCGCCACCGTTCTTGATGCGCTGCGAAGGGGGGACAAACAGCAAGAAGCCCCTCGACCGTTCCTCGGAGTGGGCGACGTTGCTTACGACAATCAAGGTGGCGAGGGAAAAGAATCCCGGCTTCTGAGACACTGCGGGGTCGGTTTGTTCGCGGTTTCGCTGATTTCGTCGGAATGCCGCTTCATGACCTGCCGCAGACGCGAGAAGAGGTCGAGAGCATCAGTAGAATTGTGGGAAAGGACGCAGAAACCCTGTTTGGTGCGAGCGCTACCGAGAGTGCATTCAAGAAAGAACCGCTCAATCAGTTTCGCGTCTTGCATTTGGCTGTCCACGGCTTCGCCGACCCGCAATTCCCCGAACGATCAGCATTAGTCCTTGGGGCCGATCCGAAAGCTGGTGAAGACGGTTTGCTGCAGGTGCGAGAAATCAAGAAGTTGCGATTAAACGCCGAGCTGACGACTCTTTCTGCATGTGACACGGGAGTGGGCAAATTGCAGGGAGAGGAAGGTGTCAGCGATTTGGCGGAGGCCTTTCTGGCGGCTGGCGCGAAAACCGTTGTTGCGAGCCTGTGGAGTGCGGATGACACCTTTGCCAGTGCACTGATGGAACGCTTCTACCAGCGTCTAGCGCTTGGAGAGGAGACGAGTTCGGCGTTGCGAGGCGCCAAGCTGGACCTGCTGACGAAATACGGTGAACAAGTGAGCCCATTTTATTGGGCAGCATTCGTAGCGATTGGGGACGCATCAACGCCTATCAGGATTAGGGAGCAATGAATCTGACTCTGGACGAACGCAAGAAGATTTTCGACAAGGTCTGCCGGTTGGTGGAAACCAAACATTTCAACCCTGCAATGAATGGGGTGGATTGGAATGCCCTGGTTCAGAGCCGAAGGGATCAAATCCTTGCGTGCGATGGGGCTGAGGCATTCGAGAAGGAAGTCCATAGGTTGGTGGCAGAACTCAAGACCAGCCACACCGGGTTCCGGCACGCCGGAATGCGCAATATACCGGCGAGACACGCAATCAATGCGACTTTGCAACGCTTCGCGGTGAATGGCACAGAACGCTGGATGTTTCAGGATGTGCACAGAGGTGGCCCAGCGTACTTGGCCGGGATAAGACCGGGAGATTTGTTGCTCGGAACCGGCGAGCGAGAGATTCGTCCTCCAGAAGATCTGACATTCTCCGCTGGAGGATCAGCGGAACTAGCGATAGAAACTGCACGGAGAAGTTCAGTGGGTGAAGCTTCGGCTGCCAATGCCGAAGTCCAAGAAACATCCCGTAACCGCGCCGGATGCAGTTCATGCGGAGATGCTTACCGATGAAATCGGTCTGCTCAAGGTGGCGATGTTTCCCGGCGCGATCGGAATCGATGTCGCCAAAGACATAGATCGGGGAATTGCGGCTCTCAATGGTTGTAGCCGTCTCATCGTCGATTTGCGCGGCAATACAGGCGGAGGTATCGGTGGACTGCGGCTGATGAGCTATCTGACTCCGGGCAAACTGGAGGTTGGCTACAGCCTGACTCGAAAGCGCCGGGAGCGAGGGTATCGGAGAGAGGAGCTGACCCGTTTCGGTCACATC
>CAVYZB010000006.1:0-273933 GCA_963772895.1 uncultured Acidobacteriaceae bacterium
CTCGCGCTCTCCCCCTTCTTCGCGAAGTTTTCCCGCTAGGGAATGCAAAAAATTATCGTGACCTCCGTGTTCCACAACACCTGAGGGAACATGGTGGTCAATAAAAGCATCGGCAATATGGTCGAGCTCTTCATCTGTCTTCGGCCCCTTCTTCGGAAGACACGGGGCCGCTCTTCATTTACTACTGGACCGGAGGGGGAAGCATTTTGTTTTCTTGGGTCCTTGAAGAAACTAGTTGCTGACTCGCCGGATACTTCGGCTGCTCGACTGACTACAAAATCCACAAAATCGTCAGGAACGTCTGCTATCGGCGCATCGTTTGTCACGCGATAGGGCTGCTGAGTTTTTGGGTGGACTGAGCCTGGGCCGGCCACGTAATAGTTTTTCGTCCTCAAAGAGAAACCGCCGGCCATGACTCTGGAATGTTTTTCTGCAAACCCACAGAATATGGGGTATGCCTTAGATACATGTGTGTACGGCCAGGGCTGCTCTCGACAGTGAAAGTGTTTATTTTCTTTCTAGTTTTTTCTTCGTAAATCTTCATTGCATCCGCGGTATCGGACTCGAGCAAAAAATACCCTCCCACGGAAAGGTCACTGTGAACGCCGACATTTGACTCCGGATACTTATTTCCCCATTTGAGGATTTGATCCCGACTTGTCGTCGCTTTCTTTTGGTGCCCCATAAGAACCCGGGGATTGGCTCTTTCGTTTTTCCGTTGAGAGGGAAAACACGCAAACCTTTTTCAGCCAGAGGCAGGGCTATCTGCACGAAAAATGGAGCGGCCTTTCGAGCATCTCCGAGGTTGGCTTAACTTGCGCGGGCGCATCAGGAAGCGAAACGATCCATGCTTTGAGGCAAGTGGGCAATTCCCCTTCTTTACGTTTTGGTCCGGACTCGAAGCGCACGATGCTTCCGACCGGAGGCGGGCACGGGCCTTCCATCACCATCGAAACGTGCATGAAAATATTTTTGAATAGGGAACGTGTTGCCTGGAACTTCTACGAAACCGAAGCCGCGTTGAACATTCCACGAGCGGAGGATGCCCGTCTTGAAAACTGAGTCCGACATAAAACTATTCCTTCGACACGGCTGTCGCCGGTCTGGTTTCGGTCAGTTTCACTTGCTTTCTTTCGTGTCCGAATTACGGACGAGGAACAGAGTGGGATACTGGCGCTCTGATTCGCCTTAGTTTTTACTGCGCTTCCAGTTCGTTCGCGCGTTGGCGGAACGCTCGGTAGCTTTGCAATCGCCGTTTGTACTCACTTGACGGAATCGCGTTGAGCTCCTTCAAGGTTGTCGGCAATTTGTTCTCCGCTGCGGAAGATTCCCGAAGGTAGGCGCGCACATTGCCGTACTTCATCACTGTGCCAAAGAGGTTGGTGACCACAGCCTTAGGAAAGCGGCGCTTCCGCAGCCTTTGAGCCCACAGGTCCGCGGCGGCGTAGGTTAGGTGTAACGCATAAGACGGGGTGTCGGATACCGTGATGCTTTGACCGTCCCAGGCTTGGAGGAATCGACCGTCATCCACCTTCACCAGGAATTTTTCGTCCGCTTCCATAACGAACTCCTTCGAAGAGCTTCTCACCCCTCTGTATGTAGAGCCACTTTTACCCCTTCTCGCGCATGTAAGCGCTCTTTTGGGAGTCTAAGTGCTTGAAAACAAAAGCAAAATAAATATTTGAAAAACTTACCAGTCGCGTTTTTTTGGTGCTTAGGCGCCCGAGTCCTCGGAATAGTCATCCCAGGTTTGAGCCACGGGATCCCCCTGCACTGGTTTATCGTGATTGACCCAGGTCCGCGGCGGCGGAGTCTCGAAATCAGTAAGACTTCGGAGCCGGCCATCCTCTCGCCTTTTTTCGTGGATGGAGCCTCCGATTTCGGCACCGTGGGTCTTGACAATCACGCGCTCAAGTTCGTCTCCCTCTTTGCCCCCGCAACGTCTCAAACCTCGCCCAAGAACCAGAAGCCCTACATTAGCGGCATGACGCATTATTCTGTTCTCAAGTTCGATAATCTCCTCATCAGCCCAAATCCCGTGCTTGTCTATTAGCTGCTGAACAGTAAATTCCTCTCCCTCGGCGTAGTCTTTATAAAAGGTTGACTCTCTTCGTGAAATCGCTGTCGTGGATTTCCGCTTGGAAAAGTTTTTGATCGGCGCTCTGAATTTCTCATCGCGGATGAACGCTGCCAAGTGTTGCACAGACAAACCTGCCGATAGCCGCAAATTAAACTGATCGAGAGCGGTGCCCCCGCTCGGATTCGGCACTATGTCAAAATTTTCTAGCCTGACGGTCCGCGAATTCGTAGAACTTTTCTTTCAGCCACTCATCGCGAATGTTGTCAATCGCCAGCTTTTCGCTGCTCGGTGCATCCTCCCATTTCTCTTGTGCTTCCAGTTCGCTCAAGTCCTCCCATTCCTTTTGCCTCAAGCCCCCGATCGCCCTCAACCCTCTGAGCTTCTCTTTCTGCGGTATTATGAGGTGACCTTTGAATGGCCGCTCGATCTCTAAAACTTTTTCTTTCAGCTTGGTTGCAGCCTCGCGGTCATCGCCAAAATAACTTCTATGATCCAATGGAGGAGAACTGAAATCTGTACGAGGAGATGATGTGGGGTGCGCTTCTGCGTGTTTCACTTCGCTTCGCACCCGCGACAACAGATCACTCGTTCCACAGGAGATCGAAGTCAGACGAATCTTCACCAACTCCGGAACGTTGTCGTCTAAATCAGAATTTATAAGGATCTCATTCAAACCATTTTTGACATTGAAATCTTTGGTGTTGCTATCCGTCGCGGCGTCGCCTTCTGTTAATCGATCTTCTCCTTTCGTGGAAACGCGCGTGAGCAAAAGCGGATCTCTCGGTTTCGCTTTGCGACGCCGAGCCCGAAGACAATCCCTCCGTTTGCACAGCCCCACATTTGCAGCCGAGGGGTTTCGATAAGCAAACTCGGCCGTGACCAGGCGTTTGCAAAATGCACAGGGATCCGCGCTGCGGATTATGGATTGAGCGCTCATCGCTTGGAGAGGTGACCTAGAGGTCCTTGAGGAACGCGTTGAGCAAGAAAAGAATCACCTCGGCTGCTGGCATTATGCCTCCCGCTTTTTCGATCAGCCGGCAAACTCCGCTGTATCAAAACTCTGGTTGAAAGGCGGTTCAATATTGCAAAGGATTTTTCGTGCGCCCTCGCTGAGTTGCTCTTTCGTTATCACGATATGCCTCCCAAAATTTTCGATAAACCATATTTCTACCGTCGAGGAACTCTAAGATCTGTCATGCCGGTGATGCGAGCGAAAAGATCCAGCCCACGCAAGGTTCTGTTTCCGATCTGGCCGTAGAGGCGCCGCCCCATGATTTGGCCGTAGCGATAACGCGCGTTACAAACCAGACCTTCTGCGAAATCTGATACCGATGATTGCGAGCTCGGCCTCTCTCCGAAGTCTGGTACCGGTGCTTCGACGCACGGCAGACCTCACAGTTCCGGAAGGCGGTGCCGTTTGGTCTTGTGCAGCGAACGCAATCGCGGAAAATCCGTAGTCTCGTATTCGTTTTCGCGGGCTGAATAAATCGCCTCATCGGCCGATAAGTCCTCGCGCCGGGCGGGCGTCGCCGGACTCGATCTCCGGGCTCTGGGGCTTCGGCAAATGGTCGCCATACTGATTGATTTTGTTATCAGCTACTTGCTCATGTGCTTTGCCCGATTGCTCGGGTACCTTGGCAGGTGACACGAGTGATTTGCCAGGTGACACGACCTGGATGCCAGGAACATCGACCGCTTGCAGTAGCTCTGCCCCGTAGATTTCATCCACGTTGCCGCCAGCCGCCTTAATCTCTGCGTCCAGCTTCGCTGCCAACGCCGGGAAATCCTCTCGGTATTGATCTGGCTCGGCCTGCGTTTGCAGGTAATAGTCCACAGCGTCGCGCACAACCCAACCCACCGACCGGTCCAGTCCTGCGGCGACCAATTCGAGTTTTGCTCTCGTGATCGGTCTGAATGCTACGCCTGTGCTAATGACGCAATTCCTTTTCTTGTACCCTTTCCTTGGCATGATGATTTTTCCTTTTCCTGCTAGACATACAGATAATACAGCAAGTACACTGCCGTTGTCAAGAACTTTTTTCAAAAATCTTTTGGCGTGCGACAGGCGGCCGGGGCCGACATTGGCAGCGGCACCCAACGGGTCATGGGAGATGCGGCAGTGGCCGGCCAATAGCGATGCCACAGACCCTCAATGTGGCGACCACCGTGAGCAACAGAATCAGGCGGCTGGTCTCAGAGCCGCGCGGAGACCAGGGGATCGGCGATCGCTAAGAACTTTCCGCGAGCAGCCTTATATCCTGCAAATTAGCTAGGCAATTATTCGGAACGTGCGACAAAAACGGCTCCCGCGGCTTCCGGGTGACTTGAAAAATAAAATTCTCAAAACAGCGCACTCTCGGAAGAGCCACAGTGTTGGTTCGGGAATAGGTCACCCTCTCGGAAGAGCCACAGTATTGACTTTCGCGAGGGTGCCGTTTTCTTCGGACCAAAAAAGTGGCTTCCGAGGGCTCATTTTTTCGCGAAATGTAAAAACTCTCGGAAGAGCCACAGTCTTGCATCCGCGAGATCCGCGGAGTCTAAAAAACAGGTGCTTTTTGGTTTGTCGCGGAAGATCAAAATTACCCTTATTTTTCCACTCCCGAGAGGAATTTTCCGCTGCTCTCTCCCCTGTAAGGGGAGGAGCGGAAATACCCTCGGGAATCAAAAAGGGCCGATGGTTCATAAAAGCTTCATACATCTCCTGTGCGATCGGCCGTCGCACCCCATGAGCTCTGTGGTGTCCGCTCCGATGTTCGGATCGCTCGCGAGCTCGTCTTAGATCCAATCCTCGGATCTTGTCCACAAGTGCAGCGGAATCGTCCAGGGAACCGATTTGCGGTGCCAGCCGAGGTCGGGATCCCGGAAGTGCATCCTCGATGTCGATCACCTCGCAGGCGCAACGGCGCGCAGGCTGTTCCAAATGTAGGCGCGGTCCTCACAATAGCCTTAAGAACTCCCAGGCGCCGGCCGTGTCCGCGGCAGACCCCACGATGGAACTGAGGGCTCGAGGAGACCCGGCGACACTCTAAAAATTCTGCTAGGCCAGATGGAAACAGGGAGCGTTTTAATTGCCTAAGCTCCGGAATGACACCGCGGGTGCCCTGGATTTTGAGCGGATCGCACGCGAGTTTGTGAGCGGATCCACAGCTTTACCTCAACTTCGTCCTCAACTTTTTCCACGACTCATATTTCGTAGCCTAATCGTCTTTTCATATTGTGGGTTCATTCGCCAGGCTGACCACCGGCCTGCCCAAATGTAAAGAGACCGGGTCGCCGTACGTCTTCGGATTGTTTAGGGGCCCCCTATTTCGACTCGAAATGTCCCTAACACTAAGATAATAATGTGTTTACGCGCGCGAGACGAGGCAGGTCTCCCGCAAATCAGGGAGACAGAGTACGCTACTCCGGATTCGAGATTATGCGGCCTGGCATTTCTTGCAACGTCAGATCGGCGAGGCTGTAAACCGTTCAGAACAAACAAATTGCAGCACAATATTGCATTCAAGTAATGTTTTGTCCTGAATAGAAGATGCGCCAGACAGAGGCCGCGCACACCTCGCCTCGTCTCGTCAGCCTTTCCATCCATCCTCGACTCGATTCCTCGCTCCTCCCCGTCTCAACACTTAAGATTACATGACATCGGATGTCATTAAATGGCATGTGACCGAAATTGCTCATCACTTTTGTGTCGCTCGCAGAGCTAAGTCTTTTATTTTGGAAATGGCAGTTAACTTGCGAGTACACCCGGCATCTGGCAATCAACGAAATACGCCGAGTTCAGGCGAAGAGCTTCTGGACGATAAACCGCGTCGCTCCGAATGGCAGTCTGAAAAATGGATTAAGACCACGCGGAAATAAGCCCGAATCGAAAAGCCGCGATGGTATCAAAGCTATTCGCTCAAGCGAGCGATTAAGACGGCAACACTGCGGGCTCGAATGAATGAGCCAACGCGAGACGGTTTTTCTCCCGCGCAACACTGGCCGATGAAAAACCTAAGAACGCGGACGGAATAGGTCTCACCTATTGCGCATGTCGGATGGCAATTTCACTTTCCTGTAAAAACCAACAAAACAGAGCAGCAAAACTTTGAAACCAACACGGACGGCGTGAGTTTGCTTCTCACGCCATCAACGATGTTTTCAACGTTCAAATCTTTTCAGATCTCCTGCTGGCCAAACACAAAGAAAGGAAATTCAAAATGTCAAACGTCTACGAAATAGTCACAGAAAAGATCATCAAGCAATTGGAGTCTGGTGTTGCACCTTGGCGCAAGCCTTGGCGTACTGAATTGCCAGTCAATCTCATTTCCCAGAAAGCCTATCGCGGCCTCAACGTCTTTTTGTTTGGGCACACAAGGCTACGGTTCGAAATATTGGCTGACCTACAACCAGGCCGCGAAGCTTGGCGGCAACGTCAAGCGCGGTGAAAAGTCTTCCCTTGTCACGTTTTGGAACATCGGCGAAGAGAAGAAAATTCGCAGATCAGACGGCACAGAGAGGCTTTCTAAACCCATTTTGCTGCGATATTACAGCGTATTTAACCTCGATCAGACAGAGGGCACGCGCCAACAAACTTGGACTGTCTTCCACGGCTCGCGTTGCAGACATGGGGGTGTGCGAGCGAATCGTTGCAGAAATGCCGAAGTGCGCCACAGCGCGAACAGTCTGACCGCGCATGGTATCGGCCTTCAACGGACGTGGTTGGGATGCCTGCAAAGGCTTCGTTTGTTGGCTCCGAAGAGTATTACTCCGACTCTGTTCCACGAACTGACTCATTCAACGGGCCACAAATCCCGTGTTGGTCGCGACGGTATCGAACACCTAAACACTTTCGGAAGCGAATCCTACAGCAAGGAAGAACTCGATCGCCGAAATGGGTGCCGCGATGCTTTGCGGAGTAACGGGCATTTCTCCCACCGTGATTGAGAACAGCGCGGCCTACTTGCAATGCTGGATTAACAAGCTCAAAGGCGACTCCAAGCTGCTCTTGTCTGCCGCGTCCCAAGCACAGAAAGCCTCTGATTTTATTCTCGGCCGTAAGGCTGTAGCGGAAAGCGAGGCAGCACTGAGCCTCTTTGGCGCTTCAGGCCGGGTTAGGTTTCCCGGCCTCGCTGTCTGAGAAGTACCGTCCGCATGATCTCGCAGACTTTGTTGGCTTGGAAAAGCCTAAGAAAGTGCTCGTAAAGTTTGCCGCGAATCCGTTTCCGAATGCTGCCTTTCTCTTTGTCGGTCCATCGGGCACGGGAAAGACTTCGATGGCTCTAGCGCTGTGCGAGGCTATCGGCGGGGAACTGCATCATATTCCGTCGCAGTCTTGCAACGTCGAAACGGTCAACGATGTTGTGAGGCAGTGTCACTACGTCCCGCGCAACGGTCAAAAATCGTTGCACCTGGTTTTGGTAGATGAAGCGGACCAGATGACGCCGCAAGCACAGCTTGCGTTCTTGTCCAAGCTGGACGGTGCCACTTTATTCCGCCGAGTACTTGCTTTATTTTTACGGCAAACGATACGGAACGATTGCAGGAGCGTTTTTTGTCGCGTTGCATGACTCTGCAATTCTCTTCGCACGGCATGGCGAAAGAGGCTGCGAGTCTGCTTGAGCGAATTTGGATTGCAGAAGCCGGGCAGCACACGGAGAAACCCAATTTCTTGCGCGTGGTTGCAAGAAGGCAGAGAACCAGCAAGCTGTCGAACGGGAAGGTGGCTCATCCTGCCTTCCCCGCACGACACCTACCTAGAAGAACACCACCACCGGCACGCATTCCCGCTCGCCGCACCTTGGTTGTAAAAGCGTTATTGATCTATTTGGTCATGCCCCCAAGCGCGCATGAAGGACGACAACCATGCACCTATTCCAAAACGCAGAAACTATCGATCGCCTGGTAAAACAGGGCGGACTCCTTTTGAAAACCTACCATACCGAGTACGATCAGGACCCGGCAAGCTTCCATGCTGAGTTTCTCCGTGGTAACCTCGCAGGCTGGCGCAGCACGGTGCACACCTTGTACGGCGATTGCGCGGAAGAGATTATCGATCGCGTTTTAATCGAGACACACTTAGCCAGTCCCGGGGAGGAAATGCGATACGGTGCTGCTCATGGCCTTTGAAGCCATTCCGGCCGAAGCTGATCATTCATGGCTGCAGCTAGCGAGTAATGACGAGGAACCATCGCGTTCTAAGCAGCCACCGAACGAGGGTTTTGCCGGGAGTCGGAGCAGACCTCCTTCACCTTGCCAAGGTCGTCACAAACGCCAGCGCACAGATGACGCCAGCTACCAACATCAGGAGCAACCACGTGTTGCGACCTTCCTGAATCCAGAATCCGTGAGGGTCTTTCGAATATTTCATACGCCATCCTCCCCGATTCCCAAGACCGCAACTTGGCGTGCAGACCAGCCGGTCGAAGGAATTCAATGTTTGGACCAAATCTAGCTTGTCTTTCCTTTCCAAAACTGTTCACAATTGCTCACATTTATGATTCTTATAGAAGGTAGCTAGAAGCCCGATTCGCCCGCCGCGCTTGAGAAATTCGAGGCTCTCGTTTTCGTCTGGACCGAAAGCCGCAACGTAGGACCAGGGCTGTGACGTTGGGTGCCCCGTTCGTTGCTCCCGGTGATTACGGCAAGTCATCACGTACTAATGGTATCGAATGCATATTCATTGCCGATCGAGAGCTCGACCTTATTCTTGTAGTTAAGCGAGGCTTCGCAGCCCGGTGCTATCCCGTTGAGCCGCCCGAAAACCCCACCGATCATCGGCGTAATGTCGAACTCCCACTTGTCGCCGGCGCTGACTTCGCCGTGGCTGAAGTTGTAGCCCACCCACGCCGATCCCGTCCGCAGGTGCTCGTCGTTGTAGCGTGCTTCGAGGTGCAGCCAACGGTGGTCCGCGGTTAACACCGGATCGACGTAGGATGTACCTTCCGGAACGATGAAGCCATCGACTGTCAGGGTGTACTCCCAAGGTTGCGCCGCCGAGGTCGGCGTCTTGATGGATGCTGTGCCCGGCCTTGCCTGGCCAAGCGCCTGGCCACTCACCAGCACCACCAGCAATGCGAGTTGTTGCGCGGCGTTCATGCTCATCAGTGGGCTGTCCCCTTCAAGCGAACGTAGGCAGGGCCTTCATGAACTCCTCCGGATCGAACGGGAGTCTGGGAAAACTCGTAAGGGAGAGTATCAGACAACGCCACAACTCATCCTCAGGGCTCCAGCGGCAAGTCACCCACAATGCCATTAAGTAATGCACTTTGACTTGTAAGAGCCTAGCCCGTGGTTTTGAGGAACTCTGCCAGGTCGCGGCACAAGGACGGCACGCCGACTTCTCACTCGTGTGGATTGGTGCTGGGATCGCCGACGACACCCGCGAGACCTTCCGTCTTCGTTGTTACGGCCTTTAATACGGCTGGTTGCCCCGGCTTCTGCCTGGAGTTAGACTTGCGGTCTCACCGACACGGAGTGGCGATTAAGTGTCTCCGATAGGTTTTGTTTTCACATCATCCGCATGAAGCGGAAAGGGAGTCCTAATGCCTAATTCTTCTCTTGGCGGGACAAAACAGGTCCGCACCGGAACCCGATCGAGGTTGGCTGGCAAACTGCCTTTGTTCCTCGCCTTAGTGGCATGGGCTCCATTCGTCTACGCCCAAGCCCCAGGGAAGACCCTGGCACCAAACCACCCACTGAACATCATCCTGGTTATACGCGACCAAACGCGCTACGACCTGCCGATCGCCGCGGGTTACCAGATGCCAGCCCTTGACCGTCTGGCGCAACAAGGCGTGGTCTTTCGCAACCACTATGTTGCGTCGGCAATGTGTACGCCCTCGCGTGCGGCGCTGTTCACGGGGCAGCCGCCACAGGTCAACGGGGTCTTCGACCAGATGGAGGCGGGCTACGTGCCCAATATGCCCAAGGACCGGCTCAACATGGGTTCCTTGATGAAGAAGCTCGGTTACCAGACGGCATTTTTCGGCAAATGGGAAATGGAGGCTGGCCTTATCCCTCCCAAGCCGACTGTCAACTACAGCGAAGCTCTCCAGCCCTACGGTTTCGACATCTACCAGCCTGACGGGGACAAAACCGGCGCGCCCGACCAAGGCTACAAGACTGACGTTTATACCGCGTCCGAAGGCGTCCGCTGGCTGCGGGGTAATGTTCCCAAACTGCGGGCGTCCGGGCAACCGTTCTTCATGATCGTGAGCTTCGTTAACCCGCACGACATCATGTATGCGGACGCCAATGTACCGGGAACAGACCAGGCGCAAAATGCCGACCTGAACGGTGTGCTCACCGCGCCGCCAAGAAATTCGCTGTACGCCAGGCACTGGAACTCGGTCCTCTCGCCGACAATGCAGGAATCGCTGTCAGCCCCGGGGATGCCGGGGGCGCTGACGGAATACAACACGGGCTGGTCCGGGGTGCTCGGATACATTCCGACAGACCGCCCGGACATGTGGCAGGTGTTCAACGACTACTACCTGAATATGATTCGCGATACGGATGCCAGCCTGAAACTACTTGAGGATGGGTTGGACGAGTTGAATCTCTGGCAGAACACGGTCGTGATCTTCACCGCAGACCACGGTGAGATGGATGGCGACCATGGTGGCCTCCGGGGCAAGGGTCCGTTTTGCTATGAAGGCAACTCCCATGTGCCGTTGATCATTGATCACCCAAACTATCCCCGCGGCCAATCTACTTTTGCGCTTACCAGCCACCTGGACTTGTTGCCAAGTCTGCCCGGGCTGGCGGGCGTTCCCGAAGCCCAGCGCCGCGAGGCCGTGATGGGTTTGCCCGGCCACGATTTTTCTGGTGTCCTGGCAAATGCCGAGGGTGCATCACCGCAAGCCGTGCGACCGGGCGTCCTGTTCAACTACGTCAGCCCCATGACGATTGATTCAGGTTATCTGCTGGCGACGATGAACGAATTGATGCAGGACAAGCCGGCCCCGTCCTTGACAGAACTTCAGCCCAAACTTAACAAACGCGGATTCCTGAGTTTTGCTTTCGACGGGCAGTACAAGTTCGCGCGTTACTACGCACCTGACGACTTCAATTCACCGGAAACGCTCGAACAAATCCTGGGTCATAACGACGTCCAGCTCTTTGACCTGAAGGACGACCCGCTCGAGACGCGCAATCTTGCCCTTGATCCGGAAAAGAATAAGGAAGTCATATTGCGCATGAACGCGTTGCTAAACCAGCTTATGGCTAAGGAAGTGGGCAAGAACGATGGAAGTTTTCTGCCCGCCGCAATTCGCCCCAAGCTCCACTGAGCAGGGCAGGCGGTTAGAGAACGCCGTCGCATCGACTCGCACCAGCCTTGACCTACCACGGGCCGCGAGGAAGCTGCCCGCTTCCCAAATCTCCCTAACTGCGGTCAATCATTATCAGTGAACGTCTCCTTGGCGAATAACGGACCAATACGAAAGGTCGGCTCTCCGGCGTCAAGTTGACGTATAACGCCCAAACCGTTGAAATGGCTGTTCGGCAGCTGAAATTCGCTGATTAGTAACGATAGGTCCCTATCGGGACTGCCCCGAAATGAGGGGCGGGGTAGTGCGGCGGTGTCGTGGTCGGGGCAGTTTCGATAGGGTCGTTTGAACTGAGCCGCTAGCGTTTGCGGCGGACGCGGTGAGTGCTATGGGATTTCGAGTCGGCGGTGCAGGTTACAGGTCGGCTTTGAAGCAAGAAAGCAGCATGAAAACGCTGATGGAGGTAGCTGCCTTGCAATCGTGGCGACCGGCAGACGTGTCGTACGTGTGAGGCTAGCTCGCCAGATGAGCGTACGAAGGCATGGTGTGCTTGAGCACGCCTGCGAGGGACGATGATCCAGGCAGGTTGGGCTATCGATAACTCAGGAGAATCAATGCCGCACCTCACTGGATCAGGCAGTGTCACGCCTGAGCGAAAATACAGCTCGCTGCTCGTCATCCGATGGATGATGAGCATGGGACCAGTACAGACAGGACAGCGCAGCTGTGGAGCCAGTGTTCGTTCAACATCCTGGCTAAGAGTCGGACCATCTTCTGCCGCACTTCGGCGGGCAACTGGGGGAGCTTCACTGGAAGAGAAAACAACTCGCCTTGACGGTTCTTGGGCAGACACGGCTTGCGCATCAGCATCTCCTGAACTGCTGGAATCATGCTGCGCTTCTACCATGTCCTGGTGACTACATTCCGTCGCCGCGGAGAGAAGGTACTTCAGAGCTAACAGGGCGGCACAATCCACTCGTAGCGTCTCGGCTGGTTTCATCCGGCCGCACAGGTTGGAATCAAACATCCACTCAGGAATCTCCAGGATCGGAAATCCCTTGCGTTCATCGCGCACGCACCGCAGAACGGTACCGCCGCCTCGGCGTGCCTCGCCACGAACCAACACTCGTTGCCCATGCCAGGGATGCCAAAGGTAAGTGATCTCTCGAAGGCCGGTTTTATGGGTGTTTCGTGCCTCGGTGACAGACCACCAGCGCCGCAAGCCATCTTGCTGAAGGAAACGGGGCATGGAGATATGGAAAACGCTGCGCGTTTCCCACATCTCCACACCCCCTACTACGACTACGGACTAGGGTCTAAAAAGGCGTTACACTAACATTCCACTTGGTACAAAAGATCGGTCAGGTCAGCATCAAGCGCGCACGGCAATTGCCCGAGCTTCAATTCACTCTTCTGTTAGAGAATATGGAACGGTATCTCCACGGTACCTGTTCTGCAAAACCCAACCCCTTGTCGTAGTCGACTTGACGCCGAGCCATCAGTGCCGTCTCCCCCGCCCATAAATGCCAAAACCAGCGCAACCGGTGGTAATCATGGTAAGCGCTGGGGTTGGTTACCTTCGTGTTAAGGCGGGCGCTTCTCACTGTCCTAAACAAGCTCAAGACATCGATACTGGTTCTTAGTGGGCCCCAAAGGTGGTGGGCTGAATAGCCCACTAAGAAGGGATTTCCCGCAGCTAGGCACAGTGCCGTACATCGTGATTCCCGTCGGAAGAGGGTGACATCTTGATCGCTGTAGATCTTTGTTGGGACTGGTCTTACGGGCTACACCAGGCGGGCGGTTGGACGCGAATTAAGGAGAATTCCGAATGAGATTTAAACATCTCGGGTTGGGTTTTCTTATAGTTTTAGCGCTTATGGGGTCTTTATGGGCCCAGACTTCTTGCAATATAACGTCCGACGCCTCGCCGCCTCCCGTGAACGCGGGAGGCACGCATGCTTTTACCGCCAGTTGCCCAAATCCGGTGTGGACCGTCAGCGGGCCGGGGTCTATCAATTCTTCGACCGGAGTATACAGCGCTCCCGCCACGGTGTGGGCGCAAGATGTGTCTCGCGGCGTTCAGCTCCTGCCTAACGACAGCGTATACAAACTGCCAATTAATGGTCTGTCGGTCGATAGCCGTTCGTCATACTGGATGCAGAGAGTAGCCGATGATCATCCCAGCATTCCGTCTTATCACATTTTCAGGCTAACCCACCCTGGAGTGTTGGGCTTTTATGACAATGTTGTAAACAACTCAACCCCAACCCAGCTGATGCACTTCTACTATGGAGGACCGTACCAGGACACGCTGTTTCCCATCCCCCTGCCGCCCAACGTAAATATGCAGAACGGCTGGTCGCAAGATATCGCGGCTGGACTCGATCGGCACATCTTCTCGATCAATAACCAGACCGAGGATGATGCCGAGATGTACAGCCTCGGCATCGACTATCAAACCATAGCGATTTCGCCGGGCAACCCGACATCTATTGCCTACACGACGAACTCCATTCGCACTCTTCAGAATCCGATTCGTGTTTACATCAGCGGCATTACCGGAGGGTGTTCAATTCTTAATGGAAATTACATGGCGACAGTGGCGTCCCAAACTCCGGGCGTAGGTGGGACGCTAACTGTGCCTGTTAACACCACGGGGCTAACGTGCTCTGTGGGCAACCCAGTCATGGCCAGCGATAACACAGGTTGTAAACTTTGCAACTCAGCCAGTGGGCAGCATTGGTTCCCGTATTCGAATGCCATCACCGGGGGAACAGACGCGGCGGGATCGCCGATAAGCGCTACGTCAGTTCACGCGGAGGAATGGTGGAATGTCACCCAGCAGGGGATTCTCGATCCTGCATGTAACTGCATAACTCTGGGCCACGCCATCCGAACCACCTTGAGCAATGCCTATATATCCCCGCGTAATTTATGGCCCGCAATCCTAGGGAACCAAGTGACGAGTGGACACCCTAACATGACGTTGCTCAGTGCCAGTACGGGAGCGACGACTACATTTACAATTTCGTCCAACATTTGCGGCGGCATCTCGTATTTTCAGTGCCAATTGCCATGCCCCGGTTTTACTTACACGGTGGGTTGTCAATTCCACATCGTAATCGGCAATGTTAACCCTTATACGGGAACGTGGGCAGCAGCCAACGGAAACTGGCTGGCGACTGCCGTGAGTAACACGTCCTTTTCGATTCCTCTTAACTCGACTGGATTTCCGGCGCTTGCCAGCCAACGGCACCTTTATCTTCGACTGGCTGCCGTATGGCGCACACATCCGTCTGAAGTCGTCGTTTAATGTGGATGAATTTTGCAGTAACAATTCACTGACCGACAAATGCCCTTATGAGAAGGTCATTCTCAACACCCTCCAGGTGTACGGCCTGGTTCTGTTGGATGGCACCATTCCGGGTAGCAACTGGCAATCTGGAATCGTAAGCAGTGAGTTCGATCCCGATCAACTGACCGACGCTGCCAACGACTTTGTAAACAATGGAGCTCTCGCGGGAATTGAGCGGTATCTTGAAGTGGTGGATGTGAGCGGCCAGCAGATTGACTTTACGCCTTATACGAACATAAATAACAAGATTGGACTGACAGCAAATAACCGCGTGAATGTAGCCGTAAGTAGTCCGGGATATAAGGGGGCTTCTATCGACGTGCAGCTACAGGGGACGGCGGTGGGAACAGACCACGAGCGCATCTCGATGGTTTCGGGAACTACGTACCAGATCAATGCTTGGGTGACAGGAAATGACGACACCACCGTCACCTACGCAATGTCGCCAACTGTACCAGGAGCTTCCGTTTCGGGGAGCGGTGTACTGGTCGCGCCATCGTCATTGTCAGCCGTGACCAAAACCACGGTTACCATTACCAGCATCGCAGACAGTACGGCAAATGCATATGTTGATGTTTACTTCATCCCGGTATCCGCAGATGGTTCGATCCGTCTAAGCTTTGGGCAGCACGGCACAAGCTACACAGATCATCTCGAGTCAATGTGTGGTGGGGTCAGAATGTCAGCAGAGCTTTCAATTCCACGTACGAGGTTGGAGACGGAGCTGGATTCGCGTACTTGAACGGGACTTGGAGCGCGCACTCGGCCAATTGGAGCGGGACAGTAGATGCCCAACTATACGCCCAAAGCACCAGTGCGGAAAACGATACGAATCTTACGATTGTGGTTCCAAACGGAAACTATAACCTTACTCTTTATGGCGAACCTGGATACGGGATCACTGCAGCCGGCCATAACGTCTATGACGTCGAAATTGGTGGAGTAATCGTGTCCAGCTACAACGATGGCTTCCTGCTGTCTCAGGGGCTCTACAGAGGATATACTTCCCAATATTCTGCTACTGTGTCGAATGGGCTCTTGCAGTTTAATGGGCGAATCCGGAAATTCGATGCGGCTGGGTACGGTATGTCACTGAGCTCCTTACTTATCAGCCCGGCGAGTCGGTAGGACGATTGTTCGAGGACTCAATCGTCGTCTTTGGTGATTCCGGAGTACACAGGATAGCTCCAGCGGGGGAGGCATTTGGAGCGGTTCCCGTACTCCAGCGCACGAACACGCCATCACCGATCACTGGCGCCTTACAACTGCGGAATTCGGTACCGCTAATCCTCTCCGACACTGTCATCGCCCGGAGTTCCCTTGTCCATTATAGGTGTCTCTGTCATTAGGGAGCATATATCTACTCTGTCAGGGCGTCGTCACTCTTCGGTCGTACCATCTACTGACGTTGTCTCCGCCGAACCTTTCCTCGGATGCTTGACCCCTCGGCACGACGGTGCTACGGAGCGCATATACGTGTTTCTTCTGTCGTGTCACAGGTTCCTTCCAATCGAGCACAAATGCGAATTGGCACGGAAGTGTCTTTCGGTTGCATCCCGCGTTTAGGCGCTGAGTTTGCTCGTCTCCCTTGATTATTCCTATGCCGCATATCTGTCGCGTGGTCAGCCTGATAGAATCATTGAAGCTGTTGGAGTGGTAGCGGGCGCAGATGCGGTGCGAGTAGTTCCGAAAGAGCACCTGGATGGGAACCCTCCGGATGATTTATCCCGGCGACCCTTGCATGGATGTTCGTAGCAAGTCAAAGATCCCGGAGTTTCTGCGAAGGTTCCTCTGTTCAACATCGATACAGCGCGTCACAATTTCTTATAACGAAGGTCTAGGCTCGTGGGCGGGGCGAGCTCATTCCGGACGCATCACGCTGTTAAAAGATCTCTTACCGGGAAAAGGCTCGTAGGATGATGGCGACGACCGCGAAGCAACCGCCAGGGCTTGCCTACCAAGCATTTTGGCTGACAGCGTCGAAGCTCATCGCGGCGCTCCTCAATATTGGTTTGCCGATACTCCTAGTTCGTCTGATGGCTCAGGCGGAGTACGGCGTCTATAAAGAAGCATTCCTCTTTGTGGGGACGGCCACCAATGTGGCAACGTTTGGGGTCGGCATGAGCGCGTTTTACTTCATGCCCCGACATCCTGAACGCGGCGGCCAGATCGCTCTCAATATTTTGGTTTATAACTTCGTTGCTGGATGGATTCCTCTAATCATACTGGTTTTCTATCCACAGCTACTTAAGTCCCTCTTTCGCACCAGTGCCCTTGAACCACTCGCGGTATTGCTTGGCATTCTCGTCCTATTCACTCTCACTTCGAGCCTCGTTCAACAGATCCCGACCGCGCTGCAGGACGTCCGATATTCCACGATTTTTATCATCGGAACCCAGTTGACGAGAGCAATCATGGTGGCCGCCGCCGCCATTCTTTTTCGCTCGGTAGAGAGTCTGATCATCGCAACGATTCTTAATCAACTGTTTTCGATCGCACTTCTATTTTGGTATGTGCATGGCAGGTTTCCACGCTTCTGGACTCACTTCGATTGGGGGTTCTTCAAGGAGCAGTTGGCCTATGCGCTGCCTTATGGTGCGTTCGGATTGCTGTGGGTTATCCAGAAGGATCTTGACAACTACTTTGTTAGCGCCTCGTTAGGCCCCAGCGACTACGCCATCTATGCGGTAGGTTGGGTGGATATCCCTCTCATATCTTTGTTTATGGAATCGGTGGTCTCGGTATTGATCGTACGAGTCAGCGTCCTCCAGCGGGAAAATCGGAAGGCGGATATTCGCTACGTCACCGCGGCGGCTACGAACCGGCTCGCCGCAATGCAACTTCCGCTCTTCATGTTCCTTATGGTTGCCGGCCACGATCTGATCGTCCTGCTTTACACAAGGGCTTACGAAAAGAGTGCTGACATTTTTCTGGTGACGATAATATTGCTGCCCTTCAGCATATTTCTGTCCGACCCCATAGTTCGCGCGTATAAGGATTTGCGCAACTTCGTCTTGAGTGTACGCATTAGTATCTTCGTTGGTCTTTTTTGCGTGCTCTTGCCGGTTATCCGTCATTTTGGGATGATGGGTGCGGCCATAACTGCCGTTGCAGCACAGATGCTCGAACGAATATTTTTATGGTGGAAGGTCGTGCGAGTAGTAGATGCGACGAAAAAGGACTTGGTGCTGTATTGGGACCTATTTAAGGTCGCATGCACGACGATCGCAGCTGGCCTTGTGGCCTACATGGTTCGAAATTTGATCAGTCCTGCCCGGTTAGTCCCGCGAATAGCAGCGGTGAGCATATGTATTGGAGCGATTTACTTGACTGGTATGTTCGTCTTTCGACTTCCTGGATGGGAACTGCTATCTAAGGAGCGGATTATCTCCTTTGTGCGGACAAGCCTGGCACGAGTGAAGGCTGTTTAGTTCATCACCGATCGGCGCTCAACAAGAAAGCCGGTCTGCTGTGAGCCGGAAGTAAACGCACGGTTGACTAAAAGTGATAAATTCTTGCCGCTCCAATCACCAGCACAAGCGTAATGACGGCAATGGCAACTTCCCCAATGGCGCCAACCAGCAGCGGACGCACGCCCTGAGCCCGAAGTTGACGAAAGTTCGTACGTAGTCCGACCCCGGCGAAGGTCAGCAGAAACGCCCATCGGGAAAGGTTTCCCAAGCTGCCCAGTTGGGCCTTATCGAACAATCCGGCCGTCGCCAGCATAGAGATTAGCAGAAAGCCAAGTACAAACTTGGGAAACTTACGCCACAGGAATGAAGCCTTGTTCTTAACCTGACGCGCTCCTCCGCGGGAAGCGAAATAGATTGCGAATCCTAGCACTACAAAGCCGATGGTCGCATTGCGCGTCGTCTTAGCGAGGACAGCTATCTTCCCGGCGGCGTCCGAATAGAGGGCCCCCGCCGCCGTGGCCTCGGCAGTATTATCGACCGCCAGGCCAGCCCAAAGGCCGTACGCGTGGTCAGTCAGGTGCAACATGTGTCCAACGACGTGGAAATACGAAAAGGGAAATTGCGCCAAGCGCAAGAATAGCTGCAATCGCATAAGAAGCGTCTTCGTCGTCAGCTTCGATGGCGCCTTGGGCGGCAATAATGGCCGAAACGCCACAGATCGAAGAGCCCACCGCCAGCAGACTTGTTAGTTTGGGGCTCAATCCAAAAATGCGCCCCAGAAAGGCCATGAAGAGAATCGACAGTGCAAGCTCAATGGCAACCAGCACGAGGCTAATCCCGCCAAGCTTCAGAACATCGCCCAAGATAAACCGTGCGCCTAGCAAGACGATGCCCGCTTTGAGGAAAAACTCGTAGGTCCCAATTCCAGCATGGAAGATTTTCGGAAGCTCGATCGCGTTACCAATTACCAGGCCGATTAGAATGGCCCATAACACATACTCAATATTGGGTATGTGTTTATGATGCGATTTTGCATACAGCGCGATCGATTGCTCAATCAGTTTGCCAAGATAGCCAATAGCGGCAAGAAGCAGCACTCCCGGGACATAGCGCAGGAGCTTGTGCCCTGGGTACAGAGGTTCAGCGCGAGATAATGCCAATGATCCTTGTGCCATGTTCGCTTTCCTGTAAGCGTGTCGAGGGTTGTTACCAAGGGACCTTGTGGATCAGTCCCAACCGTACCAATAGTGCTAAAGCGAGCGCCACGGTTACGGCCCAGCCGTCTACGGTGAGCCCTCTGGCTTGCCTCGTGCTTGGGTTATCGGTTTCCTTTGTCAACTAGATCCTCCTTCAAGCGACCTGTTTATCGCCGCCAAAATGGCTGAACGACGGCGACAGGTCACTCGGCGCGGCTCATTCATTCCTCAAGAAATTTTGGCGGATCACCTTATACCACAGGAATGTTTCATTTCCGTCAAGAGCGAAGGCGTTCGGCCCGGCCAGCAAGCACCATTTTGGGACTTACAGCCCGGGTCAGGTTGTGGGCGATTGAATGCGCTCTTCTGCGACCGCGATGACGGAATCAACGAGCAGATCGAAATCCTCACGCTTGCTGCGGTGATTGGTGATCGCGACCCGAATCGCGAGCTTACCGTTGACCCGCGTGGTCGAAGGGGAGGCGATCCCGCGCTCCTGAAGATCAGCCACAATGTCCCGGTTCAGCCGATCCAGTGCGGTTGCGTCCAGTTCGGCAGCACGGTAGCGGAAGCAGACGATATTCAATGTTGGCTCGACCAGCAACTCGAGCTTGGGGTTGGCTTCGACCAGTTGTGCCAGGTATCTTGCCTGATGACAATTCTTTTCGATCATCTCGCCAAATCGTCTGGTCCCATGTTCCTTTAGTGCGAACCAGATCTTGAGGGCGCGGAAGCTGCGCGACAATTCGGGTCCGAGATCGGTAAACCATTCTCCACCGCCGGCGAGACCACGGTCTGAATGCTGCAGGTAGTCCGGTCGAGTGGCGAATGCTTTCTTGTGCAATTCACCATCCCGTACCAGAACGCAACCTGCGTCATACTGCACGTACATCCATTTATGAAAGTCGAAGGAGATTGAGTCGGAACGATCGATTCCTCGAAGCAGCGGCCGCAGGGCATGACTCAGGGTACAGAGCGCACCGAACGCAGCGTCCACATGGAACCAAAGTCTCTCCGATTGGCAAATCTCTGCCAGTATCGTGAGATCGTCTATTGCGCCGGTATTCACGGTGCCGGCGCAACCTATAACGCAGAACGGCTCGCGTCCTGCCTGGCGGTCCTTCTGAATTGCGCGCCGCAGTTCAACAGGGTCGATCGCGAACCGCTCATCAACAGGTATCTTACGGAGAGAGTCATGACCAAGTCCGAGTAGCTCCAGGGCCTTGGCAACTGAGCTATGCGCTTCGCTTGAGGCGTAGGTAACCAAAGATTTCGGAGCGCCACCAATTCCTTCGGCACGCACATCGCACCCGGCGCGCGCGTTGCGTGCCACTGCCAGTCCGATTATGCTGCCCATCGACGTTCCACTGACCAAGATGCCGCTGGATTGCTCGGGATAACCAACGATCTCACGGCACCAGTCGATGACCCGGCGCTCAACATACAAAGCACCGTGGTCGCGGCCGCCGCAATTCGCGTTCATGGCCGCGCCCAGCAGCTCCGAAATAATTCCCGTGGCTAACCCAGTTCCATGGACCCAGCCCCAAAAGCGCGGGTGAATGTTGCCCGTAGGGTAAGGCAGGACAAGTTCTCGAAAGTCACGATAGGTCTTTTCAATACCTTGCGGCGCTACCGGAAACGGTTCATGCAGTCTGCCTTTTACGTCCTCGGGCACCGGCTGCCAGACGGGCCGTTGGCGCACATCCTTGAGATAATCGATCGCCTCATCCAGGGCAGAGTGAGCCACTTGCCGGAAGGCCTCCCAATCTTGGGGATCCAGCGATTCGTCCAAAAGAGTATCGCGTTCACTGTCCAGCTTCTGCATGCTGGAATTGTAGCTTGCATGAGGGATAGTGCGTAAGCGGAGATTATCAGACAGCAGATGGCCTTCATGTTGCGCTATGGTAGAGAGAACAGCCCGTCGCTAGGGTACGACGAGTCTACGAGACCAGCTGCGGAAGAGACTTGGCGTATTCTCCGAGCAGATACAACCTGCGCAGCATCAGTAATTGCTTCCGTTCGATGGTGGTACATGCGGGCCACAATGTTTCCGTCAGTTGAGGCGCATTCCAACCGAGTCGCGATTGAAGTAATCCGAACGTTTCCTCAAGCCGTTGCAGTTCTTTCTTGCGTTGCTGCGGGGTGGTACCGTGCCACAGCGCCCAGATATACGAGTCAGCTTCCATCTTGTCCGCATCGAACTTGAGCTTTCCGAGGATTCTTCTTCCGTATCGCTGCAGGGTCCACGCTGACACGTACTTCATCGCGGGCACGGTTCGTGGGATCATGGTTGGCACGCGCTCCGCATGCGGTAGTGTGGCCACTCGGGGAAAATGCCTCTGAAAAATATCTCCCAGCAGAGTTCTATTATCCAACGCCATTCGCGGGACAGAGAGCCAAAACTCCATCAGCGGACGATAGTAGAACACGGGGGTCGGCATAAAACGCTGGCCAACGTAAAGCAATTGATGCCCAACCAGACGGCGCTGGATATTCTCGAGATTCCAAAGCGTGAAAGTCTGATGCGGTGCAACGCCCATCACCAGTTCCGATAGGATGTCGTCAACTCCACTTTGGACCGACGCTGAGAGTCCGAGGGATTCGCCAGCCTGTGGTGAGATTCCTCTGAAAAAGTGAGCGGCGGCGCCTGCCGCTATTTGGTCCGGCTCGGTAGCTGTTTCGATGGCGATCCAATTTAGCAGTGCTCCCGACAGAGTGTCTCCTATGAAGCCGTGGTACAAGGGCGTACCTTCGATTTCAGGAAACGACAGCAGGTTGGCCATGAATAGTCCATGGGCATCCGCTAAACCCTCTACGCACTCTAGCCAGAAGGGAACAAGCTCCAATACGTCGGGGTGGGGTGGTGGAAATACCGTGGTCTTGCTGCCCAAGATTTGTGCCACAGCTTGGGCTACCCGAATTTCGTCGTGCATCCGATAACCCAGCGTGATCAGACGCGGATTCAGCTTAAGGGATACCGCGAAACAGGCTATTAAACGCGAGTCGAAGCCGCCTGTCAGAGGAAGCAGTACTGGGGAGGGTAGTTTGCCGAAGCTGTCTCGAATGTGCCCAGCGACCTGGTCGGCCGCGACGGAAGCGGCAATGGCACAATTCGCAGGTCGAACGTTTATCCTTCCACTCCGGTCTATCCTCGATCCTCTCGAAGGTTCCCATCGAATGACCTGCCCCGCACTTGCCAAGCGAACATGTTTGTGTAGTGTGCGCGGACCAAGAGGAGCACCGCAGCACAGGAATTCAAATACTCCCTGATCGTCGATTTCCCGGCTCAGGTTGGGGCACGCTGTGAAAATGTGCCGAACCGAGGAACACACGAGCATCCCATGTGCCATCTGCGCCGTGTAGTACGGAAGGAGCGAAAGCGGATCAGAGATAATCTCGACCGAATCCTTCTTGCACAAGACGAGGTTGAATATGCGGACCGTATCAAAGGCAAACCTCCTCGTGCTTTCTTCACCGTCGAGAGCGGCGAGATCCGGCCGGGTTTTGATCTCGGTTCCCGGTGTTACTTGCAGAATTTCTGTTTCTGGCGGAATCGAAGCGGCGTTAGCGCCGAAAGGTATAAAACCAAGCAAGCAGGGTTTTTCGGTTGTGCGATAGCCCAGCATCTTGAAGGCGGCGCACACCCGTGTCGTCTCTGATGGGTCCGGCTCGCTGGAGGGCAAATAGGCGAAGAAATGTTTGGTTGCGATCATTCCTGCTTTTTTCGAAATGGAGAGGTCAATAACGGCTACGAGTTTACCAGATGTTTCGCCAGAGGTAGATCTTGTAATATGTATGAGCTAGGATCTCGGTGATGCGGTTCCTGCAGAGCTATATATTTTATTTGAGATGGTTATGTTAGGTCACCAGGCGTGTTGTTTATATTGCACGACTGTGGGCGGAACGACAGCAGCGCAACTTTCACAGACTTCCCCTGATCATGGGCTGCGCCGGCGCATATCACCTCTCCGACGGTAGGGCATAAAAAAGCAGGAGAAACGAACCTATCTTACTTATGGATACGACACTCAAAGAGATGATTCGACCTCTCGTTCCGAAACAGGTCCTGGAGATGAAACGGAAGTTTTATTACTACTTCATCGACGAGACTCGCACCGTGCCGCTGGACATGCTGCGACTCGATCCTCGCATTCCATTCGCACATTCCGTCCGCAACCGACTTGCGGACCAAATGGGGCTGGCCCATCGCGAGATAAATTGCGCCCACACTCATTCTGAAATAGTTGCTGTCGTGAGTGAGATTCTACGCACGCCGCGATCGATTGCGGGCGTAATACTTGAGGCAGGCTGCTTCAAGGGAGGTAGTACCGCAAAGCTCAGCCTGGGGGCCCAGCTCTCGGGGAGGAAGCTGCTGGTATTTGATTCTTTCGAAGGCTTGCCGGTTGTTACAGAAGAAGGAGAGAAGTCCAACTTCTCGAAGGGCAACTACGCGGGTAGGCTGGAAGAGGTACAGAAAAATGTTCGCACCTACGGCGCGATCGAAGCATGCGAGTTCTTCCGGGGATGGTTCGAGCAGACACTGCCGAGTCTTGCCGAGCCAGTCGCAGTCGCTTTTGTCGATGTCGATTTGCGCGATTCGCTTAAGACTTGTCTTAGTTACATCTATCCAAAGCTAGTTCCCGGCGGATCGATCTTCTCTCATGATGGTCATCTTCCGCAGTGCGTCGAATTGATGAGAAACGAGGAGTTCTGGCATAACCTAGGTGGGCCTGCTCCGCAATTCAAAGGTCTGGGAACCAAGAAGCTCGTGAGAATCCACAAGCTCTTGAAGAGTGATGCTTGATCCCTTCCGGAAGGGGTTACAGAGCTACCACGATTTAACATCCGTGACGCCTCAAGGTTTTCAGGCGCACATCAAAAAGTTCGAGTGTAGCCGACCGCCGCATTCTCGCTACGATATGTGGCGTTGCGGTGCTTGATCATCTCCTCCCACTGGCGGGCGCCAATCATGACCAGCAGCGCTTCTCCGGCCTGATCATTGCCGGTCTGAAACGCACCCCAAGCCCGATCAAGGCCGTTCGAGTCGAAGATTGGGTGTTCGCGGGTCCGTTCGATCCACTCTTGAATGAGCTGTTGCCCCTTCGGCATCCGCATGTCCCGTCCGACCACCGTCGTGTTCGATTGGTTATCTTTCGGCCGTTCCGGGCGCAAGAAATCTCGCAGGTGGGAAAAGACGAAGTTATTGCGGAGTCCCAGCCTATGAGACAAAGACGCCTTCGGGAGATTGTCAATCGCCAGTCCGGTATTTGCGTCTGGAATCCGGCAGACTGGGTGGTCCATCGATGCCAAGGCTTGCCGAAGAGCGCGCCCATGCAGACGGTCCGCTGTAGAACTGGCGGCGTACCAACTCCACAGTGCAGGATGGAATGCCGGCGTGTAAGCCTGGGTTTCTTCAAACCAACCGAGCAGAAGAGGATAATGGACCTGTCGGCTGATATTCGAGAGAACCATCCTTTCAAAGCTGACATCGATACCGTCGATTACTACTTGCGGGAAAATATCCGGCAGTCGGCGCAACTGGAACATGCCTAATTCCCGGGCTTCCGGGCTGAGCAAATCCAACACCATGTCCGACGCATTGCGCGAAAAGCGGCTCATGCGCTCGCGTAGCGGATGCGCAAGCGGACCTAGAAGCGAGAACAAAATCGAGTCACGATAGGGATATCTCTGGTAGGGAACAAAAAAATAGCCCTTCAGCAGAGTGTCGAACAGATATCCATTCAGGGTTTCCGTCACGCCACTATCGTTCCAAGCAGCCCCGAGCCCGAGTTGCCACGCGAATCGTGAGTCGAACATTGCCCCCGTAAGCAAGTAGGCTCGGTCGATCACCCTTAAGTAGTGACCTTCGGTTAAGCAGAACTCTGAGAACTGGCAGTCGCCGGCAGCTGCGATCTCCTGCGCAAGCTTTGTTTCCTCGGGATAGAGCGTGACATGTACCGCGCGCCGCCCTCTGCCGCCGAGTGCCAGCAGAAAGCGGGAGTCCAGACCCCCGGTCAAGAGGAGGTGAGGATCCGCCTCGCGCCATATATCGGTCACACTCTTCGCCATGGCCTTTTGCAGCGCTCCAGCAGGATTGGACTGGACCAGTTCCTCGCTGAACTCCGGGTCGTCGGGAATCAGGCGCGTCGCCGAGTCATGATATTTCGGACCGAGAAAGCGCACTGCCTCGCCGGCCCGCAAGGCGATGGTGTGCTTCAGCGAAACCCCGCCCGAGTAGACTGACCCGCAGAGCATGGCCTCCAGCACTGCAGCCCAGTCAACCTCGCCGTTTTCTTGATTCGCCGCGATCGTAGCTACCTTGTCGGCTATGATTAGGTCCTCGCCATCCGAAAAATAGTACAAGGGACGCGATGCCAAGGGATCGACAAAGGCCGTGACGAGCGCAGGCCCATTAAAGTCTTCCCAGCTGACTTCAACGCCGCGATAGCTTCCCCAGCGGCCCTCCAGCCATCTTGGCAACGGTTCGCCGGGTTCGGGAAAGCGATTTGGATTCCCTTCTACGAGCAACCAACGTAGTGGCTCGACCAACTGAAACCACTGCCGGCTCGCTCGAGGATGAGACCAGGCCAGTTTGATAGGACCACGCTGGAGAAAGTCACCGACGAAATACGACGCGAGATCGATAAGGACCGCGCTCGATTTAGCGCCTGCTAGCGTCTGCGCGGCAGTATATTTGAGAACTAATCCGGCCATGTCGCGGTTTCATTCGGACTCAGGCTGACTGCCGATAAGTGCGTTTGGTCGGCGGTGGCCGCCAGTCATCTCCGGCATTGTACATCGGGACGCTAAGCTCCCATGCATGCGATCAGACCGCGCACCCTCGCAACGATAAAATCGATTTCTTCGTCCGGAACAGATCCAGCCTTATCGCAAATGAGATAAGACGATGGTCTGCTACACTCGAATGACCGTGAGAAAGTTCAGGCCGCTCTCGATGTCGATCCTGGCGGCGAGAACTAACTTGCGGATACGATCATGACGAAACCACGAACCGATCCCGAAAATGTTTTCTCCGGCCCCGACGCTATAAAACAGTTTCTCGATCCGGATTGCAATCCGCCTTTACCGCTGGTCGAAGTGCCTGACTGGCTGAATCCGTTTGCTCAGCAAAAGGTTCGGATTTTCGCCAAGCTGCTCTATCTGCTGCCTCTGTTGAACCTCAAGTCTCTGCCCGTGCTGGCCATGTTGCGGGACGCGTCGGGCGAACTTCACGGCGTGCATACCATCGTCGAGAACTCCTCGGGAAATACTGCATTCTCGATGGCCATCATGGCTCGACTGTTCGGTATTCGATCCGTTCGAGCTATCGTACCGATCGATATCGCGCCGGGAAAACTCGAACTGCTGCGCTTAGTTGGTGCTGATGTCCGCTTTGCCCCGCCGGAGGGCGGCGGAGTTGCTTTGGCAAGACGAATCGGCGAGCGTCCCGGTTTCCTCAACTTAGATCAGTACGGCAATCTGGCGAACGTCGCCGCCCATGCCAAGTGGACGACCCAGCAGGCATGGGAACAGACTAACGGCAAGCTGACCGTTTACTGCGCAGGGCTGGGAACGACCGGGACTGCACTCGGAGCGATTCGGTTTTTTAAAGAGAACGCCAGCACTGTAACTGTGGTCGGTGTGTATTGCCTTCCCAATAACGCTATTCCGGGAGTTCGATCTATCGAACGTCTGCAAGAGGTCGCTTTCGACTGGGAATCGGAGGTCCCTCACCGCGTGGGAGCAGGAACTACCGAGTCATACAAAAAGAGTTTAGATCTCTGCCGCGCAGGACTAATGGCAGGTCCCAGTTCAGGTTTCGCACTCGCCGGATTGCTGCGCTTTTTGGAAGAACAATCTAATCTCGATCAGTTCCGCAATTCTGACGGTGAAGTCTTGTCTGTTTTCGTGTGCTGCGATACTCCTTTCCCTTATCTGGACAAGTACTCCACGATCCTCGATCCCGCCGACTTCGTCGTGCCAGGTGCGGACTACGACCAGGATTAGTGCGGTCAGGGAAGTCCCGTACTCTTTGCGTATATGTGTGAGTGACCAAACTTCAGGCGGGAACGTCCAGGTACTAGGGGCAATAGAAAAGGCTGTGACTTTGGTTATGCTCTAGCCGCTGCCTCCTGCGAGGGAGCCACCGGCGTGGACGCATGTACCGTCACAGCCCTTGGTGCGATCACCGCTTTCGCAGTTCCAGACCCCGGCTGACGCCTCGCAGCACAGTCGGTTTTTTCGGGTCTGGCAGTTCCGCCGGGTCACCCCTCGGAACCGATCACCCAGCTTACTTCGGACTGGCTACTATTATGTTTGCCTGTCCTTTTCTGCCGTCGACATGTGCGATCCTACAGCAGGATGAGCAATTGTCAACGCCCAAGGTTGGTGCAACTGCGGTTTATTTTTGTGTGTGAATCCTTTCCCGCAAGCGATAGAAATCACATGTGTTTTCGAGCGGCACTGCCGTTATCCGAAGTTGATTCACACTTTTTTCACAGAGATGTCGCATCGATACGGTACTCTATGGAGGAACCAGAAGTGGCTCTTGACCAATCGAGCGAACTGAAGCATGGTATGTAGGTAGGAGTGGAATGCCCGATCTCGTCGCTTACGTGGACGGCGGCTCGCACGGAAATCCCGGGCCCTCCGGGATTGGAGTCGTGATTGAAAGCCCCGACGGCGAAACCACCCGCATCGCCCAAGTGGATCGGGCATCAGGACAACAACGTCGCCGAATACGTCGCCCTTTTGGAGGCTTTGCAGCACGCCATCGCGGTGAACGCGAAGGCGCTCCATGTTTATTCGGATTCCGAAGTGGTGGTCAGACAGATGACCGGAGAATACGCTTGTCGCAGCCCGCGCCTGCATTCTCTGAACTGGATTTGCCGGAAACTGGCGCGAGCGGTTGACTTCTCCATCGAGCACATTCAGCGCGAAGACAATTCCGAGGCCAACCAATTGGCCCACCACGCGGTTCGGCTGCGCAAGACCGCGTAAAACCATCGTAGTGGGTTTTCTGAGTTGCGCGCCGCCGCATGCAGCCGGATGTTCTTATGCCTAGCGAATCCGAACTTCCACTTCTCCCAGGTATTCACTTTTTCAACGATCTTTCGATCCAGTTCTGTTCGGAGGCCAATCCATGCGGCCACGCTATACCCAACGCCTGCGTAGAACGGGACAGTGAACGTAAGCTGAGCCATGCCGCGCATCATGTCGGGAGCTGAAGCCACAATTCTCCAGAACTCTTCCCAATTGCGATAATCGGGAACGATGAAACCGCCTCCAAAATACTGATGAAACGCCGACAATACAGTCCAGGATTCACCCTCTAAGACCGACGCTCCCGTCGAATACGTGAAGAACTTGTATGCAAGAACCACAGTCGGCACTAGCCAGACAAACTCGGCGACCCTGTGCTTGAATCTGGCGTTGATTAGGCCAACGAGAAACGCCGGACCGAAGCTGAACAAGAATATGTGAGAGAACAGAAACTCTATCGTGCTTGATGACGATGTCGGTTGTTGCAGAATCGGCAGTAGCGTGTTCCGAGTAAACCCAGCCAGCCAAGGTGTGGAGAACTTCACTATGACGTATACAGCCGCGAGATGAAGGAGGAATCGAATGATTTGCCAGCCCACCGATGCGTGTCTTCGCGGTTTCGCTTGTAGTGGAAGTTCCTCCTCGCTCGTGTCGCCCATAATGAGTGCGTTTATACGTCAAATGTTCGCACACCACAAGGTGGGTGCGCTTCGCGGGCGGCGGAGTCCATACGTACTGTGACCTCAATCACTGCGTTTTCGCGCCCAAAACGGCGAGCATAAGGTATTAGCTTCCGCACAAACCGAGGAGCTACCATGCTGACCAAGACCGTCATTGAGCCGTTTCGCATCAAGAGCGTCGAACCCATCCGCTGGACCACGCGCGAAGAGCGCGAAGAACTTCTGCGGGCGGCGCACTACAACCTGTTTCTGCTTCCTGCCGACGATGTGCTGATCGACCTGCTCACCGACTCGGGCACCGGCGCGATGTCGACCCAGCAATGGGCGGCGATCATGCTGGGCGACGAGAGCTACGCCGGCAGCCGGAGCTTCGATCATTTCCGCGACTCCGTCCAGGACATCTTTGGCTACCAGCATGTGATTCCGACTCACCAGGGGCGCGCCGCCGAGCGCATTCTGTTCAGCGTGATGTGCAAGAAGGGCGACGTTGTTCCCAATAACACGCACTTCGACACCACGCGGGCCAACATAGAATTTGTTGGTGCCGAAGCTGTGGATCTTCCGGTTCCGGAAGCTCGCCAGCCGGCGACGCGACTTCCGTTCAAGGGGAACATGGATGTGGCCGCGCTGGAGGATTTGATCGCGCGCGTTGGCCGTGAGCGCATCCCGCTGGTGATGCTGACGGTGACCAACAACTCCGGCGGAGGGCAGCCGGTCTCGATGGAGAACGCTCGCGCCGTGAGCGCGGTCTGCCGGAAGCACAGGATTCCGCTGTATTTCGACGCCTGCCGCTTCGCGGAGAATGCCTACTTCATCAAGCTGCGCGAAGAAGGTTATGCGTCAAAGACTCCCAAGCAAATTGCGCAGGAGATGTTCGCGCTCGGTGACGGCTGCACCATGTCGGCGAAGAAAGACGGCATGGCCAACATTGGCGGCTTTCTGTGCACCAATAACGCAGTGCTCGCTGGTCAGGAGAAAGATCTGCTGATTCTCACCGAGGGCTATCCGACCTATGGCGGTCTTGCTGGCCGCGACCTGGAGGCGATCGCCGTCGGCGTGCAGGAATCGCTGGAAGAAGATTATTTGCGCTACCGCATCGCTTCGACTGCCTATCTGGGCAACCACATCGCCGACCACGGAGTGCCCATCGTGCAGCCGCCGGGCGGGCATGCCATTTATCTGGACGCGCGCGCCTTCCTGCCGCACATTCCGTTGGATCAGTTCCCCGGTGTGGCGCTGGCGGCGGAGTTATATCTGGAGGGCGGCATCCGCTCCGTTGAGATTGGCACTCTGATGTTCGGGGCCGCAGCCAAGATGGACCTGGTGCGATTGGCGATTCCGCGCCGCGTCTACACCCAGAGCCACATGGATTACGTGATCGAGGTAATTCTCGCGGTGTGGAAGCGCGAGAGCAGATCCAGGGCATGCAGCTCACGTTCGAAGCGCCATTCCTGCGGCACTTCACGGCACATCTGGAGCCGGTGGAGTGCGCGCAGTTGGTGGGGTGAACTGAAAGCTCTCGGCTTCTCTCGATATCACGAAATTGAGTCTTGCGCCACTGTCACATATCGCACGTACAATGAAGACGACTCGTTATTTTCGGGAGCAGGTCTTACGTAAACGACCGTATCTCAAGATCGAATGGTGCGAGCAAATTGTGAAAGACCCACTCGCAAGGGAAGCACAGCCAGATGGTCGCATTCGGCAGTGGGGCACTGTGGCGGAATTGGAAGGCCGCATTCTTCGGGTCGTAACGCTCGAAGATGGCGAAACACTCCACAATGCCTTTCCGGATCGCAATTTTCGCCCGGATCGGCCAGCAGAACAGGAGCAGACGTGAAACTCCACTACTATCCCGACACAGATTCGCTGTACATTGACCTGAACGCGAATCCCAGCTCCGATTCTCGCGAGGTAGCTGAGGGTTTGGTCATCGACTTGGATTCAGCCGGCCGGGTAGTTGGTATTGACATCCAGCACGCATCGCAAGTGTTGGACTTGAATACCCTGGAAACCGAGTCATTCCCGGTCAAAGCGAGCATTGCCTAAATTAGCCCCTTCGAAATTTTATCGCCCCATGCCTTCGCCGCCCTTAGTACCTCATCCACCGTTTGGATATCCACCAGCCCGAAGCAGCCATAAATCGCCGGAAGCACGCGCTCGGACGGGAAAGTTCGCCGCAATTGCGCGACCCGTTCGGTTCCGGAGCGGTACGCGGGAAGATACATGCGGCCCAGCAGCGGATGCCGTCCCCATGCGCCTGAAAGTTTGTCGGCGCGCTCTTCGCTCACCAGAAAGTCACGGCGCAAGGTCGCAGCCACTTCGGCTTGCGGCTTGCCTTCGCCCCAGGTGAGGTACGACGACTGGTTCTTGGCGTCGTCCTGCAACAGCGCCAGCAGAACGCCAATCTGCATGTCTTCGTCAGGAAGCTGATCGACTTCGGTCACGCCATGCGCTATCAGGATGGCATTGTTGGCGAGGCCTTCGAACAGGGTGGCGGCGCGAGTGTTCATGGTCAGCACCGTGGCTTCGAAGCCCGCCTTGCCACGAACGTAAAGATTCTGGAGATAGGCAAAGGTGGTCACGTGTCCGGGCACGACTTCATGGCTCACCAGTTGCTGAAACTCCGGGAAGCTGATCTGCAGCGATGCATTGATCTCGTAGCTGGCTTCGTACTTCGGCGACTGCCGTCGGCGTTGCGCGCGCGGCCGAGATAGTTCATCGAGCCGGAGAACCAGGCTTCTTTAATCGGAAGGAATTCGATATTGGCGCGCGGCAATGTTGGCCAGCTCCTTCGGCAAGTGCGGCAGGAGGTTTGCCGCGCTCAGATTGTCGAAGTAGGCGATGACAGCGGCGCCCAGAGCTTTCACCGATCCCATGGGGGTGATTCGCTCGCGCCGCCATGCGTCCACCGCTCCCAGCAAGCCGCCGTTGCTTGCCGTCGAATAACCGGCACGGTTCAGCAGCTCTGCAACACGATCGCGCTTGGCTTCGGGCTTGGAAGGCTCGGGCAGCGCGGCCAGTCGAGGACTGCAACACTGCGCTCGTAAGGAACGGCCGGGCCGTCGCCGAGAATCTCCATGGCAAGGTCCCACATGGTCTGCAGGCAATTGGCCAGGCCAGCGAGATACTGTCCGCGCAGCCCGCCAATCTTCTCCGCCTCCTTGCGAACGCCGGCGATGGCGGCAGGCAGATCAACTTCGCTTCAAATACGCTTTCACTGCGGCGCGATCGACCGTCTTGCCGCCGACCCCTCCGGTTTCGCGTACGCGTGCTGCGGAAGGCGTGGTGTAGGCAGCGGGCAGCGGCTCATCGGAGAACCATGAGTCCGCGATGAAGCGTCCTGTTCCCGACGGACACATAACGTCTCCGCCCCAAAGCGTATCGATGCCGAGAACTGCGTCAGCAACAAATCGTCCTACTTGGTCCATTAGGCAGCCTGCTTTCCTTTCACGGAGGCGAACCAGATATACAGACACAACGCGATGAAGAAGATCGCGGAAACCGTCTGCGATACCGGCTCGTTGTTATAAAACGGCGTTTGAATCAAATCTTCGCGGAACTTTGGCAGCACACGCAGCGCGGCGCCGAAGACACCGCCCAGCGCGCCTCCTGCCATGAGTCCGCCGGCGACGATGACCCCGCGCTCGCGTATCGAGCGGCCGCTGTCACCACCCGTCTTGTCGGCGCGCTTGTTCACCAGGTGCGAGAGGAATCCGCCAGCTAATATCGGCGTGGTCAGTTGCAGCGGGAGATAAATTCCCAGCGCGAAGACCATGGACGAGAGGCCCAGCATCTCCAGCACCACGGTGATCATGGCGCCGATGCCAAACAGAATATAAGCGACCGGCTGGCCGCTCATGAATCCCTCGACGATGGCCTTCAACGCCGAAGCCTGCGGCGCAACCAGCACCTGGCGCAGGTCTCCTGGCGCAGCCTCTCCGAACTGGAAGGCCTTGGCCAGCAGGACGATGGTCAAGCCGGCGGTGATCGCCGCGGCGGCCACGCCGATGAACTTCACCTTCTCCTGCGCCGAGGGCGTGGAACCGATCCAGTAGCCGGCCTTGAGGTCGGTAATGAATTGTCCTGAGACGCAGAGGGCGACGCACACCATGCCGGCGAGAGCCATCACGAAGAACATGCCGGTGGTTCCGGAGAGGCCGAACTTCAGCAGCACTACGGCCGACACGATCACGGTGAGCAAGGTCATGCCGGAGGCTGGATTGTTCGCCGTGGCGGCAATGGCATTAGCGGCCACCGTGGTGAAGAAGAAAGCAGAAGAGCAGCGTCAGCCCCAGGCCCATCGCCAGCACGGTCCAGGTGACATGCAGTTGTCCATAGAAGACAGCCACGGCGATGGCTCCCACCACCACGCCGAGAAGTATGGCGATGATCGGAATATCGCGGTCGGTACGCTCCATATGCGGGGCTTCGCCGTGGCGGAAGGCGTGCAGCGCGATGCCGAACGATCCCGCCACCACGCGCAGCGATTTGAGGATGCCGACGAGACCGGCGGCAGCGATGGCGCCCACGCCGATGAAGCGCACGTAGTTGCGGTAGATTTCGGCCGCCGTCATGTGAGAGATAGGAATGGTGGCGGGATAGACCGTGACGTCGCCCATGTGGCTGCCGACGAACCAGATCATCGGGACCAGCACGAAGTTGACCAGCACGCCACCGGCGCAAAAGATCATGGAGATGCGCAGGCCCATGACGTAGCCGAGACCGAGAATGAAGCCGATGGCGTCGAAGTTGAAGACCATGCGCTGGCGATCGGCCAGCGATCGCATGACCGGCACAAATTGGAAGTTCAGGTACTCCTTCCAGACATGGAAGGTGGTGACGAAGAAATCGTAGACTGCGGCGATGACAGGTGGCCTGGATCAACAGCTTGGCCTGGGAGCCGCCCTTTTCTCCGGTGACCAGCACCTCGGTGATGGCCGTGGCTTCGGGAAAGGGCAGTTTGCCGTGCTGCTCGTGCACGAAGTAGCGGCGCAGGGGAATGAGGAAGAGAATGCCCAGGCAGCCGCCGGCCAGGCAGATGAAGATGGTCTGCACCGGATGAGGATCGAGGTGGAGGATGTAGAGCGCCGGAACCGTGAAGACGGCGCCGGCGACCACGCTGCCGGAGGCGCCGCCCATGCCGGTGATGATCACGTTCTCCAGCACGGTGGAGCGGCGGCGGTACATGCGCGCCAGCCCGATGGCGAGGATGGAGATGGGAATCGCCGCCTCCATTCCCTGGCCGACCTTCAGGGCGGAGTAGGCCGAAGCCACGCTGAAGATGATGCACAGCAGCGTGCCCCAGAGCACCGCGCGCCAGGTGACTTCCGGCAGGCTCATGCTGGTGGGCACCAGCGGCACATAGAGCTCACCCTCTTTCAGCGGCTGATAGGCATTCGCGGGCAGGGACTTGGTCTCGAGCTCAGGTGCAGCGGTGGCCATGAATACAATCTCCGGGCAGTCTGGCAGCCGAAGGAATTGTATCCTGCGGGGTCAAGCGAGGATGTGATGTCGGTTGTGAGTGTCAGTGATCCCAGGTTCGCGGCAAAAGTGGGACGCGAAGATGGAACCCCAGGCCACCCGTCCCTTGACCGTTCGCGGCACGCCTCTACGGCTTCCTGAGCTACAATCCAGCATATGCCAGACCAGCTTGACTCCGCCGCAGTTCTGCAAGAACACCTCTCTGAGGTGTTGACGAAATGGCCTTTGTACCGCGTGTTTGTCTACACGGGGAAGAACTGCCACTCGGAAACGTCTAGCAGGCTGCGGAAAAACCTCTGATTTATGCGAACTCTGGCCCGCTTTGGTAAGCGAGGGAGAGACAAGAGAGTTCGGCTAGCCTTGTTTTCACTATCTGCTGAAGCATTTGTTGCATTCAGCAGACACACTTCGGTCCAGACTTACGCCGCCTGCATAGACAGGTTGCGCAGGCGGACTAGGTTATAGGCCGCGCAGGCGAAGGTGAACACCCAATCCACTTTGTACAACCCGCGATGTCGTACCTTCCGCAGCAGAGCAATAGTCTTGAGCCAGCCGAAACATTCTTCGATCCGCTTCCGCTTTTTTTGGCTGATGCGGTAGCCTGCATGACGCGTCGTCCGCTGGTCGATGGCACTGCCGCCGCGCCGACCTGCATTCTGCGCCACGTGGGGTGTGACCTGCATGTGGCGGCACTCGGCGATGAAGTCGGCCGTGTCAAAGCCTTTGTCGCCGCCCACCGTCACCCGCTTGGTGCCGGCAATCTGTTCCAGCATCACCAGCGCGGTGTCGCGCTCGGCCGTCCCGCTGGCTTCCCACACCATCGCATTGACGATCAGCCCGTTCCGATTCTCCACCAGCAGATTGCCACTGTAGCTCAACTTCGCCTCCTTGCCTTCGCCCTTGCGAGCCAACTGGGCCTCGGGATCGGTCTTCGACGCGTGCGTCCGGTTGGACCGCCTTTCGCCGTGAAAGTTCACCGTGGGGTTGCCGGGATCATCAGTAGATGGCGGGGTCTTCCCATCCTTGCGCTGAAAACTTTTTGCTCCCGCCCAAGCTTCCAGCAAGGTGCCGTCCACCGTGAAGTGTTCATCCGAGGTCCAGCCTTTTGCCCGCGCCTGCTCCACCACCTGCCCCAGAAACTGCTTGGCTACCTCCGCTTCCAACAGCCGGTCCCGATTCTTGGTGAACACCGTCGGGTCCCATACCTCCTCGTCCAAATTCAACCCTACGAACCAGCGAAACAGCACGCTGTAATCGATCTCTTCCATCAGTAGACGCTCGCTGCGGATCGAGTACAGCATCTGCAACAACTGCGCCCGCAACAGCTTCTCGGGCGCAATCGATGGCCGGCCCTCGCTAGCGTACATGCGATCAAACGGCGGCGATAGCGCCCGTAGAACTTCGTCTACCATCGTCCGCATGGCACGTAGCGGATGATCCTTCCGCACCCGCGCCTCGGGCGACAAATAACTGAACATGTGGCTTTGCTGATGATCCGTTCCTCGCATGCTGCTTTACTAGCACACGTGCCCTGTGGATTAGTAGTGCTTTTTCAGCATCCTGCTAGCGCTTACAGCCAGAAAAACCGCTTCGGGCTGCTGCCCAAATATATTCGTTTATTTTGTAGCCATAAGCTATGTGGGTACGAGACAGTTTGGGAAATACACGAGCCGACGGTTTACTTCGGATCGGAGTTCATAAACCGCGACAACTACACGTGCAGGAATTGTGGCAAGACGACGGTGAACTACTGCTTCATCTGGCAGGAGCGCGAAAACAACAACATCTTCATCAAAATCGGACAGTACCCAGAACTCGAAGAACGTGTACCGGACACACTGAAGCAGGCACTAGATGGCGATGACCTTAAGCTGTACAAGAACGCGCTCCGCATGCGGAATTTCAACCTTGGCGTTGCTGCCGTTGCCTATATGCGCCGCGTAATTGAGAACCGAATGAACGACATGCTCGAGATCCTGCACGAAGCTGCGATCACGCACAATGCGCCAGCGGAACTAATCGCCCGGCACCAGGAGATGAAGGAGGAGAAGCGCTTCACCGTAAAGGTTGACTACGCGGGTGACCTGCTGCCCGTAAGCCTTCGCCCCGCTGGCAAACCGAATCCTATGGCTGTGCTCCATGAACTCGCCAGCGAGGGACTACATGGTAAGTCCGATGAGGAATGTGTCGACATTTTTGATGCTTGCCGTCGCACGTTTGAATACGTGTTTGGCAAACTGCGTGTCGAAACCGAAGATGCGAAGAACTTCGTAAAGGAAATGTCAGTTCTAACAGAAAAGAGAACCAAAGGTGGTTCGGAAGCTGTGGCAGGCGAAGCGAGTGTGGCTCAGTAAGCCGGGTGCCGGGTGCCCTAGGTTCGCGTCCGGGTTTTGGACGCTAACCTGGATTGAGAAAGATCCGGTCTGGCCCACCGGACATTTTCAACTCACGATCTCGACCCGTCCGCAGTGACCCCAGGTTAGCCCAACAGAAGGGCGAACCTGGGGCACCAGCTGGATGCCAGAGAAACACCTCTCTTGCTGGAGTCACTCGGGGCGGCCTAATCCTTCGACTCCATATAGTCTGCCGATCAGGGCCAGGAACCAGCCGAGAACGTATAGACCGTTACTCGCCCATCCTGCCCACGTCGAATAAGTAGCGTTTCGCTGTCGTAACTGTTCCGCCTCTTTCAGAACCGCAGGCGCTACATCAAAACAGCTGTCCCACAAAAGGTCCACCTTGGCACCAGAGAGTGCTGCTGCGAACATAGCGTCCTGTAGACGTTCGGTCGATATACCTTTCGGATTCCGCTTTTTTGCCTCCCTAAGTTGCACCACTAAGGCAACCGACTTGCTATTGAGATTTCCAACATCGGCAACAGACGCCTTGAGTTGAGCGAATTGGTTGCGGACAGGATCATTCCGGGGGAACAAGGCGACCAATGGTTCAAAAGACGACACATATTCACGAATCTGCTTAAGATGTACTTCCGATCTAACTAAAGAATCTCCAAGGCTCTCAGGATCAGTAGACGGAAGCTTCCCCTGACGACCTACAAGATACTCGGTTTGAAATATCTCCCTTAGCAACTCGTCCAGCCGCGATAGAAGTGTCTGCATATCGGATTGACTTGAGTAAGCGCGCTGGGCCGTTTCAATGGTGTCCGCAGTCCGTTTCCAATACTCCCGTAGATCTTCCTTCACAATGAATGTTGTGAATACAATGAGGGCACCAATGAACGCCAAGGACTTGTTGTGTTTCTGAAGTAAGGCCTTGAGGGCACCTTTCTTTGAGCCCTCATTGCCGGTAGCCGTCGCCGCGGTTGTCATGGGGTAGACCTCACTGGCTTGACGAATTGGGCCGAGATCCTACGATGCGGCAGCCACACGCACAATAACATTTATTCAGAGGCGGGTGGCCCTGGGGCACCCAGCGAATCAATAATTGTCGGTGACCTAAAACGGCCGGCGCTGTGACCAAATCTCCCACTCATTCGAAAACCGCGAATGAGTTGGGGCACCCAGCGGATGACCCACCCAAGAGGGGCACGTTCTCGTCTTTAGGTTAGTCTGGTTCAGGCAGTTCTACCCTGCGGGCCTTCCAGATTAATGATTCTGGTTTCCAGGTCCAGGAGCTTCGATTGCATGGCATCAAGCTGCTGAGTCGTGGACGCATTGATGTTGGAGACATCGGCTTCGATCTTCCGCATACGTACGCCGGCTGATTCCTGATAAGCGCCGAACGCCCGAACAATGCGAGTCTCCGAATCATGCGTGCGCTCGTCAATGTACTCGCGTAGCCGCTTCTCCGTGTCAACCGTGTGCTCGCGGAGACGCTTCTCCATTCCTTCCATGCTTGGTGCCGGGGGGGGTTGCCACTCCCCAGGATCTTCACGGCTGAACATAGATCGGATTGTTGGGCGACGGCGGCTCGTAATCCTGTCCGTACTTGTTCTTGTGCGAGGCGGAAGCGGCCATGGTTACGCGCACGTGAATCAAGCCCAGCGAGTGAGAAGCCTCGCTTATCATCACCTCGCGCGAGAGCGCCTGAAGCGTGGCGGGCAGCGCATTCTCATTCCAGACGTGCAGCATGTAGCGGCCAGGCGGGTACGGACGGCGATCGAAAACTCGCCCTGTTTGTTGGGTAGCGCAAAATATTGGCTGGGCAGAACGACCACCACCGCGCTCATCTCGGGATGAATGTTGCAGAAGATATAAGACACTCCTTCGCGGTCGAAGTGAACGGTACGGCTGGTCCCGGCCTCATAGAGACCGAGATCGAAACGCTTGCCGTTGAACAGCGAAAACACATTGTGAAACCAGGGATCGAGGTTCGGGAAATCCACGGTCGAGCCCTTAGTGACGACCAGCAGGTGCGGCTGGAATGCTTTGTTTTTCTGTTGCAGCACCGCATGCATGGGAGCCACGACGGGTGGGTCGCCTGGACCCGTCCCGATGGGCGCCAACCAGACGACCGTCGAGCTTGCAGGAGATAAGTTGGCGCCTCCTTCGGCCACAACTCGACCGGATACGCTGATATCTTCTGACCACAAGCATGGCGTCGCGCACAGCGCTAACGCGATACCCCATGACATCGCGAATTGTCTCCCGATTCGCATACTTCAGTTCCGCCGAAAACTATTCACCACGGAGCACACGGAGTTTTCTTTTCAACCGAGTTTTCTCCGTGATCTCCGTGCCTCCGTGGTCAATCTTGATTCTCGTGGGTGGACTGCAGAGACTCTGTCGCAACCTCTGCCGTCCCTACGGGACTCGCTTTATCTCGCACATTACCCAGCGCTCAACCACCCCCAATCCACGCAAAGACGGCGTGGATCGGGGACCCCGGCACGCGCTGGGCTAAGCTCTTTCGCCCCATTCGGGGCTCGCCTCGCCTCCCAGTTTTCCTCCCACTGTGGCAAACCCATTCGAGATTGCGACACAGTTCCGGCAAGCTTACGTACAACTCAGAAGAGTATCCCCATCGCCATGTTCAACTGGCCGGCCTCATAGCTGTGATTGTAGATGGAGAAGGTCCTTAGGCGCCGGTATTCCATAGACAACAGCAAGTCCGAGCGTGGCCGGTAGATGACGTTGCCAAACCCAGCCCGGTTGGCGGTCAAGAAGGGGTTGGCGTAACTCTGGGCCTGCTCGCCAAAGTAGCGAATGTCTGCTGCAAAAGGGCTGTCCTGTCCAAACGCGGCATTGAACTCAAGCTTCGCTAGCGGCTGGTACTTCAACTGGGCCCATCCGCCAACGGAATTCAATGGAAGCACAGTGGTGTTCGGATCGGTGAGAGGTCCATTGTAGACGACGCTACGACTGAGGGCGGCGCCGAGTCCTCCGATGGCTTGTCCACGATAGAAGAAGCCGCTTAGTGTGAACCAGCGGTTAAGCGGCAGGTTCCAGTCCGCGGTCGCCGCATATCCGTTTACGTTTCGGTTGAAGCCCCAGTATTCGCGGCTGTAATAGCCGCCGACGCCAGCCGTGAAGGTCCTGCCTAAGAAAGGATGGGAATAGGCGACTCGCGCTGCGAAGGCCGGTTGGCGTGATTCTTCTCCGGCATCGGGAGCGCGGTACCAGACGTAGTAGACGTCGTTAGGTGTTTCGCCAGTCAGCGGATCGAGAATGCCGCCCTGTAGGCTCATGTTGGATTGATTCGAAAACTGGAAGCGGTGCTCGACGCGCAATTGCGGAGTCCACGACCACAGGTTGCCGGAGTAGGTTAGCGCAGGAACAATCAAAGACGCGAACGAAGTCGGAGGTTGCGGCGCCAGAAACAAACCGTCCTGGCCAGCGATTACGGAGGTATCCTTCCAATCGAGACGAACGGCTGCAGTCCGCAATCGCACCAGGCCCGAGTTCACGCCATTATAGGTGGCGGGAAATCCGCCACCAAAATCGAAGTTAACGTTGCCGCTGGAATGCGCCCCAAAGACGTCTGGTCCAAAGGCCTCGAAGCCGAGAATCGATTGCCGGAGGGTGCCTCCCACCGAGCCCGGCGAGTCCATAGGATCTGGTTTGACCACCCACGTCGGCACATCCTGATTGTCCGGATAGCCGCTATTGCCGAACAAATTGAAGAGCACGATTCCCGAAAAGCGCACGCGATACTTTGAAGCGCTCTCCAGCTTCGTCTGATATTGCTCGTTCACCTTGTCGGAGACTAATTGCTCGTCTTCGGCAAGCTGGTCCACACGATGTTGCAATTGCACAGTGCTCGACGAAGAGGCCGCCCGCGGCGATGGCTCATCCAGTGCCGACTCGGCGCCGGTTAAGTCGTGTTGGGCTTCCAGTTCCTCACGCAAGTGGGAGATCTCGGCGCGACTGGCCGTTGTCTGCCGTTGTAATTGCAGGACCATTTCCTTCAATTCGCGGACCTGGGATTGTAGTTCCCCCAGGGAGGCATTCACACTGGCGTTGTCTCCCGCGGCGGAGTTAGATTGCACCGTCTGAGTGAAGCCCGGCACAGCGACAGCCAACGTGAGAGCCACCGGCAGCACCGAACTCAAGACTTGGGAATACCTGGTGAATTTCATGTCGCACCTCCACGCAATGATTCCTGAGGGTTCTGGACATATGCCGGCCTGGGTCAGCACGTTTAAGCAGGGAATGGTTGAGAGGCGTCCGCTGTTTTGCCATTCCATGTAACAATTTTCTTGCACACCCGGGGAATCACGATCTGCATCACCGTGCGCCCCGGTACCGAACTTTCCAGTTGTAAGGTGCCATCGTGGTCCTGCACGATCTTCTGCGCGATCGTGAGGCCCAATCCTGTGCCATTCTCCTTGCCATGGCTGACAAATGGCTGGAACAGTTTGTCGCGGAGAGAGGATTCTACTCCGGGGCCATCGTCGGTGGTGCGGATTTCCAAGTTCCCATTGACTTCAGCCACGTTCACCGCTACGTGACCGCCACGCGTCTGCGCCGCCTGGCAGCCATTCAGTAGCAGGTTGTAGAAGACGCGCTCCATCTTGCGCTGATCGAATTGTGCGGAGTGCAGCCCGGACGACTCAATGCTGACTGCAATCTTGTGGAATTGGGGGTGCGCTCGTACCAGTTCAATGGCGCGGCTGATGGTGCGCTCGATGGGAGCTTCTACCAAATTCAGCGAATCGGCGGGCCGTGACAGCTCCAGAAGAGAATCCACCAAATCGGTCAGCCGGTTCACCGCAATGCGGATCTCGAGATAAAGCTCCTCGCGCTGTTGCGGAGTGAGATCGGCATCGGCCAGAAACTCCGCATTGGCCAGGACGGCGGTCAGCGGATGGCGCAAGTCGTGTGAAATAGAGCTGGCCATCCGGCCAATGGTTGCCAATCGCTCGGCCTCCAGCAGCCGCTGCTGCGCTTGATGCAGGCTCTCGCGCATGCCGGAGAAAGCTTTAGTGAGTTCGGCGATCTCACTCGCGCCGCGTGCTTCGACCGGGTAACGAAAGTCTCCTTTGCCCAAGGCCCTGACCCCATCTACTAATTCTTCCAGCGGACGGGTGAAGGTTCTGGCAGTGACATACACCAGCATGCTTCCCACGAACACTGCACCCAGTCCCACGCCCAGCAAAAGCTGCCGCAGGTGGTTCAGGAAGGCGGTGGCTTCGTCATACGACTTCATCACCAGCATGGTGACTGGGGGCATATTATCGCGGTTCAATGCGAGCGACGAAACCACAAAACTTTCTCCACCGAGCCTCCAGTCGATTGGGCCTCGCGGAATAGTTTGGCCTTCCAGATACTTATTGACCTCGCTTCTCTGGGCGGCATTGAGGGTGCTAACGACCACGGTGGATCCGCAAACGATAGTCACTTGGCTGGCGGCGATCTGGCTCACCTGGCGGGCTACGGCGGCGTTCATCTCATCACCCACCGCAACCACCCCAAGCAACGAGTTGTCCGTGCTGGGTCCGAAGTAGATTGGGGCCAGTACGACTTCATAGAGATGGCCGCCGGCAAACCACCACTGCAGGGGCTCGTCGAGAGGGTTGCGATGTTCCAGGAGTTGTTGCGCTTGCTCGCGGGTAATGCCGGGTGCTTTGGTGTGAAATCCTACAAACTGGCCGGTCGAATCCAGTAGAGCGAACAGGTCGCCACCGGAAAGACGAAACATCTCGCCGGATGCATCCTGGATGGTGGGTGGATGCCGCGAGGTCATAAGTGCCTTCAGGCTGGGAAGATCGGCCATAAGTCTGGCAGAGCGAGCCAGCACCGCCTCGCGATCTTTTTGCGCGTTGCGGAAAGTCTCAACCGAGTTCGCCAGATCGTTACCGAGATCGCGGCGGACTTGGTTCTCCACCGTGCGCTGCACAATCAGCAGAGAGACCGCAGTCAGTCCCGCTGAAGTCAGCAGCATGGCGATCAGGAACTTAGTCCGCAACCGCACCTGACCCATCCCCAATCTCCTTCCGGATTACCGGACGAACTTGTAGCCCGTTCCGTGGACCGTACGAAAATGTACTGGATCGGCGGGGTCTTTTTCCAGCTTTTGCCGCAAACGCAGAATGTGGGTGTCTACCGTACGCGTAGTCGGGTAATTGTTGTACCCCCATACTTCATTGAGCAGTTCGGTCCGCGAAACTACACGCTCCTGGTGGTTGAGGAAGAAACGCAGCATCTTGAACTCTTGCGGAGTTAAAGCGATCGACTGACCACTACGATATAACTCCATCTTGGAGAAGTTCACTTCCACATCATCGAAACTAAACACATCCGATTTGTCCGAAGACTGGTTCAGGCGACGCATGGCCGCGCGCACCCGCGCCAATAGTTCGCGCGGACTGAAAGGTTTGGTGACATAGTCATCCGCGCCAATTTCCAGTAGCAGAACTTTATCCAGCACATCGCTGGCGGCGCTCAACACCAGGATGGGAACATTGGAGAATTCATGCTTGATTTCGCGGCAAAGGTCCTGCCCCGACTTACCCGGCAGTCGCAAATCAAGGATGACGATCCGCGGCATGGTGGCCCGAAAAGTTTCCATGGCCACCGTTCCGTCGGCAGCAACCGACACCTCGAACCCCGCGGATTCAAAGGTCCGCCGCAAGGCCCGTTGCACAGCTAAGTCGTCTTCAATGACCAGAATCTTGTCCATCGCTCGCTTCCACACAACGTCTGAACTACAGCTAACAACACAATCCAACTGACAGTCAATGGCATGTTGACAATTCTGTGACATCCTTCCGAATCGATTTATTAATCCGCGTCTAACCATGTCTCGAAACTTTGACAAGGTGTTTACTTTCCCAAGACAACTCCTCTTTCCGTCCTAGTTAGATTGCAGAAGACTCAAGGCGACAGAGATTCACAGGACTCCGCGTTGCCAGAAGTAAATTCTCAATTTGAAATTGGAGGAACAATGTTTAGCACCAACAAGTCCAACAAATCCCAAACTGCCGCTCGGCTGCCTTTGAGTGCGATCGCGTTGCTGGTAGGGGCTACCTTGTTTAGCCTGCCGGCAGCCGCCCAGAGCGTTAGCCCGACAATTCTTACATCCGACATCGCTAACATCAGCGTCAATACCGATGCCAACCTGGTCAATCCCTGGGGCATGTCCGCGAGCGCGTCGAGTCCCTGGTGGATTTCTGACAATGGGACAGGCCTTTCCACCCTGTACAACGCAGCAGGAAATCCCCAAGGCCTGGTTGTAACTATTCCCTCGGCAAATGGATCGGACACGGGAACTCCCACGGGACAGGTTTTTAATTCCACGTCCGATTTCAAGATCGCCGGTAGTTCCACACATTTCCTCTTTGCAACGGAAGACGGAACCATCTCCGGGTGGTCCAGCGGCACCAGCGCAGTGATCGCTGTCAACAACAGCCCTGGCGCGGTCTATAAGGGACTCGCATTGGCATCGGCGGACGGCGCCAATTACCTCTATGCGGCAAACTTCAGAAATGGTTCGGTGGATGTGTTCGACGCGACCTTCAACCCCCACTCGTTTGGAGGATCCGCATTTCAGGACAGCAGCATCCCGGCCGGCTTCGCACCTTTCAACGTCGCCAATATTGGAAATGGCAGACTGGCTGTGACCTTCGCCAAACAGGATTCGGCCAAGCATGATGACGTGGCGGGTCCGGGAAATGGTTACGTCGATATCTTTGATACTTCAGGCAATCTGCTCATGCATTTGACGCACAATTCTTTCCTGAACTCTCCCTGGGCGGTGGTGGTGGCTCCGGCAACCGGCTTCGGCGTATTCAGCGGAAAGCTTTTGGTTGGGCAATTCGGTAGCGGTGCAATCGCTGCATTCGACGCTACTACTGGCAGCTTCTCATCCTTGCTTTTAGACCCCAATACTCTGCAGCTGCAGATTAACGGGTTGTGGGGGCTAGGATTCGGGAACGGTGGCACTGCCGGTCCCACAACCACTCTCTTCTTTACAGCAGGTGTCTTCGGGGAAGCGCACGGACTCTTCGGTTCGATCGTGCCGCTTTCCGCTAGTGGCATTCACTAACTGTGATGAACAAATCCCTAATCGAGGAGGGCGAAAGCGCCCTCCTTGTTTTGTTGCCGGCATATCTTGAATTCGGCTTCCAGCTTAGAATCAAGTAATGGGCAGACAACGATTCCTTTGCCGGGTAGCGATTTGTGGCACATTATTTCTTGTTACCAACGCTGTCTTCGCCGCTGCCGCGCAGGTCGAGCGAATCGGCTCCGCGACTGTACTCGGAGCGTCCGAGGGGCTGACGCACGCAGTCGAAGAAAAGGGTTACCGCATAACTCTCGACGGAGGTTGGACTGCGGAATTCTGGTTTGCAAAGCAGCTTAAGACTGCGGCGAAGAACGTTCCAGCCGCTCTCTATCCCGAACTGGAGAATGCCGAGTTCGTTGGGGTGGTCAATCTGCCCAAGGGCATGACCGACTTTCGCGGACAGAAAATTCCTGCGGGCGCATACACACTGCGCTATCAACTGCTACCGCAAGATGGCAATCACATGGGCGTCGCGCCAAATCCTGATTTCCTGTTGGCCATTCCTGTAGGGAGCGATCCTGATCCAGACCAGACTTATGTTTACAAGAAGCTGGTTGTGCTGAGCGCCAAGACCACCGGCACGAACCATCCAGCGGTAATTGCGCTAGACACGGCAGGCGACCCGGGTATCGCCGTCGGTGATACACAGGGACCGGTGGTGTTTACCGTAACTCTTCCATCGTCAGGTGCGAAGGCGGCGGAAAAACTTGGCATCGTTGTAAAAGGTACCGCCAGCCAATAGACACGGATGACGACCTTTCTTCGCTAGTCAACCTGAGCGACGAATGCGGTCGCGATTGGCATCGGACGAGAGGAGTCGAAGGACCTCCTGCACTGCCTACCCACTCTCGCTCGGCACGTTTTCTTGACGGGCCTGCCTCTTCGACATTCTCCGCAGCCTATACATGTCAGTCGCATCCGCTTTTCCAGAAAATAAATTTTCCAGGGCCCGTTCTCGACCGCTGTTTTTCTCCTCAGCGGTGTTGCGTAGTGCATCATCGCGATGAAAATTGCAACACCTACTCTCGACGCTCTCGAATGCAAGCTAACTCACTGCCTCCGCTGGCTATAGACAATGGTAGGGAGCCCTGAAGGCGACATTCCACGGATTTCCAGTTGCAAAACGCAACGAATCGCATGGTTGAATAATGCAACTCAGCCGTCGATGCGATTCGCAACACAGGCGCACAAGGCAAACATTCGTCGCCACTTGCACGCACTTATTGCTGCGATTTTCTCCATTCGCCGGTTTGGTATGCCGAATGCCTTAAGAAGAGTGTCAAGCGCGATGTAACCGAAGCGCGGACAAGCAAGAAGCCCTCGGATGCGAGGCAGGAGGCGGTTATGACAGTTCTTCTAGTTCTCATGATGTTCGCAATCTTCCTTACTATTGATTTCTTCTACTCGAAAGCGAAGCACCCCGTACTGCAAGTAGCCCCGGCGATGCGTAAACAGGACGCGACTGCGGCTCGCCTAAGACCAAGCCTGGTCGGCGGCTTCTCGGTTCCCGACAATCTTCGTTATCATCCCGGACACACCTGGGCGCTGAGTGAGAGTCCAAATTTGGTGCGGATCGGGATCGACGACTTCGCCTCCAAGCTGACCGGCAAGGTTGAGCACATCACGCTTCCGCAACGCGGCCAATGGATTCGGCAGGGACAAAAGGTATGGAGCATCGTCCGCAACGGCGTCAAAGTTGACATGGTCTCTCCAATCGAAGGCAGCGTGGCCGACATCAACGAAGCAGTAGTCAACGATCCGGCGTTGGCGACGAAGGATCCCTACGGCGAAGGCTGGCTGGTAACGGTACAGTCTCCCGATGCCAAGACCAACTTCCGCAATCTGCTCGGCGGAGCCATGGCGCGGTGGTGGACCGAAGAGTCTTCAATGCGGCTGCAGCGGGTCATGCCCAGCGCGCTTGGCGCCCTGGCGCAGGACGGCGGAGTGGCCATCGACGACCTCGCCAGCACCATGCCGGACGAGCAATGGACCAAGATCACCCGCGAGTTCTTCCTGACGTAACTGCAAGTCAGAAAACTAACGCCCCGGAGTGCACCTCCTGCTCCGGGGCGTTTTTCTTGCGCCTGTTGACCTCGATCAGAATTAATCGTCCTGTAGCTGTGCCACCGTTATGATAGAAACCCAGAACCAGGAGCCCACCATGAGCAATGTTCTTGTCATCGGCAAAGACTCGGAGACGACACGTTCCATCATGCACGCCTTGGGCGACAGGCATTGTCCCGCGGAGTGTGCGCATGGGGGTGCGCATGCCATCCGCCGCTTGCGGCACCAGTCGTTCGATGTGCTCATCACCGACCCCGAAACCACGATTGAGGAAGATCTGGCCCTGATCGAGGAGGTGCACGAAATCCGGCCCGGCGTGAAGACCATCGTTCTGGCTCCCCATGCGACGCCGGAGGAGGTGATTGCCGCGCTTAAGGCTCGGGTTTTCGTCTGCATGGGCGCCCCCTTTGATGCCCACGAGATTGCCAACTTTGCGGCTGAAGCCGTATCCGATGCCGACTGGCGTACCGACATCGAGGTTTTGTCGGCACAGCCACAGTGGGTGTCGCTGCGTGCCAACTGCCGCATGCTGACGGCCGAGCGCGTGGTGAGTTTCCTACGCGAGCTGTGCTCGGAGTTGCCGGAAGACGCCCGCAACGACGTGATGATGGCCTTCCGCGAAATTCTGCTGAATGCCATGGAACACGGCGCCGCGTTCAATCGGCACAAAGTGGTGGAGGTGTCGGCGGTGCGCACCGAACGGACGATTGTCTTCTATGTGCGCGATCCAGGTGCAGGCTTCCGCCGCGACGCCATTGCTCACGCCGCGGTGTCGAACGGTCCCGACGATCCTACCGCCCATATCGAACACCGTGACGAACTGGGCATGCGTCCCGGCGGATACGGCATCCTGCTGGCGCAAGGTGTCGTGGACGAGTTGATGTACAGCGAGGTGGGCAACGAGGTGCTGCTGATCAAGCACACGGCGTGAGGCTAGGCTGGCGGTCACCGCACTGCGCCCATCCCCTCGCCAAAAGCGGGCGAGAAGGATGGGGCACCCAATGTTTGAAGCGACGGAGGATAGTAATGGAAAAGCCGGGCCGCCCGCCTTCACATGTCTCAGAATCGGTGCGATTGAGTCGTCACTGCTCATCCGTCTGATCAGCCGTGCCGTCCGACCACTTGGCGACCGGAACCATGAATATCGTCAATCGGTCCTGAGGGTCGTCCGTTGACAAAATCGGCGAGCCTGGCAGGTCTGCGCCCCAAGTTGCAGCGTCCGTTTGCGGCACGAAAAACATGAGGTGAGGATGCCAGTGCCCGACGCGATCGTTTAGATACCCTTGCTTTGAGAGCATATAGCACATCGCGCCAGGTTCCAGCGTGGGCAATTCCTTCTTGTCGAAAGCGGCTTTCATGCTCTCGACCATTTGATCTTTGGATTGTCCAGCCAATACCAACTCGGTCTTCTTGATGGTGAGTGGAAGATAGGATCGTGCGGCTGGCGCGTTGAGGCAGAGGGGACCACGCAGCTTGGGGTTCCAAAAGTCTGGATTGTCGATTCCAGCAGTCCACGATCGTTCCACGATACATACGAAACCATTCTTGCCTTTGACTGCGGTTTCGTAGCCATGCCGTCCAAGCACCAGGACCTCGGCATCGTTTGAGATGGATTCCGGGGCCGCGCTGCGCGCCAAGGCTATCTCAGCATTCCGATCCGCCATCAGATATTGCTCAAGCGGGGCCATGCTCGGATACGGTGTTTTGGCGTCCTGTCCTTGCGCCTGGCATGCCACGCTCAGCAAAACAACCAGTGCGAAGCTTCGTACTGTGATCATCCTGACAATCTGCCGCTGTATTGATTTCTCCTGAGATACAGGATCCACCCACATCAATGACGAAACGCGAATGTGTTTTGGGTTCATTGCCGCCTCCGTTGATTCGACTCGCGAGGTGGGAAAAGGGTTAGTTGCAATCTGGGAGACGTGGACGCAGGCCGTAAGGTTTCTCCAGGCGATCGGGTCGCGTGGTTGGGTCATGCCGGAGCACGTGCACCGGCTAGTCAGCGAGCCGACCGCCGGAATCGGCTTGGCCCACAGTTGTCGCGCCGCCCCTACAACCATCCCTTGGCGCGGGCGACGCGCGCGGCCTCGACACGGTTGGCAGCGCCAAGTTTGCTGATGGCTTCCGACAAATAGTTGCGCACGGTGCCTTCCGACAAATTCAGGTCAGTCGCGATCTCGGAGCTGGCTTTGCCTTCTCCGGCGAGACGCAACACCTGGCGCTCGCGCTCGGTGAGCGGATCGGCTTCGTCGGTCCACGCCTCGGCGGCGAGTTGCGGATCGATGACGCGAAGTCCGCGATTCACGCGGCGCACCGCGTCGGCGAGCTGTTCTGCGGGCATATCTTTGAGGAGATAGCCCGAGGCTCCGGCGTCGAGGGCGCGGCGCAGGTATCCGGCGCGCGCGAACGTCGTAAGAATGATGACGCGAACCGGAACGGCACGGCGCTTCAATTCGGCCGCAACCTCCAATCCCGTCAGCGTGGGCATTTCGATGTCGGTGATGAACACGTCGGGCCGGACTTGTTGCACGGTGCGCAGCGCTTCGTCGCCGGATTGCGCACGGGCCACGACCTCAATGTCGTCTTCCATTTCGAGTAACGCGGCGAGCGCGCCGAGGACCATGGCCTGATCTTCGGCGAGGACCACCCTGATTTTGTCGCGCTTAGCGCCGGCCATGCTCTCAGTTTCGCAGAGCCGAGGCCATTGGCGCGAGAGGCAAATGAATCACCAGGCGGGTCCCGGCCGCAGTCTGACGCTGAAGAGAGCCGCCGATCGCCTCCAGCCGTTCGCGCATGCCGCGCAAACCGTTACCCTCCGGGGTATCCACGCCGCATCCGTTGTCGGCGATCTCCAATGTGCAAAGCTGTTCGTCACGCCCCAGGCGGACGCTGCAGGTCTGCGCTTGCGCGTGGCGCACCACGTTGGTCACGGCTTCGCGAAGCGCAAGCGAAAGAACAGTCTCCTGTGCCGGGCTGAGCGGAACCTCCGAGGCTTCGCAGTCCACGGCGATACCAGCGGTTTGCAGCGTCTGACGGGCGTGCAGCAGTTCGGCGGCGAGGCCCTGACCACGATACCCGCTGATGGCTTCGCGTACGTCGGCCAGTGCAGCGCGCGAAGTGTGCTCCACATCCTGCATTTCCTGCTTGGCCCGTTGCGGATCGCGGTCCACCAGCTTGCGCGCCAGCTCGGCTTTCAGAGTGATGAGCGACAGCGTGTGCCCTAGGAGATCGTGCAGGTCGCGCGCGATGCGTTCGCGTTCAGCGATCTTGGCGAGATGTTCGATTTGGTCCTGGGCACGCTTAAGCTTTTCTCCCGCACAGTGGCTGATCGCCGAGTAATGGCATCCGAATCCCACGACGGCGATCAACAGCAGCAGCGATCCCCAAGCACCTATGGGCAGATGAAGCCTGTAGGCGTAGAAGGCGAGAACGACGACCTGAAGGCCGATCAACAGGGACACTCTGCGCAGGTTGGGATGGAAACCGCCCGCAGACGCTGCGTAGACGAGAAATGCCGTGGCGCCGCCGTTGAGTGGGATGAGGATTGCCGCCGTGGCAGTCATGGCCAGAACGAACATCAACCGGTACGGGTCGGGACGAGAATACGCCTGCAGGTATAACAGGATGAAGACGAGTCCAAAAACGGTATTTGCCACCCAGCCGAGCGGACCAGTATGCCTTGACGCCGGGTCCACGAAGAACCAGATCATGAAAGGGAGCCATATGAGCGGCATCCAGCGATGCCGGTCGTCGGTGGGGTAGATCTTCCACCAGATTGCGTGAAGGGTAGTCATCATGTGCTCGATCATTATTGTTGTCTGGAATGGGTGCTGGGCACAACCGTGTACCAAACGATTGCAACGGCCGTGATCGCCAATCCCAGCCAATTTCCGTGACCGCTCAGCGTGATTACCGAAAAGATAATCATGGCGATGGCCCAGAGAATCCATTGTGCGCGTTTGCTTTTCATAACTTAGCTCCTGGCTCGTTGCGCTTTCTTCGTCGTTTCGCAAGATTTCGGTATCGGCTTATGTTAACTACACTTTGAACACCACCACTAGCGTCCAATTTTTACCCATACAATTTTCCCTCATCTCGCCAGTAACCCCAGGCTGCCAATCCCAGGCAAACCAAGGTGAATGAAATCAGCCCTTCGACGTGCCGCCAAGTGGCAGCCGGCACCATACCCAGGCCGACCACGTTCAGTGCAAGCTGGCTCATGTGGAAGGGAGGCAGGACGTTGGCGAACATGCGCAATCCATGCGGCAGCATGAAGAGCGGAATCCACAGTCCCGAGCAGAACGACATCGGTAGATAAATCAGATTGACTAACGCGGGAGCGGAATTCGGTTTCGCGAAGTATCCGATCGCCAGTCCCATCGAGCTGAAGGGAATCGAACCTGCGATCAGAATGGCGGCCAGTTCAGCGGCTGTCGTTAGCGGCAGACGCACGCCACCAAACGCGACTCCGACCGCGAGCAGAAGAAGCACGATTACTGCGCTGAATACGATTGCCGAAAATAGCTTCGCAGAGAAATAGGCGGCAATCGGCATGGGCGAAGCGCGCTTCACTTGCAGCCAGCCCTGGCCGCGCTCGATCGCGAGGCTGACACCGAAACCAAACAGCGAGACCGCCATCACTCCGAAGCATCCCATGGTCGCCAGCATGTAGACCGCGGTTTCATTGCGGTTGGCGGGGCTGCCCTGTCCCAGCACGATGCCGAACAGCACGTAGAACATCAACGGAAACGCGACCGTCGAAATCGCGTATACCGGGATGCGCACGTTCTTTAGCAGTTCATACTTCGCTTCCTTATAGAAGAGCGCGATGGTTCTCGCCGGCGAGCGGCGGGTCACAGCGAGAGTTGCGGGAAATGTGGTGGCAGCCATGTCAGTTCCTTTCCTTCGAGGCGTCGAGGTTATTGTTTTGCGTTAGCGCCAGGAACGCCTCTTCCAGGCCTGCGTTAGTGACTTCCAAGTCGGCCAGCCATGAATCTCGCTAGCAACAGTTCGCGCACCACCGGTTCGGCGGCGTTCACTTGCAGCTCAAAAGCGTTGCGATCGGCCTTGGCGCCAAGCACGCCGGGAATCTGGCGGACTTCTTCGAGCGACAGCCTGCTGGTGCAGCGGACCTGTTTCCCGATGGCACGCGACTTGATTTCGGCGGGGGTGCCTTCGGCGACGATCACGCCTTTGTCGAGCACAAGAATGCGGTCCGCCAAGGCATCGGCTTCATTCAGGTAATGGGTGGTAAGCAGTATCGTCTTGCCGCGCCCGATCAGGGTGCGAATCTGCGCCCACATCAGGCGGCGTGCTTCCACGTCGAGGCCGACCGTGGGCTCGTCAAGAAAGAGCAAGTCAGGATTGCCGCAGAGGGCGATGCCGAACAGCACGCGCTGCTTCTGGCCGCCGGAAAGCTCGCCGTACGGACGCTCCTTGATGTCTTCGAGCCCCGCGATCTTCAGCGTCTCGGCGATGGGCAGCGGCGCAGGATAGTAGGACGAGAACAGGTCAATGTGCTCGCGCACTTTGAGTGTCTCCGGTACACGTCCAACCTGGAGCATGGCGCCGAGACGAGTTTGCACTTGCCCCGTATGAGGGTCAAATCCCAGCACCGAAACGCTACCGGCGTCGGGCCGCGCCAGGCCGAGCAGCATTCGCACCAGCGTGGTCTTGCCGGCGCCGTTGGGACCAAGCAGTGCCAGCAATTCGCCGGCATGGACCTCGAGGTTCAGATCGCGCAGCGCGACAATTTGTCCGTAGCTTTTTTTCAGATTGCGGCACCGGGCCACACTGGCTGGCCGGTAGGCTGAGCTGACACGCGGCATTTCGGCTAAAGCGGTTGACATCGTTGGCTCCCGTGGCCCCGGTTGTTCGGCCACGGTTGCGATCATCGGTCATGCTCAGTTCAGGCGGTAGTGCGGATTGTCAGCGATGGGGGATGACAAATGTCATGGGGGTCGCTCCTCGCTGTTCGCTCTTGGCTCTTCGCTTTAGCTCTTCGCTCGAACCATAGCGTGTTCCCGCACGCCTCCCTCCGACCGTCACGGGGGCTCTTAGCTCATCGTAAAACTGCCGGGCTTCGGACCGCCCTTAGCTTGCGTTCCGTGTACTCCCCGTTTCTGTGTCGACCATCGCAAGTAGATCGATGGCATCCTTGAATGCCCGAGTTCCCAGCATACTTGCGTCCCGCTCGCTTCGACGTGCAAACTAATCACGCGTGAAAGCCATCAGCAAATCCGACCTCTTCCGTCTGCTGCCGTCGATCGACGACCTGTTGCGCACCCCGCAAATTGGCGCCCTCGTGCAACGCGAAGGTCGCGCCACGACAACCGAAGCAGCCCGCGCGGCGCTGGAACAACTGCGCAGCGACATTGCGATCGGCAAGCTGGACGAGGCACAAATCAAGTCGAGGCTCGACGACTTACCGCGCGAGGTGGAGCAAACATTGCAACAGTCGCTGTCTTACTCGCTGCGCCCGGTTATCAACGCGACCGGCGTTATCCTGCATACCAACCTCGGACGCGCGCCGCTCAGCCGCGCAGCGTTACAACATATCGCCGAAGTTTCTGAGGGATACTCGAACCTCGAATTCAACCTCGGCACCGGCGAGCGAGGCAAGCGCGACGTTCATGTCGAGCGTTTATTTGCAAAACTGCTGAACACTGTCGGTCGCGAAGTCTCGACTATCGTCGTAAACAACAACGCCGCCGCAGTACTGCTGGCGCTGAACTCGCTTGCTGAGGGTGGAGAGGTGCTGGTCTCGCGTGGCGAACTCGTCGAGATCGGCGGGTCGTTTCGCATTCCCGACGTTATGGCGAAGTCAGGCGCGGTGCTGCGAGAAGTTGGGACGACCAATCGCACGCGCATCGCCGATTACGCGGGCGCGGTGACGGACCGCACGAAGCTGCTGCTGCGCGTCCATCGCTCTAACTTCCAAATTGTCGGCTTCACGGAACAGCCGTCGTTGGAGGACCTGGTCGCGCTCGGACACGAGCACAACATTCCAGTGATGGAAGACCTGGGCAGCGGGGAGATCTTTGACCTCCGAAGTGTAGGTGTTCACGGCGAGCCGATGATCGTCGACAGCCTGCGCGCGGGCGTGCATGTCGTGACCTATAGTGGCGACAAGTTGCTGGGAGGCCCGCAGGCTGGGCTGATCAGCGGCAATCCGGCATTGGTCGCGAAACTCCGCAGCAATCCGTTGTTTCGGGCATTACGCGTGGACAAGATGTTCTATGCCGCGCTGGAAGCGACGTTGCTGGCGTATCTGCGGGAGGACTACGATTCAATTCCAGCGTTGCGGATGATGCGCATCTCTGGAGAGGTGTTGGAGGAACGCGCGAAGCAGATAGCGGAACGATTGCGTGCAAGCTCCGCGGACTTGCAGATCGATATTGTTGAGTCACGCTCGGTGCTGGGCGGCGGTGCTGCGCCCGGATCGACCCTGCCGACGCGCGTGCTTGCCGTCACGAGCGAAGGCATGAGCGCAGATAACCTTTGCACGCGGCTCCGCCAATGGGAGACACCGATCATCGCGCGCGTGGAAGAGGGACGCGTGCTGCTCGACCTGCGCACTGTTGAGCCGGCGCAGGAGCAAGCTATTGTCGAGGCTCTGGAGAGCATCTCGAAATGAATTGTCTTTGAAGGGGCGCACCTTCAGGTGCGCCGTGAAGGCGCGCTTCTTATTCTTCCGAGCGGGCTTCAGCCCACGAGAGAGCTGCTTACCTGGCGTAACAATGCATCGCAAATTTGAATGATCACGATTTACACTATCGGGCACTCCACGCGGACCTTCGACGGTCTTGTGGCAGCGCTTAAGGCGTATGGCATACGCACACTGGTGGACATCCGCTCGTTCCCCATGTCGCGCCGAATGCCGCAGTTCAACCGCGAATCGCTCGAAGTCGAATTACCCAAGCATGGCATCGCCTACGTCTGGATGAAAGAACTCGGCGGACGGCGCAAGAAGATTCGCAACGATTCGCCAAACACCGGTCTACGCAACGATTCGTTCCGCAATTACGCCGATTACATGCTCACCCCTGAATTCGCCCAGGGGATCGAGCGGTTGTTAGAGATTGCTGCCCAGGGTAATACCGCCATTATGTGCGCCGAGCGCGTGTACTTCCAATGCCACCGCATGCTGGTGAGCGACTATCTAACCGCGCACGGTCACACCGTCTTGCATATTGACGATGATAAGCGGCCCTTGCGCCAGCACAAGCTGATGGCCGAGGCGCGGGTGGTGGATGGAAAATTGCAGTACAACGCGCAGGAGTTATTTTGAGTGTTTCGTAGGTTCTCGTCGGCTCTTAGCTTTTTTGCTCTTAGCTCTTAGCAAAACCGCTCGCACATCCAATCGGCTAAAAGCCAAGAGCTAGGAGCTAAGAGCTGAAAGCGAAGAGCGAAAAGCCGCCTTTCTTGCGCACATCGCGCGATTGCCGCATAACCTAGATACTCGCCTATGAAACAAGCCGTCTTCCGCGAACGCAACAAAGGCTACTATCGCGTTCTGCACTCTCCCATCTGGATTTGGGTCTTCTGGGTTCTCCCCGGATATCCGCTTACCTACGACCTCTATGCGCGCGGGCCGGACCGTCGCCATTGGATTTGGCTGGCCATCGTGGTGGCGGTCGTGGCGTGGCGCGGTTTCAAAGGGCGCATTCCCGGTTGTGAGCCGGCGCCGTACATCACTCATTACGGCGTACATCAGCCTAATTTGTCCTATCGGGTGGTGTGCTACACGGCGGCGTGGATCGACATCATCGTGCCTTACGTGCTGAACCTTATCGGGTTGATCGTGGCTTCCATCAATGGTCGCTGGCTGCTGCACGATCTTTATCGCTACGGCTATTATCCATTGGCGCTGGCCGTGGTGCTCGCGACCGCCTTCGACTGGACGCCACGCGCCAAGCGCGACACCGTCGGCGAGGGTGCCGAGCGGGCGTGGTTCTACATCGCGATCTGGACTGTGGTACCAACACAGGTCATCAACTGGGGCGCTTGGCGCTTTGGTAAGTTTATGGACCTGGCGCCGCTGCCGCTGGCGCGCCTCCGCTTGGCGATCTGCCTGATTTCGACGGCCCTTTTCTTGGTCTTGGGTTACGCAGCGAAGTTGCCGCGCACGCAGCGGCATTATGAAGGCGTAGCTGCTGCGGGGGTGTGAGACCAGTCGGTGGTGTAATTTACTTTGGCAGCGGAGCCGGAGTCAGTCCCATGAAACGTCGTTCCCAGAAATTTTCCCTGAGCGTCAAAGTTCCAGGTGAACAATGCAATTCCAGCATGGGCGCAGGCGTGGCAGCCGTTAATGAGGGGATAGCCCAGGATGAACTGAACTCCGCCGTTGGGTCCTGGTTGGGTGTTGGGCCAGGTGGTCCCGTCGCGATCGCCGGGCCACACGCCCACCTTGGGAAACTGATTCTGCAGGTCCTGGAATTGAAAGCTCTGCTCCATGCCCTTCTGGTCGAGCAACTGAAGATCTTCGGCATTCACGATGGCGGGCGAGCCATTCACCAGCAGCAGGCCGTTATTGGTGTTGGCGCGCAAGAGGATAAACGATCCAGGCGACATCCACCGGGCCGACGGGATGGAACCCACTCAGGATGCCCACCTCACCGTCGGTCTTCTGGTAGAGCATCTTGGTAAATGCCACCGCCGCGGCTGGCGCTCCCGCCTTTGGCATCTGGGCGATGAAGCACTGGGCAAAACTGGGCGGCTGCGGAGCGTTATCGCAAGCTTTGTGAGCGGCGGCGAGGAAGGTTGGCGGCATTTGCCACACATCAGCGGCGCCGATCTTGCCCAGTGGAGGCCGCCTGTGTTCCCGGCATTTGTGGGTTTGTCGGATTCTGCGCAATCGCCGAACCAAGTAAACCGGCAATAATGGCGAATAACAGCGCTCTTCGCATGCGGTGGGCCTCCAACGGCAGGTGGTAATTGGTTATAGAGGAATGTACCTCACCGGCTAATCCGAGTCGAGACATGTTGCGAAATGATAAAGAACAACGTAGTGGATGCGGCACGGCGGGCAGAAACGGTCAAAGCTTCAACGTCAAGAACATGGTTGCCGAATACTGAGAGCTGACGCTTATCGCGCAACAATAAGAAAGGCGGCCACTTGGCCGCCTTCTTCCAAACTCTCCGCTCGGGACCTTAGAGAACCTGTACGTTCTCAGCCTGCCAACCCTTGGGCCCTTTGACTACGCTGAACGAGACAGCCTGGCCTTCCTGCAAGCTGCGGAAACCGTTGGTCTGAATCGCAGAATAGTGAACGAATACATCTTCTCCATTCTGACGGCTGATAAAGCCGTAGCCCTTCGCGTCATTGAACCACTTAACTGTTCCTTGTTCCATGATGATGCAAGTTCCTTCGATGTTGATATAGCACAATTCGATCGGGATGTGATGCAGGCAGGGATTGCTGCTAGGCAGGAAACTGCTGCGTACAAGTCGATCAATCGAGCAACCTCATCATAGCAGCCAGAGGGGCAATTACGAAGCAATTTTGCGGCGCGGACCGGCGTGGCTCCAAGTAATATTCCTGTTATCAATGTGTTACCTTGGATGCGCGGTTCGCCATTCGCTCTTCGCTTTTCCCCAGAGCTGGTGCAAGCTACGGGCCGAAGCGAAACGGCACCCTCCGGCGAGGGGTCAAACGTCACAGACTGGGGCGAAGCCAAGCTTGCATTCTGGCGAAAGGCGAAGAGCGAAGAGCGTCTTATGATCGTGGGAACCGGTATCGACATCGCGGAAGTGGATCGCATCAAGGCGTCAATCGAGCGCTTTGGCCGGCGATTTCTGGAGCGAGTCTTTACCCCCGGCGAAATCCGCTACTGTGAGTCGAAGGCCAATAAGGCGGAGCGCTACGCCGGACGGTTTGCCGCCAAAGAAGCTGCCATGAAGGCCATCGGAACCGGTTGGAGCCAAGGGGTTACCTGGCACGATGTGGAAGTGAAGCCCGCGCCGGGCGGACGGCCTACGGTGCTCTTTCACGGCAAGGCGGCCGAATTCGCCGAGAAACTAGGGGCACTACGCGCCCACCTCTCGATTACCCATACGGCGGGGCAGGCCATGGCGCAGGTGATCCTGGAATCCGAGGAAGAGCGGTGAATCTCGGGGCAGGCTTGGATAGTCCGTTAGCTTCCGAATTGCCGACGATGCGAGGGTGAGTGGCGAGAAAAGGTTTAGCGGTACCAATCCCGACTGACAAAACGATAGCTTCCGGATTGCCCGTCAGAACTAGCGTGACTCGGGAGCAAAACGGAGAAGGGTTGAGCTTGTACGAAGCTGAAATGAATGCATTGGCGATTCTGAGTCAACCGAGGAAGCGTTCCGTTGTCCAGATTTCAGAGTCACGACCTGGGCACTTTGCATCGATCCGCCGTTTGCCAAATTGATTCGGGGTAGCTGGTTTGCTAAGGTCGTCGTCATGTCCGAGCCTTCCACCGAGCAGATACGCGAATTGCTCGACTCCCTTTATCGCGTGGATTCGGGACGAATCCTGGCAACTCTGATCCGCTTGCTCGGCGATTTTGATCTTGCCGAGGAGGCGATGCACGAAGCCTTTGCGGCTGCGCTGAGCCTGTGGCCGAGGAGTGGAGTACCCGGCAACCCGCGACCATGGTTGATTTCGACGGCCCGATTCAAAGCCATTGATACTCTGCGTCGACGGGCAAGATTTGATGCGTCGCAAGACGAGCTGGTGCGATATCTCGAAGCGCAATCGAGTTCGGCGGAGAGATCCAGTGAAGAAGACAGTGTTGAGGATGATCGGCTGCGCCTGATTTTTACCTGCTGTCATCCATCTCTCGCGCCGGAAGCGCGCGTTGCGCTCACCTTGCGTGAGGTGTGCGGGCTGACCACCGAGGAGATAGCAAAGGCCTTCCTCACCACTCCGCGTACGCTGGCGCAGCGCATTGTGCGCGCCAAGGCAAAGATTCGAGAGACAAAGATTCCCTACGAGGTGCCGACGCCGCAGGAATTGCCGGAGCGACTGGGCGCGGTGCTTCAGGTCATCTATCTCGTCTTTAACGAGGGCTACTCCGCTGCGGCGGGAGCGGAGGTAACGCGGGCCGAGCTGACCGGCGAGGCGATTCGACTGGGCCGGTTGCTGACCGAACTCCAGCCAGAGCCGGAGGTCATTGGGCTGCTTGCCCTGATGTTGCTACAGGAATCCCGTCGCGCCGCGAGAACCTCTCCGGCCGGAGAGCTGATTTTGCTGGAGAACCAGGATCGCTCGCTCTGGAACCGGGAGCAGATCGCGGAGGGAGTCGCATTGCTGCAGAAAGCCCTGAAGTCCCGCCGCTTCGGCTCCTACACACTGCAGGCTGCGATTGCGGCGGTTCATGCGGAGGCGGAATCGGTCGCTGCGACCGACTGGCGGCAGATTCTTGCGCTTTACGACCGATTGGCACGAATTCAGCCTTCGCCGGTTGTACAACTAAATCGTGCCGTGGCAATTGCCATGTGCGATGGTCCAGAGGCCGGTCTGGCGCAGATCGACGCGGTGTTGGAACATGGCGAATTGGCGAATTATTACCTGGCGCATTCCGCCCGTGCCGATATGTACCGCAGGCTCGGCAGGACGGCTGAGGCTCGGGCGTCTTATGAGAAAGCTCTGGCGCTGACCCAACAGGAACCAGAGCGGCAATTCCTGCAGGAGCGGATTCGGCAGCTGAAATAAGAAAGACTCAAACGTCCTCGTCGAACAAGGGCTTCAAGTCGCGTGCGCCGTGGAGCACGCGTACGACTTCGATTCCGCGTTTGCGCGGCAGGTAAGATAAGGTATCTTAGGATTCAAAGAAGAACATTTATCAGATAGTTAATAAATAGAGCGTTTGCGCGGCAGGTAGAAGATAACGTAGCGGCCAAAGGGAAGGCTTCTCAGGTCAGTTAACAATTCTGGCCTTGCGCGTCCGATCAAGGGACGCCGGGCAAGGTCTCGAATCTCGCGATCGATGGCAACGGCGAAGGCGTCGGCTTGGCGCGGACTGTCCTCGGCGATGTAGGACCAAATCTCGGCGAGGTCCTCCAGCGCCTTCGGGCGTATTACAACAGACAGCATTTTATTGAGAGTCGGCTTTGCGGGACGCGGCGAGCTTGCGGCCTTGCCGCTTCATTTCGGCCACGCTCCACGGGCGCGGCGGGCCGCTTTCCAGACCTTGACGGATGTCGCGCCGAAGCCGTTCGAGTTGAAGAGCGTGCAGCTCGTTCTGCGTCTCCATGAGGCGCAGGGCTTCGCGCACCACCTCGCTGGCGGAGTTGTAGCGTCCGGATTCGACTTTCTGGCGAACCAGCTTTTCGAGTTGCGGGGTCAGGTTGATATTGAGTGTCAAGGTGGTTCAGTCCGTTCAGCTTTCAAGGTATTGCGATTGGCAAGGATTGTCAATCATTGGCGATAGTCTTTTTCGTCAATCGAGGATGTCAAAGGCCTACCCAAGCGGAGCTTGGACGGGCACCCTCGGCGTCTAGGCCGGTGTCCACCCGCCGGATATTGAGATGACCAGGCGCAAAGCGTAGTCCTAAAGCGCGGAGGAAAAATTTCTTGGACGAGTTGTCGAATTCCACTCGGCCGTTCGACTATATCGTGAAGGCAGGGCAACCGGCCCGCCGAAGACCATTACAGAAACCAAGGAGAAAAATCATGCCACAATATCTGGTTGCTAACTACCTCCCCGACGACTTCGACCCGTCCACTGTAACCGAAGCGATGATCGAAGAGATCCATGCGCTCAACCGCGAAATGATTGCTGCCGGCGTGAGGAAGTTCGCCTGCGGCATTTCCCCGGCCGCCAACGCCAAGACGGTGCGGAAGCGGTCCGACGGCACGGTGCTCGTCACCGATGGGCCGTACACCGAGACCAAGGAGCACATGGGCGGTTTCTGGATACTGGAAGCCGCCAATATGGACGAGGCACTCGCGTGGGCGCGCAAGGGTTCCATCTCCTGCGATGCGGTGGGCGAGGTGCGCGAACTTCTTTTCTTCCCGGCTCCGGAGGCGGCAACGGAATAGTCTGGCCCGACGCGATCTTCGAAACATGCGCCGTAGTGATTCTGGGTTGGACGAGCCAGCGCGAAGCTACGCCGCTGGCTCCCATCCGGAGAAGAAGAAAAGGAGAAGAACGGTGAAATACCTCTGTTTTGGCTGGATCATGGCCCCAGTGCTGGCTATCAGCATCGGTTTTCTTGTGCCGAATGCCACAGCACAGTCGGATCCGTACCCGAAGATGGCGCCAGTGGACCAATACTTGATGGAAAAAAACGCCGAGATTCAGTTGGCGCGGAGTGCCGCTCCCGATTCCATATCCCGCGACGCGACGATCCTGGTTCTGGGACGGCAGGGCTACGAGACTGCGGTCGAAGGCAAGAACGGCTTTGTCTGCATGGTGGGACGAGGCTGGGTGGGAATGTTTGACTGGCCCGAATTCTGGAGCCCGAAGGTGAGGGCGGCGGATTGTCTGAACCCGCAGGCTGCGCGTTCGATTGTGCCGATCATGTCTCTGCGCGCCAGAATGGTGATGGCAGGCCGTTCCAAGGCAGAAATCGTGGCGGCACTCAAAACTGCGTACGAAGAAGAAACAACTGCCGAGCCTGGAGAGCGGCGCGATGGACTACATGATGTCGAAATCGTCCTATCTGACAGACCAGGGGGAACACAATGGACCTCATCTGATGTTCTATACCCCGCTCAAGGACGCTAAGGATTGGGGTTCTGGCGCGGCGGGCTCGCCGGTCATGGCGGCCCCCTATTGGTTCTTCTCGTCGGAGGAACCATCCCAAATGAAAGGGCTGCCACCGATTCTTGTGTTCTTAGTCGGGGTGGCGGATTGGTCCGACGGAACGCCTGCAGGACAGCATCATGACTGAGACAGGCGCGGTCCAGTGCGAACACATGGGGGCTGGCCCATCCTTTCGTGAGTTCCAGAATCGAGTTGCCCCATCCTTGTCGCGCTGTCTGCGACAGGCCTGAAGGCCCGCCCTACCGGTGGCAGCAAAACGAAACTGTTCCAAGAAAAAATAGGACGCGAAGGAACTCAATCATGAGAAAAGTCAATGTGCTTGAATTTGTCTCCCTTGATGGCGTCATACAAGCCCCAGGCGGCCCGGAGGAAGATACCAGTGGCGGCTTCGCGTATGGCGGGTGGATAAGTCCACATTCCGACCCTGTTGTTTCAACGGCCATAAGAAAGCAGATGAACACGCCGTGTGACTTGTTGCTAGGGCGCAGGACCTTCGACATTTGGGCACGATTCTGGCCGCAACATGGTGACATGTGGCCCGCCGTCAACACCGCCACCAAGTACGTCGCCTCGAATACCCTGACTTCTCACCAATGGCAGCCGTCCGTGTTTCTCAACGGAGATATTGCGGAGAAAATCACCAAAATTAAGCAGCAGGAAGGGCCGGATTTGCACGTTTATGGAAGCGCAAATCTGGTTCAGACGCTCATGAAGCATGATTTGGTCGATGCGTTCTGGCTGAAGATAATTCCGATAACGTTGGGCGGTGGAAAACGATTGTTTGCCGAGGGCACGATCCCGGCGGCATTCAAGGTGACGGAAAGCACAGCGACCTCGAAAGGCGTCATTATCGTGAATTACGAGCGCGCAGGCGCAGTCCCAACCGGAAGCCTATAAACTTGAGGCGCATTGCGGGCGCAGCGAAACCGGGGTCCCCAACACGCGCGCTTTTCGCGTGATGGGGTGGGGAGCGGGAGCCCGCAGCCGAAATCCTGAGCGTTGTCAGCGAAGGAACTCCGGCCGGGTCGCCCGGGCTTTTGATCTTGCGAGCATTGCCAACACAGTGGGCACTGAGCGTGCCCCATCCTTCCCGTTTTTTGCGAGTGCGAACGATGCACGCAAAGATCCTTAAAGACAGGCCACCCACCTAACATGCGCCTCTGCACTCGTAACGGGGATGGCAGTAGAACGCAGTAGAACAATGTAAGGATTATGGCTTCAGCGCGCCTGAATCGGCAATTGGCGGCGTTAGATTGCGACCCGTAAGAGTGCAAATACCGAGAAATCGGACCGTCGCGATCGCATGCACAAACACCGGTATCCACATGCCGTTCACGGCGGCGAATTGGACGGTGATGTGGAGATCCTTGATCCAGAAAGAGGGACTCTTAGCCGGGACTCCCACAACCTGACGGATGTGGTAGGTCTTGGCATCCACCCAGATGTCGCCGAGGAACAGGCCCTTCTCCTTACGTTTTGGAATGATGTGCAGAATGTACTCTGGAGCTGCTCCGAAGTTTTGCTCAGCCACGAAAACGAAGTCATAATTGGATCGGTTGATGTCCCCTCGATATCCAGCCTTGGCAGAAGCTACTTCCTGTTCCAAAATGGCATCTACGATCTTGATGCCTTTCGATCCACCCTGCTCTTCGGTAACTTTGAAGGTTTTGGTGTCAGGGGGAGTAAAGCTGATGTGAGCGGTTGCTTCCGAGTAAGGCTGGGGATCGTCGCCGCGGAATACTTTATATTGCCGTATCACTTCGTAAGGCTGCGCGAGGGCAGGGTTCTGCGCCTCGGTTTTCTCCAAAGCGTCTAGAATTGAGTTTAAGTTGGGCGGGCTCGCGTGTAATTCTTGTGCCTTCAGCGAATAGGGCAACGCGCAGAACATTCCTCCCAGAGCAAGAAGAACAACGGAGTGGCATCGATTCGCCATCTTCCAAGCGACTACGCGTCCCTGCTTAGCCGCCGTATGCGAAAGCAGGCAGTGCTCACTTGCCGACATGAATGTTTGAGAAAGCCTGGAAAAGCCCGAACAAATTGAGAATCCAAATGACAACCGCAATAACGACAACCGCGTTGAGGATCGACTTGATGGTGGATTGCATGGGAATGAAGCGATTCACCAGCCACAAAAGAACGCCGACCACGATTAGGACAATTACGACTTGGAGCAAAGGCATGCCGATGACCTCCTCTTCGCTTTAGGTTGTGCCGTTCGAATTTGGGTTACTTTCCGCTTTCCGACTCCCAGGCGATAGTTCAGTCTTCGTTCGCTTGTCGACTGGTGCCGCGGAAACGGTTTGCGGCATCAAGGCTCACTTTAGGGCCAGGATTGAGGGCGAACACTGTAACTCAGAAAGCTCCCGCATCGTAAGATGCTAGTTAGCCGCTCTCGGAAGCCTGAGCTTCTACTTTTATGTTTGACGAAACTGCCGCCCCTCGACTGTGCACTTAGCCTGGTGCCTCAAGCCGGGTGGCCCAGAGCCTGCCCTGAGCCTGCCGAAGGGGCTCGCGATTTTCGAGACCTGGGGATTTTTGTCGGCGGTCACTTCCACAATGTGCCCTAAATCACAGCGCGAAGACAATGGCTCCTTTAGCCTACGGTTATGCCTTGGGGCTTGGAGCGCTGGCAGGGCGGACACCATCTGCAGCCGTAGGGGAGCCAATTGGAATCGGAGAATTTTTCCAAGCCGAAAACTGTAAGTGCGTCGGTCACATCCTCCTCGCGCTCGGCCCTTAACAAATCGAGAAACAATTCTTCATATGCCATCGTTTTTCCCCAGACTGCAATTACTTCAGCCAGTGGATTTTGATTTCCTGGTCAAGCGGCCTAAATTCCGGGTCGCCGGTCACGAGTTCAGCCTTCTTTTCTTTGGCCAGCGCGGCGGCGAAGGCATCGGCCAAACTCAACTTGAAACGCGCTTTGAAATCGGCGGCAATGTCGGCCAACTGGCGGCTTGTGGAATGAAAATCAATGGGCAGGCCCTCCAGTACCTTTGCGGCCTCCGCCCAGGCTGCGACGCCGTCTTTTTTCACAATCGAGTACTTCACCTCGGCGTAATTCACATCGGTCATGTGGAGCGGGCTGTCTCTTTTGCCGGCGGAGACGAGCAGTTGCTCCACTGCCTCCGCGCCCGCTTCGTCGCGGAAGTAGGCGATGAGCGCGAAGCTGTCGAGCACCTTAGCCGGCATGGCGCTCCTCGAGAGCGCGTTCCTGCCTTTTGTGCTCGGCCCAGTCTTCGGTCAGCAACCGCTGTCCCGGCGCGCGCTTGAGGATACCGCGCCCGCGTCGGATGAGTGCCGCAGTCACCGGCTTGAGGAGGATACCCTCCGGCGTCGCTTGAACCACCGCTTTGGTTCCGTCCTCGATTTCAAATTGCTTGCGAAGACGAAGCGGGATGACGACTTGCCCTTTTGTCGTAAACCACACGGTCTCAGGTTTCTCAGTCATACTCATGCCAGGTAGTATTACACGTATGAGATAGTCCGTCAAGATGCATGAAGTAGGATTGCCAGCTGTTAGGAGGATTTCAGCGGCAAAGTCTTAACGTATTGCCGGAGCACCGGAAATCTGCGCCAAATGAAATCGTTCGACGAATGCTCGAGTATAGCGACCGTCTGCGCGCCAGCGAACACCTGGTTGCCGAAGTACCTCTTCAGCGTCCGGAAACCGCCTCGACCTTCGTTACCGCCCGTACCTAAGCTTCTTCACAACTTTCGCGAACCCCTGCATGGCGGCGTCGTGCTGGCGACCTTGCTTCTCGGCTTGCTTGACCATGTCGTCGAAGAACTGCCACGGCGGCTCCTGCAGGCGGTGAAGCACGACAGTGTCTTTTCTCGCGAGGACAAGGAACGCCGTCCCGGGTTCGAGCGCGAGCGCCTTGCGAACAGGACCAGGAATGACGATCTGTCCGCGGGAAGAGATGCGGGTCGTAAATGGGCTTCTCATAGTACCTCAGTATAATCTTCTTACTTTAGCAAGAAGTAAGTAAAGTAAGATGTTTGCAAGTGTCTTACTTATAAGAAAATCGCAGGACATGCAGCCATCACCTCCGCTTCCGAGCGACTTTGAATTGAACTTCGGCCGGTACCTCCCTGGGCTCGGGCGGGCGGACGACGATGACACGGAGAGCCCCAAATCCGCGTAGAGCGGGGCGACTGGGGGAATTGCAATAAAAAATTGGCCCTGCCAGGTGCCCTACTCATTCGCGGGTTTCGACGTGTGGACAGCAAGAAAAAGGATGGAGAAATTGAGATACATGCACCGCAATCCAGTAAAGCGGGGCTTGGTGGAGAAGCCCGAAGATTGGCGATGGAGCAGCTTTCGACACTACCTGACGGGAGCCGAAAAACCTATGCAGGCACAAACACCAGCCTCACCGCATCTTCTCCGACAACATCGCTCTTCACCAATCGCAGTGGCGGACGCGCCGCGGCGAAGTATGGCTTGCCGCCGCCCAGCACGAATGGACGGAAATAAAGACGATATTCGTCGATCAGACCAAGCTTAGTAAGACTCCCCGCAATCTCCGCCCCCGCAACGTCGATGTCGCCATCGATCTCCGCCTTCAGCCGCGCAGCGAACGTTCCCACATCCTCCGTCACCAGCGTGGCATTGGGGCCAACCGACTTCAGTGAGTGCGATGCAACCCATTTCGGCTTCGCGCGCCACAGCGCCGCAAAGTCGTGCTCGCCCTCGTCCCAGTCTGGCTGGTCCTCATCCCAATAACGCATCACCTCATACATGCGCGTTCCATACAACATTCCCGCAAGCCCGCGGACGTGATCGTTGAAATGGCGATGCAGCGCCGGTCCCGGAGGCGGCAATACCGGCCCTCCCGGCACTTCGGAGCCCGTCGACGTTCCGAAAAACTGACTCTTAGCGGCAATGTATCCATCGAGAGACTGCATCATCCCGAAGACCAGCCTGCCCATTCCCCACCCCCCACCGGCATCGTCCTGCACTCCAAGACGCCTGCCTGCGGAAAGGATCGTACCAGTCGGTCCGACACCGTTGCAACGATCTGATCCGGCATTCCACTCCCGCGCCGGACGCCCCCGATGCTAGGTTTTATTCTTCTCGATCCGCAGGAATTCGATGGGCGCGCCATTATCGACGATGAATGCCACGGTCACGCCCGGTGAAGGGCTGTTCGGCTCGATGACGACCTCTTTCTCCGCGATCGCTGCGGCGAGATCATCGACTTCGAACGCTATGTGTGGCACGCGCTGCACCAGCTCTGGAATGGATGAGCCGGGCTCAAACCGCATCCACTCCACCCCGTAAGGGCTAGTTTCGTAACCTGAGATGAAGACTTTGTATTTCGGCAGATAGCGTTCGCCAGGACGAGGAACGTTGGTAGGGATGCCGACGTGATGGAACCGCAAGCCTGATTGCATGACGGAAGTATACCGCCGTGCACGCGTAGAACCGGGTTCTGTCCACTCCTCTGTGTAGACGGCCTGGTCAAGCAACTTGGACAGCAGAATCGCCAATCTCAACCCCGCCACCGCAACCACGGCCTAAGAATGCCGCCATTTCCTTCATCCCTGCGCGCCTCGATTCCGGCTGATTTGGACAGCAGTGAAAAAAATGAGTAGCTGTCGATTTTGGGTTTCCCGAACGACTATCTGATAACGGAACGATGAGCTACGGCTCTGAGTCACAGGAAACAAGGAGGAATTGATGAAATTCATTTGTTTGGGATACCTCGAGCCAGGAAAATTCGAAGGGATGACCGAGGACGAGCGAAACGCAGTGCTCGACGAATGCTTTGAGCACAATGACCATCTGCGCGCCAACGGACATCTGGTTGCCGAAGTAGCTCTTCAGCCTCCGGAGACCGCCTTGACCCTGTACTGGAAAAACGGCAAAGTCGCGACCACCGACGGCCCCTATGCGGAAACCAAGGAACAGCTTGGCGGTATTCAAATCCTTGAGGCGCGAGACCTCAATCACGCCATTCAGCTTGTCTCACAGCTTCCAGGCTTTAAGTATGGCCTTGGACCGATTGAGCTACGGCCGGTTGCGGATTTGAACGAGATGATGAAGGAGAGCGAGCAGCGGCGGCGAAAGGACACCTCGCGATGAGGACGGCCACGAGGGAATAGCAAGGCGCGCATGCGGTTGCAGTCTGAACTCCTCCTGCCCGACACCGATCACATGACACTGATGTTCCGTTCGGAGTGGCTCGTGCCAATGGTCGATGATTTTCTGGATGCCCCGATGCCAAAAACCCAATAACACGTGGGTGGAGAAGCGTCGGAGTCTCCGGACCTGCGATGTGTGATCGGCACGCTCCCGTTAGCGACACAGACCAACGCGCAAGTAACCGGAACGAGACTCCACGGATTAGCAATGGGATGTCGGCTTGTAGAAAGTGATCTCGGCAATCGGCATCGATTCCGGTCGCATGGGGCAAACCAGAAAGCAATCCGCTGCCGTTACCTAACTGGTTCTTGGAAGAGTTCCCCACCTTTTACACAACAAACTGCAGGGAGCATTCGTAGTAATCTCAATTCTTCATGATCGAAACGACTGAACAAGCAACCCCGGTCGAAGCTCTCGCTGCGGTCTTGCCTCGGGGCGCCGCCCTGGCAGTTGGGCTGATGAGCTTCTCCGCCTTGTTGCTCGAACTTGGACTCACCCGGCTCTTCTCCGTGGTGCTCTTCTACCACTTCGCTTTCCTGGCCATTTCGATCGCACTTCTCGGGTTGGGCGCGGGCGCCGTGTTCGCGTATCTGCGGCGGGAGTGGCTGGAGCGCTGGAGCGTTGCCCAACTAGGCGCATGGTTGTGCGCCGCGAATGCCGTTGTCATCCTCGTCGCGCTGGAGATTGTTGTGCGCACGGCGGTGTCGCTGCACCTCGACTGGGCGAACTTCCGCCATCTTTCAGCGCTTTACCTTGCTTCGGCCGTGCCGTTCTTCATCACCGGACTACTGTTTTCCCTCGTCTTTGCACGCCATCCTTCGCGGGTTACTCAGCTGTACGGAGCCGATCTGCTCGGCGGATCGCTGGCCTGCCTGGCGCTGGTGCCGCTACTGAACTTTATCGGCGGGCCCAACACCATCTTGTTCGCCGCGGTTTCAGTCGCGTTGGCAGGAGTGGCCTGGGGCACTTCACGAAGCCGCCGCATTCCCGGGTGCCTTGCAATGGCGTTGCTGGTGCTGATCGCAGCGAACTTCCGCGGCAAGGTGATTGACATCGTCTACGCCAAGGGCATGAAGCGCCAGACGCCGCTTTACGCCAAGTGGAATGCGCTCTCGCGTGTGGAAGTGGACAGATGGGGCGACGCTAAGGCAATCGTCATCGATGCCGACGCCAGCACCTACATCATGAACTCCGATCCCTATCATTGGGATGCGGCCTATCGGCGCAATCTCATGTCGGCGGCATCCTCGATTGCCAATGTGCTGCGTCCTCGTGGAGATTTTGCCATCATCGGTCCGGGCGGCGGAGTGGATGTGCTGCGCGCGGTCGCTAATGGCAGCCCCAACGTCACCGGCATCGAGATCAATCCCATCATCGCCACCGACATCATGCGCGGGGCCTATGCCGACTACGCTCACCACCTCTACCAGATTCCCGAGGTGCATATGCACGTCAGCGATGGACGCTCGTTCGTGCGCAACAGCCACGATCAGTACGACGTAGTGCAGATGACGCTGGTGGACACCTGGGCTTCCACCGCGGCGGGAGCGTTCGCCCTCAGCGAGAACAACCTGTACACCGTCGAGGCTTTCCGCGAATACTTCGAGCACCTGAAGCCGGATGGCATGATCGCCATCACGCGCTGGGAATTTACCCAGCCTCGTGAGGCCTTGCGGGTCGTCTCGCAGGCCATGGAAGCGCTGCGCGAACTCGGAGTGACGGACAGCACGCAGAATTTCATCGTGATCAGCGACGGCGCGCTGAACGTGGATGGACGTCCTGTGTTGGTGCTGGCGAAGAAGTCGCCTTTCACCTTGGAAGAACAGCAGGCGGTGCTGAACCATATTCAAGGCGCGACGCCCGCAGAATCGAACCTGAACCTGCACGTGCTTTACCTGCCGACGACCGCAGCCAATCCAGGAATGGCGCATCCCGCGTTCGCTGAGCTAATTCGCAGCCAGGACGCGCGCGCCTTCTCCGAGCATTACGCGTTCAATGTTTCGCCGGTCACCGATAACGCACCGTTCTTCTTCTTCACGCTGAAGCCGGGGCAGGTATTCCGTGGCTTGAACCGAGGCGGCATCGACTGGAAGGTGAATCTGGGCATCGCGATTCTGGGAGTGGTATTACTGATCTCTGTCGCCGCCGTCATCGCTTTTCTCGTCGTGCCATTGCTGCTCTCGTCGGAGGCCCGCTCCGGCCGTAGCATCCGTCTGCTGTATTTCATTGCCATCGGCCTCGGTTACATTCTGGTGGAGATCGCGTTCATTCAGCGCTTTGTGCTGTTTCTGGGGAATCCCACGTACGCCCTCACCGTGGTCGTGTTCCTCATGCTGCTCTCCAGTGGCTTGGGAAGCGTGCTGTCGCGCCGATGGTTCAACGAGCCGACTCGAGTTGCTTCGGCGATGGCGTTCATTGTGGCGGCGCTTGTGATCTACGTGTTCGCTTTACCGCACCTGCTGGAGTCGCTGGTGGGCCTCCCCTTCATGGTGAAGCTGATGCTCAGCGCGTTGCTGCTCATTCCGCCAGGCTTTGCGATGGGTATGCCGTTTCCCAGCGGATTGCGGGCCGTATCGTCGGAGGATTCTCTTCCGGGAAATGTTGTGGCCAAACATGGCGCTGTGGAATGGGCATGGGCGATGAATGCTGCATCGAGCGTGTTGGGCTCGGTGCTGGCGATGGTGATTGCCATTCAGTTTGGCTTGAATGTCACGCTCGCTTGCGGCGCCGCAGCGTACATGCTGGCGATGTTGTTGCTGCGCACCTTCAAGAAGCAGCTAGCAGCCAGCAACTAGCAGTCAGAAAATACTCTTTTCGTTGTCCCTTGCCGCCGGATTATTCGCGCCTCCACTTTTTTTCGGGCGCGGGAGCGCGATTCGCGATTTGGTCGCGAGTGCGTCCAATCCAGTTCTTATGCGGCTCCGGCGCTGCCGCCCTCTGCAACCCAACTTCAAAATTCGTTGAGCAAGAAATTATTGTTCGTGGACTCATACGTGCCACTTGCATAACAAGCAACCCACCTTGTTATAATCACTCGCTTGGGTGATGCACGTCACATCAAGTTGAGACGCGCACTTCGTAGTACCGCACGCACCTGGGCGCCGAAGGGGTAATCGGCTTCCGAACCCGCAAAACTGGAAAGCTTCATAAATGGCCCAAGTCTTCCATCGTAGTGCGAACACAATTGCACGGGCGTCGATCATCGGGGTCGTGATAGTCGTGTCGGTGTTGCTGTGGGCAGCGCTGGAGGTGCAGCGCTCGCCCTATGCCACGTACCAGGATGTCAACGAGGCGCAGCCCGTGCCGTTCAGCCACCAACATCACGTGGGCGGCGACGGCATCGATTGCCGCTACTGTCATACGTCGGTCGAGAAATCAAGTTTCGCGGGCATTCCTCCAACCAAGACCTGCATGAATTGTCATTCGCAGATCTGGACCAACGCGCCCATGCTGGAGCCGGTGCGCGAAAGTTATCGGACAGGACAATCGCTGATATGGACGCGAGTGGACGATCTTCCTGACTTCGTTTATTTCGATCACAGCATTCATATCAATAAAGGCGTTGGCTGTGCGAGTTGCCACGGGCCGGTGGACAAGATGCCTCTGATGCGCGCGGCCAATTCGCTGCAGATGGAATGGTGTTTGAACTGTCATCGCGCGCCGGAGAAATTCCTTCGTCCGCGCGATCAGGTATTTAACATGAGCTACCGGCAACCCAGCTCAGATAATCCCGTGAAGCTGGCCGATGGCAGTGTCTTTACCGACCAGATTGCGCTGGGCAACGAATTGAAGCACCGTTACAACATTCGCAGTATTCAAGGCATTACCAGCTGCAGTACTTGCCACCGCTAGTCGCGTGGAGTGGACTGCGACGTAGTTTGACGAACGATTCTTTCCGGAACCGACGAGAAGATGGAAAAAGAGAACCCGAACAAGTCTGAGGCAGTCTGTCCCAGCAAACTGGAGCTTGTGCAGATTCAAGACAAGCTCGCTCGCGCCAAGAGTGGTCCGCAGTATTGGCGATGCCTGGAGGAGTTGGCCCAGACGGACGGCTTCTATGAGATGTTGCACCGGGAGTTCCCGCGTCAGGCTTCGGTCTGGCCTGAGGGCACCTCGCGCCGTGACTTCATGAAGCTCATGAGCGCCTCGCTCGCTCTGGCCGGGTTGTCCGCTTGCGTGAAGCAGCCGCTCGAGCCCATTGTTCCTTATGTGCGGCAGCCAGACGAAATCGTTCTAGGCAAGCCGCTGTTCTTTGCCAGTGCCATGCCGTTTGGCGCCTACGCCACTCCCGTGTTGGTGGAGAGCCACGAAGGCCGTCCCACGAAGGTGGACGGCAATCCCGAGCATCCGGCAGGTCTGGGAGGAAGCGATGTTTTCGCGCAAGCTTCCATCCTCGACATGTACGATCCCGACCGCTCGCAGACGCTCACCTATTTGGGTCAATTGAGCACGTGGGACGGATTTAGTGCAGCTTTCAAGGGAGCGCTGAATGCGCAAATGGCGGTGAAGGGAAGTGGGCTGCGGATTCTCAGCCACACCATCGGCTCGCCGACCATGGCCTCGCTGATGGACCAGGTGCAGGCAGCCTATCCGGAATCGAAGTGGGTGCAGTATGAGCCGCTGAACCGTGACAACGTGCGTGCCGGAGCGAAGCTGGCCTTCGGGCAGTACGTGGAGACCCGCTACAACCTGGAAAAGGCCGACATCATTTTGACTCTCGATGGCGACTTCCTTTCCAGCGGTTTCCCCGGATTTCTTTACTATGCGCGGTCGTTCGCCGCGCGGCGCAATCCCGACCTGAAAGAAAAAATGTCACGCTTCTACGCCATTGAGAGCACGCCGACGAATACCGCCGGCAAAGCCGATCATCGGCTGCCGGTGCGTGCATCAGAAGTGGAGCAACTGGCACGGGCGATTGCCGCGGGAGTTGGGCGCTGGCGGCGGTGCTTCGGCGAAGCCTGAGCATCAGAAGTTCGTGGCGGCAGTGGTTAAAGATCTGCAAGCGCACCGGGGCGCCGCCGTGGTGATTCCCGGCGACAATCAGCCGCCCGCGGTACATGCACTGGCGCACGCCATGAATCAGGTGCTGGGCGCGACTGGCAATACCGTCATCTATACCGATCCGGTCGAAGTCAAGCCGCAAGATCAGACCTCCGCATTGAAAGACTTGGTCGGCGAGATGAATGCCGGCAAAGTTGACCTGCTGATCATCATGGGCACGAATCCGGTCTATGATGCGCCGGCTGATTTCGACTTCGCAGCAGCGATGAACAAGGTTCCGCTGCGGGTGCAGCACAGCCTGTATCAAGACGAGACCAGCGACCATGTCCACTGGCACATCAATGCCACTCACTATCTGGAAGAGTGGGGAGACGCTCGGGCCTTCGACGGGACCTATAGCATCGTGCAGCCGCTGATTGCTCCGCTGTACAACGGCAAGAGCGAATACGAATTCATCTCTTCTCTGGTTGGTCCTTCGGAGACTGCGGGCTACGACATTGTGCGCAAGTACTGGCAGGGCAAGATGCAGGGCGGCGACTTCGAGACCCAGTGGCGCAAGGCGCTGAACGATGGTTTTATCGCCAACACCGTATTGCCGGCCAAGAATGTCTCAGCCAAGGGCGGCAACATTCCTGCGAGCAACAACGGTGGCAACGGCGGCGCGATGGAGGTCATCTTCCGTCGCGATCCGCTCATCTACGACGGCAGCAAGGCGAATAACGGCTGGCTACAGGAGACACCAAAGCCGATTACCAATCTCTGTTGGGACAATGCCGTTCTGATCAGCCCGAACGAGGCCAAGAAGCAAGGTCTGGTCACCGGCGACATCATTGAGATCGACGTTAACGGACGCAAGCAGACAGGGCCGATCTGGCCGCAGCCTGGACATCCCGACAATTCCATTACGGTTTTTCTGGGGTATGGGCGGACCAAGGTCGGTCGAGTCGGCAATAACGTTGGATTCGACTTCTATCAAATTCGCGCCAGCGACGCGGCGTGGATGGCGACTGGCAAAATCAGGAAAGTCGGCTCTGGATACGGCCTGGCTCACCCGCAAGGATTCCAGTACATCGACTACTCCGACCTTCCCAAGGGTACCGAGCCGCTGAAGAATCGGCACATCATTCGCAAGGCGACCTTGCAGGATTTCATCAAGAACCCTGACTTCGCGCACGAGGGCATCGAGTCGCCCCCGCCGGAGATGACGCTCTACTACAACTACCAGTACACCGAGTTGAAGTGGGGCATGACCATCGACATGAACTCGTGCATTGGCTGCAAGACCTGCATCGTGGCTTGCCAGGCGGAGAACAATATCCCGGTCGTGGGCAAGCTTGAAACAATGCGCGGCCGGCAAATGCAATGGTTGCGGGTGGACGTGTATTACGAGGGCGGCACCGAGAATCCGTCGGTGTACTACCAGCCGATTCCGTGCCAACAGTGCGAGAACGCTCCTTGCGAAGTGGTTTGCCCGGTCGGGGCGACGGTGCATAGCACCGAAGGCCTGAACGACATGATTTACAACCGCTGCGTCGGCACGCGGTATTGCTCCAATAACTGTCCGTACAAGGTACGCCGCTTCAACTTCCTACTCTTCCAGGACTTTGAAACTCCGCAATACAAAATGATGCGCAACCCCGAAGTCAGCGTACGCAGTCGCGGTGTCATGGAGAAGTGTACGTACTGCGTGCAGCGCATCAGCCACGGTCGCATTACGGCGGAGAAAGAAAACCGCAAGGTGCGCGATGGCGAAGTGATCACGGCTTGCCAGCAGGCTTGTCCGGCGGGCGCCATTGTGTTTGGCAATTTGAATGACCCCGACAGCCGTGTGTCGAAGATCAAAGCCCAGCAGCGTAATTACAACCTGCTGGAAGACCTGAACACGCGTCCGCGCACCTCCTACATGGCAGTGGTGCAGAACCCGAACCCCGAACTTGAGCAGTCGGAGTCCAGTTAGCGATGCAACAGGGACCAGAGGAAAAAACGATTTTGCAGGACGTACCGTGGCCGGATGAGCCACCGGTAATATTGCCCGGGCAAACCTTCGGTTCGGTGACAGACACGATTGCCGATGCCGTACTGACCCGGCCAATTGGATTGGGCTGGCTCGGCGGATTAGCCATCGGCATGGGCTTGGTGGCTCTCCTGATGGCGGCGATTACTTACCTGTTTCTGGTGGGCGTCGGCATCTGGGGCATTATGATTCCCGTAGCTTGGGGCTTCGCCATCATCAACTTCGTCTGGTGGATCGGCATCGGTCACGCCGGTACGCTGATCTCGGCCATTCTGCTGTTGTTGAAGCAAACCTGGCGCAACTCCATCAACCGCTTCGCCGAAGCCATGACGCTGTTTGCCGTGGCTTGTGCCGGCATGTTCCCGCTGTTGCACATGGGCCGTCCCTGGTTGTTTTACTGGATGTTCCCCTATCCCAGCAGCATGGGCGTGTGGCCGCAGTTCCGCAGTCCTCTGGTGTGGGATGTCTTCGCCGTTTCGACCTATTTCACCATTTCGTTGGTTTTCTGGTATGTCGGGCTGGTTCCGGACTTTGCCACCATGCGCGAGAAGGCCCACCATCCTTTGACCAAAAAGATTTACGGAATTCTGGGCTTAGGCTGGCGTGGTTCGGCCCGTCACTGGAAGCGTTACGAAGCTTTGTACATTCTGCTCGCCGGGCTTGCGACTCCTCTGGTGCTCTCGGTGCACACTGTGGTCAGCTTCGATTTCTCGGTCGCCATTGTTCCCGGCTGGCACACTACCATCTTCCCGCCCTATTTTGTTGCTGGCGCAATCTATTCGGGTTTTGCCATGGTGTTGGTGCTGGCGATCCCCATCCGGCATTACTACCATTTCGAGTCCATCATCACCATGCGCCATTTGCAGAACTCGGCCAAGGTCATGTTGGCTACCGGCTTGATAGTCGCCTACGGTTATTTCTTCGAGGCCTTCATCGCGTTCTACAGCGGTTCGACGTACGAACGCTTCATGATGCAGAACCGCTGGTTCGGTCCTTATGCGCCTCTTTATTGGCTGCTGATTCTGTGTAACCTCGTCTTGCCACAAGTGCTTTGGATACCAAAGGTCCGCGCCAACATCAAGTGGCTTTTCCTGATCTCGCTGGATGTCCTGGTGGGCATGTGGCTGGAGCGCTTCGTCATCATCGTTATCAGCCTCAGTCGCGACTTTCTGCCCTCGCAGTGGGGCATTTACGTGCCGACGCGCTGGGACTACGCGGTGCTGGCGGGCACGGTTGGTTTCTTTGCCACGGCGATCTTTATCTTCATTCGCATCATGCCATCCATTTCGATCTTCGAAATGCGTGCCCTGCTGCCGGAGTCGGAGGTGAAGGCCAAGTGAACCACGCCAAGCTCTCACCGGCAATCTACGGCATTCTTGCGGAGTTCGATTCATCCACAGAATTGGTGCATGCGACCGAAGCGGCCTATGCCGCCGGTTATCGCAAGATGGATGCCTACAGTCCGTTTCCCATCGAGGAAGCCAGCGAGGCACTGGGGTTCCACAAGACCCGCGTGCCGCTCATCGTGTTGCTGGGAGGACTGCTGGGTGGGCTTTCGGGGTTCTTCTTGCAATATTGGATCAATGTGATTTCCTATCCGTTGAACATTGGGGGAAGGCCCTATGACTCCTGGCCGGCATTTATTGTTCCGACCTTCGAATTGACCATCCTGTTCGCCGGCGTTTGCGGTATGTTTGGGATGTTTGCCTTGAACGGTCTGCCCACGCCGTATCATCCGCTGTTCAATGTTGATCGCTTTTCCGCGGTCACCCGCGACAAATTTTTCCTTTGCGTGGAAGCCGCCGATCCCAAGTTCGATCTGGTGGATACGCAGCGATTCATGGAAAGCCTGAAGCCGGTGTCGATTTCGGAGGTGCCCCATTAATTGGTTAGCGAAATTCGGCAGTCGGGCATTGATGGCAATCCGGCGATCGGGCAACGGCGAATATCGGGCCCGCAAAGCAGTGGTGTACATCCTGCTGGGATCGGCGTTGCTGTTGCTCTCGGGTTGTCGCGAAGACATGCAGAACCAGCCATACTACCGCCCGCTGCGCGAGAACGATTTTTACGCCGATAAACGTTCGGCGCGGCCCATTATCACAGGGACGGTAGCTCGTGGGCATTTGGAATCCGACACCTACTTCTATACGGGCAAGATTGGCAGCAACGATGGCGACTACATGCCCTTCCCGGTAACGGCCGAGGTGATGGCTCGCGGACAGCAGCGCTTCAATATCTACTGTTCGCCATGCCACTCAGAACTCGGCGACGGTAATGGCATGGTCGTACAACGAGGTTTTAAGCACCCGCCCTCTTACAACATCGAACGTCTGCGCAGGGCGCCGATCGGCTATTTCTTCGATGTTATGACCAATGGCTACGGAGCCATGTCCGACTACGCGGAACAGGTTCCACCAGAAGACCGCTGGGCGATCGCTGCTTATATTCGTGCTTTACAGTTGAGCCAGCACGCCACCCAGGCGGATGTTTCTCCTGGGGAGCAGATTGCCAAACAGCCGCCACCGGGCGTTATTGTTTCGCCCCCCTACGATACGCAAGGGCCCACAACTGCTGCGTCCGCTCCTCCGACGCCCTCGCCGGCTCCGGCCAACGGAGGCGAAGCAAAACCATGAGCAGAGAGATTCCACAAGCAGCACAGATCGATTACGCGGTTCCTGCCCCGGCGTCGCAGTGGCAGAAGCGCTGGCTGATAGTGGGTGTGGTTGGCGCTGCCTTGTGCGTCATCGGCGCGGTCACCTCGCTCGACCAGTTCCTGCGCGGCTACTTGATCGCCTACATTTTCTGGCTGGGACTTAGCCTCGGTTGTCTGGCTTTGCTGATGGTGCAATATCTTTCCGGCGGGCTGTGGGGGTTGGTGCTGCGCCGCGTATTCGAAGCCGCCAGCAAGTGTCTTCCGCTGATGTTCGTGCTGTTTCTGCCCATCCTGTTCGGGCGCCACCACCTCTACGCGTGGATGACCGATCCGGCGCTGACGGCGCGCAATAGTTGGTACCTGCACACATCGGGCATCGGGGGCTGGATTGCTCGATGGATTATCTACTTCGCGATTTGGGGATGGCTGGCCTTCACACTGATTCGCCGCGGCGACAAGCAGGACCATCCACTGGTGGCGGGCGCGTGGCCGCGCTTCCAGGGAATTAGCGGCCTGGGGTTGGTGCTGTATGCCTTGACTGTGTCATTCGCTATGGTGGACTGGATCATGTCGCTCGATCCCCACTGGGGCTCGACCATTTACGGCCTCATCTTCATCGCCGGGCAGGGTTTGTCAGCGCTGGCGTTTGGCATCGTGATGCTGACCGTGTTTACGCGCTATAGCCCGTATCGCGAGATCATCAAGCCGATGCAGTTTCACGATATCGGCAAATTGATGCTGGCGTTTGTAATGCTGTTCGCCTATTTTTCGTTCTCCCAGTGGCTCATCATCTGGTCGGGTAATCTGCCGGACGAGATCGGTTGGTATCTGCATCGCATCCGAGGCGGATGGGGCGTAGTTGCGCTGATCATCATCCTGTTTCACTTTGCGCTGCCCTTCGCACTGTTGCTGTCGCGCGAGCGCAAACGCGCTGGCAGCCGCTTGATTGGGCTCGCCATCTTCCTCATGTTCATGCGGGTAGTGGATATCTACTGGTATGTGGTACCGAACTTCGCCCATGAACAAGGACACTTCTACCTCAGCATTTGGTACATCGTCGCGCCCATCGGGGTGGGCGGACTTTGGCTGACATACTTCTTCTACAACCTGAGGCAGCGAACCCTGTTGCCCGTCTACGAGCCACAGATACCAACCCTGTTGCACCAGAGGTCCCATGGCCACTGAGAACCCCAAATACGATCCCTTGCGGAATCCCGAAGTCGATTACGAACGCGCCGACTTGAGCGCGCGCGGAATCGTTCTGTTCCTGCTCGGACTGTTGGTGGCCGGAGTCTTTATCGAGCTGGTGCTCTGGGGAATGTTCCGATTCATGGCGAAGAGCGATGTCTTGTTTGCCCCATCCCAGGCCAGCCCAATGGCGAGCGCGCAAACGCTTCCGCCTGCACCGAATGCGCGCTCTGTGCTGCAGAACAATCCGGCGGTGGATGTCGCGATTTTCCCAGAGCCGCGACTACAAGTGGGCGACGCCGTTGACATGGAAAAGTTCTTGACTTCGGAGGAGCACACTCTCGATCCGCAGCAGCCATTCATGGACTCGACCGGGGCAGTTCACATCCCCATTTCGCAAGCTATGAAGCTCATCGCGGAGCGGGGTTTGCCGGTGCGTCCAAACGCTCCGCCACCAGATATCAACACGCAAACCGAAGCCGGCAACACGAAGATGTTGGATGTCCAAGTTAAACCGCTTACGCCGGACGAGTCCGGCCCGAAGAACCAGAAAACCGAGGGCAATCAGCCATGAAATTGGGCGGGAAGATAGCGGAAAAAGTGGATGAACTTATGCATACGACATTTGTGCGGGACCAGTTCATCCTGTTCGTACTGATTGCTAATTGCTAAGAGCTAATTGCTAGTTGCTAATTGCTAAGAGCCGTCTCGTAACATGCGCTCGTGCGCAGGAATTGGATTTAAAGCTGTGAAACGTTTTTGGTTGGAAATCGCGAAAGGATTGGCCATTGTGGTGGTAACCGGAGCTTTTGCCGTTGCCCAGCCGCCTTCTTCTTTTCGAGAGAAGAGCTCGGGCGCAGCGTCCCAGGTGACTCCGGCGGACCTGTCGAACGTGGGCATCGAGCAGCGCCTTGACCAGCAAGTACCGCTCGATCTGACGTTCAAAGATGAGACGGGGAAAACAGTACAGCTCGGCGATTACTTCAAGTCAGGGCGGCCGGTCCTTCTGAATCTTGTGTACTACACCTGCCCGATGTTGTGTGGCGAGGAATTAGCGGGCGAGGCGAGTGCGCTGGCGGAGTTGCGATTTACTCCAGGCAATGAATACGAAGTGGTGTCGGTCAGCTTCAATCCAGATGAAACTCCCAAAGATGCGGCTGAGAAAAAACAGGTCTATATCGCGCGCATGAATGAGCATCTGGAGCACAAGACCAATGGCGATGGGTGGCATTTCCTGACGGGGCAGCAGGCGGAGATCAAACAACTGGCGGATGCAGTTGGCTTCCACTATCGCCGCGATCCAAGTACCGGACAGTTCATTCACGCCACCGGAATCATGATCGTGACTCCGGCTGGGAAGATCGCTCAGTACTACTACGGGGTTGAATTCTCTCCGAAAGATATTCGCCTCGGCTTGATCGAGGCTTCGCGCGATAAGATTGGCACCCTGGTCGACCAGGTGACGTTGTATTGCTATCACTACGATCCCAAGACCGGGCGATACGGCGCGGTGGTCACCAACATTATGCGGCTGGCCGGGGCCGCAACCATGCTGATCTTGGGAGGCTTTCTCATCGTCATGTTCAAGCGTGACTCCCACGGCAGGAAGAACGGAACAGGACGGGCCCGATAGTTATGTGGAAGAACTTCCCACTCTTTCCCGAGCGTGCTTCAGCACTGGCGTGGCAGGTGGACGGACTTTATTTCCTGCTGATCGCGGTATCAGCGTTTTTTATGCTGCTGATTTTTGCAGCGATCTTCTTCTTCTGCGTCAAGTACCGCCGGTCGGTCCATCCGCATGCCGTGCAGATTGAAGGTTCGCTGCCGCTGGAGCTGGCATGGACACTGATTCCTCTGGGAATCTGCATGATCTTTTTCGCCTGGGGTTCTCTGATCTACTTCCAGGAGGCCCGGCCGCCGAAGGGAGCGATGGAGGTCTACGTCGTAGCCAAGCAGTGGATGTGGAAGTTCGAGTATGAAAACGGACAGCGCGACATTAACCAGCTTCATGTGCCCCTGGGGCGCGACGTCAAGATGGTCATGAGTTCGCAAGACGTGATTCACAGCTTCTTCGTGCCGGCATTTCGTGTCAAGGCTGACGTGCTTCCCGGACGCTTTACCACCACCTGGTTCCGTCCGACCAAGTTGGGAACTTATCACCTGTTCTGCTCGCAATATTGCGGCACGAATCACTCCGCCATGATCGGCGAGGTGATTGTGATGGCTCCCGACGCCTATCAGGCCTGGATGAGCGGCGGTGGCTCAGGTTCGCTGGCCGTCAACGGCCGGCAGCTTTTCCAGCAACTGGGGTGCGCGACCTGCCATCGTTCCGACACACAAGGGCGCGGTCCCGACCTGGTTGGCATCTTCGGTAAGCCGGTGCTGTTGGATGATGGACGAACGGTCACAGCCGACGAGAACTACATTCGCGAGTCCATTCTCAATCCCGGAGCCAAGATTGTTTCGGGTTTCAAGCCCATCATGCCCACTTTCCAAGGACAGGTTTCGGAAGAGAACCTGATGGCATTGGTGGCCTACGTCAAGTCGCTGTCGCAAACGCAACAGAACGGAACGGCGAGCAATGCTTCGCCCGTTCCCGCTACGTCGAACGTGCAATGAGGCATCAGACCCAAAAGGTGTGACATGGCAACCGCAGTACAAACCGTCGAGCGCGAAAACTACCTGAATTCGAACTATGGCATCAAGTCGTGGCTGTTGACCACGGACCATAAGCGGATCGCGATCCTGTATCTCATCTCGATCACCGTTATGTTCTGGCTTGGCGGATTCTTCGCCATGATGATTCGCCTGGAACTGCTGACGCCCGCTGGTGACCTGGTATCGTCCGACACCTATAACAAGCTGTTCACTATGCACGGGATCATCATGGTTTTCTTCTTCCTGATTCCGTCGGTGCCGGCAGTGATTGGCAACTTCGTAATACCCCTCATGGTCGGCGCCAAAGATCTGGCGTTTCCGCGAGTGAATCTGTTGAGCTGGTATCTCTACATGGCAGGCGCCGCCACGGCGCTGACCGCCATGGTCACTGGTGGCGTGGACACCGGTTGGACCTTTTACACGCCTTTCAGTACCACTTATTCCAATACACATGTGATTGGAGCGGCCATTGGTATCTTCATCGCGGGATTTTCTTCTATCCTGACCGGGCTGAACTTTATCGTCACCATCCATCGCATGCGTGCGCCAGGCTTGACGTGGCGCCGCCTCCCACTTTTCTGCTGGTCGAATTACTCAGCCGCTATCATTATGGTACTGGGTACTCCCGTCATCGCCATCACCCTGCTGTTGGTGGCGCTGGAACGTGCTTTCCATATCGGAGTATTCAACCCGCAACTTGGCGGCGATCCACTGCTGTTTCAGCACCTGTTCTGGTTCTATTCGCATCCCGCCGTGTACATCATGATTCTTCCCGGCATGGGGGTCATCAGCGAGGTGGTCACGTGCTTCTCGCGCAAGCGCGCCTTCGGTTATGAGTTCGTCGCCCTGGCTTCGATCGCCATTGCCGTGCTGGGCTTCCTGGTCTGGGCGCACCACATGTTTGTCGCCGGAATTTCGGTTTACGCCGCTCTGGTGTTTTCACTTTTGAGCTACCTGGTTGCTATCCCCTCGGCTGTCAAGGTCTTCAACTGGACCGCGACCATGTATAAGGGATCGATCAGCTACAACACACCGATGCTCTATGCATTCGGCTTCATCGGCTTGTTCACCGTTGGCGGCTTGACCGGCGTATTTCTGGCCTCGTTGGGCGTTGACGTGCACGTCCACGATACCTACTTCGTGGTGGCGCACTTCCATTACGTGATGGTGGGCGGCATGGTGATGGCCTACATGGCCGGGCTGCACTTCTGGTGGCCCAAGATGACCGGCAAAATGTATCCCGAGGCTTGGGCGAAGTTGTCGGCGCTGCTGGTTTTTGTCGGTTTCAACACCACGTTTTTCCCGCTATTCATTGCCGGCTACATGGGATTGCCGCGCCGCTATCATGCCTATCCCCCGGAATTCCAGGTGCTCAACGTGCTCGCCACCGCGGGCGCATCCATCCTGGCTGTCGGCTACGTCTTACCGATGATCTATTTCGTCTGGTCGCTGCGCTACGGAGAGGACGCTGGTCCCAATCCGTGGAATGCCGTTGGACTGGAGTGGATGACGCCCTCGCCGCCGCCGACCCACAACTTCGACGAGACCCCAGTTGTGACTTGGGAGGCTTACGACTACGAACATCAGCCGCAGGAGGAGGTCACCGTTGGCCACTAGCGATATAGGCGATGTCCAAGTCGCTGAGCGCGCTCTGCAACACCACTTCGCCGACATGGTGCAGCAGCGGGACACTTCTTCCTTTGGGATGTGGATGTTCCTGCTGACCGAAATTATGTTTTTCGGCGGACTGTTCTGTGCGTATCTGGTGTATCGCGCTTCGTACTACCAGGCTTTCGTCGAGGGCAGTCAGAAGATGAATATTCTTCTGGGCTCAGTCAACACGGCGGTGCTCATTTGCAGCTCGCTCAGCATGGCGCTGGGGGTACGGGCCGCGCAGACGGGCAAAACCAAGCTCATGGTCGTCTTCCTGCTGATAACTATCCTCCTGGGGTTTGGGTTTCTTGGGATCAAGGGAATGGAGTACCACGAGCACTGGGATAATCATGAATTCCCGGGCCCGAACTTCCACTTCGAGACGTATGATCACCATCCACCGACTGATCCTCAACACACGGAGATCTATTTCTCCCTGTACTGGGCAATGACTGGGCTGCACGCCTTGCACGTGATCATCGGTCTGGGCCTGATAGGCTGGCTGGTTATTATGGGCTTGAAGGGCGCTTTCACGCCTCACTATTACAACCCGGTCGAAAATGTCGGGTTGTACTGGCATTTTGTTGACCTGATCTGGATTTACCTTCTACCGCTGCTCTACCTGATCAGCAAGAAACACGGCTAACGAGGAAACACATGGCAGAACTGACGCACACCGACTCAGTGGGACATATTGCACCGGCGAAGCTCTACATTGGGATTTGGGCCGTCTTGATGGTGATGACACTCACGACGGTGCTGGTGTCGTTCGTAGATATCGGGCCATTCAACATAGTTGTGGCGCTAGTGATTGCGACCTTCAAAGGAAGCCTGGTGGTCCTGTTCTTCATGCATCTTCGTTACAGCCCGAAGTTGACCATGGTGACTGTCGTCGCCGCCGTGTTCTGGCTTTTCCTACTGCTTTCGCTCACTATGACCGACTATCTGACCCGTGGGTGGTCTACCTACATAGGCGGCCATTGACGGAAGTGAATTCGCCTTGGCCTTTGTTTTGTGGCGTTGGGGAACGGCGAAGATCACGGGTGGCCTTGCCAATGCAGATACGGTTAAGAATTTGCCGCTCGCAGTTCATCATCCTGTAACAGAGATATGTGTACTGTATTGTTGTGATACCAACACATGACAGTCCATCGCCTACCCTCGGCTACAATACAGCCGTGAAGCAAACCATCTTTGCCGTGGAAGACGATACGGATATTTCACGGCTGGTCGCTCACCACCTGGAGGCTGCCGGATACGGTGTCCGGACGTTTGCTGCAACCGCGGGCGTGGTTGCGGAAGCGGAGAAGCAAGCCCCGGCGCTTTTTCTTTTGGACATCATGGTCCCCGGAGGAGACGGACTGGAGCTTTGCCGGCGCATTCGACAGAACTCGTCATTGGCCATGATCCCCGTGATCTTCCTGACCGCAAAGACCAGCGAGGCCGACCGCGTTATGGGCCTCGAACTCGGCGCCGACGACTACATTCCCAAACCTTTTAGCCCACGCGAACTGGTGGCCCGAGTGCGAGCAGTGCTGCGGCGATTTGAACGTCCCCTGGCGCCCGCGATCGTAAAAGCCGGCGATATTGAAATTGATAGCGGCGGCATGACCCTAACGGTGCGTGGGCAGCTGACGCAGACCACGGCGACCGAGTTCCGGCTGCTCGAGTACCTGGCCCGCCATCCGGGACGAGTATTCACCCGCGATCAGTTGCTCGACGCAGTGTGGCGCGACACCCACTACGTTACCCCGCGCTCGGTAGACGTGTATGTACGCCGCATTCGCGAGAAAATAGAAGAGAATCCGGACGAGCCACGGTATCTTAGGACGGTACGGGGAGCGGGCTACCGCTTCGAGATTCCGAAATCGTGACGAGCCACTCGTGAAGAGCAGGATTTTCCTGAAGTTGTACCTGGCGGCGCTGTTGGTCATCGTCGCTTGCACCCTCACCATGGCAGTGCTCGTACGGCATGCATGGGTAGGAATGCTGCGCGCTGAGATTGAGACCTCATTGCGCCAAAAGACCCTGATGTTTGCTTCCCGCGTCGAGGAGGCCCCTCCGGCATCGCTAAGCCAAATTACTAAGCAGGCCGCCGCCGCGGCAGACGCGCGAGTGACAGTCATTGACTCCTCGGGCAAGGTGCTGGCCGATTCCGAGGCAAATCCCGACGAGGTGGAGAACCATGCCACGCTGCCGGAGTTCATCGCCGCTTTGCATGGCCAGGTGGGAAGCTCCACGCGCTTGAGCCGCACGATGGGAGTCGAGCTACTGTGTGTAGCGGCGCCCGTTCCCGGCGGAGCCGTGCGCTTCGCTTATCCGCTGTCAGCGATCCGTGAGGCCAATCGCCGCATCGGTCGTGATCTGCTGGAAGCGGGAGTTGCCGCGGCGCTTATCGCCATGTTGCTCGCGATCGTCGCGACCCATTCCATTAGCCGGAGGCTGGTTCGGATTACCGACTTCGCCGAACGGGTTGCGGCCGGCGACCTTTCGGCGCGCATCCAGGAGGCCTCGACTGACGAAATCGCGCACGTTGCCTCCGCGCTCGACAAGACAGCGCGCAAGTTGGAGGAGGGATTTCGCGCTCTGGAGAACAGCCGCCAGACGTTGGAAGCCCTGCTGAACTCCATGCAGGAAGCCGTGATTGCAGTGGCCCAGGATGGACGCGTGCTGTGGGCCAACCAGCGCATGGAACGTCTGCTGCCGGGCGGAGTTCGATTGGGAGAGCCGCTAGTGCAGTCGTTGCGCGATCCCGAAATCTTAATGGCTCTGCAGTACGCGTTAGAGAAGCGTGACGTAACGGTGGCGAACGCCGCGAAGATTTTTTCGGGGCGGATCTTCGATGTTACCGCCGCGCCCATGCCGGGAGGCGGCGCGGTCGCGGTGCTGCACGATCAAACTGAAATCGAGAGGGTGGAGAAAACTCGGCGCGATTTCATCGCCAACGTTTCGCACGAGCTGCGCACCCCGCTGACCTCAATCCAGGGTTATTCTGAAACTTTGCTCGACAACCATGATTTGCGGGAGAGCGGTCGCGAATTTGTGGAGATTATCCGCAAGAATGCCATGCGTATGGCGCGCCTCACCGAGGACTTGCTGGTCCTGGCGCGCGTCGAGTCCGGCGAGCAGAACTTCAATTTTCAACCGGCCACGCCGCGCGAATTGCTGGAGGATGCCGTACAGACCTTTCACGAACTGGCCACGAGCCGCGGTATCGAGTTGTCGTTGATGAGCACAGCCACTTCCACGGTCGCGGTCGACCGTGATGCCATTCATCAGGTGCTTTCTAACCTGATTGACAATGCGCTTAAGTACGGCGACACGGGCGGAAAGATTCTGGTCGGAGCGTGCGAGAGTGAAGAGGGCGTGCAGTTTTATGTCCGCGATTTTGGTTCCGGCATTTCCAGTGAACATCTGCCGCGGCTGTTCGAACGTTTCTACCGCGTAGACAAAGCGCGTTCGCGTGAATCGGGAGGCACCGGGCTGGGGCTGGCCATTGCCAAGCACGTTGTGCGCGCCCACTCCGGAACAATTCGCGTGGAAAGTGAACTGAATCACGGGTCAACCTTCTACTTCACCCTGCCTCGCCAGCCTGCGGCAGTCACCGCTTAGCGATACTGGCGCTTGCAATTCGAATACGCCTTCCTGTGAATTCAAGCGAACTTCATGTGGATTTCATGAGGAATTCACAATCGCTATTTACTCTGGTCTATATCGCTCGCGTATTCATCCGCCCATGGTCCAGGTGTCCGGGCCGCTGCGGACGTGTCGGTTAGGGCGGTAGTTTCGAGACACCAATGAGTGCAGGCGAATTTGTCCCGCCCAACCCGGATACGGTCTGCGCAGAGTTGCGGGAGCAGACCCTCCAGGCCTGTCGTTTGGCCCGGATTGCAGCTGGAATTGTTGCCGAGGGGATCGCTACCGGCGTGCCTTCTTTGTCGGATGGGGTCCGCGAGCGTGAGAAAGAACTCGACACCCTCGATCGCCTCATCGACCAGGGGGTGACCTCGATTATCACCAAAGTGGACGAGGAACATGCCCGCGAGCTGCTGGCGTGCCTCAAGTTCATCATTGACCTGGAGCGTATCGGCGACCTGCTGCTGAACTGTAGCAATCGCGCCGCCGCTGTTGGCAGCCGCATCGAGTTGCAAGACATCCGCGATCTAACGATGATGGCGTCGCGATTGGAGAAAATGCTTGCCGATGTGCACGATGCTTTTAGCCAGCGCGATCTCAATCGTGCGCTGGCGGTGCTGCGTTCCGATGCCGAGCTCGATCGCCTGCGCAACCTTATTTTTCTGCGGCACATTGAAAACCACGATGGTGCTCCCCGCCAGGAGAGTTTCCATGTGCTCTTCATGACGCAGTCCCTCGAACGCGCCGGCGACCATGCCAAAAACCTTGCCGAGGAAGTATGTCATCTGGTGAGCGGCCACAGCGTTCGCCATATTTTGCGCTCCTACGATAAGCCGATGGAGCAGATGTTCATCGAAGACCTGAAGCGGCGACAGAAGGTCACCAAGTAAATCCGTCAGCAGGTGCTTCATAGGCACGAATTCATCCGAATTTCATCGTGCTGTAATTTGCCCACGCACCTAATTGTCTTAGACCATCCATGGAGACCCATATGTCCCAAGCCACCGCCAAGGCACCGCAAATTGAGCGGCACGCGCCCGAGCCGACTCCTGCGCCTAAGCCACCTGAGATCGGCATCGTGGCATGGCTGCAAACCTGGAGGCAAGTCATCATTGCCGAAGTGTTGAGCGTGATGGAGCGTCGGCGCTGCGATTGATGAGCATTCGTTCAATAGGCTTCAGCAAGGCCGGCGCATGCTGTCGGTGTACTGACGAGCTGTAGGTTCATGCGAAATTCACTCGCATGTAATGGAACTGTAACAATTCGGCGGTAAAACCACTGAGGAACTCGTCTGTGGCCAATTTCAGGAGGAAACTACGTGATTCGCTCTATCAGGGTGCTCCTCTGCATCGCTGTGTTGATGAGCTGCGCCTTTGCGCAGACCAAGCTTAATGGGGCTGGCGCCACCTTTCCTTACCCCATGTATGCCAAATGGTTCAACGAATATCACAAAGAACATCCGGACATAGAGATCAATTACCAGTCCATTGGCAGCGGCGGCGGCATACGCCAGGTGCAGGCCGGGACCGTGGACTTCGGCGCCAGCGATGGTCCGATGACGAATCAGCAGATAGCCGAATCCAAGGTCAAAGTGCTGCACGTTCCCACCGTTCTCGGCGCTGATGTGCCGGCCTATAACATCCCAGGCGTGAGCGCGGAGTTGAAATTCACCCCTGAAGTTCTCGCCGGGATTTTCCTTGGGAAGATCACCAAGTGGAACGACAAGGCGATCACTTCCATTAACCCCGGGGTCAATTTCCCTGATCAGACCATCACCGTGGTGCACCGCTCCGATGGCAGTGGCACGACCTACGTTTGGACCGATTATCTTTCGAAAATAAGCCCGGAGTGGAAATCGACTGTGGGGACAGGCACTTCCGTAAAGTGGCCGGTGGGCATCGGCGGCAAAGGCAACGAAGGCGTGGCCGGGAACATCCGTCAGTTGCCGGGTTCCCTGGGTTACATCGAACTGATTTATGCGGTGCAAAACAAGATTCTGTACGGCGTTGTGAAAAACTCGTCCGGCCAGTTCATCAAAGCCGACCTTGCAAGCATCACCGCCGCCGCGGCGGGGGTGAAGATGCCGCCTGATTTTCGTGTCTCGATCACCAATTCTCCTTCTAAGACCGCCTACCCGATCTCCAGCTTTACGTGGCTGTTGATTCCGACCAATCCGACGGATGCCAACAAAGGAAAGATCCTGAAAGAATTTCTCTTCTGGATGCTGGACAAGGGACAGACCATGACCGAAGCGCTGTCTTACGCTCCGCTGCCCAAATCGGTAGTGGAGATGGAGAAGGCCGCCATCACCAAACAGGTGAAGCCTTAACACCAGCAACTAGCAATTAGCAATTAGAAGGCGCCTCGTAAATCCGGACTTCGAGATAGTTACTGAATGACTGGGTACAACGTGCCGGCGAACGCGAATGCCTCGATCTAATCGCTAGCGGCTGGTTGCGAGTTGCTCGCTCTGTAACGCTCGTGTAACACATGTCTGATACCGTCAACCGAATGAATCCGACTGAACCGCCTGAACCGCCTGGACAGCTGCCGAAGCCCGCGACCGCGATCCCATCTATGGCGAAGGTGAGCAGGGAGCGGAAGTCAGCAGCCTCTACCGTCCTGCACAAGATTCGCACCAGCCATCCCCGCGCCAGCCGCATTCCTGACGCCGCGTTTGGCGTGATTATTCTTCTCACCGCAATTTCGGTATTTGCGATTGTCGTGCTGGTGGCGTGGGAGTTGATCGACAAGTCGCGCTTGTCGCTTCACCAATTCGGTCTTGCCTTCTTCTACGGGCACGACTGGGACCCGGTGGCGGGTACCTTCGGTGCGTGGCCGTTCATCTACGGCACGCTGGTTTCGTCGTTCCTGGCCCTGCTGATGGCAGTGCCGTTGTCGATTGGAGTGGCTGTGTTCGTCACCGAGATGTGCCCGCAGAGGCTGCGGGCCATCATCTCGTTCCTGGTGGAATTGCTGGCTGCCATTCCCAGTGTGATTTATGGACTGTGGGGCATCTTCGTACTGGCGCCGCTGCTGCGTGAATACGTCGAGCCCTTTCTGGCGAAGACCCTGGGATGGACAGGATTCTTTGGCGGCCCGATGTATGGCATCGGCATGCTGGCGGCAGGCATCATCATGGCGATCATGGTAGTGCCGGTTATCGCCTCCATCACCCGCGAGGTGATGACCGCCGTTCCTCAGAACCAGCGGGAAGCAGTGCTGGCCCTGGGCGCCACGCGCTGGGAGATGATCCGCATGGGGGTTCTGCGCAATGCGCGCATCGGCATCGTGGGCGGCATCATCCTCGGACTGGGCCGCGCGCTGGGCGAAACCATGGCCGTGACCATGGTTATTGGCAACACGCCACAGATCGTGAAATCGCTATTTGCGCCGGGTTACACCATGGCCAGCGTGATTGCTAACGAGTTCACCGAAGCCACGGGTGATCTGTATCTCAGTGCTCTCGTGGAGATCGGGCTGGCGTTGTTCATTGTGACCCTCATCGTCAATGCGCTAGCGAGGCTCCTGGTCTGGAGCATCACTGGCGGAACTGCGAGGGTACGTGCCTGAGTCCATGTCACCCCACGCGCCCCAGGAGGTCAGTCTTTGGCGTCGCATCGCGAACCAGGGAGCGACTACGTTTGCCGTCCTAGCCGCCATTCTTGTGCTCGTTCCTCTACTCGCCATCTTTGTGTACTTGGTGATTAAAGGAATTGGCTCGGTTAACCTGACTTTCCTTACCCAAACACCGAAACCGCCGGGTGAGCTGGGCGGTGGTATGGCGAATGCCATCGTTGGCACAGGCATCATCCTTGCGGTAGCCAGCGCCATCGGTGTGCCGCTGGGCATCGGATCGGGTATTTATCTGGCTGAATATGGGCGCAACCGCTTCGGCGACTTGATACGTTTCACGGCCGATGTTTTGAACGGCGTACCCTCGATCGTGATGGGCATAGCGGCCTATTCACTGATCGTGGTGCCGCAAAAGCACTTTTCAGCGCTCTCCGGCGGTGTGGCACTGGGCATCATGATGGTACCCACAGTGACGCGCGCCACCGAGGAAATGCTCCTGATGGTGCCCAACGTGATCCGCGAGGCCGCCTACGGGCTGGGCATTCCCAAGTGGAGGACGACGCTTTCCATCTCGCTGCGTACCGCGTCTGCAGGCGTGATCACCGGTTGCATGCTGGCCTTCGCCCGCGTGGCGGGAGAAACCGCTCCTCTGCTGTTCACCGCTTTCGGCAATCAGTTTTGGAACTTGAAGTTGAACCAGCCCACGGCGGCGCTGTCGTTGCAGGTTTATACTTACGCCATTTCGCCGTATAACGATTGGCATAAGCAAGCTTGGGCAGGATCGCTTATCCTGATCATCTTGATCGTGGGCGCGGTCGTGGCAGTTCGCATCACCACCAGCCGCGGAATGATGAAGGGGGCGTAAGAGCTCGTATGGGTGTCGGAATCGAAGTGCGTGGACTGAACGCCTGGTATGGCAAGAACCAGTCGCTCAAGTCCATCGACATGACTGTGGCCGCCAACCACGTGACCGCGGTCATCGGACCCTCTGGATGCGGCAAGAGCACTTACGTGCGCTGTCTCAATCGCATGCACGAGACCATTCCCGAGGCGCGGGCCGAGGGCTCGGTGAAGGTCGGGGAGATGGATGTTTATGGCAGCGGCTCCGACCCGGTCGAGGTGCGTCGCCGCATTGGCATGGTCTTCCAGAAGCCGAATCCGTTTCCGACCATGTCGATTTACGACAACGTTGCAGCAGGGCTGAAGCTGAACGGCTTCCGCAACCGCAAGCAGATGAACGAACTGGTAGAGCGTTCGCTCAAGCTGGCGGCCCTGTGGGAAGAAGTGAAGGACTATTTGCACAAGAAGTCGGGCGCTAGTCTGTCGGGCGGGCAGCAGCAACGGCTGTGCATCGCGCGCGCTCTGGCGGTCGAGCCCGAAGTGTTGTTGATGGACGAGCCGGCGTCGGCGTTAGATCCCATCTCGACCAGTAAGATCGAGGAACTCATATTTCAGTTGAAGCAGCACTATACCGTCGTCATTGTTACTCATAATATGCAGCAGGCCGCTCGCGTGGCCGAGTTTACTGCGTTTTTCCTTATGGGCAGCCTTATCGAGTACGACAAGACGGAAAAGATTTTTACCACCCCCGCCGACAAGCGGACGGAAGACTACATTACAGGCAGGTTTGGATAATGCGCAGCCGCTTCCAGCAGGGACTGGACGAACTGAAAGAAAAACTGTTGCGGATGGGAGGCCTTGCCGAGCAGGCCATTGATCGCGCAACCGAGGCGTACCGCACCCGCGACAGCAAGTATTGCCAGATGGTGCTGACGGGAGAAAACGCAATCAACGAAGCCGAGCGCGAGATCGACGAACTCTCGCTCGACCTGCTGGCTATGCAACAGCCTATGGCGGTCGATCTGCGCTTTATTCTGGCGGTGCTGAAGATCAATGCAGACCTGGAGCGGGTGGGCGACCAGGCGGTGAACATCGCGCAACGGGTGCTCGACCTGATCAGCGAACCTGAAGTGCAGCTGCCGGTGGACATTCCACGCATGGCCGACAGCGTCAGCACCATGGTGCAGCGCGCGCTTGAGGCCTTTCTCGACGGTAAAGCCGAGGTGGCCGAGGCGGTTCTTCAAATGGATGGCATCGTCGACCGGATGAAAGATGAGGCCTTCATTGTGCTGGTGCAGAAGATGCACAACGATCCTTCAATAACGCGTCCGGCGCTCAATGTTCTGCTTATCTCGCGAAACTTGGAGCGCATCGCGGACCACGCCACCAATATCGCCGAGGATGTGATTTTCTGGGTACGCGGCGCCGACGTGCGCCACGGGGGCGCTCACTACCGGGAGTAGTTCAGGGCACCGGTCACTGAGCCGGTCATATTGGCCGCGCCGGGGTTACTTGCGCCTGTCATTTTCACACGCAAAACCCCAGCCAGACGCACGGGTATCTTGGCTGGGGAGACAGCACAACGGCCCATCATTCATGAGGATGTCTTCTCCTGGTAATACCCATCGGCAACCGCTGGCGTAACTTTAAGGGTCCGATGCAGGGCTCGAGTAATCCCTTACACCTGCGCGCCTTCAACGTGTTTCATTCTGAGCAAGAACACTTGTCGATGCACGCCGTCATTCTTGGGCGTTAGTTCCTGCTTACCCCATTTAGGGGATTTCCGCGACATGGCCTGGGGTGTTATTTCTAAAGCAGTTCCGGATTAAATATATTCGTTCGCTCGAGTAGTGCGGCGCTCCAGTGCCGCTTAAGCGATTTGCCTTCTTGCCCTGGGAGTTGCGATGACGAAAAAGTCGAGCTTGGATCACCGCGATTACGAACGCGAGGCTGCACTCTGCAAGGCGTTGGCTAATCCAACCCGACTGCAGTTGGTCGCCATGCTGGAGCGCAGCGATCGCTGGTCCGCAGAACTACAGGCCGGACTCGGCATCTCCAAAGCTAATCTTTCCCAGCACCTTGGAATCTTGAAATCGGCTGGTATCGTGGCCACTCGTCGGCAAGGCAAGGAGCTTACCTGCGGCATTGCCGTGCCTGAGGTGAAGCAAGCCACGGCACTTTTGCGTTCCATCATTAAAATTCAGACGCGCAACCGCCGCATGTCGTAGCACATAAAGCGACTCGACGCTTGCGGGAAACCGTCCCGATATTCAGACAGAATATTCGCGCGGGCTTAACTCAATTGCGCTCTTTGCCTTCCCACCCTTCTTAAAGTTGCTGCATCCCACAGATTAACTGGCTCACTACTCTAATCAGTAACAAACCCATCAACCGCAATTCTTAGGAGGACACAAAATGTCAGACCATAAGCTTGAAGGCTTGCGTGTCGCAATCCTGGCGACGGATCTATTTGAAGAAGCTGAACTGTTGGAGCCCCGCAAAGCGCTGCAGGAGGCGGGCGCAAAGACCGTTGTCATCGCGCCGAAATCGGGCGAGATTCAGGCGGTGCGGCACGACACGAAGACCCAAAAAGTGAAAGTTGACATGACCCTCGACCACGCCAAACCAGATGAATTCGACGCAGTCCTGCTTCCCGGCGGCGCCATGAATGCGGACGCGTTGCGCATGGAGAAGAAGGCGCAGGAATTTGTCAAAATGTTGGACCGCGAGGGCAAGCCCATCGCCGTCATCTGCCATGGCCCGTGGCTGCTGGTCTCGTCCGGGCTGGTTAAGGGACGGCACATGACCAGCTATTACACCATCCAGGACGACCTGAAGAACGCAGGCGCCACTTGGGAGGATAAGGTGAGCATTCGCGATCGCAATTGGGTGAGCAGCCGCCAGCCCGACGACATCCCGCAGTTCAATAAGAACATGATCGAACTATTTTTGGAGGGCCGGCAGAAGTCTCGCAAAGTTGCGTGATCGAAAGACCCGAACCAGCGCTCCCGCACCTCGCGGGCGGGAGCGCAACCCCGACTCCCCTGGATTACCGAATTCGCCCAGCGACGTACACTTGCACGACTTGCTATCGATGGCCCAAACTGCTGACGTGCCGTTTAACCTCCGCGATTACCGCGCCTGCGATTTCGAGCGGCTGTGGCAAATCGACCAACTGTGTTTTCCGGAAGGCATCTCGTACACGCAGATGGAACTAAGCGGCTTCATCACCAGGCGCAACGCAATAACGCTGATAGCCGATTTTGACGAATCGTGTTCTGACCATGAAGGGCTTGCTGATGCAGTTCAACCCCATGGGTCGACCCCCCCTGCATCTGAACTCTGCGAAACTGCACCAGGGGCGAACAAAACTGCCGGGTTCATCATCGCCCATGCCGTTCGGGGAAAAACGGGACGCATTCTGACTCTCGACATCATTCCCGCGGCTCGGCGACTGGGACTGGCATCGCGGCTCATGCACGAATGCGAGCGCCGTCTGCGCTTATTTGGCTGCCAGGAGATCTATCTCGAAACAGCAGTCAATAATGAGCCTGCACTGCGGCTCTATCGGAAACATGGCTATCAGATTTTGCGGAAGTTGCCCGACTATTATGCCAGCCACTCGCTGGATGCGTTCCTGATGGGCAAGTCCCTGTAGCGATTGCCGAATGAAGCGCTGCACTACCGGAGCGCGGAAACACTAATCACGGAAGTGCTCATAGAAGTCCAAAATAAAAGGCGCCTCGGGGAGGCGCCTGGTTAAGGTTGAGGGTTGTGGTTAGTTACGCGATGTTGCGATCTTCATCAGTCTCAATCTCGTCTTGTTCGGCGTCCTTGCGCCGTTGAGTTTCGGTTTTGGCCTTATCAGTGGCGTCGCGCGCAGCATCCTTCACTTTGCCCCACGCGTTCTCAGTTTTGCCTTTTACCTGCTGTGCCGCGCCTTCCGCCTGGGTTTTGCTGTCACCCGTCCATTCACCGACCTGACGCTTGACGCGTCCAGCTGCATCATCCATCTTGCCCTTTACGCGGTCCTTATCCATCACTTCACCTCCGTGGTTGAGAAACCTTAGAAACTTAGCTGAAGCAGCAACATGCAGTTGCACCTCAGACGAGCCGACAACTTACTTTGCTGTCGACGTACTGCTAAACTGCTGTCCTCCGCCCCGAAATTAGCTGGAAAATCAGTGCAATGACGGCGAGAACCAGCAGAATGTGAATGAATCCCCCCAGCGTGTAGCTGGTTACTACTCCCAGCAGCCACAGCACTAACAAGACCACGAATATCGTCCAAAGCATATTTTCACCCCTCCGATCTTTTGCATTCGATCTTTTTCAAATGCTCGCATTATTGAGCTACTTGATTGGAAGCCAATCCGGTGTCTGATGGTTGTGAGGGCCGGTTAAATTCTGGTGGACATATCCGATCTAAATTTCGGGCGGCAAGGCAACCTTAATCGTAACCGCGCTGCCGCTCTGTTATCCTCTGCGCATTACCATGAAAGTTGCGATTCAGGGAGAACTCGGTTCGTTTAGCCACGAAGCCTCAGGCAACATGCTGCCGAGAGCGACCGTGGTTCCATGCGCTCGGTCTGCGGAGGTATTTGACCGGGTTGAGAGCGGCTCAGTGCAGGCTGCGGTTATTCCGATCGAGAATTCGCTCGCCGGATCGGTGGCCGAGCACTTCGATCTGCTGCTCACCCGCGAGGTATTTGTCCATCGCGAATTTTATCTGCGGATCCGTCACAACCTGATTGCCATGCCGGGAGTGAAGCAGAACGCGATACGGCGGGTGTTCTCGCATCCAATTGCACTGGACCAATGCCGCAAGTTCTTTCGCGCGCATCCTCGAATCCAGGCGGTGCCGTTCTACGATACCGCCGGCAGCGTTCGCCATATTATTGCGGAAAAGCTCCACGACGCCGCGGCGATCGCCCCGAAACAAGCGGCCGGACAATATGGAGGGCGCGTGCTGCAGGCCGGAATTGAGGACGACCAGCAGAACTACACCCGCTTTCTGCTAATCAGCAAGTCCAAGAAGGTCGGCAAAGGCGCCAACAAGACTTCGATTGCTTTCGCCCTCAAGAATGTACCCGGTGTGCTCTTCAGGGCGCTCAGCGTCTTTGCCCTGCGCGACATCAATCTTAGTAAGATCGAATCCCGCCCGCTGCGTGGGCATCCTTGGGAGTATGTTTTCTTCGTGGACATTCTGCGCGGCGATGACGAAGCGGCGCGCAATGCACTGCGCCATCTGGCAGAGATTGCAGAATTCGTAAGAATACTGGGTGTGTACCCGTCCGCTAACCCGAGAGCGAACTAGGGCGTAACATAGTTGGCGAGCCGATCGTCGAGACCCGGGAAAGCCACTTGTGAACTTCGCGTGGTACGGTCGTAGGGTTGTCCGTCGCTTGTTTACGATCCAGTGCGCTTGAGATGTAAAGGTGCCGCAACGACGAAAGCGCTCAGGGAAAAAGGAATTGGAGCCGATATGGTATCTGGGCGAAGCCAGGTTGTGGTGCAGTTATTCATACTGCCTCAGGGGGCCACATTGAGCTTCGCCCAGCTTATTTGGTCTGCATCTTTTGATTAGAGAGGCTCATCTAAAGCTTGAGTGTAATGTACTCAAGGAGTCATATGTCTAACGAAACAAAAGATTTAAAGGTGACCGACCCGGAACTGCGCGACGATGCATCCTCGGCACGCACGCTGCCGGTACTGCCGGTGCGTGACACGGTGCTGTTTCCGCATGCAGTGCTGCCGCTAACCGTGGGCCGCGAAAGTTCGGTTCAATTGATCAACTCCCTGGGTGAAGATAAGACAATCGTAGTGGTGGCGCAGCGCGAAGCGCGGGTGGATTCGCCGCAGCCGACTGACCTGTACGCGGTGGGAAGCCTGGCGGTGGTGCACAAGGTAGTGCGCATGCCCAACCAGAGCTTATTTGTTTTTGCCGAAGGGTTGGAGCGCGTGAAGATCACGGAGTACACGCAACTGACTCCGTTCATGCACGCCACCGTCGAGACGATTGCCGAGGTGCCAGTTCCTAAGAGTGCCGGAATCGAGGCCTTGCAGCGAAATGTTTTGACACTGTTTCAGCAGATCGTAGCGGGCTCGCCAACGCTTTCCGATGAGCTGTCCACGGTAGCGGCCAACATAGACGATGCCGGCCGCATGGTCGATTTCATCGCTTCCTCGCTGCCGTCGCTGTCAACGCGCGACAAGCAGGACGTGCTGGAAACTCCCGACGTTAACGTCCGCCTGGAGAAGATCAACCAGCATCTGGCCAAAGAACTTGAAGTTCAGCAACTGCGCAACAAGATCCAGAGTGAAGTGCAGGACCGCGTGCAGCAGACGCAACGCGAGTACTACCTGCGCGAGCAGATGAAGGCCATCCAGAAGGAGCTTGGCGAGCAGGACGAAACCACGCGCGACGCCGAAGAGCTGCGGCAGAAAATCGAATCGGCGGGCATGCCCGACGATGTAAAGAAAGAGGCCCTCAAGGAATTGGGCCGGCTGGCACGCATGTCGCCGATGGCTGCCGATTACGGACTTACCCGCAACTACATCGAGTGGCTCGCGGTGCTTCCATGGCAGAAGTCCTCTGGCGTGGAAGTGGATATTCTGAAAGCCAAAGAGATCCTCGATTCCGACCATTACGACTCTGGAGAAGGTGAAGAACCGGATTCTGGATTATCTGTCCGTTCGCCGATTGAAGCCCAACATGAAGGGCCCAATCCTGTGCTTCGTCGGGCCTCCGGGAGTGGGGAAGACCTCGCTGGGCAAGTCGATCGCTCGCGCTCTGGGGCGAAAGTTCGTGCGCTTGTCGCTAGGCGGCGTTCACGACGAAGCCGAGATTCGCGGACATCGTCGCACCTACATCGGAGCTTTACCTGGTCAGATCATGCAGGGCATCCGTCGTGCGGAAACTAACGATCCGGTGTTCATGCTCGACGAAATCGACAAGGTGGGACGCGACTTTCGCGGCGATCCGGCATCGGCGCTGTTGGAGGCGCTCGATCCCGAGCAGAATTTCAGCTTCCGCGATAACTACCTGGACGTGCCATTCGATTTGTCGAAGGTGCTGTTTATCACTACGGCCAACATGCTCGATCCCATCGCCGATCCGCTGCGCGACCGCATGGAGATCATCGAGCTGCAGGGCTACACCGAAGAGGAAAAGGTACACATCGCATTTCAGTACCTGATCCCGCGCCAGATCGAGGAGAACGGAATTACCGGCGAGCAGATCGCATTTCCCGAGGAAACGATCCGCTTTATCATTCGCCACTATACCCGCGAAGCCGGTGTCCGCAGTCTGGAGCGCACCATCGGGACGATCTGCCGCAAGCAGGCGCGCCGCATTGCCGAAGGCAAGCACGACAAGCTGGTGGTGACGCCGGAGCTCGTGCAGCATCACGATATGCTCGGGGGGATGAAGATTCGCACCGAAGGTGAAATTGCCGAGCGCACCAAACGATCCGGCGTTGCCGTAGGCTTGGCATGGACGCCGACGGGCGGCGACATCCTCTTTATCGAAGCCAACAAGATGAAGGGTAAAGGTGGATTCACCATGACCGGACAGCTCGGTCAGGTGATGCAGGAATCCATGCAGGCAGCGCTGACGTGGGTGCGGTCGAATGCGAAGGAACTCGGCATTGACGAAGCATTCTTCGCCGATCACGACATACACATTCACGTGCCGGCGGGCGCGATTCCGAAAGACGGACCTTCGGCTGGCGTGACTATGGCTACGGCTTTGGTGTCATTGCTCACCGACCGTCGGGTCCGTCCGCTGACCGCGATGACCGGCGAGATCACGCTGAGCGGAAACGTGCTGCCCATCGGCGGCATCAAGGAGAAGACGCTGGCGGCAAAACGCGCGGGAGTGACAGATATTATTCTGCCCGCCGACAACCGCCAGAACGTTGACGAAGACCTGACGCCGGAACAGCTTCAGGGCCTGAACATGCATTACGTCAAGACCATTCAGGAGCTGCTCGATATTGCTCTGCCCACCAGTCGCGCGGAGGCCAAGCAGGACGAGGAAGTTCGCGAGCAGGTACTGAGTACGGTTCCGGTCGGATAACACTGACGTGCTTGATGCAGCGGATCGAACCTGATCGCTGCCATCGGAGCTGGCGCAGCGCAACAAAGGGCTGTCCAAACGGACAGTCCTTTTTGTTTTGCGCGCGTAACTATGCGCCGCTTGGGGTGTCTGCGGGGCGCACTGTCTTTGTCCCGTACAATGATTTTCATCGTCATCTGGTCTCCAAGAGCAGCCAGCTTGTCGTGCCAATGAAAAGAATTCTCATCGTCCTCCTGTGTGCGCTGCCGCTCTTTGCCCAGAGCAACACCGGCGAACTGCGCCTGCGAGTGACGGATCCCGCCGGACTTGGCTTGAAAAGTTCGGTGGAACTGGTGAGCGAGTCCAATCAGTTTCGGCAAACGTTTCGTACCGATGAAACCGGCGCGCTTGACGCCCAGCACCTGCCCTTCGGAGTGTATCGGCTTGAAGTGAAACGCGAAGGGTTCGCACCAGTTTCGCAATCGCTGGAAATCCGTTCTGCCCTCCCGCGGGAGCTGAAAGTCACACTAAGCGTGGCCAGTGTGAACACGTCGGTGAACGTCAGAGACCAGGACACGCTTGTCGACCCTGAGCGAGTGGGAACCATCAATCAGATTGGCTCGCAGGCAATTGCGGATCGGATCAACATCTCTGCCCGGGCGCTCCTTGCAGGACCTGGTGAACTCGCAGCCGGGATGGCTTTACGAAGGCAATGCGGTCCTGCATCCGCGAGGGTCCGAATACCAGACGCAGTTCGTGGTCAACGGAATTCCGCTCACCGACAATCGTTCCCCAGGCTTCGGTCCTGAGATTGAAGCGGACGATGTCGAGTCGATGAGCATTTATACCGCAGGAATCCCAGCTGAATACGGAAGGAAGATGGGTGGCATCGTCGAAGTTAACACCGCCAGAGACAGCCGTGAAGGTTTTCACGGGCAGGTCATCTTGTCAGGAGGTAGCTTCGACACTGCCGGCGCCTACACCATGCTGCAGTATCTCTCTGGGAAGAACCTGTTTGGGATAAGCGCCAGCGGCGCGATGACGAGCTACTATCTCAACCCTCCTGTTCCCCAAAACTTCACCAACACGGGAACCACGGGGGATTTCGCCGGCAGATACGAGCGCGACTTCACGCCGAGCGACCGCCTGACTTTAATGTTTCGCCACGAGTTGGCGCGTTATGAGATACCCAACGAGCAGGTGCAGCAAGCCGCAGGCCAGCGGCAGGATGGCGACAACTTCGAAAACATGGGGATCGTCACTTATCAACATATTTTTTCTTCGAACATCGTGGGCGATGTCCGGGGAATGGTGCGCGATAACTCCAATGGCCTGTCATCAAATCTTCTGTCCACGCCAATTATTGCGTTCCAAAGTAACCACTTTACGGAGGGCTATTTCAATGCAACCGTCTCGATTCATCACCGCAACCAGGAGTGGAAGGCCGGGATCGAATCGGACAACACCTTCCTGCACGAGAGCTTTGCTGATGTCATCACCGACCCATCGCAGTTCGACCCGGGTACGCCCACCCGGTTCAGCTTCATGGGCAACCGGCCTGACCTGGAGCAATCGGCGTTCGTCCAGGACTTGATCCGTCTAGGTGCCTGGACCGTCAGCGCGGGCGTTCGCTGGGACCACTACCAGCTTATCGTCAATCAAAATGCGGTGAGTCCTCGCTTGGGAATTTCGCGCTACTTCGCCAAGAGCGAGCTATTGCTGCATGCCGCTTATGACCGGGTTTTCCAAACTCCCGCCTTTGAAAACATCCTGCTGTCGAGTTCCCCTGAGGTTGTGGTCCTGAATCCGAACGTACTTCGCCTTCCCGTCGAGCCGTCGCACGGCAACTACTATGAACTTGGGATGACCAAGGGATTCTTGGGAAAGTTCAGTCTGGATGTGAATTCGTATTTCCGCGACGTGAATAACTTCGCAGATGACGACCTGCTGCTGAATACTCCGGTCAGCTTTCCGATTGCCTTTCGCAAAGCCGAGATCTATGGAACCGAAGGAAAAATTAACCTTCCGGTCTGGGGACATTTATCAGGATTTGTTAGCTACTCCTACATGGTGGGATCGGCATACTTTCCAGTGACCGGAGGCCTCTTTCTCGGCCAAGAAGCGACGAATGCGCTGACCAATCTGGCTGGACGTTTCTGGGTCTCGCAAGACCAGCGCAACACCGTGCGAACGCGCTTTCGCTACCAGTTTCTGCCTCGGTTATGGGGTGCTCTGGGCGGGGAATACGGCAGCGGCCTGCCGGTCGATTTCGACGGCACCTACGAACAGGCACTGGCGCAATACGGTCAGCAAGTGATTGATCGGGTGAATTTCAAACGCGACCGAGTCAAGCCTTGGGTCTCGCTGGATGCCTCCATAGGGGCCGATATTTGGAAAAAAGACAACCTGGCGATGCGGATGCAATTCGACGTTCAGAACCTGAACAATGGGTTCAATCTCATAAACTTTGCTGGACTGTTCTCGGGTAATTCGATTGCGCCGCCGCGCAGCTATGCCGTGCGGCTCAAAGCGGAGTTCTGAAGGTATTCCGCTTCAGGGGTTCCCGGTCTTTGCGACTGTCGCCGCGAAGGTGGGTGGATATTCGAACTTGCGTCCATTCGCATCGATCATGATCTTCTGCCGTGGCGCTGAGTTTGCGCCGTAGATGTCCCGACCCGCAACTGGCCATGGGACCTTAACGCCAACCACGGACGCTATGGTCGGCAATAAATCGATTGACTGTACATCTGCATCGGAAACGGCTGGCTTTGTCTGCCCTGGCAACTTGATGAAGAGTGGTATGGCAAAGATCATGTCAGCGTTGGCTTCGCTCAGTACGCGCCCCGGAGCATCTGTCTTCCAGCTCACACCGTGGTCAGCGGTCACGATCACCAGCGCCTGATCATAAACCCCTGCCGCTTTCAACCGGTCAAGAAACTCTCCCAATTCGCGATCGACGAACTCGACCTGCAGTTCGTAGTTGTTCCGCAGAATTTGCAGCGCCTCACGGTCTCCCGCCAGGGCCGGGTAGAAGCTGCCAGGACTTCTAGGATGGATTGTGCCATCAGGAGTTAGCAGATACGGAGAATGGGGCAGCTCGTGATGCATGAACTCCAACACCGGCTTACCGCCGGAGGCCGGTTCGATCGCAGCCAGGAAATCGCGGAAACGTTCCAGCTCTTCTTGCAACTGGCCGGCCTGAACTCTGAGAACAATGAACAGAGGAGCGATACGCAATAGGTATAGATCAGCAACGGCTCGCAGCAGGTGTATCTTGCTGCTCACGCGGGCTGCGTCGGGGCAGTGGTATTCCGGGCTGGTGCAGAAGCGCGTTTCCTCTTCGCGGATGGTGATGTCGTACGTGGGCGCGAGCAGGCGAAAGAGATTGTCAGGATACGCGGCGTCCGAGGGGTCGTAACCCTGAGGGAAGTTGCCGGTTACGATCACCGGAATTGCACGAGTAGTAGCTTCCGCGTTGGCCGTCGCGTTGTCGAACCAGGTGCTCTCTCGCGCCAGCCTGGCGAAATTTGGGAAGCGCGAGCCATCGATCTTGCCGTTACTGTCCAACAGCGCTGTTCGCGTGAACTCATCGAGTAGAAGAATAAATACGGGTGGTCTTGACCTGGGAGCGGCAGCCTCTGTCGCTGCTGGAGGAGTGACTATAGGTGACACCTCGCGCCACGCGCGCCACAAAAACAGGGCTGGAAACAGAATGACAACAGGCGACAGTACCAGCAGCAAGCGTTCGAACTCCTCGCGGAAACGAAATACGATGATGGCGGCAACTGCGACGGGAATGATCAGCAGCATCGTATTGTGGTGGAAGCGAAGCACAGGCGATACGTATCGCTTGTGGAGTTCCAGGAGAAACGGCGCTAGCAGCAGAAAAAATGAAAGGCTGAGAAAGCCGGCAGCTAGCCGACCGTTCAGCCGGTGGGTGAGCGTCCACAACAAAGCAAACACGGCTGCGGGAATAACATTGAACACAAACACGATTAGCAGCAAGTCGCCATGCGTAACCCGGTTGAGCTGGATGAATTCTGGGTTGCCAACGACTGCCTGATAGACCGATTGCGCTATGGCGAAGGTCGTAAGCGTCAGGAGTCCGAGAAAGACTTTGAGGAAGCGCGCTAGCGAGGAAATTGGCATGGAGTAAGCAAGTAATCGTAATTCCTACGTTGATGCGGGTGGAGCAGCGCTTTCAGCGTGCATTTGAGAATTTGCCTCTTAGCGTACCCGCTGCGGTACTGCTTCGCGAGGGGCTGTTGGCCGCCACATCGTCCAATACCGCCTGCACGCTTTTCTCGAACGCGTCAGGACTAAGTTCCTCAATCACGCGCTGCAAAGCGTTTGCGCGGAGAGTTTCCCAAAGCGCTGCGTCGTTGTATGGCCGGGCACATTGTTGTGCGAACGCGTCCGCGTTGTTCGCCACGAGATAATCGATTCCGTCACGCCATTTCATTTGCCGCGCAATAATGTCTGAGACCACCAGGGGAATCCCGAACGCAGCGGCCTCGTACGCTTTGAACGGCAAGCCCGCAGCATAGCGGGTTGGAACCACAAACACCCGGGCCCCTTCATAAAGCGGCCGCAAATTTTCCTGTGGTCCAAGCACGCGCACGGTGGAACTGTTCAGATCCTCCAGGATCTCATCGGTTCCATAGCCCGCGACGATGAACGTTGCTCCAGTCGCTTTGTGCACGGCTGGCCACACCTCCCGACAGAAGTAGCGAACCGAGTCGGCATTGGGATTGTGGGAACCGTGCACCCCTCCAATAAAGAGAAACGTCGAGCGCTCGGCGAAGCTGGTGGACGTAGGCGCTGGAGAGAGCCGAAATCCAATTACCTGAGCCGACCGGACACCTGATTGAAGCATTACTGTTTTGTCATTCTCGCAAACCACGACCACGGTGTCTGCCGATCTGGCCAGGGCGAATTCATCGAAAAGTAGCGGCGGCTCAGTTTTGGATCCAAGTTCTAACGCTTGGCGGATTCTGTCGGAAAAAATCGCCTCCGCGTCATAAACCAGTTTGTAGCGTCGAGAGGTTTCTGCCGGCAGGTATTCGGTTAGCAGGACATGCAGGTTATGAGGACGACTGACCCATACCACGTCGCTGCATGGGAAATAATCGTTGAGGAGTGCCGCACGATCGCTAAGGCCGTCAAATAGCTCAACCTCCCTGGGGATGTCCGAATATTCATCGCGCAACAGGGGAAAGGTGAAGGTCGAACAGGTGACGTGATGTCCCAGAGCAACGAGCTGCGACACAACGTCATTACTTCGGGGAAAACCGGCGCCCAGATTTCTATGCGGCACCCGATCATCGATATACAGTATTCGCAAGCCGCCGGAAGGGCGAGCTATCCGCGCGGTGCAAGTGTGAGATAGGTCCGGAGGATAATGCCGCTGCAGTTCGGTGCTCCACTTATGTAGAAACTTTTGTTGATGTTCCGCCATGCGGGCCTGCGCGAGTTCATTTCCTCCCGAAGCTGCAGATTCATAATGTCGAACGACCGCCAGAGGTTCATAAATAACTTGGAAGCCTTTCTGCCACAGGGTCATGCAATAGTCGGCATCTTCGTAGTAGGCAGGGGCAAATTCGGCGCTGAATCCGCCGAGATCGTTGAATAAGTGGCGCGGAGTCAGCAGAAAGACGCCAGAACAATAGTCAACCGGTCGCCGAAACTCGTATTTCGGAGACTGCGGATCATCGCCTCGTCCGTAGCCTAAGGCACTTCCGTCCGACCACAGTATGTTGCCAGCTTCCTGCAGCGCGCCATTAGCGAGAAGAATCTTTCCTCCCACTGCACCCACGGTGGGATCCGCAAAATTGGCCAGCACCGCGCTGATCGCTGCGGGCTCCAGCAGTGCATCATTATTAAAAAAACAGAGATACTTTCCCGCTGCAGCGGCGGCAGCCTGCATGCATGCCGGTCCGAATCCGATATTGGTTTGGTTGCGGATTATTTTCGCGCCCCGCAACCGGCCCAGCATCTCCCCGGTTTCGTCGTTGGAGGCGTTGTCAACAACGATCAATTCGTAGCTAGCGTCTGCATTCGCAATCAGGGACTCTAAGCTGAGCAGCGAGAGGTGTGCACTGTTATATAGGACTACGATGAAAGATACTGTTGGATTCTCGACTAGCGGGCAGACAAGTACTTCGTCTCTTTCCAGCAGCTGTTGCAGACGCGCACGTCCCTTCTTGTCCCAAGTCTTCTGCGCCGGCCAGACGTCCGCGGGGCTTGCACCCCACTTTTTCCCGACGACGTGGTCCAAACCCCAGCGCCATACCTGCTGCCTGGCTCGAACCGGCAGCGGCAACCGGGTACATACGCCTAGTACGACGCGCTGCCGCTCCTCGACATTCGCTGGGCGGAACGCCCTGATCAGAGTGCGGAGCCGTTTCTTCTGGCGGTGGATGATTTTTGTCAGACTCTGCAATGGCGATCTCAGGTATTCGGCATTAGAAATCCGGCTGGTGTTCCTCTGGGTGCCTGTTAAGGCGAAGCGGCAGCTACGGAGGGCATGGGCTTCTCAAAGCCTATCAACCCTTACCTATTTCTGCAATTCGGCGATAACAGGGCCACGAGATGTGTTCCCGCGTCCGCTCTGGTATACCTTCGATAAAGCAATAATTTTGATAGCGCCTGAATCTGCATCGAGCGAGGAACTTGTGCTGGTTTCGCCATTCTTGCTGCTGGACCTGTTTGTGGTCACAGTAATGCTCGCGATCGGTCTCCGCGTCAGCCGCAGCGATCTGATGAGCACATTGCGCAACCGCAGGCTGCTGCTGCGCGCCTTGTTGGCGAACTGCGTGATCGTGCCTGCTCTTGGATTTCTCCTGGCTGCGGTGTTGCCCATGGAACCCGACCAGAAATTGGGCTTACTGCTCCTGGCGGCAATCCCCGGGACACCTGTGGCGCTGCAGTTTACACGCAAAGCAAAGAGCAGTCTCGCGGTTGCGGCAGGCATGATATTTCTTCTGACCCTGGTGAGCCTGGCCATCACGCCTCTGGCGCTGGAGGTGATGCCCCAAGCTGCCGTATCGCACCACCCAAGACCGTTGCTCAGGTTGGTGGAAACGCTGGTCCTTTACCTCGCGCTGCCGCTATGGGCCGGTCTTACCCTGTCGCATCGGGCTCCCCGGCTGAGCTTCAAGGCTGGTGAAGCCCTTGAAGTGTATTTGCCACCGTGACCTTCCTGGCCTTGATGTTGGAAACCAGAGAGTTTCGGCGTCAAGCCATGAAATCGCTGTCCCTCAATCCGTTGGCGGCCATCGTACTGCTTATAGTGCTGGCCATGGTGACAGGGTGGCTTCTAGGAGGTCCGGACCGCGAATCACGCCGCGTGCTGGCCACCAGCACCAGCATGCGCAGCGTGGTGATCTGTTTTTATATAACCCGCTATTGGTTTCCGGGAACCGAGGTGTACGTGATGCCTTTGGTGTATCTCTCGCTGATGGTGCCAATCAACGCGGTATTCACCCTCTACGAGAAATGGGCGGAACGGCGGTCACGCACCGTGCCGGCATGATGGTGTCGGTTTTAATCAGTGATTGAGTTCGCCGGGGTGTTGTCGGAAATCCCAAGCTTGTTCTCGAGCTCCGCTACGCGCTCCATCAGCCGATGGTCGTACCCCTTGAAATTTCGCAGGCGGAACAGAAATTCCCCAAGCAGCAGCAATCGCGAGCATACTACCACCACAAACAGCAAGGCCAAAGAGATGTCGATATTCGCGTGGAAGCGACTGTAGATGGTGGCGTCTGCGCGACTTTCCAGCCGGATGTATACGACTTCCAGGAAAATCCCGCCTATGAATAAGCTGGTGAGCAACAAGACAAAAACCAGGGAACGGGAAACATAGACGAGGGTCGAGAATGCGTTATTTTGACATTCGCAAAGGTTGAAGAGTTTGGAATTAACCGAAAGCAGTCTGGCCTTCAATATCCAGGTAGATAGCTTTTGGGGCGGCAGAGAAAGAAAGTGCCGGACAGTATCGGCATATAGCGCCACCAGGGCGCTCAGGATGACCAAAAGGGCTTCAAAGAACAAGGCGCGTTCATGAAGCCAACCGGCAAGTGCGTGCAGCATAGATTGGCGCAAATATAACACGAATGCAGCCCGACTGGGGAAAGGCCGGTTCCAACGCCGGTGAGGGCGCCGTATTTATGAAATATCTTCTCGAGCGAAAGGATGGCACACTTCGGAAATTGACGCGGATTAATGGGCCGCCATCGCCTCGGGCGTCAGTATACTTTTGTAAACCTCAATCACGTCCTTCGGCAGTCCGTCGGCCACGATGGAGCCTTTGTCCAGCAGAATTGCGCGGTCGCAGTGCTGCGCAACCTGGCCCATGTTGTGAGTGACCATGAGGATAGTTTTACCAGCCCGTTGGAAGTTCCTGATGCGGTCGAAGCACTTGTCCTGAAATCCGGCGTCACCGACAGAAAGGATCTCGTCGATTACAAGAATCTGCGGATCCACCTCGGTCGCCACCGAAAACGCCAACCGCATGTACATTCCGGATGAGTACTGTTTTACCGGCGAGTCGATGAAGTCTCCGATCTCGGCAAAGTCGATAATGCGCTGTTGGCGGTCCAGCATCTCGCGTTTGGAGTAGCCCATCAGGAGGCCGTTGATCAGAATATTCTCCCGGCCGGTCAACTCATGGTGGAATCCAGCTCCCAATTCAATCAGCGGCGCCAACGAGCCTTCCACGTGCACGGTTCCGGCAGATGGCCGATAAACGCCTGAAACGATCTTCAAAAGCGTGCTCTTGCCCGATCCGTTACGGCCGATCAACCCCAGCATCTGCCCTCGCGGAACTTCAAAGGACGCGTTCTTTACCGCTTCAAAATCGTGATAGCTGGATTTGTGGCGCAAAAACGTGGAGAACAGCTCGCGTAGCGTGTCCGGGCGTTCCTGAATCACGCGAAAGCGCTGGGTGACGTTCTGCAATCGAATTGCGATCGAACTCGATGACATGGGCAAGTCAGACATAGAAAACAAAATTGTCCTGGTATTTGCGGAAGATGGCAAAGCCAATGAACAAGCTTAAGAATGCGCAAACAAACGAGGCCACTATCGATGGCGCCTTGGGCAACATACCGTAGTACACGGAAAGGCGGAATCCGTTGATCACATAGATAATCGGATTCAGCTTAAAGATCCATTGATACTGCGCCGGTATGGCGTCAAGAGGATAGATGATTGGAGTCAAGTAGAACCACGCCGAAAGTATGATCTGCAAGATGTGTGCCACGTCACGGTAGTACACATTGGCGGCTGCGAAGAAGAACGTCATCCCCAGCGTGAAGATTGCCAAGGCCAGCAGTGGAACCGGCAGGTACACCCAGGTCCAATAGAACGGGTGCCGCAGAAGCGGAACCAGCAACGCCAGCGGGATCAGAGAAAGAAGTAGGTTGATGATGTTCGATACGACGGCTGCCATGGGGAACACCAACTTGGGTACAGCAATCTTCTTGATCAAGTCGCCGTTAGAGACAATGGCTTCTACCGCATAGGACAGCGATTGCGAGAGGAACGTCCAGGGAAGCAACACGCTGAGTAAAAAAACCGCGTAATGCGGAATAGCAAAACGCATGACCGTGGAAAATACCAGGGTCATCACAACCATAAGCAGCGCGGGGTTCAGCAGCGCCCACATGAAGCCCAAGACTGACCGCTTGTAGCGGACCTTGAGCTCCTTCATGGCCAATGCCCAAATCAACTCCCGATAGCGGTAGCCTTCGCGAACAAGTTCAATCATAAAAGGGGTTCGCCCATCGCGCGATTAATCAGGAACGCTACAACAGGCTCATTCGATGTTAAATTATTTTGCGGAGCGGTGCTGCGGGCATGTGGAAAATGACGGGGAAATATGCATTGCATTCAACTTAGTGCGACGGCTCCACATTCAGATCGGTCATTCCGCGCAGCAGGTCCCGCTCATCGTCTGTGAAGTTATTGCGAAACTCGTCAGAACTCAACAACTGGTTTCGCGCCTGTGGCGGCATGCCGCGCAACCGCCGGTACGCCTGCGAAACTTTATTCTTCTGATCGTCAGGCAGACTGCGGTAACGATCAAACAAATTGCGCGCAGCCGTCTGCTGCTCCGGAGTCATGTGCTCGAAGGTCTCCATCCGATTGAGGATCATGGCCTTCTTCTCCGGAGGCTGGCTGTTGAAGTTCCGCAAACGATCAAGCAGGTGGTTCTGTTTGTCCGGCTGGCAGATTGCGGAAACTGGGATCTTGCCGGAGCTGCTGCTCCTGCTGCTGCGGCGGGAGTGCCATATATTTGCGCAGCCAGTCGCCGCGATGCGGACCGGGACCGTTTAGGTGAAGCTCAGGTACGTTCGAAGTTGGTGTCGAAGGCGGGGGGGCACCGTTCGTCGCCGGAGAGCTTGGCGGAGGCGCCTGCGGTGCCGGCCTTGAGGGTGCAGCGTGACGCTGCCAGCCAGGAGAAAGCGCCAGCGCTGGAACCGAGCTGAAAAGCAGTACCAGGCTTGCGAGGATAGATTTGGCGGCGCGCACGACTTTCTACTTACTCCGTTGAGGATTGCCCGTCAAGAGCGTCAAACTCAGAAAACAGGTCGGCGTTCTTGTCCAAGTACTGCAGGTCGCTGACCGCGTTTCCGGGGGCGCTTATACGTACTACCCCGGACTGGTCATTGGTGGCCAGGGTATTGCGGTCGTGGTTCACATGGCCCATTTCCAACAATCCGGCGCCGACCGCAATCAACGCCATGGCCGCTGCCATCGCTACCGGCCGACGCAACCATGCCAGCCAGCCGCTAGGTTGCATGGCCGCCGACTCGCGCACGCGCGCCCGCAATCGGGCACTGAAATACGGCGAAGGCTCGGGGGCCTGCCACTCGTCCAGAACCGACATGGTTTGCTGGAACGAAGCCAATTTATCCGCGCAAGCCGCACAACTCCGCAGGTGCTCTTGCAATCGGGGCGAAGCCGCTTTCGGCCCGCTTAGTACCGCTTCCATAAAATCGTCGCGAAAATTCTCGCACATCATAACCACACCCTACTTCCTACTTATAAAAACTGCTTCAATGTCTCTCGCAACGTCTCATACGCCCGGAACAGCAACGACTTGGTTGCCGACTCGCTTAACTTTAATACTGCCGCAATCTGCTTATAATCCATGTCCTGGTACTTGTGCATGATGACGGCTGTACGCTGCCGTTCAGGTAACGCCTCGACCTGCCGGCGAATGGCCGCCAACCTTTCCCGGCGGAGGATGGTTTGCTCAGCGTTCAAGCTTCCGTCCGCCACGTCCACCGTCAAACCCGTATCAGCGTTCGGCTCATCGATGTTGACGATGTTCTCTGGACGCTCGTACTTGGTGTCGCGAGCGTGATTCACTGCCAGATTGGTCGCAATGCGATACAGCCAGGTGGTGAATTTAGCGCTTGCCGCGTAGCTTTGCCGGGAGCGATAAACGCGCAGGAACACCTCTTGCGCGAGTTCCTCCGCTACCGCCTGATTGTGGGTCATGCGGTGCATAAAGCTGACCATCTGGCGGCGATACTTCTCCACCAGATAATCGAAAGCGACATCGTCGCCCGCGGCCACACGTAGCATGACCTCGGCGTCGCTTAGCATCTCCAGTAGGACAGGTTCGGTCAATTCGCCCCGTAGTGCAGATGGAAGTTCCGCCGTCCCCTGAGCGGCCCCTCCAACCAGCACGACTCGATCTAGTGCGATGCTGCCCACATAAGACGTAACCCTTCTGCCTCCAGAAAGTTGCGCGCCACCCGTGCGGTCTCCCTCACGCTTCGGATGGGAACGTTCAGGGCCGCGATCGGAAGAGTCAGACGGCGCCGATTCGCGTTTGGGTTCGTCCTTTGCCATGCGGCACCTGCTGCATTTACGGCAGGGTTAACAGTATTATGCATGAGTCGCTGAATTCCGGCACTCGGTGACCGTTTTGACAGGCGATGACCGCAAGTGCTCGGGACTCTCCGAAGGCAGAAGAGAGTCCTCGAGAGGGAAAATGACCGAAAAGGGTTCGGTTGATGGCAGACGGTGTATACTCCCCGGTGCCGGAACGGCAAAAAAGCGAATTTGCGGTTTCCAAGACAGTCGCATTTTTCAAATTTTAAGGAGGTAAAAAAATGTCGAACCATTTTACCGGCCTCAGTCTCGGCCCTCCTCTCGGGGACCAAAGACTCGACCTATGCGACCTCTACGCCTTCCAATCGCCCACGGACCCGGCGCGGACGGTGCTCATCCTCAATGCAAATCCGACTGCTGACGCGCTCCATCCCGACGCCATCTACCGGCTCGCCATCGACAATGATGGCGATTATTTGAACGACATTGCGTTCAGCTATACGTTCTCGCCGCCGCAAAACGGTAGGCAGACCGTAAACGTTTTTGTCGCAAAAGGCGCCGAAGCCCGTTCGGTCGAACCTGTCGGTAAGAAGATAATCGCCGACGCCGAGGTCTCCTTTGGCGCGAAACCCAACATCGTCAAGTCCGGCGCCTACACGTTCTTCGCCGGCAGTCGCAGCGACGCTTTCTTTTTTGACTTCGACGGTATCAAAAACCTGTTCGATACGAAAGGCGGCAGAAACTTTACCGCGCCCCACCTGGGCGGCAAGTCTCCGTGGACCGGCGTAGATTCGAATACGGAAGCCAACGTCTTCTCGACCGTGATCGAGCTGCCAACCAGTGAGCTTGGCGCCAATCCTGTGATCCATATTTGGGGGCGATGCAGCGTCCGCCGCGACGGCAAGTTGCTTCACGTAGATCGCGCCGGACACCCTTCCGTCAGCAGCTTCTTCAACACGGACGAAACCAAGGAGGAGTACAACGCCAGCGAGCCGGTTAACGATCGTAAGCGCTGGACCGATCAGTTCGTCCATTTGATGGGGCATACCGGCAATTACACCCGGGAGGAAGCCATCGCCGCGATCGACGCGGACGGCCTCCTGCCCGACATGCTGAGCTTCAATCCTTCGAAGCCCGCAAAGTATCCCAACGGTCGCGTCTTTACCGACGACGTCATCGATCATCGCCTCGCTTTTCTCTCCAAGGGCGAAATCCCGTCCGACGGCCTCAAGCCACACACCGACATTCTCAAGGAGTTCCCGTACATCGGCACGCCGCATCCGAAAAAGAGCTGAAAATCCTCGGCTGGAGCATGTGGTGGCGTTCACCGATACATTTGGAGGTATTCTTCTTATTGGAATCTGCGAGAGAAACGGAGAGCCGGTGGTGCAAGAGCGCATGTCGATTATTGCCTGGCTAACGCTTCTGCCCGCGGGTCTTTTGATTACGGCGCCGCACTGCGGAGCTGCCACCCGTGTAGCCAGCGGGGTGGCGCCAGTGCCGTATGTTCAATCCGAAGGCGCCAGGGGAACAACTCAGCTTCTGGCCCAGAACCAGCCGCCCAAGGCTGCCGCGCCCGACAAGTCGCAAGACTCCGGCGACAATGAGTTGGATCTGAATGACCAGGTGATACGCGATGTGTTCGGGCCGTTACAACGCGCGATGGAGGCCCACAATCTTTATCAGGTCCTGGCTGTCTTTGACCAGCAAGGGACACCCGATTACGCCCAGGTTCGAGACCAGTTGCGTGCGTTTTTCTATCAGCATGATGCCATCCGCTTCCAATACCAGCTCTTGCAGGTCACGTCCGATAAGGACCAGGGGTCGGCTGTTGCCGATATCCAGATGGATGCCACACCCGCGGACCCGTCGCAAGTGACCTTGCGGCGCGAGACCCAAATGCGCTTTCGCATGAAACTTGGTCCCAAGGGCTGGAGGCTCGTGGGATTTTCTCCCGGCGATTTCTTTGCCCAATGAGGCCGGATCAATGGCTTCCTTCTCTCGACCGTCGAGACCTGCGATGAAACGCGATTATCCTGAACTGCCAATCATTGGAGTGGGCGCAGTCATCGTCGATCGGAACCGCGTGCTTTTGGTGCGCCGCGCGACGGAGCCGCTCAAAGGAGAATGGTCGGTTCCCGGCGGCATGTTGGAACTCGGCGAGAAACTTCGCGATGGCGTTCGCCGCGAGGTGTCGGAAGAGACCGGGCTGCAGGTCGAACCCGGTGAGGTGCTGGATGTATTCGACAGCATCTTCCAGGATGAGCAGGGACGTACGCAATATCACTACGTGCTGATCGATTATCTTTGCCGCGTTGTCTCTGGAGAAGCCAAGGCAGGAAGCGACGTTAGCGAAGTTCGGTGGGTGCAAGAAGAGGAACTGGCGGCGATGAGCTTGCGGGATTCGATCGAACAGGTCGTACGCAAAGGCTTGCTGCGAGCCTCACAAAATATCAGTTGACGCCGAACGGGTCGTGCGGAGACCATTCCTTTTCCGGAGGATTTCAGGTAATGTTACGCACTTTATTCGTCGCTATCGTAATTTCGCTCTTTTTTTTCACCGTGATTTCGGCCCAGGCGCAATATACAACTAATCCCTTGGGGCAACCTCCCGCTGCGAAACCGGCGAACCAGGTCCCTCCGCCGAAACCGCCCGACATGGTTTGCTTTGGCGAGGGACCCAAATGGAGCATTCAATTCGTCTCGTGGGGCGCCCGATACCTCGGCATCAATCAGCCGGACCAGGACTACCTTGGCGGATTCATGTGGGTACCCGACCAAAAGGTATGGGCGTGGCAACGGAAGAACAACCTTGCCGTAATCGGCAATGGATATGGGTTGTCGGCCACCATCCAGAAAGCTTCCTGTACCGACCCTGAGCGCAAGGAAATGTTCCCTTATTCCGCGCAAGTCAATTTGCCGACCGGGGACATGGTGAGCGGCTGTTGCCGGAAACTGAAGCCGGGAGAGGCTCCGGTGGGGCCGCACGGCTTGCCGTCCAACAACACTCCGCCGCAATGAGTGCGTCGAGTCCTGGGCCGCATTCACGATCCCGCGAACCGTAGGCGCGAAACCTGTACAGCTTTGGCCCCAGGAAGAATCCCTAGGCCGTTATTAGCAACGGCGCACCCCTGGTGACAACCACGGTCTGTTCGTAGTGAGCAGCCAGGCTGTGATCGGCGGTACGCACCGTCCATCCGTCGCGCTCCAACAGGCTGCGGCCGCTACCGGCGGCGATGATCGGCTCCACGGCGATCACCAGTCCTTCCGTCAATCGTGCACGGTTAACCGGATCGAAATAATTGGGCACGGTGGGCGCTTCGTGAATGGTCCGCCCAATCCCATGGCCGCACAACTCGCGCACCACGCTGAAGCCATGGCCGCGAACTGTGCGTTCTACCACCCGGCCGATTTCGTGCACCCGCGCGCCTGGCCGCACCACGCGCATGGCCTGCTGAAAGGCCGCTTCGGCGCAGCGTGCCAAGAGATTGCGCGGCCGCGGAAACTTCGCCCACACGTACGGTCACCGCGGCATCGGCAAAAAAACCATCCTTCTCGGCGGTGACGTCCAGTTTGACTAGGTCGCCATTGCGCAGAATGCGGTTGCGGGGGATGCCATGGACCACCTCGTCATTCACGCTGATACACGAGGTTCCGGGGAAGCTGTACACCAGCTTCGGTGCCGACGCCGCGCCGTGCTCAGTCAATACGCGGGCGCAAATGGCATCCAGTTCCGCCGTCGTCACGCCTGGCGCGACCGCCGCGGCCATGGCATTCAACGCCAGCCTGACAATCTTTCCTACGATACGCAGCAGTTCGAGTTCGCGTTCCGATTGAATCGACATAGTAAGTCGTATGCAGATGCAATGACATCAGCATCGTACACCGCGCGACCACGTTCGCGGCCATTTGTGAATATTGTTTCTGTCTCTCTCACACGTGCCCGTGACCTGGCTCACTGCGTCGGCGAGCGATTAGCGTTGCAATGGTTTTGCCTCTCCGAGTACTTCTTACACTCGGCTATAAGCAGGGAGGTCGGAATAATCATGCAACCGGAAAAAGACGAAATCCTGTGTCCACTGTGCCATGGTCATGGCCGGGAACGCAAAGAGCTTTTGGTGGTGCGGTGGCGTAGCCGCGAGTTCGAGTTGGCGTTGCAGACCATCGCCGACGAAGCCGCGTTTGGAGCCACTGGCGGTCTCGAAAGTCCGTTCGAGATTGAAGAGCCCGTTTACAGCAACGAATCTGACTAGCCGCCCCGGTACCCGCAGCAATGGGTGCCGGAGACCCTCCCTGGCTAGTCGCAATGGACCGTCCTCAGGGTCCACCTGAGCCCGATCACGAGGGTAAGCCACCGGAAAGGCCAGCAATCATGCCCGCCACTGCTTCCGCCCCACGAATTGTTGAAGACCTGAATCCGCTCAGTATCGCGGCCCAGCAGTTTGAAATTGCCGCGGACTATCTGAAACTTGACGCTGGGTTGCGTGAGGTATTGCGCCGTCCACGCCGCTCCATTTTGCTGACGCTTCCCATCAAGATGGATGATGGCGCCATCCGTGTCTTCGACGCCTATCGCGTGCAGCACAGCAACATCCGCGGACCGTACAAAGGGGGAATTCGCTATCATCCCCACGTCACCTTCGACGAAGTCTGCGCCCTGGCGGCGTGGATGACGTGGAAGTGCGCCTTGGTGGACGTGCCCTTTGGGGGCGCCAAAGGAGGCATTGGCTGCGATCCCCAACGCCTGTCACGCAATGAACTGGAGCGCCTCACTCGCCGCTATACCTATGAGATCTCAGCTCTGATCGGCCCCGACCAGGACATCCCGGCACCTGATGTGAATACCGACGCCCAGACGATGTCGTGGATCATGGACACCTACAGCATGACCACGCATCACGCCACTCCTGCCGTGGTTACCGGCAAGCCGATCTTTCTTGGCGGTTCGCTCGGAGGCTTCGAAGCCAGTGCGCGGGGATGTCTGTTAGTCCTCCGCGAGGCCTGCAAGCTAAAGGGCCTCGACTTGAAGACGGCGACCGCCGCCATTCAGGGTTTCGGCAACGTTGGCAGCATCATGGCACGGCTGCTTTGGGACGAAGGCGTCAGAGTCATCGCCGTCAGCGATTCCAAAGGCGGCATCCTGAACAAAGAGGGCATCGACATTCCCGCCCTGGTGCTCTTCAAGGCGAAGACGGGCAGCGTTGAGGCTTTTCCGGGATGCAGTCCGATTCCCAGCAATGACGTGCTGAAGGCACAATGCGACATCCTGGTCCCCGCAGCGCTGGAGAACCAGATCACCATCGAGAATGCCGGATATGTCCGGGCCAAGATCGTCGTCGAAGCCGCCAATGGCCCGACTACCCCAGAAGCCGACCTCATGCTGAGCCGCAAGGAGGTGATGGTGTTGCCTGACATCCTTGCCAACGCCGGCGGAGTGATCATCTCCTATTTCGAATGGGCGCAAGACCTGCAGCAACTTTTTCGGGACGAGAGCGAAGTGAACCGGAGGCTGGAGCAGGTTATGGTGAAAACCTTTCACGAGGTACACGACGCGGCCAAAAAATACGGATGCGATTATCGTGCCGCGGCATACATCGTGGCTATCAGCCGCGTGGCCAACGCCGTCATCGAGCGCGGCATCTGGCCGTAGAGACCTGGATGAGCGTGCGCAATCTTTCGCGGCGTCGGCTAAGCCGAGGGAACTGCTGTTAGCCCGGCAGGGCGACATTTGTGTTAGCCGTGGCCGTGAGCCCGCGGTAAATATCCAAATAGAAAAATCGAGCCGCGCAGCGGCGGCACCCGGAATCCGGGATCCCAAACCAATTCTGACGATCCCGGTGCAGTGTGCAAGCCAGTTTTCGTTGTGTCGCCGCTCCGCGGCTCGCCATCCTTCCGTCCTGACACCGGGGCTCACCGCCTACGGCCAAACACAAATTCCGCCGCTTCGCGGCTCCGCCCAATTGAGTGTACTTAGGTGAAAGCCCGCGCCACCAGCGCTACAATCACCTTGGAATTTTTACCGAGAAGCCTCTAACGAATTCCGTGCTTTTGGCCGGCATTCGTTATAAGCTCCGAGTTTCCTATGCAACAGATTATGGCCCTGGAACCTACCGTCCTGCAGTTCGCCGAGGCGGCCGTCAAAGCCGCGGCCACGGTCGAAATCATTGAGCGCGCTCCGGCTACGTTGCGCATTGCTATCTTGCGCGCGGTGGGAGATGCGACACGCATTCTCTATGCTCCGCCGCATGAACTGCCGATTGCGCTGTTCAGCGAATTCGCTATAGATTCCCGGGTACTGGCCGACCCAACTCCCGACCAGATGGTCCACTCTGCGGCAGGAGTGACCGAAGCTTTCGCCGGAGTTGCCAGCACCGGTTCGGTCTGCATCGATGTCAGCTACGAACGCACCGGGGTGGTGAGCCTGCTGGCTCCGCTGCAAATCGCCGTGGTCGCGGCTGAGAACATCGTCCCGAAACCGCGTGATCTATTTCGCTCCGACATTCTTGATGGCAAGGGACTGAGGCGCGACTTTGTGTTCGTCACCGGCCCCAGCGCCACGGCAGACATGGGTCCGCTGGTGCGCGGCGTACACGGGCCGCACAAACTGCACATTATCGTGGTGAGGTGAGACATGGCCACGCCCGTTCCTTCCGGCTGACATCCAACCGCGACAGGTGGCGAACAAGAGCAACAAGAAAGCCCTGCTCGATGCCATCCGCATGACACTGGACGTGCAGAGCGCAGCGGTCCGGCACAACACTCAGACCTTCAATCGCAACCGCTACGCCGCCACTGCGCTGATTGGCGATTATGACGAACTGAAAGACCGTGCCCGCGAGATTAAAGAGAATGCCATCGCGAATCTTCCCCAACTTTTGCGGCGGCTGGAAGACAGCGTCCACGCCAACGGCGGGCATTTCTACCTGGCAAAGACCGCGGCCGACGCCAACCAGTACATATGCGACGTGCTGGTGCGGCACCAGGCCAAGCTGGTGGTGAAGGGCAAGAGCATCACCTCGGAAGAAATCAAGCTGAACCATGCTATCGAAGCCGCCGGCATCGCGGTGGCCGAGACCGACCTGGCGGAATTCATTCTGCAGGTTGCGGATGAGCAGCCATCGCACATCATCGCGCCCGCGTTGCACTACTCGCGCGAACGCATCACCGCACTATTCAAACGCAAGTTCACCACCGATCTGCCGCTCGACACCGGAGAAGAACTTACCAAGTTTGCGCGCGAGAAATTGCGCGACCAGTTCATCGCGGCCGACGCAGGCATCTCAGGCGCGAACCTGATTGCCGCCGACAGCGGCTCGCTGATGCTGGTGGAGAGCGAAGGCAACATCCGCATGACGATGACGCTGCCTCCGTTGCACATTGCCCTTGCCGGCATCGAGAAGGTCGTCCCGTCGCGCACCGACTTCGGCCCATTTCTCGAACTGTTGCCGGCCAGCGGCACGGGACAGCCGCTAACGTCTTACGTGAGCATCCTGCACCCGCCGTTGCAGGCGCCGCCATTTGTCGCGCCGGGTAGGACCGCCAAACCACGCGAATTTCACCTGGTGCTGATTGACAACGGACGCAGCCGCATGCGGGAAGACCCAGTCCTGAAAGAAGCGCTGCGTTGCATTCGCTGCAGCGCCTGCCTGAACTCTTGCGCCAACTTTGAAACGGTTGGCGGCCATGCCTTTGGCGGCGAGACCTATTCCGGCGGAATCGGCGGCTCGTGGGAGGCCGGCACGGGCACGCTGATGAACGCGCGATTCAGCGAACTGTGTACCGCGTGTTCGCGCTGTGTGCCGCAATGTCCGGTGCGCATCGATATTCCGTGGCTCAACGAGAACCTGCGGCAGCGCATGAACCTGGAGCAACCGCCGTCGGCGGTGAAGTCAGCATTTGGCGCGATGACCGGCAGCGCGCAGCAGGACCGCGTGGCGCCGCTGCAGAAGCAGTTCTTCGGCAACTATCACAGCTTTGGCAAATGGGGCAGTCGCTTTGCTTCGCTGGCCAATGCGTCGATGCACCTGCCGGGGGCGCGTGCCCTGATGGAGAGTGCTCTCGGGCTTGACCGCAGGCGCAAGCTGCCACCGTTTCCCAGGAAAACGTGGGAGCAATTATTCCGGGAAGAGCGCGGCGTGAAGCCCGGCACCATTGAACCCGGCGTGGTGATGCTGGCGGATGTGTTCACCAACTATGGTTCGCCGGAACGAGGCATGGCGGCAATTCGCGTGTTGCGCGCGGTTGGCCTCGACGTCGTGCTTAGCCCGGCCATGACAGACGGCCGCGCCGCGATGTCGCAGGGAATGATGGAGACCGCGCAACGGCAAGCTCGCTCGCTCGCGCCGGTGCTCAAACGCTACGTGGACGAAGGCCGAAAGATCGTCGTGCTTGAACCCAGCGTGCTGGCCATGCTGCGCTTCGACTTTAGCCATCTGCTCAACGATCCACCCACGCAGGCTTTGCTGGCGCAGAATAGTTTCGAGCCCCTGGAAGTGCTTTGGGGAGTCGCACAGGAGTTGCAACTGGATCTGGCGCAGATCTTTCCCGCAAGCAAGTGCCCGCAGGGTACGCAGATCTTCTATCACTCGCATTGCCAGCAAAGGACCTGCAACTCTGCAACCCAAACGGTCGAGGTACTGCGTGCGGCAGGCTTCGACGTAGTGACATCGTCGGTGGAATGCTGCGGCATGGCCGGTAGCTTCGGATACAAGCGCGAGTATTACGAGTTGAGCATGGCTGTCGGTGAAGACCTATTTGCGCAGGTTCGGCGCGCCGAACAGGAGAGCGGGCCGCGAATCCTGGTCGCGAGTGGAACTTCTTGCCACGAGCAATTGTGGGCAGGACTGGGACGCAAGGTTTTTCATCCCGCGGAATTGCTGGCCAGCACCTTGGCTTAACGAGGCCCGCCATTTGCTAAGGTACTTTGATTTTGTCGAAAAACCGCGCGGGGCGGGGCTTGCGACTACTATCAGTTACGTAGATCACAGAAATTAATTTACCTTACATGTATTTACAAATTGAAAGTTTAGCTGCACAATCTTGTCTGTAGTTAGGCAGTTCTGGGGGAGGGCTGCCTTCCGGGCGCTCGGCGTGGAATACGTCGGGCGCCTTCGAATTTTCCGCCGCAGCTTTTCGGCCGCAACTGCAAGGTTTTGTCAGCCTTCTGCCCGCCGTCGTGCGCTTCAGTGCCGCGAGTTATCCAGGATTGCGTCGTAAGGAGCGCACCAGCATCTAATCGCTGTCGGGATGTTACGATGAGTAGCCGGCTTAGCCATGACAAGCCAGCGGACGACCGACGACCCCTCAGGAGGATGAATGGCGAGTGATTCAATTGTAGAGGTAACCGACGCCAATTTTGACCAATTGGTGCTGAAATCAGAGCAGCCGGTGATGGTGGATTTTTGGGCGGCCTGGTGCGGCCCCTGCCGCGCGCTGGCGCCTATCGTGGATGAAGTGGCACAGAGCTACAACGGCCGGGTCAAGGTTGGCAAGATGGACGTGGACAAGAACGCTTCAACTCCCCAACGCTACGGCGTGCGCGGTATTCCCACCTTGCTGGTGTTCAAGGGTGGCCAAGTGCGCGAGCAGATCGTCGGTTATGTCTCGCGCGAGGTCATCGAAAAGGCATTAGAGAAAAGTCTGTAGCGAGAAGCGTGTCTGCGAGCCGCGGCTGCGGTCACCTCATCCGCGGCTCGCCGGCTGAAGAAGAGCTTTTTTCTGGAGGCCGTTTAATTCGCAACTCCGCGATATAGAGATGGGCTGACCAAAGCCAGCCCATTCCACGTTTTTTGTACTTCCCATCAGAAGATATTGTTTAGCAACTATTGAGGATTTGGCACAGTGTCACGGGCAGCAGCCGCATCGGGAGCGACGCCACTCGGGCTGGTACCGGCTGCCGCGCCGGGAGCTCTGGTCCCATCGGGAGCGACGCCACTCGGGCTGGCACCGTCTGCCGCTCCAGGTCTGACGGTTTTCGGGCTTGTGCCCATATCAACACTGGAAGGTGAAGGTACGGTCTTGGCAGGGGTTCTAACTCCTATGTCACCGGCGTGTCCGACGTTAGAGCCAATGCCGGATACATTAGGAAAGGGTCTTGCTGCGGCTGGGCCGATTCTGGCATTTCCCGCAGCTCCCATTGGGTGTCCTATCCCGCGCTGGGCAAAGCACATGCCAGTCAGCAAGCCCAACAACATGCCACAAAAAATCACCTTTTTCATACATTGTCCTCCGCTGATCGTGTCTTCCTGCGGCCAGTCAAGGACAGTTACGATCTAGGGGTGCCACTACGATCAAAGTCTCTCTTCAAGCACCCGGGGACTTAATGTGCAAAGGATGTTCCGAAAGAAACAAAGCAAACAGGAGGGTTACGCCAGCAAGCTAGGCGGGGCTATGAAACTATTACCATTCTGTGGGAAAACCCTGCCATTGTGGTCCGAGAGTGCTTGGCGACCGTTGCCCGCTGACTAACTTGGTTCTTCAGCCTGGGGTTCATACGTTCATGGCAAAACGAAGATGGGGATCGGCGCAACATGCCGGGAGTTGGAGAAGCGGCTGGAGAAGTGACGATCTTTCAGTATTTCCTCAAAACTCCAATCACTCTCCCTTGCACCTGCACTGAAGCCGCCGGAACGACGATGGGCTGCATCGCGGCGTTGGAAGGTTGCAGGCGAATCTGTTTACCCTCAATGTAGATTCGCTTCAGGGTGGCGTCGCTGCCGTTCACCAGCGCGACCACGATCTCGCCGTCGCGGGCGACGTTGGTTTTCTCCACCAGGACATAGTCGCCGTTTACTATGTGCTCGTCCTGCATGCTCTCGCCGGTCACCTGCAGCACGTACACGTCTTTCGAGCGGGTGAAGTCGGCGAGCGAAATGGACTCGGGATTCTCCATCGCCTCCAACGGACGGCCGGCGGCGATGCGTCCCATCAGAGGCAGGCTCATGCCAGAGCCTGCGGCGGCGGCCGCCGCGACCGCAAGCGACTGCTTCATGCGTCCCCGCGGCTTAAGCAGATCGATGGATCGGCTGCGGTTGTAGTCACGGCGCAGCAGTTCCTTCTGCTCCAGATTGGTAATGTGCTTGTGCACGGTCGCCAACGAGCTGAGGCCGAGCCCCTCAGCAATCTCTTCGAACGATGGCGAATAGCCATGTTTGTCGACGAACTCGGAGATGAAGTCGTAAACCTGTTTCTGGCGGCGGGTGAGCGCCATAGTCGTACGCTGCCTCCACTGGCATTGTCAGCGAACAAAAGGCGAAAAGTCAAGAGAGAAATTGGGCTTCGTACTTCAGTTTCGAGGTACCTTATAGATACCTCCAGTACTAGGGCAGGTTGGGAATTGGGGTAAGCCGAGTTCGGGTGGAGCGGGCCTTGAAGGCACGCTCTGCCGGATTACACAAAAACCTAAACTGTTCCAAACCTTCCGAGGCCGTCAAATTCACGAGCGGATAATAAGCAGACCACTAAGTTGGCATCGATCCTTGTGCCAATTCGAAGTCTAGGACTTCAGCGACGCGGGCGGCGACCCGGTCGCCAAGACGCGCCCGAAGGCTTGGCACGACAAAGGGCTTCGACCCTGGGACTTCGCCTTCCTGGTCACTGGTTAATTCCTCGATTCTCACTCTCTCGTATTCGATGCAGCTCATGATGTTCTCCTTCTTTCATTCCACCCACGACAAGGCTACAAAGGATCTTGACATGAATCAAATGAATTGTTTTGATATAAACGATAACTTACGTTCATGATTAACTTGGACCAATTACGAATCTTCCAGGCAGTGGCCCAAGCGCGCAGCTTTACCCGCGCCGCCGATGCGGTGCACCTGACGCAACCGGGCGTGAGCAAACACATCAAGCAGATGGAGGAGTATTTCGGTGCGCCCCTTTTTGACCGGCTAGGGAAAAAAGTTGCCCTCACTCAAGCCGGCGAAGTTCTTTTTGCAGCCACCCAGGAAATCATGGCTTCCATCACGGCGGCAGAACAAAGAATCGAGGAACTAAAGGGTTTGCGTGGTGGCAAACTGGTTCTCGGGGCGAGCTTTCCCATTGGCATTTACGTCCTGCCCCGCATCCTGGCTGCATTCCGGAAACAATGTCCCGCAGTGGAAGTTACGCTGGACATCTCGCTCAGCGAGAAGATTGTGGCAAAGATCCTGGCCAATAAACTTGACCTGGGGTTGGTCAGTCACGAGGCACGCGATCCGAGGCTGTTCGCCAGAGAGTTTATGACCGACGAATTGATCGCCATTGCCCCCAGCGACCACCGATGGGCCAATAAGAAGCGAATCAAGCCTTCTGAACTGCTGAGTGAAACGTTCATCGTTGCGGCCAGAGGCGCAGGGACAAGAGCGGTGGTAGAAGAGCGGCTGAACGAAAAGGGCATTGTGCTGAAGAATGTGGTCGATTTCGGAAATACGGAGGGCGTCAAGAGGGCGGTCGAAGCGGGCTTGGGAGTTTCAATCCAAGCCAGAAGTGTGGCCCGGCAGGAGATCTCCACTGGCTCCCTCACAGGTGTTTCCTTATCGGGAATGGACGCCAATCTTGAATACCTCTATCTTCGTCGCAAGGACAAACATCTTACTAATGCCGCGAAGGCATTTCTGGCTCTGCTGCAGGGTCCGCATAGAGACTAGAGCATTTTAGGTTTTTGTGTAACCCGGTAGAGCCGGGCCTGAAGAGACTGTGTCGTAACCTGTGCCGTCCCTACGGGACTCGAATCCTTCTGCCTACCCAACCCAGGGCTGACGCCCCGGATTACTATTGTTTCACCCTCCGGGCTAGATTTACCGTGGATCCCGGCGCCTGACTTTTCTGCTCTCTACGTGCATACTTAATACTTGCCCATGGACTCATCTACGAAAATGGAAATCACGGAAACACCGGTCAGCACAATCCGCGAAGTCGGCCAGCATGAAGGCCAAACCGTCACCATTCGTGGCTGGCTCTACAACTTGCGCGAGAGCGGGAAGCTGCTCTTTCCCATCTTTCGCGATGGCAGCGGCATCATCCAGGGCGTTGTCGCGAAGAATGCCGTCTCGCCCGAGCTGTTCGATTCCATCAAGGGGCTGACCCAGGAGTCCAGCGTGATCGTCACCGGCAAAGTGCGGGCGGACAAACGCGCTCCCGGCGGCTTTGAGATGGACGTGACCGATGCCCAGGTTGTGCAGCGTGTGAACCCAGACGATCCTTATCCCATATCGCCCAAAGAGCACGGCGTCGATTTCCTCATGGAACATCGCCATCTGTGGCTGCGCTCGCCCCGCCAAGCCGCGATCCTGCGGATTCGCGCCGAGATCATCAAGGCGGCCCGCGACTATTTCGATGATCGCGGATTCACCCTCACCGACCCACCGATCCTTACGCCCGCAGCTTGCGAAGGCACCACCACTCTCTTCCCGGTGGATTACTTCGACGAGCAGGCTTTCCTGACGCAGTCAGGACAGCTTTATATCGAGGCCACGGCGATGGCCCTCGGTAAGGTTTACAGTTTTGGACCGACCTTTCGCGCGGAAAAATCGAAGACCCGCCGCCACCTGACGGAGTTCTGGATGGTCGAGCCGGAAGTCGCCTTCGCCACGCTCGACGATCTGATGACCCTGGCGGAAGAGTTCATCACCTTTATCGTGAAGCGGTGCCTGGAGAATCGGCGTTCGGAGTTGGAGACGATTGGCCGCGACCCTAGCAAGCTGGAGAAGATTGCCACGCCCTTCCCGCGCATCTCGTACGACGAGGCCGTACAGATGTTGCAGGAAGGACATACGAAGGGCCTGGTTGAAAACAAGTTCGAGTGGGGCGGCGACTTTGGCTCGCCGGACGAAACTTACATCTCGTCGCAATTCGATCGGCCGGTGATGGTGCACCGCTATCCGGCGGCCATCAAGGCCTTCTACATGGAGCCCGATCCGCAACGGCCGGAGTTTGCCCTCTGCGTGGATGTCTTGGCGCCGGAGGGCTATGGAGAAATCATTGGCGGCTCGCAGCGCATTGGGTCTTACGATCTGCTGTTGAAGCGCATTCACGAGCACGAACTGCCCGAAGAAGCCTTCAAGTGGTATCTCGACTTGCGCAAGTTCGGTGGCGTTCCGCACGCCGGATTCGGTATGGGCATCGAGCGCGCCGTAGCCTGGATATGTGGTTTGGAGCATGTGCGGGAGACCATTCCTTTTGCCCGCACGCTACACCGGTTGTACCCCTAGTGCAACTTTAGTCAGGAAACTTCTTATGGCAACTAGTCCGATCACCAAACCACTACAAAACGTCGAAACTAAACACATTCGAATCATTGGTGTACCCCTGGATCTCGGTCAGTCGCGCCGCGGCGTTGACATGGGTCCGTCGGCAATGCGCGTCGCGGGACTCGAAATTAAGCTCGAGGCCCTCGGCTACGATGTCGAAGACGGAGGGAACGTGCCCGTTGCCCTGGCGGAAACCGAGGCGGAAGGTGATCCCAACGCCAAGTACCTGAAGGAGATCACCGAAACCTGCTCGAAAGAAGCCGAGCTGGTAGTGAAAACCCTGGAAGCCGGAAAGATTCCCATGGTTCTTGGTGGCGACCATTCTATTGCCGCCGGAACGGTTTCTGGGGTGGCCGAATTCTATCGCCGCAAGAAGCAGCGCATCGGCCTTCTGTGGATTGATGCGCACACCGACATCAACACGCCCGGCAGCTCACCCAGTGGCAATGTGCATGGCATGCCGCTAGGCGCCATCATGGGACTGTTTCAATCGCCACTCACCGACTTGTACGGCTTCAGCCCTAAAGTACAACCCGAAAATTGCGTGCTGGTTGGTATTCGCGATGTGGATAACAATGAACGCGAAAACATCCGGAAGTCAGGCGTTCACGTCTTCACCATGCGCGACATTGACGAACGCGGCATGCGGTCGGTCATGGAAGAGGCCCTGCGTATCGCTGGACGCGGAACCGTCGGCTACCATGTCTCGCTCGATCTGGACTGGATCGACCCCGAAGATGCACCAGGCGTCGGCACCCCGGTTTGGGGCGGCGCCACCTATCGCGAGGGCCATCTGGCCATGGAGATCATCGCCGACCATGGACGCATGCTCAGCTTCGAACTGGTGGAAGTAAATCCGGTGCTCGACGAGCGCAACCAGACGGCCGAGCTGGCTGTCGAGCTAGCGTTGTCGGCGTTTGGCAAGAAGATCTTGTAGACATCCTCACATGCTCGACCGAGCTATCTGCAAAATCGAAGACAATCGCTTAGTCGTGCTGGTATTAGCTGTCGGGCATCGTCGAGATATTTGCCGGTGATCTGCGCGCGCCGTTGCAAAACCGTGCCTAGAGTTGCGCTCCAGATGTGCGCCAGCCCCTCCCCGAAAAACCTACAATCTCTCCAACACGGTTTGGGCATACCGCTGCACATCGCCCCTCGAGGCCTCAGGAGAAAACCATGGCAAAACGAATCATATTCTGCGTTGATAACAGGTGGAACGCCGCCGCCACTCACACCAACGTTTACAAGCACTCAGCCGAGTAGGTGCTGACTCGGAGCATCCCACATGGGGACAGCTTCAACATCTATGTCGACTATGTCGACCACAGCGTCCCTGTAGATGGGCCGGCCGCCGACGAGTCAGCGTCAACCCACCGAAGGGCAAGCAACATGACGCGTGCAGCTTATTGCAGCGATGCCAAGGTCTTCTGGGCCTCCTGCGCGTCGGTGCCCTTCAGATTCAGCTGCAGCGCCTTTTGCAACTCCGTCTTCGCTCGGTCCCTTTCGCCAGCGCCGCTGAGCGCCATCCCCAAGTGGTAACGGTAGTCGGCCTTCTGCGGATCCTTTTTCACTGCGTCTTCGGCAAGCGACACGGAAACGCGATAATTCCCCTTCTTGTATTGGATCCAGGCCAGGGTGTCGCTGACTCCCGGCATATCAGGAGCAATTTGCTTCGCCTGCGTAGCCAAACTCAGAGCCATGTCAAGGTTCTCGCCTTGAACGGCGTAAACCCACGCCAAGTTGTTGGCTGCGACCGGATTATGAGAATCCTGCGCCAGCGCCGCCTGGAAGTACTTGCCCGCAGATTTTAAGTCGTCCTTGCTGAGATAAAGGTTTCCAATCGCGTTATTGATCATCGCCGACGTGGGTTGCAGCGCTAGCGCTTTCTGATAGGAGTCCAGAGCCGCATCGGTTTGTCCCATAACCTGATGAAGTTGAGCGATCCGGTAATACGCCATCATCGACTTGGGATCAATTTGGAGGACCTTCTGGAATTCCGCCATAGCCTGGTCGTACTTTCTGGCGGTGGCCAAAGCAGAGGCGTTAATGAAGTGCGCGGATGCGCGGTTAGGATTGGAGGTAGCGTACTGGTTGGCCAACGCAAGTCCCTTGGCCGGCTGGTTAGTACCAAACATCAAAGAGATGTAATCGGCCCAAGCCGCGTCGAAGTTTGGATAGATTTTTATGGCAGCCTGGAATTCACGCTCCGCGTCAGCATATTTCTTCTCGCCCGCATAGGCGAAAGCCATGTTGAGGTGGACCGTAGGATCGTTGGGCACCGTCTTCTGCACTTCCTTCAACTCGTCGAGAGCGGCGGCGTAGTCTTTGGCGCCAATATCGATCGTGGCATTGAGGAACCGGGCCTCGGGGTTATTTTCATTCAGCTTTTGTAAACGTGCCGCGTATTCTCTGGCGGTGTCGTAATCATGGGAGTCACGATAGGTTTCGGCCAATGCCTTAAGGACCATCGGACTCTCCGGTTGACCACGGAAGGACTGCTGCTTCACGGCTTCTTGTAGCTCGGCCTTGGCTCCCGCCAGATCGCCGGTCTGGCGCAGTACCTGTCCCAGCATATAGTGCGCCTGGGCATTGTCGGGCGCGTCGTGGACGACGTCACGCAGCGTGGTAATGGCTTCGGCGCTATTGCCTTTGATGGCCAACAGGCGCGCATGGGTAATTCGCGCCATAACGTCGCCGGGTTTGTCCTTCAGCATGCGATCCGTGACCTTCGTCGCATCATCGATCTTGCCGGTATTGAGCAAGGTCTCCACTAAGCGCAGTTGCAGCTCCTCATTCTTAGGGTCGTAATTGAGGCCGCGCTGGTACTCCTTGATGGCGGCGTCTGGATTTCGTTCCGCCAAATAGTAGTCTCCAATAGCGAGTGCCACGTCCGCCGACGTCGGTTTCTTGTCACGCAAGTCCTGAATCACCTGTTCGCCGTCTGCTTTACGGCCTTCCTGGAGCATCAGACCGGCGAGACGAAGATAGGGTACGGGGGAATCCGGATTATTCTGAATAGCTGAACGGTAGATCTCCTCCGCCTTCTTGGGGTCCTTGGTGTAGAGGTAATAGCCGGCAAGGTTAGCGTAGGCCGGCAGTTTGTGCGGATCAAGACTGATAGCTTTGCGCATGTCCGCTTCGGCGGAAGCATCCTGCTTCAGATAGGCATACATCACCCCGCGATTGAGATATGCGTCCGAGTCATCGGGTTTTAGAGAGATCGCCTTGGTGAACGCGTCGACCGCCTCCTGCTGGTGCTTCTGGGCAAGCAAAGAATTACCCAGAAGAACATACCCAGCCGCATTATTGGGGTCGTGCTCAACGAGGTAGCGGGCCTGCTCTTCCGCCTTGTCAAACTGGTGGGCGGCCATCAGCAGATTCCCCATCGCCAGGCGCGCCTTGAAATGGTTAGGATCCAGTTCGACCGCCTGGCTGAGTTCTTTGTAACCTTCCGGATAGTGCTGCAAGTCCAGCTGAGCATTAGCCAGTTGAAAATGGGCCTCGGCATAACGCGGATCAATTTGCAAAGCTTTCTTGAATTGAATCACGGCAGAATCGTACTTCTTCTGATCCATGTACTTCATGCCGCTTTCCAAGTACTTCCGTTTAGCGACTTCGGGGTTCCGAGTGCAACCAACGAAAACGAGTACCAATACAGCTATCAAAACAACAAAGACGATGTAGCGGTTACGCATGCCTTCTCCTGGGTCACCGAGGGATGATCTGATCGACGTCACTTGTAATTTGTTTTGCGAATGCGAGCGCCCGCGTACGTGCCTGCTCCTCATCACCGTTGTAGATCGGAGTCGTGATGCGAACCAGGGCGGCATCGGTGCGGTTCAAGCGCAACGCATCATATACCAAATAAAACTTGCCCCAGAATTCGCTGGCCACTACACGGCCATGCGCCTGGTACCAATACAATACGAGTTGTTCATCCAAATCCTTGCGAATCACGTAAAGGTTGATGGGAACTTTCCGTCCATCATCGAGCGGAAGTTGATAGACGGTCTCCGTCATCGGCGTCCAGCCCGCCCCCGGTAAACAATTCTTGGGAGAGTGAATGCTGGCGCCGGTACGCTGACTGCGGAAATACCCTATATACAAGGTAATCAGGGCCTGGGAGCGGGAAACGTAACCTCGATTCAGGTAGTCTGTCACCCCAAGCAAGTCAATGGTCGCTTTGTCCAGTGGCCAGTTGGCGCCGGTGGTGTATTCGCCGATCTGATTGGGAAATTCCGACAGCGGCTTCGCCGGTGGCGTCGCTTCTCCATGGGATAAATAGGCCATGCCGGTAGTTGCACTCACCAGCACTGCAATCATGAGCCAGTAACGACCGCCTGATTTCATTGATTCACCTTCGCTGTCGCAGGCCCGCTGCTATCTTTCGGCATCCATCCGAGCCACTTGCGAACCACAATCGTCAAACTATGCAAGCCCAAAAATAACGCCGTGGCCACTACGAAAATTACCCAGCCTGAGAATTCGTGCATAAAGCCTTCGGCTGCTCGAGGACCAATGTAATTCGCCATCAAAGCAGTTATCATCACGCGGGTTCCGTTGCTGATGATGGCCAACGGAATCATGGCCAGGAACAACAGCCAGCGCACTGCCGTGCTACGCTCGGCTAGATAGCCGTATCCGGCAGCCAACGCCAGCAACGACATCAGCGACCGAATACCACTGCACGCTTCCACCACTTCCAGCGACATGTTGGGCAGGATAAGAACGTTGCCCTCGCGCATGATGGGAAACAGGTTGAGCATCTCCAACGTGGACGTAGCGAATTTGGAGGCCACAAACTGCAGTGGGAAAACAATTTCGTTGTAGATCAGAGCCGGTATGGGAATCGCAAACAGTAAGAACGCGATAGGAAAGGCCATGGCGCGCAATAGAGCGCCGCCGCAAAAATATACGATCAGCCCGCAGATGGTGCCAAGCATTGAGATCCGGGCCAGAAAGAGTTCCGCGCCCAAACTTCCCAAGAAGAGCAACCCGACCGATAACACGACAACTAACATTCCCCACGCCGAGGGGCGCCGCGCAACCTGACGCAACTTTTCTCGCCGCTGCCAGATCAAATAAAGAGAGAGCAATGGCACGAGAAATCCATGGGAGTAGTCGGCGTCGGAATACCACTGACGCACCAGGAGCTTTAGCACCGGCGCATACAGCGCAATCAATACTCCGACTAACAGCAGTCCGGGCAAGCCAAAAGGCTTGAGCGTTTGCCACAAAGAAGTTTTGGGAGCGCTACTTACCCCCAGCGTGACCTGGTCCTCCGCTGAATGGGTCAAAGCAGTACTCGTCGGTTTGGTGCCGGCCAGCGCCACTGTTTGTTACTCCCTTTTTGGTTTCCGCCGCGGTCCCGCTGGGGTGTGTGCAATTATTTGGCCGAGAGCGGAATGTAGTTTACTCAATAAGCAGCCTACAATCAAGCACTTCTAGTCGACAATTTACGCAAGCGCCAAACTTTGGATGTAAGTAGTGCAAAAGTTTGCACATCCGTTCTAGCAGAGTTCACTCATGGAGCGGTTCCAGCTAAGCGAAATTCCTGAGAATGAGCGATGAGTGGTCGCTGCGGTCGCTGAGCCGTCCCCCTGACGGCGTCTTCCCGACCGTCGACCCGAGTATACGCTTGTACGCCTCGTGTGATGATCGCCTCGGAGCTCTGCCCGCGGACTTACCGTGCTGTATTGTCCCGTCACGGTTGTTTAGTGTAAATGCACTAGGCGATCGAGCACGAACATGGCGGCCACTCCGATGAACACTATCAGCGCCATCTTCACCCCTGGTTCGCGATTCACTTCAGGAATCAGATCGGAAGCCGCGACATAAATGGTTACTCCGGCGGCCACCGGCAATCCGTAACTGACAGCATGCTTGCCGATGGCCATGGTGAGCACGCCAGCCATTGTGGCCAGCGCCAACATCACGGAAGCAAACCACGACCGCGCCTTGCTTAATCCGCTGGCCAGCATCACCGAGGTGACGGTGAAGCCCTCGGGTATCTTGTGGAGAAAAATGGCCAGGAAGATGATCCAGCCCAGCCACGGCGAAATCAGGAAGCCGGCAGTAATGGCTATGCCGTCAAAGAAGGCATGGATCATCAAGCCAAAGAGTACCGATACCCGCCGGTGCGAGTGCACATACTCGTCGGAGTGCGTTTCTTCTCCGTAGTGAAAGTGCGGGGTGATGGTGTGCTCGAAAAAGTGCACAACTAGATAACCGCCCAGCAGGAGTAATGCTCCGTTGCGTCCGGCCAGCGCCAGGCTCTCGGGAACCATCTCGACCAATGCGGTGGCTAGCATGAAGCCTGCGCCCAGCGCGACAAAATAGCGCAGGTAACCGCGGTCCCAGCTCTTCTGCACGATGACCGCACCGCCGAAAACGTTGGCCGCGGCGGCGGTCAGACCGAGCAGAATGCTAAGCACAATTGGATTCATGGGGCAGCCAGCAGGATAGCAGAGCAGGGGTGGGGTTGATGGATAGTGGCCTGTGTCCCCGCACTTGCTTATTGCTCACATGCTTGCTTTATCCTCGCGAGTCAAAATCGCGCGGTCTCGAGTAAGCGCAGGAGCATAAGCGCAGAAGCATATGATCCGAGAGTCTAGGTTAGGCTTGCGTTTAACCACTAGCCCCTAACCTCTGGCCCCTATCCACTGTGCCTTATATGCATTACATCGCCGTCTTTCACAATGTACTCTTTGCCTTCCAACCGTAGTGTGCCACGGGCACGTCCTTCGGCTTCCGAGCCTGCATCGAGAAGTTGGTCCCAATGGATGGTCTCGGCGCGGATGAAGTGGTGTTCCAAGTCAGTGTGAATGGCGCCGGCGGCGTGTACCGCTTTTGATCCGCGCTCCACAGTCCACGCGCGGCACTCGTCTTCGCCCACGGTGAAAAACGAGATTAGCCCGAGCAACTCGTAGGTTTTGCGGATGAGGCGCACCAATCCACTCTCTTTCAGTCCATAGCTGGAGAGAAACTCAGCGGCATCCTCGTCGCTCATTTCGGCAAGCTCGGCTTCGACCTTGGCGCAGACCGCAAGCGCGCCGGTGTTAGGACGCGCAGCCACCTCCGTCACTCCATATTTCTCGACTGCCTCCTCCAAATCCGTGCCTAGCGTCGGGCTTTCGCCGATGTTGAGCACGTAGAGCATGGGCTTCTCGCTCAGGAACATGAAGCCGCGAACCCGCTTCTTGTCCTCAGGCGTCATCTCCATCTCGCGCAGGGGACGTTCGGTTTCCAAATGCGCCTTCGCGCGTTTCAGCAAGTCGTGTTCGCGCTCCAGTTCCGCGGTCTTCATTTTCTTCAAATCTTTCTCGACGCGCTCCAGCCGCTTTTCCACTTGTCCCAAATCGTTGACGATCAAGTCGAAATCAATGTTCTTGATATCGCGCAGCGGATCGATAGGGCCAACGTGAGCGATGGAGTCATCTTCGAAGGCACGCACCACATGAGCCAGTGCGTCCACATTGCGCAAGTTCGCGGCGAAGGCAGTTTCGTTCAGCGCCTCCTGGCTCAGGGCTGCGACGTCGGCAAACTCGACGCTGGCATGCACCAGCTTCTTAGGGTTATACAGCGCGGCCAGCCGGTCGAGGCGGTCGTCGGGTACCTTGGTCACCCCGAGATGCGCCTCGCGAGGATTTCCGCTGCGCTGCGTTACCTGCTGCTTAGTCAACATCACGAACAGCGATGTCTTGCCCACTTGTGGCAGGCCTATGATTCCGGTTTTCATGGGTCCTAGCTTTCAGCCCTCAGCCATCAGCTCTCAGCCAGAGCGCAGGCGAAGACTGCTCCTTTGGATAAAACGTGAAATAAAGACTTAGGGTGACTGTGTCAGACCATTACAGCAACACGAACGCTGACGTCCGAACTGAAAGCTGACGGCTGATGGCTGATAGCTGATAGCTGATAGCTCTTACGTTAAACGTCGCGCAGTCAGAAACAGCAGCGCCAGCCCCAGCACCAGCACGGTTCCTTCAATACGCGTCGACCACACGTGGAGGCGATTGAACTCGACCCGGCGCGCATCATCCTGCGGCACGTTGTCGATAACGCCCATCTGCTGACGTAGGACCAGCATCCTCGACGCGATGCCAAACATTCCAACCAACGTCAGGATGATCATTGCGTAAATCAATAGGTTGCGGACCGCAAAGGGATAGGCGACGCCATTCACGATCCGCGAATCGATCATAGACGTCACGGCAAAAACAACCCCGCACGAAATGGCCATCCAGTGCATGATGCCCAAGCTACGGTTGACCACATTCCCGGCCAGTTGCCGTGTGGGCAAAACCGCAAAGACGGTTGGGGCCAGCACAAACGCAAAGAAGATCAGCCCGCCGATCCAGATTACAAGCGACAACAGCATCAGGTAACGAATGAATGACATCACCACCTCAAGGGTAAAGGTCATTGTAAACGTGAGTTGCTCGAAGGGCCCGCAGGTGCCGCGATGCCGCGCCAAGCGAGGTTCACGATTTGGACATTGGTAGCAGGCATCTCCACCTTTGCACCCCCCATCGGAATAACTGTGGCCATTTCGATCTCTAGCAAGAATCCTGATCTCTAGAAGAAAAGGTGAGGAACATGAAGCGGAGACTACTTCTATTAGCAAGCACGGTTCTGCTGTGCGGCTGCTGGGCGTATGCTCAGTCGACCGCCGGCACCGCCAGGAGCGGGGCAGGTCAATCCAACAGCCCCAGCTCGCAGAGCACGATGGGGTCACACAGCTCACAAACCACGACGCCTGGGGCCGCTACGAACCCCCCAGCCGCCACCAACCCTAACTCTTCAACGATGCCAACCGAACCGGGAGCGACTCCCGACGTAACCCCAAGCACGCCGAGCCAAACTCCCAGCGCAGCGCCGAATACACCTAGCGGAGCGCCAAACACGCCCAGCGGAGCGCCAAACACGCCATCCGCTACACCCAGCACTGTGCCGAACTCCAGCACGAACCCGGCACGACCACACCTCCGCCATCCGCTAATCCAGGGACGACCACCCCGGATACAAACGCAACTCCTCCTCCGACCAGCACAACACCGCCGCCCCAACTGTAAGTCCCGGGGCTAGGGGACAGTACAGGGGGCCGCACTTGGCTCCCTTTTACTGCGTCTGGTTACCCGAGATTTTACGAGTGCGCGGTTTGCAGTTTCGCCTTCGCGCGCTCCTGGCGCGCACGCAGCCATTCCATCCAACGATCGATACCTTCTCCGGTGGTGCTTGAGACATCAATGATTTCCATCTGAGGATGGACGCGCCGGGCGTTTTCGCGCGCCACGTCCGCCTTGAAGGGAACGTAGGGTAGCAGATCGATCTTAGTCAGCAGCATCAGCTCCGACTTGAAGAAAATAGAAGGATATTTCAGGGGCTTGTCCTCGCCTTCGGCGGTACTCAGCAGAACAATCTTCGCGTCTTCTCCAAGATCGTAACTTGACGGGCAGACCAGATTGCCCACGTTTTCCACGATCAGCAAGTCGAGGTCTTCGAGTTTCCAGTCTTCGAGGTGCCTTCCAATCATCTTGGCATCGAGATGGCAAGTTCCGCCGGTCGTAATCTGTTTGACCGGAAAGCCAAACTTGGCCAGCCGCTGCGCATCGTTTTCGGTTTGCAGATCGCCGGTGAGCACTGCAACCTTTGAGCCTTTGTCCAACCGCTGCAGCGTCCTCTCCAACAGCGCAGTTTTGCCTGAACCCGGTGCGCTGATCAGATTGATGCACAGGACGCCGAGTTGCCGATAGCGTTCGCGCAACTCTTCGGCCAGGACCTGGTTTTCGTTGAGGACTTTCTTTTCCACTTCGATGCGGGTCATTCATCCACTTCCATATAGGCGATGTCGAGTTCTTCTCCACTGATGCAATGGGTAGCAAACTCGCCGCATTGCGGGCACTGTGGATCGAAATCGGTCATGCGAAACTCGTGCGCGCATTTGGAGCAGCGCTGCACGCGTGGAATATATTCCAAGTCGAGAACCACCGGCTCCCATTCCGTGTCTTTTACCAGGACCTCAAAGCCAAACTGCAGCGCATCGCGGTCAACGCCCGACAGTTCCCCGATTTTAACGCCTACCTTGGTGATGCGGCCGTCGGGGTGGCGCTCAGCTTCTTTCTGCACGGACTCGAGAATCGAAGCGGCAATGCCTAGTTCGTGCAACGGAGTAATCCTGAATCCCTCATTCCATATTTGCCATCCGCATTATCGTTCTTGACGAGGCGTGCGGCTTGAATGTCCACAAACGGACAGGCTGCGAGCGGGCACCAAAGTCATCATAGCTCTTTCGTGCTTTCATACGGAACCTTGTCATTTTTTCGGAAACATCCGCCGCTGGATTTCGTCTATCACTCTGTGGGTGCAGCTCGTCTCGAATTGTCTTGGGTTCATGCAGAGTAGGTAGCTCACCATGCTGAAACAGTGGGGCCGCGTCTGGGCCATTGGCTTCGTGCTGTGGACGGTGCTGGCTTTCCTGAGTGCTGCTGGCGCTCATGTTTATACGGCGTCCATGGGCAGCCCGGAGAGCTGGGCGCAGTTGCTCGCCTGGAATGTCACCATCTCGTTTGTCTGGTCGTTGCTGACGCCGCCAGTGTATGCATTCGCCCGGCGATTTACCTTCGACCGCAGCAGTTGGAGACGGGTGCTCCCGCTGCATTTGATCGCGAGTGCAGCATTTACGCTGGTCGGCGCTGCCCTGATCGTGTCGCTGTTTCCGTTGGTGACATGGATTCCCGAGACTCACGCGCCATTTCTCGCGCACACTCTCTCCCGTGCCCTCATGGATTTCCAGCGCTACTGGTATGTCCTTCTGATAACCCAGGCAATCGGTTACTACGACAAGTATCGCGAACGCGAAGTGCAATCGTCGCAGTTGGAGGCGCAACTGGCGTACGCGCAACTTGAAGTATTGAAGATCCAACTCGAACCTCACTTCCTGTTCAATACCTTGAATTCCATCGCCGCCCTGGCCAGCAATGACGGACCTGCCGCCGAACACATGACCTTGCAACTGGCAGACCTGCTGCGCCTGTCGCTCGACGCCGTAGGCATCCACGAGGTCCAACTTAGCCGCGAACTCGCTTTCCTGCAGAAGTATGTTGACATTCAACAGACGCGGTTCCAGGACCGCCTGCGAGTGGAAATGGATATCCAGCCGCATACCCTTTCTGCCCTCGTCCCGAACCTGCTTTTGCAGCCGCTGGTGGAGAATGCAATTCGCCACGGTATCGGCCCGCGCTGGGCCCCTGGGTGGATTCGTATATCGACCCGGCAAGTTTTCGATGAGCTATGGATGGAGATTAGCGACAATGGCCAAGGCCTGACCAGCCATCGAGGCGTGGTTCCAACGGAAGGCGTTGGACTGCGCAACACCCGCGCCCGCCTGCAGCAACTGTACAACCACGATCACAGGATGACCCTGGAGGATCGGCCCGGCGGGGGCTGTGTCGTAAAGATCCATATACCGTTTCGCGAAAGTTCCGAGGAGGTCGTGATTACCGATGCCCATTCGACTGTTGCTTAGTGACGATGAATCGCTGGCGCGCGAGCGCCTGCGCAGATTGTTGGAAGATGAACCCGACCTGCAGATTGTCGCCGAGTGCGGCGACGGCAAGTCGGCCATCGCGTTGATCAAGCAGGAAAAGCCTGACCTCGTCTTTCTCGATGTCCAGATGCCGGAAGTGGATGGCTTCGGCGTGATCTCGGCCCTGCAAGGAGAGCACGTGCCGCTCACCATCTTTGTTACTGCTTATGACCGGTATGCGATGAAGGCCTTCGAGGTGCACGCGCTCGATTATCTGTTGAAGCCGGTGGGAAAAGAGCGCCTGGCGGAGGCACTGGGTCATGCGCGTAAGCAATTGTCGCATCCCGCTGAGGCGACTTTTCAGCGCAAGCTGCTCGATCTTTTGGCGGACCTGGAATCGCGGCAGCAAACTCCGCAGCGCATTGTCATCAAGGCGGACGGAGAAATTGTCTGCCTGAAACCTAACGAGATCGATTGGGCTGAGTCGGCAGGCAATTACGTCTGTCTGCACGTAGGAGCCAACACCCATATTCTGCGGGAGACCATCACCTCGCTGGAATCGCGATTGGGACACCGGCAATTTCTGCGCGTGCATCGCTCCACCCTGGTGAATGTGGACCGCATCAAGACCCTGCGGCCGTCGCTGTATGGCGATTATTCCATCCTGCTGCGTGACGGCACCAAGCTAACGCTCAGCCGCGGCTTCCGCGAGAATGTCTTGAAGCGATTGGGAACGGCATAAGAGGCTAGAGGAAGTGCGATTGCTACAGGCGGATGCTTATCGTCCCGACGGCTGCTTCCTCTCTTTACGCGATTCCAGCGGCCGTTCTTGAGCGGTCTGCGTGGCGGGCCGCTGGCCTTCTACCTCCTCCAACTCTTGTGCGATGGAATCCACCAGGCTGGCTTCGTTCATCAGCACCTGCCCAACGATAACCGCGCCGTCATCGGCGTCTTTCCATTTCTTTTCTTCCATCGCCTCGCGCACTGCGGGAATCGTCTTGGCTCCATAACCCGTATATGCACCGGGAGCATAGATCTGATGCTTGAACCATGGACGCTCCTTGAGACCCTGACTGACGGTGAACGTCCTCTCGGTTAACAGAAGCTTGGCGTTGATGGCCTGCAATGCGGCAGACTGCCACGCTGCGCCCTCATTATCATTCAATTTCGCGACAGCCTGGCGGTAGCGCTGGGCCGCGCGAGCATACGCTTCCACGCCATTTTCCAGCGGGGCGAAGTTCAAGTACGGCGGCACCGGCTGCTTGGGCGGAGGCACGTATTGTTTCTCCGGATCGGCAGTTGCAGTGAAAACTCCTTCTTCGACTTCATGATTGTGCTCGCGCGCCTGGTCCTGTTGTTGCTTCAACTCCTTTTTCAGCTCCGCAACGTAGCGTTTGATGGTATCGGCTGAGCCCATAGGGTCGAAAGGCAGGAGGTCGGCATCGGCGAAGCGCATTACGGTGCTCCCCGCCATCTGAGATAACGCACGCTCATAGACGAATTTCGTGTCGCCGAAATGCGTGTACCAGTAGAAGTCGTCGTAAATGGAGTGATAAACTCCGCCGCCACTTTCGCCGCCGAATCCCATGTTCAGCGCGGCGACGCCGGCAAAGTCGAGGAAAGCCGTGTAGTCGGAGCCGTCTCCCAGCGCGCCCAGACGCAGGTCGGAGCGGTCGCGCAACTCCTCGCGGTCTTCTGAGCTGCTGGCGCGGCCAACGCGCCGAAGATAGGCGCGCTTCCACACCGTGACGTGTTTCTCCGGGTCTTGAATTTCACGCTCGACCTGGTTGACGGCGCGTTCCAGAAGGTGAGAACCAGAAATATTCAGATAGCCGCGTGCGCTGGAATCGGAGTTCAGATAGATCACCGCGTGTTGGCGTAGCTCATCCTGGTGCTGCTCAACCCATTCGGTGGAACCCAGCAAACCAGGCTCTTCACCGTCCCATGCGCAGTAGATAATGGTCCGCTTGGGATGCCAGCCCTGTTTCACTAACTCGCCCAGCGCTCTCGCCTCTTCCAAGACGACCACCATGCCAGAAATGGGATCGTCTGCTCCATTGACCCAAGCGTCATGATGATTGCCACGAATCACCCACTGATCGGGAGCTTCGCTACCCGGAATTTTGGCGATCACATCGTAGATGGTCTTCAGGTCCCAGTTCGACTTCATCACCAAATGAACCTTGGCCGGACCAGGGCCGATCCGATAGGTGATCGGGAGCGCTCCCCGCCAGTTGTCAGGCGCAGTTGGCCCGGAGATGGCCGCCAGCAAGGGCTGCGCATCTCCGTACGAAATCGGCAGCACCGGAATTGAGGTAATGGTTTTGGCTTCTTTCAGACTCAACCGCTTCGCGTCCTTCGTTGCCCCAACTCCAGGGGTCAAGGGATCACCGGGATATTCGGTGTCCATTACGCTGCCGCGCTGCACCCCTTCTTCGGGACGATAGGGCCCGGCCGGATAATTCTCTCCCTGGAAATAGCCATCATCTCGGGGATCGGAATAGATGATGCATCCGACAGCGCCGTGCTCGGCGGCGACTTTGGGCTTGATGCCTCGCCAGCCGCCACCGTACCGCGCGATCACGATCGCACCCTTCACCGAAACTCCCAGCCGGTCCAGTTGCTCGTAGTCATCCCGCATGCCGTAGTTCACATATACCAGCGGCGCCGTGACGTCTCCATCGGCGGAGTAGGCGTTGTAGGTGGGCAGCTGTTCTGCGGTCTGTTGCGAGGTCGGATCGATGCTGAGCGGCGGCTCCTGCAGTTTCGCGGCAAAGTGCATGGGCGATACCAACTCCACGAGGCGCTCTTTCGGAGTGGGAAATAGCACGTCGAAGGTCTCGATGTGAGCGTCGAAACCATACTGCTGGAACTTCGACAGGATCCACTCTGCGTTCTCCTTGTCATAAGGGGAGCCGACATTGTGAGGCCGCGCGCTTAAGTGTTGCATCGATTCCCGCATCGCGTCGGGGTTTGGGAGGTTGCGGAACTTCACTTCCCAATCGCGCTCCACAGCCACATGCGCAGGCGAGTAGCCGTCCATGGGCTCGGGGCTATTTGCTGCGTTCCCCAGCTGAAGCAGGAAAAAAAGCAAAACGCTCACACCAATGCGGTTCGTCACTTATTTACCTCCGTCCACATCACTCTGCGGGGATGCGAGACACTCTTCACAGGGTTGCAGACTATAGCACGAGTTCATGAAATGTTTTGATCTTTTGAGCGGAAGCACCCGGGAATTTCGTCGCTAACGCAGCAGTGCGACAATGTGCTGATGAAAATCAGCATAGGCCGGTTCGCTCAGCATGCCGTGTATCTGATAGGCGATCTTGCCGCTGCGGTTGAGCAAAATCAAGTAAGCGTCGTCTGGCTCCTTGTAACCTACCAGTTTCTTCAGGTCGGACTCGCCGCGGAGGACAGGAATGAAGTATTCGCGCCGGTTTTCGGGCACGTCTTTCTTTATGTTGGAGATGACCATCCCGCGAATGAATCCCGGAACCTCTTCCAGCACGGGCAGTTGATAGAGCACGAAGTCCGGAGTACTGGCGAAATCCGTTTCGATCCTCTTGCCCCACGCCGACGTAGGTGTTTTCGAAGCCTTTGAGAATCCCAGAACCAGGACCGCAGCTTTTCCGCTCACCGCGGCCGGCAAGACAACGTGGTGGCCGGCGAGGCTATCGCCCTCAATCTTCGGCAAATCCTGAGCGGCAAGCGTCGCGGCGACACTCAAAGCTATCGCCAACAGGCCACACCATACTCTCGTTCCAAACATAATCGTGATCTACAACATCCCGCCGGTTTTGGTCGTCAGAAAACTGAGCGCCATCTCCAGTTTGGCGATGGCTTCGTCCAAGTCGGGATGCTTGTCGAGTTGCTGCCTCAGTCCGCTCAGAATGCGGTGTGCCTCGGCAACGTTCTCGATGGCGCGGGGGTCGTGGGAGGGCTTGGGACTTTCTGCCGGAGGATCGGGGCTCATAGGATCACCTTCGGAAACATCTTACCTGCCGGTCGACGGGGTTGGAAACCGTCCGGCCGTTATTGGTTTCTCGAATCGGCGAGATTGCGCACGTTTCAACTTGCGCTGAAAGCCGGTTCCGGTGCAAACTCGGCGCACGCACTCACTGGACTGCCTCGTGGAATCCAAGACAAAATCCAATCCGGTCGCAAGCGCAATTTTCTATGGTATTGCCACGGTGACCATCGCCGCTTATGGCTATGGGATCGGGGGCATGGACTCACTTCGGGCGGGGGCAATCTACGCGGTCTCGGGCCTGGTGCTGGCCTTCGCCTGTGTCGGCTTCGCACCGCGATTCATCGTGGTGGTTGCGCTTGCCACCGGCATGCTGGGCAGCATGATGCGAGCTTCCATAGCTCCCGAGATAACGTCGCTCATCCCCCGGCAGAACACCATCGATTACTTGCAGAAAATGGTGGCGGTGTGTGGCGCCATCGGTTTTGGAGGCGGGTTGTACGGTGGATTTCGTTTCACCGGCACGGGAATCTTTAACTGGTTTAGCAAGGCGCTTCTCGCTCGCCTGCCGCTGAATCACACCAAATCGGTCCCGCTGCATTATCACGCCATGCGTGAATTGACGCACTATTTCTACGCCTCCGAGCGAATGTACTTCTCGATACTGGCTGCCTTTGCCAGCGCACTGATCACGGAGATCGAGGTCCATCCCGTCCTACGCTCGCTGCTCATCGTCTTTCTGGCGGTCTTGATTGGAACCAACCTCGCGTGGTTTCTGGGAGAATGGCTGAGGCCACGACTGCGGGTGCTGGTGGGTGTCTTCCGCATATTGCAACAGATGTGGGAAGCGCTGCTCGCTTTCCTTCTGGGATACGCCGCTATCATCTTCATCTTCGCTTGTTTCTATGCCGCCGCCTGGCAGCACAATCGCGCCGCCGCTTTCCAAGGCATCAACCTCATATCGCCGGTTCCTCCTAGCTTCGGTGAGTTCGTGTACTTCTCCGTGGTCACCATGGCCACGCTGGGATACGGAGACGTCATTCCGGCGGATGCTCTCACTCGAACACTCGCTTGTGTCGAGGTGGTGATCGGCGTAGGGTGGGTGACCGTAGTCCTAAGCGCCGCCTCAGCGCTGGCCCGCCCGCGAGTGAACCAAATGCTGAAGGAAGTTTGGCAGGAAGAGGGCGAGACCGATTCCGAGGACGTCCCCCCGGCAAGGCAAGGGTGAAACTCGCCATGCGACTAATGCGACGATTTAAAGGCGCCTATCTCACAGCGCAAGCAGGGTGATTCGTTTATCGTAGAGTCTGGTTTCGACGTTACCGACATGCTGCACAGTGGTCGGTTTTCCGCGGGGCCAACAATCTCATGGGTCAAAATATCGTCATCTCCAACCTTGGCGCTCGCGCGGTGCGCTCGCCGCTGCGCCTTGACTCGCATGGTTCCGTCGAAAGCACCTTCATCCACGACGAAATGCATTACCGCGACCCGGTCGAGGCAGGGCCTGAGTCGGAAGCGTTCATAGAACTCTTCGAGAGAGCCGGTCCGCGCGAGCAACTCTATTTCGAGCCTTCTAATACCAAGGTTGCCATTGTGACATGCGGCGGTTTATGTCCCGGCCTGAACAATGTCATCCGGTCGGTTTATGTCCAACTGCACTATCACTATGGAGTACCGGCGGTTCTTGGAGTTCGCTACGGCTTCTCTGGATTCTCCGCCGAAGCTGCCAGTCCTCCCATCTGGCTGAATTCTGAGATGGTGAACAACATTCACCAGCTCGGAGGCACGCTGCTGGGCACTTCACGCGGGCCGGTGAGCGCCGACATCATCGTCGATTTTCTGGAGCGACGCGGCATCAACATTCTTTTCACGGTTGGCGGCGACGGGACACAACGCGGAGCCCACAGCGTGGTAGAGGAAATCCAGCGTCGCAAGCTCAAGATTTCCGTGATCGGAATTCCTAAGACCATCGACGATGATGTGCAGTACGTGAATCGTTCGTTCGGCTACTTCACTGCCATCGAGAAGGCCAAAGAAGTAATCGACTCAGCCCATGTGGAAGCCCATTGTGTGCTGAACGGTATCAGCATTGTGAAGGTCATGGGCCGCGACTCAGGGTTTATCGCCGCCGGTGCAACCTTGGCCAGCCAGGAAGTGAACTTCGCACTGGTGCCGGAGGTGCCGTTCAAACTCGAAGGCGAGTGCGGATTATTGTCTGTGCTGCATCGCCGGCTGCTGGAACGGCATCACGCGGTTATTGTTGTTGCAGAAGGTGCTGGGCAACACCTCATGCCGCCCTCCGAAGAACGTGATGCCTCAGGAAATTTGCTGCATCGGGACATCGGACTTTTCCTGCGGCACAAGATTCAGGAACACTTTGCCGCCCAGCGGCTGCCAGTGGTGATTCGCTACCTGGACCCGAGCTACTACATTCGCAGCGTTCCAGCGTCCACAGTCGATTCCGTGCTCTGCGATTCTTTCGCGCGCCATGCGGTGCATGCCGCCATGGCCGGCAAGACTGACATGATCGTCGGCCTGCAGCATGGAGTATTCATCCATGTCCCCATTCCGATGGCGACCACGCAGCGCAAGCGGCTTACAAATGAAGAATGGGCCTCCGTAGTGATGGCTACCGGCCAAGGCGACTTAGGATAGGCGAAGTTATCGCCGATAGAGTGCACCGCCAGGTCTGTATTTCAGTTTCTAATTGTCATCACAAGCGGACTTTAGTCCGCGAGAGATCTGCTTTTTGCGGCAGGCTGTCACGCTACCCAATCTCGCCGTCCAGCGGGACATTCGCCGTCACCAGATGCCGTTTGGCTTTTTCCTGTAACTCCGCAGTCATGGGCACGCTCTTACCCGACTCCAGGCTGGCTTGCACGGCAACGCTATCGCAAGTCGCGACCATTTTGCCGGTTTCGTCGTTGTACATCTGATGGATGAAGCGAAAATATTTTTCGCCGACCGCCAGAAAGCCGCTCTTGATCTCCACCAGTTCGCCACCGCGCAACTCCTCCAGAAATTGATAGTTCTGGCGCACGATCGCCATCCGGAGATTCTTCTGCTTCATCGAAGCCGGTGTCATCCCGATCGCGTGCAGTAAGAACCAAGTCGCCTGGTCGAAGCGCGAGACATACATGTGCGAGTTCATGTGACTCGCGAAATCGTACTCCGACGCCAGAACGGCGCCTTTGAAGGTGTGGACCCAGTCAGCCATGTTGTCGCCCTTTCGGAAGAAAACGCTTTTCGCTGTTCGCTAACAGCTCTGCAGTACCATCATCCGGATCGAGCGCAATCAGTCGCGGAGCCTGCCCCGAGCGAAGCCGAGGGGACCCACCCTTATTCTGGCGATGCTGCCTGTTCCGCAGCAGCGTCCCTTATCACTTCGGTTCCGTCCTCGCTCCCCACAACCTCTGCTAGAAACTCTGCGATCCTCGCCAGCGTCGCTTCCGTCTGATCGCGATGCGGCGAGTGTTTACAGTTTGGCAGCATAACAATTTGAGTGGTGGGAACGCGCGCCTGAATCGCGTTTACTTGGGCGACCGTCCCGTACTCATCCTCTTCGCCCTGAATGCAGAGAATCGGACATCGTATCGCCGGCAAATACTCTTCGATGTTCCACGACCGAAACTGCGGATCGAGCCAGATGTCATTCCAGCCCCAGAACGTCGCATCCACGTGACGGTGATAGCGCCCAAGCTTCCGCGGCAGATCGGTCGTCTGATACGCTACTTTCGCCTCTGTGATGCTCGCGACGCTCAGGTCCTCAACAAAAACATGTGGCGCTTCCAGGATCAACGCGCGCGGTCGGTCGGGATACTTCCCGGCGAAGATCAGCGAAATCGATCCGCCATCGCTATGACCAAGCAAGATGGGCCGCGAGATGCCCAATTTATCCAACAGCTCCGGCAAAACCACTTCGCCTTCGTGATGCATGAATTGCACCGACCGCTTCTCCAGCAGCTTGTCGGAGCCACCGTGTCCGTAGCGCGAGTATGCAAGTATGCCGCAGCCCGTGATCGAGGCGAGCCGTTGCGGAAAATCCTTCCACAACGCGACCGAGCCCAAGCCTTCGTGCAGCATGACAACGGTCGGCAGATGCTCATCCGCTGGGCCGATCCATAGCGTCTCCAGCCGCTTGCCATCAACCAGAACTTCGCCGTGTTGTTGAGAGATTTGCAAAGGCTATTCCGCTGACGGGTCCGCCGCGTTTGCCGCGAGCGCGGACAGCGTTGTCGCCGACCCTTGCATCGCAACCCGCTGGTGATAGAACCACAGCCCATGCAATCCGCCGAGTTCTTCTCCACTGCCGGCGCGACCCGGTCCGCCATGCATAAGTGACGGCAAAACGATGCCGTGTCCCGCGTGGCTGTCGCCAATCGTAGGATCGACCAACAACAGGCGACCATGGGTAGTGCCCAGCGCAACGGCTGCCTCTGCGAGAAATGCCGTGTCGCCGCTGAACACCGACGCCGCCAGCGAACCGCCTCCGCGCCGCGCGACGGCGAAAGCATCTGCTTTGTCGCGATAGGGAACGACCGTCGCCACCGGCCCGAAGATTTCCAGCTCGTGAACCAGCTCCCCATCCGCCCCGTTATTAGTCTTTAACAGTGTCGGAGGAACGAACGCTCCCTTGGCCGCATCGGCATCGACCAGCGCGAAAGGCTCAGGCGAATAGGCAATCCTCGCCTGGGCGCTTAGTTTGCGAATTCCTTCTTCCACTGACTTGCGCTGCGCCATGTTCACCACTGGACCCATGTGGACCGATGCATTCGCCGGATCGCCCACCACGATCTTTGCCAGCGCCGCCGCGATGGCATCGGCTGCCGCGCCCGCGTGTTCAGCAGGAACCAGAACACGCCGAATCGCCGTACACTTCTGACCCGTCTTTGAGGTCATCTCGCGCACAACTTCGCGGACGAAGAAGTCAAATGATGCCGAGCCGGGCGTCGCGTCCGGACCAAGCAGCGCGGCGTTCAAACTGTCCGCTTCGATGTTCACGCGCACGCCCTGCTGGCGAACGCGCGGATGCTGACGAATACCTTCCCCCGTGTCCGCCGACCCGGTGAAGGCGACGACGTCCCCCAAATGCAGGTGATCGAGCAAATCGTTCGGCGAGCCGCACAGGATGGATAGCGCACCGGGCGGAAGCACGTCGGCCTCGACCACCGCGTGCACCATCTCCTGTGCCAGCCATACGGTCGAAGTCGCTGGCTTGCTCAGGACGGGAACGCCAGCCAGCAGGCTGACCGCTGCTTTCTCCCACAAACCCCACGCGGGAAAGTTGAAAGCGTTGATATGTACAGCGACTCCATCGAGGGGAATCCCCACATGGAGTCCTTGAAAATTCTGGTCGCGTGCCAGGCGCGTTGGCGAGCCATCACGAAGGAGGCGTGCATCGCCAAGTTTGGTGCCGATCTTGGCGAAATATTTCAGGGTACCAATGGAGCCATCTACGTCGATGGCGGCATCGGTCTTGGTATTTCCAGAGTTCTTGCGGGCAATCTCGTACCACTCGTCGCGTCGAGCCGCGAGTAGGTCGGCAATCTTTCCCAGCAGCTCAGCGCGCTGTGCATAGGTGAGCTTGCGCAGCTCTGGACATCCCACATTGCGGGAGTAGCCAAGCGCAGCATTCAGGTCGAGACCTTTTGAACTCGCCGAGGCGAGCATAGTACCGCCGCAAGGGTTAACCAGTGGAACGCCGTCCCCCGCGCCAGCCTGCCATTTCCCGCCGAGGTAACTCTGAAGCACCTTGGTATCCGAGGCAATTCGATTTTCCAGTGTAGTAGCCACGATTTATCTCTTCTCCGATAAGGACGCCAAATGCTGCTCGACCCAAGGCACGGCCCACTGGGCCGCTACCTCCTCAGGCAACGTACCCGAACTCGCATCGTGCGTCAGAATTTCGCCGGCGCGTTTGGCGCCGAGTTGAGTCAGCAGCTTGTCAAAGCGAATTCCGCCATGACAGTACGTATCTTTGTAGGTGCGATCGCCGAGCGCGATCACTCCGTAAGTCACGCCGGTGAGATCAGGCTTCTCACTCTCCAGACTGTTGAAGAGCGCCTGTGCGTTGTCGGGGACATCGCCCTGCCCATAGGTTGAGGTGCAAATCAGGAAGGTGCCGCCGCTCTGAAAGACGCTGGCGTCGAGGCCGTCCATCACCTGAATCTTCGCCTGATGGCCAGCCGTCTCCAGGGCTTGCTGCACCTCCTGCGCCACCATCTCGGCTGTGCCGGTCATGGTTCCGACCAGGATCGTGATGTCGAGTCCCATGCTTGCGTTCCCCGCCCAGGCACTATTATACGTGCGGCTACGGAAGTATAATGCATCTACAGTGAGCCGAAAACGCGACATAGTGCATGTAGAAGAGAACGAGACGGCGGAGAGTTCCGCCGCTGTGACTTCGACCAGCGCTGAAGATAGCATTGAGTCTGATTACCTCCGGCTGTTGGGAGAGCGAGTGCGCGAGACGCGCGCCCGGCGCGGAATGACGCGCAAGATCCTCGGCCACGACTCGGGAGTTTCCGAACGTTACCTGGCACAGTTGGAGACTGGACAAGGCAACGTTTCGATTTTATTGCTACGACAGATTGCGCAGGCGCTCGACACGCCTCTGCAGGCGCTGGTGCTCGACGGGCCCGAGCCTCCTGTGGACTTGGTGCACACTACGGAATTTTTGCGGCGGCTGCCGGCGACGGAATTGGTCGAGGCTCGCCGCCTCCTGGTGGAACACTTTGGCGGAGTTGACCTGTACGCACGGCGCGGCCGTATCGCGCTGATCGGCCTGCGCGGCGCTGGCAAGTCCACTCTGGGAGCCATGCTTGCGAATCGTTTGGAGGCGCCGTTTCTCGAGTTGGATCGCCTGATCGAGCAGGAGAGCGGCGTCAGCCTCAGCGTCATTTTCGATCTCTACGGGCAGAGCGGCTTCCGTCGGCTGGAGCGCCGCATTTTGGACCAGGTTATCGAACGCTATCCGCGATTTGTATTGGCCACCGGCGGCAGCCTGGTTTCCGAACCTGCGACGTTCGAGCGGCTGTTCACCATGTGCTTCACGGTCTGGCTGCGGGCCACGCCGGAAGAACACATGCAACGCGTCATCGCTCAGGGCGATATGCGTCCGATGGCGGACAATCGCGAATCGATGTCGGACTTGCGGCGCATTCTTGATGTGCGCGAGCCGCTGTATCGCAAGGCCGATGCCACCATCGACACTGGCGGATGCTCGGTGGAAAAGAGTGTGGGGATGCTGGAGCAGGCAATGCGCGAAGGATGACTGAGTTTTGGCGCTGTTCCTTTCCGACGATTTTTGTTGATCTGTTCGCAAATTGCGAACATCTTATAAAATGCATGTTATCAGCCGGAAGAAACTACTGGATGCAGTAAAGCGGCATGGCGATCTCTCCGCTCCATTGGATACATGGTATCGAGTGGCCAAGAAAGCAGAGTGGAACTCGTTGGACGAAGTGCAACAGACGTTTCCCTCGGCGGACTCGGTTGGGAAACATACGGTGTTCAACATTAAGGGCAATACATATCGTCTGATTGTAGAAATCAACTACCGCAGCAAACGAATCTTTATCCGGCGGGTGCTGTCGCATGCCGATTACGACAAGGGAGGATGGAGACAATGAATGCGTTGGCAATTAGCCCCGTATATGCCAAGCTTCTGGCAAAAATTCCTCCCAAGGTCATCCGCTCGGAAGCTGAGAATGAGCACTATACAGTGCCCTCTACGCACTTGAGCAAAAGCGATCGCTAAGCAGAGAAGAGAAAGAGCTGGCCGATCTGCTGACGCTGCTGATTGAAGACTTTGAGGCGAGGCGGTACCGGTTGCCGCGTGCCACGCCGCTGCAGGCCTTGTCTTTCTTGATGGAGCAGCACTCTCTCAAGCAGAAAGACCTCTTAGACATCTTTGGTGCGCGCAGCATCGTTTCCGAAGTGATCAGTGGCAAGCGAGAGCTAACAAAAGAACAGATTAGACGCCTAAGCCTGCGTTTCCACGTCTCGCCGGGGCTGTTCTTTTAGCTGACTTCGCATTCCGCGAACCTGCACCATATTTCCCCTGCGCCGTTCGTTGAAGTGCACTATAATGCATCTATAGGTGGGGGATCGCATGCGCCAGTCCGGCGCTGCTTTGAGGAGAGTTCGACCTGACATGCCAACGGTAAATGAGAAGGAATTGGTCACGTTTGACGTGGCTCCGGGAGAGCATCGCCATTGGCGGCTCTCGATCGATGGCCGCGTAGCGACGCTGGCCATGGACGTCAACGAAGATTGCGGGCTGAGGCCCGGCTACAAGCTCAAGCTCAACTCCTACGACCTCGGCGTTGACATTGAGCTGCACGACATCCTGCAACGCATCCGCTTCGAGCATCCCGAGGTGGCGTGCGTAGTGCTGACCAGCGCGCGCGAGCGCATGTTCTGCGCCGGGGCCAACATCTACATGCTGGGCACATCGACTCATGCGTGGAAGGTGAACTTCTGCAAATTCACCAATGAGACCCGCAATGGCATGGAAGACTCCAGCCGTCATGACGGCCTGAAGTTTCTCGCTGCGCTCAACGGCACGACCGCCGGTGGCGGCTACGAACTCGCGCTTGGCATGCGACGAGATTCTTCTGGTCGATGATCGTTCCAGTGCCGTGAGCTTGCCCGAAGTTCCGCTGCTTGGCGTGCTGCCCGGCACTGGCGGCCTGACGCGCGTGGTGGACAAGCGCAAAGTGCGTCGCGATCTGGCCGACATGTTCTGCACTAATCCTGACGGCGTTAAGGGTGAGCGAGCGAAAGAGTGGGGTCTGGTGGATGACATTGCGGTGCCGGGAAAATTCCCCGAACTGGTGCGCGACTCAGGCCTCAGGCTTGGTAGGCGACTCAACGCGTCCCGCCGATGCAAAGGGCATCAAGCTGACTCCGCTGCAGCGCACAGATTGACGACAACGGCTACCACTATAAGCACGTTGACGTCACGTTCGATCGCTCGGCGCGAACTGCGACGCTGACAGTGCGCGCACCCGAAGGACTGCAGCCCGTTGAACCGGATGCGATTCACGCCGAAGGCGACCAGTGGTGGCCGCTGGCGATGGCGCGCGAACTCGACGACGCCATTCTCATGCTGCGAGTCAACGAGGCGGAGCTTGGACTTCTCCTGCTCAAGACATCCGGCAGTGCTGAAGCCGTGCTCGCTTCCGACGCGGTAATGCTGGAGCATCGCAACGATTGGCTGGTGCGCGAAACCATCGGCATGCTGCGCCGGACGTTCGCGCGGCTCGACGTTTCTTCACGCAGCATGTACGCCATCATCGAGCCAGGATCGTGTTTCGCTGGCGTGCTCTTCGAACTGGCGCTGGCCGCCGATCGCAGTTACATGCTGGCGCTTCCGGAAGAAGAAGGCGACTCGCCCAAGATCGCGGTGGACGAAATGAATTTTGGTCTTGCTGCCCGCCGTCAATGATCGTGGCCGCCTCGAAACTCGATTTAGTGGCAATGCACGATCCATGGCTGGGGCCGTGGAAGCCAAGGGCAAGCTGCTTGGACCCAAAGAGGCACTTCAACTTGGCCTGATCACCATAGCGCCGGACGATCTCGATTGGGAAGACGAAGTCCGAATTGCCATCGAAGAGCGCGCGGCGCTCTCGCCTGATGCGCTCACCGGCATGGAAGCCAACCTTCGCTTTCCGGGTGCCGAAACCATCGAGACGAAGGTGTTCGCCCGCCTCTCGGCGTGGCAGAACTGGGTATTCATCCGGCCGAACTCGACCGGCGAGCATGGCGCGCTCAAGCTGTTCGGAACGGGATCGAAGGCGCGCTTCAATTGGGAGAGAGTGTAGATGAGGGCGGCGGAATTTTAGGAGTATCTAATGGCAATCAATTATTCTGATCGTATTCCGAACAACGTAGACCTCGGCTCTAATCGCACGCTGCAGCGCGCCCTGGAACATTGGCAGCCGGAATTTTTGAAGTGGTGGCAAGACCTCGGTCCGCGCGATTTTCAAGTAGCCGACGTTTACCTTCGCACCGCAACCTCGGTGGACGCGAAGGGATGGGCCACCTATGGATTCGTGCAGATGCCGGATTATCGCTGGGGAATCTTTCTCGCCGACCGCGATCCTGATCGCAAGATTGGCTTCGGCGACAGCTATGGGCAGGAAGTCTGGCAGCAGATTCCCGGCGAATTTCGCGCCATACTGCGCCGACTGATCGTCACGCAGGGCGATACCGAGCCGGCGTCGGTCGAGCAACAGCGCATGCTCGGACACACCGCGCCCTCACTTTACGACTTGCGCAATCTATTTCAGGTGAACGTCGAGGAAGGCCGCCATCTGTGGGCGATGGTGTACCTGCTGCACGCCTACTTTGGGCGCGACGGCCGCGAAGAAGCGGAAGAGTTGCTCGAACGGCACTCCGGAGACGCCAACAAGCCGCGCATTCTCGGCACCTTCAACGAGCCGATCAGCGACTGGCTCAGCTTCTTCATGTTCACCTATTTCACCGATCGCGATGGCAAGTTCCAGTTGAAGTCGCTGGCCGAGTCGAGCTTCGATCCACTGGCGCGCACCTGCTCGTTCATGCTGACGGAAGAAGCGCACCACATGTTCGTTGGCGATACCGGTATCAACCGCGTGGTAAGGCGAACCTTGGAAGTAATGAAAGAGTTGGGCACTGAAGATCCGGTCGCTGTCCGCAAAGCGGGCGCAATCGATCTGCCGACTGTACAGAAGTATCTGAACTTCTGGTTCAGTTCGTCGCTTGACCTGTTCGGTTCGGAGACGTCCTCGAATGCGGCATCTTATTTCGCCAACGGCTTGAAGGGTCGGCCGGACGAGGCGCAATACGAAGATCACGTCGCCGCCGAACAGACCTTCACGCTGGAGTTGCCGGACGGGAACGGTAGTAGCAAGACGGAGCAGATTCCGATGCGCAACGCCATGAACGAAGTCACGCGCGGTTCTTATGTCCGCGACTGTGAGCTGGGGGTAAAGCGCTGGAACCGGCTCATCGAAAAAGCCGGCTATTCGTTTCGATTGTCGCTGCCCAGCACGCGTTTTCGGCGCAGTATCGGAAGCTGGGCCGCTGTTCCCACCGATCTAACTGGACGACCGATTAGCGCGGAACAGTTCAACGCGCAAATTGGCGATTGGCTACCGAGCGAAAGTGACCGCACTTATATCCTCAGCCTGATGCATGGGGTACACGAGCAAGGCAAGATGGCAGCGTGGATTGCGCCCCCGGATCGCGGCATCAACAACAATCCGGTGGACTACGAGTACGTGCGCTTGCACTGAACAAACGCGGTTCGCCTTTCGCTCTTCGCGAAACCAGCTCACCACGGCGATGCCAAGGGTTGATTTGAAGGTTCCAGTTTTGCACCTGGATGGCACAAGCTTTCATGGCCGGGACCGTGATGAACTTCGTGGTCGCCGAAAAGCGAAGAGCGAAAAGCCGCATTCATGAAACACATCGCCATTATCGGTAGCGGTCCGGCGGGTTGTTACCTGGCGGATAGCCTGCTTCGCCTGATTCCGGACGCCTCCATCGACATCTTTGAACGGCTGCCCGTGCCGTTCGGACTCGTCCGGTATGGAGTTGCTCCGGACCATCAAGGCACAAAGGCGGTGGTGCGTGTGCTCGATCGCGTGCTCTCTCGTGACCGCGTCAGCTTCTTCGGCAATGTCGAAGTTGGGCGTGACATCCGGCTCGATGAGTTGATGTCGTTGTACGATGCCGTGGCGCTGGCAACCGGGGCCGCGCGCGATCGACGTCTCAACATTCCGGGCGAAGATATAGCTGGCGTCGTCGGCTCGGGGGCGTTTGTCGGATGGTACAACAGCCATCCGGAGCATCAGCCGCCGGCGATCGACGGGGTGCGGTCGGCGGTAGTCATCGGCAACGGCAATGTGGCGATTGATGTGGCCCGTGTTCTTGCCAAAAACTCGGTAGAGTTAGCGGGCTCTGATCTCTCACCTGAGGTGATGGCATGGCTGGAGGCGCAACCGATCGAAACCATCCATATCGTCGGCCGGCGCGGTGCTGCCAACGCGAAGTTCACGCAGCATGAACTGGCTGAACTCGGTACCTTGCAGCGCGCGGTTCCAACCGTGGAGGATCCGGCTGGCCTGTCCGGTGATGGCGCAATCGTCGAAACATTACGGAGTTTCGCTGCGAACCCATCGGACAGTGTACCGGTCACGATTAATTTTCACTTCAACCTAGCCCCCACGGCTTTTCTTGGAGATGGCAGTCTGCGCGCCGTGCAGTTCCGTTCTGCCGACAGAATGCTTCGCGAAATTCCCGCGCAGCTTGCCGTCACCTGCATCGGATACGAGACGTCGGCCTTGCTGCACAGCCAGTCCCGCTAACGGAATTTTTCGCCAACGAGGAAGGAAAAATCAAAGACCGGCTCTATGTTGTTGGATGGGCAAAACGGGGCCCTTCGGGAACAATTCCAACCAATCGCGCGGAAGCTCAGCAAGTGGCCCAGAAGATTGCGCAAGAAGCACCGGATGGTGGGCGACTGGGACGAGCAGGAGTCCGGCAACTGCTCGAACAACGGCAAGTTTGCTGGGTGGACCATGCCGCGTGGCGTAGGATTGATGCAGCGGAATTAGCTCGCGCCAGCGGCGAGCGTTGCCGTCACAAGTTCATCACCGCTGCTGAGATGTTAGAGGCTGCGCAATTAGGCGAACTCCGCCGGACATAATTTTTTTGTTCCTTCTTGAGCGCACCGGAATCAAATCGTCGCCCGCAAGAGAAACCAACTCGAAGCTCTGGGCTTCGAACCCAGGATGGAGGACAATTAAGGATCGCCGCCTCCAGCAACGAAATTTGGTAAGGTACGCTGTATACTGCGTCGCAATCGCATCCTTGTAGCCAATGAGCAATGTGATAAAAGCGTCCGAGGGCAAGATCGTCCCACACCACAGTCATCGGGCAGGACTGCGCACGGTTGCGATTGTGGAGGCGCTCAAGGGGGGCCTGGCGCTGCTGGCAGCCTATGTCTTTATTCACTTGATCCGTCGCGATGTGGACTTTGAGGATGCCGCGGAACATGTTCTCTTCTTCTTTCACATCAATCCCTACAATCACCGGTTGTCGGAGCAGTTTCTGAGGGCCGCCGACAAGATCTCCACCACCAGCATTGCGATGATTGCCGGAATCGCCATCGCTTACGCTATCTTGCGATTCCTGGAAGGTTACGGGTTATGGAAGCAGCGCGTATGGGCGGAATGGCTGGCCATCATCTCTGGCTGCATTTACCTTCCTTTTGAAGTTTACAAACTGATTCGTCATCCCAACGAGCTTCACTGGATCATCTTGGGTATCAATATTCTGGTCGTTCTGTACATCGGTTGGGTACGGTGGGACGAAATTGCAGCCGCCCGGCAGCGGCAGTATCCAGTTCCTGTTGCGAACGATTAAGAAGTTATGTCCGGTCGGTGATTTGTAGTGCCTCTTCCTCCAGCATTTCCAGGACAGCACAGCGCTGCTTGGCCGTCTTCATTTCCGATGGCCGGCGGCTCAATCTCCTCAAAGTAGCGCCAGGCGCTGTGCGCCTGCACGGAATTGCCGGTCCGTTGTGCGTCCCTGGCCGCTTCGCACAAAAGAGCAAATGCAAGACTCTGACTCAAGCGGTGCAATAGTTTTCTGGCGTAGCGTTGTCCGCTCTGCTCGTCGCGCATTGCAACCGCAACTGCATCGCAGTCGCCATCAAGTCTGGCTCGCAAAGCCTTGCTTAGTTTGTCTTCCGTCTGCGGAAGCCCGTCCAAGATAGTTTGCATTCGCGACTGATATTGATCCCAGCCTCGATAGCGAGGAGTCAGCAAGCGCAGCAACTCCAGCGCCTGAATGTTGGCCGGGCCTTCCCACACCGTCAGCACCTGAGCATCGCGGAGGAGTCGCGCTACTGGATAGTCGCTCGTATAGCCGTTGCCTCCGATCAACTCCAGCGCAGCCCGCGCCGAGGTGATGGCATACTCTGCCGTCAAGTATTTCGCTAGTGCGGTGACTATGCGCAACCAGGCATGCCGTTCAGGGTTTTGCTGCGCCCCGTCGAACGCGATGGCCGCCTCGAAGGCGAGCAGCCCACCCGCCTCGAACTGCACCCGCATGCGCAGCAGTTCATCTTGCACCATGGGGTAATCGACCAGCACGTGACCGAAAGCGTGCCGCGATTTTGCCCAGGCAAGCGCTTCGCACAGTGCCCTGCGTTGCACTCCCGCGGACCCGACGGCGTTGTGAACACGGCTATACTCCAGTGCCTCCATCATCAGCCGAAAACCATCGGGCGGCGCAGCCACTTCGACAGCTTCAGCGCCCAGCAGATCGATCTCCCCGGTCGGAAGTCCCTTGGTGCCGAGTTTGTCTTTCAAGCGACGAATGCGATAGTGGTTGGGCACGACCGTTTTCCAAATGACTCGGCACAAGATAGAGGCCAAGTCCGGCGGTCCCGCTGGCGGCGCCCTCCGGCCGCGCCGTTGCTAACGCAAGACCGCTGTTGGCATTGCTGGTAAACCACTTCAGTCCATGCAGGGCAAAGCGGTCGCCATTGGGGACTGCTGTCGTCGTGGTCGCTCCCACGTCGCTGCCGCCGTGTTGTTCGGTCGCCCATGTGCCACCGGTCTTGGCTAGACCGTCCATGCGGACTACATCGTAAAGAAATTGCTGCCGCACGGCATCCTGGGCGTGCGAGCCGAGCACGTAGGCCACCGCCCCGGTGAGGGTGACGGGACAATGCAAGCTGATGTCCGCTTGCGATAACAGATAGCCCATAGTAAAGGTCAATAGGTGAGGGGCCTTTTCCGCATAGGGCAAACCGATGATGCCGCGACGGTAGAGTTCCCGATGTTGCTCGTCGTACCAACGGTTAACTACGACCCGGTTTACAACTTTGCCCTCGCGGTCATAGGTCTCCAACGCCGGAGGGGCGTAGCGGTCGGTATAGTTTGCTTGCGCGTCCACCTCCGTGCGGACCCAGTCATGAAATTCGGCGAGCTGTCGGGAATAATCAGACATGCGTGGCACGCGCGCCGTCAGCCAGGGTTCGAGATAGAGGTCAAAGCTGGTGGACGTAGTCACGGTCGCCTCCGCAGCGTGGCGAGGAGCCAACTAGCAAGAGCTTAAACCTTTCTGAAAATCTGGCACAGCAGGATTTTCGCTGGGCAGCGGGTCAGTTGGAGCACTACCGCCAGACGCAACATCACCGTTATCAAAATCGCTTGAGCTAGCAGTCAAGACTCTCAATCGGTAGAATCCCAGCCGAAGACTTTCGGCTGGGACTACTGTTCATGTCTGACATCTTGCTGGAAATTTGTTGCGGTTCAACCGAAGATGCCGTGCAAGCCGAACGCGGAGGCGCGGACCGCGTGGAGTTGTGCTCGGCATTGTTCCTCGGCGGACTGACGCCGTCCGCGGGCTCGCTCATCGAGGCCAAACAGAGTCTGAATATTCCCGTGATGGCGATGGACCGTCCGCGTCCGGCGGGCTTCTGCTATTCGGCGGTGGAATTCGCGGTGATGGAGCGCGATGCCGATCTGCTGCTGCAACACGGGGCTGACGGAATTGTCTTTGGCGTTCTTAACGCCGATGGCACTGTTGATACTCGGCGCTGCGGCATGGTCCGTCGCCGCATTGGACCGCAGCAGGCGGTCTTTCATCGCGCCTTCGACGTAACTCCCGATCCCTTCCGTGCGCTGGAAGAATTAATTGATTCGGGTATCACGCGAGTACTTACCAGCGGTCAGCGCGTCAGCGCACCAGAAGGCAGTGCGCTCATTCGGCAGCTGATCGAGCGCGCAGCCGAAAGGATCGAGGTACTGCCAGGCGCCGGTATCGGGCTCGATAATGTGCGCGACCTGGTCGCCGCAACAGGATGTACACAGGTGCATATGACCGCGTTTTCGGAGCGGCCGGAGACCTCGACGCGGTCGAATTCGCAGATCAGGTTTGGAGATCCTTCCAGCCCATCGGAATCAACCTACGAGGCGACTGACGCGGTTCTTGTTCAGCGGATGAAGAACGCTCTGCGCGCCCGGTAGCGGCATCAATGCTGTTGATGCGACTTGTTCTAAGGTTCTTACGGTCGAACGCAGGCGTTTGGCTGAACCAAGGTCAGCGGCTGGTCGTGAACTCCGTGCTGTTGGTGATATAGAGTTCGTGTACTTTTTGGTTGACCTCGTCGGGCGTAAGGCCGGTTGAAACCATGTAGTTGCGCAATTCATTTCTTTGATTCGCGTCAACCGTTACCTTAGGTATTCCGTCCACATAGACCTGTACAGCCGAGCGATCTCTTACCAGACGATAGTTGTGCATACCTCATTGTAGCTGCTATGGGTCCCGGCGGGCGGGTGGAAAGAATCAAGGAAATGCAAAAGAGGTTGCCTCGCTCACAGCAGAAAAACAAGTGTGGAATTACCATAGCAAGACATCCTGCGTTGCAGCGAGTCCATCAAAGTGAAAAGTAAGCCCAACACCAAGGAGGAACGATGTCAGATCAGCAGAGCGGCAAGCAGAATCAAGGAACGCAGCAGCAGGATGATTGGAAGAAGAACAACCCCGGCCAGCAGAACCCGAATCAGCAGCAGGGCGGGCAGCAGCACACTGGTGAACAGAAGAATCCGCAGTCAGACCGCGACCAGTTCAACAAAGACCAGCAGAAGAAACAGGCATAATCAGACGCCTTCATCAATGGCTGAAGGCGGTTGTGTCGCGATACCTTAGCACGCAACGCAGCTTCGATGCAGGTGTTTATAGGCGAGCTTTAATCTCACCAGTCGAACCGGGCTGAAACTGTGATCAAAGCGAGCTCAATACTGGCGGCTTCAAGCGCCCATTTTGGGGCTTGAGGCCGTTTGGTATCTAGGGGCGATTGGTTGCAAGGAAATTACCTGCGCAATAAGTATTGCAGCCTCGACGGCTGGTCCTGGAACACCTAGGAGAACAGCCTTCCCGCCTTCAACCACAGCCCGGAGCAGAACGCATAGGTGCGTAATGATCCCTCTTTCCGGCACCTAAGAGCTGCGGCTGACAGCGGAGCAGATGAAAATGTGGTTTCCTAAATTATCCACTGCGGCGAAAAATAATACCCCCTGCGAAATTGGACCAAGCCGAGTCCATTGACCTCCCGCGGTATTTCATTCCCGTGCTCAAATGAGTGACAGCCTTTGAGCCTGAACTTGGGCCACCAGGCGGTAATCCTCACCAAAAAAGGAGGCACCCAAACGGGTGCCTCACACGCAAAGAAGCAGTTAGACGATTTTGGTGCGAAAAAAGTAGAGTCTAGCGATTTGCCTGTAGCTTCCGGCGAATCACTCCGCCCACGGTGAGCAGGCCGCTGCCCAGCAGCAACAGACTGCTCGGCTCGGGGGTCGTACCGGTGCTCTGCGAGACCGAAACGTTGTCAAGGGCCATGTACGCCGGATCGTCTCGGAAGCTGAACGTGATGGTGTCACTTCCGGTTCCGACTTCCGTGAACGAAAACTCCGTCCAATTGACTCCCGTATTGGGGTTGCTGAGAGGACCCAGTACATTGGTGCTATCCCAACTAGCGGTGAAATCGCTGGGATTGTCCCCAACTGAGGCGAACCAGAAGCTGAAGGTGTAGTGGGCGCCGACTGTGTCGCTGAAGGTCTGGCTGAGTGTTCCATCACTGCCAACCGGGCCTAAGACGGCGTAGAAACCATCGGCGTCCTGGCCGCCCGGATAGACGTAAAATGGGCCGGTGACGACTTCCGTGTCTTCGAAATTGCCGCCTTCAGTCCAGCCACTGAAATCGCCGTTCTGAAAGCTGCCGTTGGTGAGAAGATTGGGGCTAGCGAAGGCCGGTGCTCCTAAAACAAGAAGTGCTACGAGAGCAACCACGGCCAGCAGGGCTTTTTGTCGCATATTTCCTCCGGGGCTGAGTTGGGACTCCCATTTATAGGAGTCCTCACAGCCGTAGCAGCAATTCTCGTTCCAAGATTTTGGCAATAGATTCAATTGGTTAGCGGGGACCAGCAATCACAAAGTCGCAGAATCTTGCGGTAATGTGAGAAGCAAACTACAGTCAGCAGCGCAGTGCGCTCCCGATGTGATGATGTGATAAAGTTTCGCCCCGGCGATATTAACCGTTGAAGAGACCGCCAGTTCACTGCACAGAGAGAGGACATCATGAGCAAAGCACTTCCTGGTTTTGCGAATCGTGTTGAAGCACGAAAAATTGCAAGCATGTTTTGGATAGTGGGCCTGGTGGTCATTTGCCTTCCGTCGGTCGGCGTCGGCCAGGACGCAGGACAGGTAAAGTTTGTGAATTCCTGCAAATATAGCCTGACTTTTAACTCAACTGGCCCACAGCTTGGCACCTTGCCGGCCGGCGGCCAAAAATCGATGGCGATTTCATCTTTTAACCAGGGCGGACAGAACCGGATCATCGCCTATCCAAGCCTGACTGACAATGAGTGCCCAAATTGCGATGACTGGACTGATCTGGGTGGACCTCCCGGGACGAAGCAGCGCGAGGGCTGGATGTGGGAAGGAAACGACGCGAAATACGCGGCTTATTGCAATCCCAGCCTCAGCGGCCGCGGGATCTGCGCGCTGCAACATAATTGTTGCGGCGCTGGAATGGTGCAAGATGGCACCTTCGGCACGCACTTTGAGTTCACTCCCAAAGGCACGCCTACCAATGATTTCGTTAACCTGAGCACGAATTACGGTTCGGGACCGCATTCGCCTCCCAATCTCTGCCCAACCGGCGGACCCGACGACTGTGTCGATAAAGCGGCGGTCATCTTTTATAACGTTCCCATCGAGTGGACAACGAACCTCAATTGTTCTTTCACCACCAGAGGGACACAGGTAAAAGGTGGAAAGTGCACAGAGGCGAGCTGCAAGGATGCCTACCAGCACCCAACCGACGACAAGCAGGTGGCGTGTCCCGTTAGTGCAAGCCGCGGATATGTGGTGACGTATTGCCCTGCCAGCTCAAGCATGCCGAATCCTAAGTAGTCAGTTACCGCGAGGAACGGGTCTCACAGAAAATGTATTCCGTAAAAGTGAAGGCGCGAGCATCCGCTTGCGCCTTCTCGAGCTCTTAAGCAAGATCGACGGATGCCCTAAACTACTATTCCTCAATAGGTTAGTTGTTTATTTTTGTCCCAATATTTTCCCAACAAATTCCTTACCTGTTTTTAACTCCATCTTTAGGACTTCCAACCGGCTGGATTGCTACTTTGCACTCGTAGCCGGTGGTTGGCCTTCAGGCCGGAAGCTAGCAAAAGTTGATCAAGCTTCCAACCGGGGCACATCGGCAGTAAATCAGTTTCCGGCCGCCGCCGCGAACATTCTTAAAGAGGAGAAACACCATGAAACGCTTTGCCTTCACCCTGAGCTTGGCCCTGCTGCTCTCCACCTCGATGTGGGCGCAGTCGTACACCTTCCAGACCGTCAACTACCCTGGCGACACCTTCACCCAGCTGTTGGGCATTAACAACAGCCTGCTGATCGCCGGCTACCACAACTTTAACCAGAACTCGGGATTCACTCTCCGACTGCCCTCCACCTTCACCACCGAGAACTACCCGAACTCGATGATGACCCAAGTCATCGGCATCAACAATAACGGCTATACCGATGGCTTTTACGTCGACAACAATGGCGTTACCCATGGTTTTTATAACGTCAAGGGCGGGAGCGTCGGCGGTAAGTTCTTCAATGTCGATTACCCTGGCACGGCGTTCAACCAGCTGCTCGGCCAGAACGATATGGGCCAGGCGGCAGGTTACTACAGCCTGAGCCCCGACAACACCACCCCCGACTTCCCCTATGTTTACAACGAATTGGGGGGAGGCGTTTTTCAGGTAATCACCATTCCGGCAGCCGTGGGAGGCGCGCAGGCCACCGGCGTCAACAACTCGCAGCAGATTTCGGGCTTCTACATCGATGCCGGCGGAGTAAACCATGGTTTCCTGCTGAACTTCGGGCTGTTGGTGACGCTCGATGCCCCTGGTAGCACCTTCACCCAGGCCCTTGGCCTGAACAACCGCGGACAGGTGGTGGGCGACTTCATGGATGCGGGTGGCAATACCCACGGTTTCGTGTGGACCAGCACTGGCGGTTTCGTCACGGTTGACGATCCTAACGGTGTAGGCACGACGGTCGTCAATGGTATCAATGACGCGGGCGATCTTGTCGGGTTCTACGGCACGGCTCCGATAAACAGCGGATTCGTCGCCACCCCGCGATAACGCTCAACCCTCGTAGCAAACACCTTACCCCGTCCCCAGAAGTGGGACGGGGATTTTTGTCTCCAATTGCGAAGACTCCAAAAACCGGGTTCTTCCCATCTTTACACTTTACTTCCGCGAGGCAGGTGGCACCAAGCCGTTGGCGCGATAGTACGCCACCAGCAGACCGTAATGCTCTGAGGAATGGTTGTAGTCTTTGGGATCGAGTTCGGCCTGGAGTTATGGCCCGACATTGCCGCGCACGTACTGCATCGCCAGCCAGGTTTTCGCTCGCCATCTAAGGCTGAGGGCTGTTCTTACCAGTCTGACTGTCGGGCCGTGCCGCCTGGAGGTGCGGCGTCAATTTCCGGACGACAAATTCCTGGAAGACACCGGCGACGGCACTTTCAGCAATCCTGATCAGGGCGTTTTGAACCAGCAATTCCGCACTGCGATCGCTCGCCGGATAGTAAAGATAGGAAATTCCGCCGGTTGCGAAGCTCCCCAGAATCCCAGAGTAATTCGGTTGCCAACGCTTATTGTCGCCCTTGGCAATCACGGCATTGCCGAGCGCGTACAAAATCCGCGACCGAACATTACCGGTTCCTTTGTAAAAATATCGGGGATCTTGTTTCAGGAGAGACGGCAGTATGGCGCTTCCGATGAAGGTACCCGCAAGAACGTCAGCATAGCCGGCGCCATAGCGTTTGGCATAACCTTGTGCGCCTTGCCCGTATTCACCGAAATCATTTGTCCCTTGCTGAATTCCCGCAAGAACGCCAACTGCCACGAAGGTGAAGGGATCTATGACTGACCTGAATGCAAGCTGAAACTTTTGCCGCGGCACGAGGGGAGCTGGATCACGGGCATAGGTAACATAGAAATTTGGAATGAAGCCAAGCACACGTTGCTTTTCCTGTTCTTTGATCTGAATCTCTGCCACTTCGACCTGGTTGAGTTCGACCTGCACGTCCGTCACCGAGGTCGCAACAGGCAGCATGATCCCGGGCACAATGTAAGCCTGTCCCGCGCTTAGTACTCCCGAGAACGACTGGGTGGTGAAACCTGGCGACGTAATTGTGATCTCAAAAGGCCCAGGAGCGAGATTAGAAAAGGAGAATTGCCCGTTGTCATCCGACACTGTCTCTTGTTTCGGGGATTGGTCTTCACGCGTAAGTTGCACTTGCGCGTCGACGGCGACGGCCCCTGTTTGAACCGTTATGGTTCCGCTGACGCTGCCTGACGATTGCGGAGCTGGCTGCGGCGCGCCGGCGGACGCTCCTGTTCCCGGAGCACTCGGTGTGCTAGTTTGTCCTCCCTGGACGGTCGGGGACTGCTGAGACGTGGCCGGTGGATTGCCATGTTGCTTGGAGGAATACGGATCTTGCTCCGCACCGGCTGTGACTGGAGGCTGCTGAGGAGTTCCGTTCTGCGTGGCAGCACGTATGGTGGTGGCTGGAGCTGTCTGCTGTGCAGGGCCTGCAAGCCAACTGGTGCCGATGAGCACAACGGCAGCAGAAATACGAGCTAACAAAGACATCTAACGGATGCCCTCATCGGCACCGGCACATTTTCTTCTAGCCTACCAGATCACCGGCACCGGGTGGGAAGCGCATGATCGTTCCAACTTGGCTGTGAGAGTCACCGGAGGTGGACTGTGTGGCGTCAGGCGGTGTTGCCGACGTCGGAGCAGAGTTACTGTGTTGCGCAAAGGCGCAAGCCGTCGACAGAATAAATACGGACTGTAGAATCAAGCGCAAGAAATCTCCTCTAGTGTCAATTCGCCAGATTCTAGCCGCCCGGCATTTGACTGCTCTATTGCGTGGAATGGAATGCTGCTTTTTCGCGTGACTTTCGGATATCGGACCCTTATAGGGCTTGGTTGTGCTCTTAGGGCTTGGTGGGCGGGTTAGGTGAAGCGTGCGAGGTGAACCTGCGCAGGACATATTCCTGGAAGATACCGGCAAGGCTACCTGTAGCAATCCTGATCATCGCATTTTCAACCAGCAGCCCCGCACTGCGATCGTTTGCCGGATAGTAAGAATAGGTGATTCCGCTGGTTGCGAAAGACCCGATAATTGCAGAATAGTTGGGCTGATAGCGCTTATTGTCGCCCTTGGTAATCACGGCATTGCCGATCGCGTACCAAATCCGTCGTTTCGTGCCGGGTCCTCTATAAAAATAGCGTGGATCCTGTTTCAGCAAAGATGTCAGCACAGCGCTATCGATAAACGTACCTATGAAAACGTCGCCGTAAGTTGCGCCGAAACGTCTCGCATAGCCTGCCGCACCTTGCCCGTACCCACCCCATCGATCTGCCGCCTGGTCAATTCCCGCAAAGGCGGCCACGCCCACGATGGTAACGGGATCCGTAACCGACTTCCAGGCAAGGATGAACTTTTGCTTTGGAGCGAGAGGGGCGGCATCGGGGAAATAGTTGACATAGAAATTTGGAATGATGCCGAGCACCCGTTGCTTCTCTTGCTCCTTAACCTGTACCTCCGCTATTTCGGCTTCCGTAAGCCCGACCCGCACTTCCGTAGTGGCGGCCGCAACCGTCAGCACGATCTTCGGCACAATGTGAGCTTGTCCCGGATTCAAGACCCCAGAGACGACTTTGGTCTGGAATCCTGGCGCCGCAATTGTGAGTTGGAACGGTCCCGGAACGACATCGGCAAAGGAGAATTCCCCGTTATCGCCGGAGAGTACCTCTTGTTTTGGGTACTGGTCTCCATGCGCAAGTTCCACATGAGCGCCAACCGCCAAGGCTCCGGCCTGATCAACTACTGTTCCGGCAATGCTCCCTGCCAATTGCTTATCCGTCTGTTTCGGGCCAGTGGATTCGCCTGCTCCCTGGGCGGCTGGAACCTGCTGCGACGTTGACGGAGAATTGGCCTGCGGTTGGGAAGAATTAGCAGCTTGTCCCGCGCCCGTTGTCGCTGGAGGTTGTTCCGGAGTTCCGCTTTGGGTGGTGGCCGGGGTTGTGGTCGCTGGCGCTGTCTGTTGAGTGGAGCCGGCAAACCAAGGGGCGCCAATCAAAAAAACGGTGACAACAATACGAGCTGGCAGAGTCATAGAAAAGGCAGCTGCGGGCGCCCTCATCAATATCGACTGAGTATCCCAATAGGTTATCAGATGCCCAACGCAGGCCGCAGGGCTCGCGCTTAGCGCGTTTCCGATTACTGGGCCACAATCTCCACGCTGGACGTGATGGGAAACGCGGGAATCAGCGAGCGATACACCGGGCACTTTTGCGCATACACACCGTGCACGCGCTCCACAGCGTCACGCACGGCCGCCGGATCGTCTGCCCGCAGTTTGTGGGTGACATGCACCCGCCTGATGATCAGCACGCCGCCCTCGTCCTCAACTTCACCGCGAACTTCGCAACTGAGGCGGCCATCCTTGGCATCGATTTTGCGCGCATCCAGCGCGCCGGCAAAGGTGCCGATCATTCAACCGCCGAGGGCGGCAACAACGTAGTCGATGGTAGCGGCGTGCGATTCGGGAAGGCGGCTCTCGTCGATACCGTAATGTTTGGCGATACCACCGTGGACGCTGAACATCACGGGCTGCGATTCTCCGGGCAGATAGGCGCGCCGTAACGGGCCCTTGATGCGCTCAATGCGTACGTTGGACGTATACGCGACTTCAGACATGGAAGCCTCCGTTGCCTACAGCCATTTTACGCGGTTAAGCTGGGATACTAGCCGCGAGGGTCAGACTTCAGATTTGCCAACCGAGGCGGTGGCTACTTAAGGGCCTGTAACCGCTGGCCAGCCAGTTGGGCGGCCGGGCTGGAAGGGTTCTCCTTCGCCATCTGCTGATACAGCGCGCGCGCCTGATCGGGTTGATGCTTTTCCTCATACAGCGACGCCAACAGAAATTGCGCCGTACTCTTGCCCACGGAAGTTGTCGGATGATCGGCGAGCTGCTTATAGATTTCGATGGCCTGGGGATCGCGGTTGGTGTCGTGATAGATGGAAGCCAGGGCCAACTTTGCCAGGCTGCCAATCTCTTTGTAACGCCCGTCGGCAACCTCTTTCAGGTCCTTCTCGGCGCCAGCATTGTCGCCCATCTCGTGCAGCGTTATGCCTGCGAAGTAACGGGCCACACGTGCGGACTGGGTGAAGGTGTACTTGTCGGCAATGCGGGTGAAATCGGCATTGGCGGCCTTGGCGCGTTCCTCGGAGGAGCCGAAGCTCATCATGTCTGGCGTGGCGGGCGTGCCGGCGGGACGAATGGGAGCGTTGAACTTCTGAATCGCTCCCGCCAGTTCGCTGCTGGCCTGTTGGTCGCGATAATTGATGTAGGCCCAACCGCCGATGACGATGGCAAAAATTACCACCACGGCCACCACGGCGGCGGTGACCGTGGAGCGGTTCTCCACCGCCCAGGAAATGGTTTCGGTGGTCGATGTCCGGAATGAGTCCTGCTTAAGCTGATGTCGAGTGTAACTGCGCACGAATGGTCCTTATCTGGAGCTGCTATGCCACAAGGTGGGAAAAATTAAGTTTAACAGCCGGGTGAATTGGGGGTCAAACGGAGAACCGAAAAGCACAGCTGGGCGGCTAAGCAGGGCAAGCCGAACCCAACTGCGAGGAAAAACAAGCCGATCCGCGTGCTCTATCATTGGTTCAGAGGAGTAGCAGTCATGTGGTCACCTCGAGTCGGACATGAGTCAGTCTGGACTGGTCTGGTTTTGCTGAGTATGTGCTCGGTGCTGCTGTTCGGGCAAGACAGCGCGCAGCACAATCAGACCGACCAGCAAAGGACCGTGACTAATCCTTTGCTCGTGAACGTGAAAGGCTGCCTGAAAAAGAGCGGCACCTCGGCAGGCTATTACATTGCCGACCAGAATGGCACAACTTGGGAGCTCACGAGCAAGAAGGTGGATCTTGCGAAGCAAGTGTTTCACACAGTAAGCGTCTCCGGGCATCCCTCGTCTAGCTCGAAGATGCAAGAAGGGAAGAGCGAACAGAGCCAGAAGCCGGAGGGTAATCGAATCTTTACTCTGGACGTCACCGAACTGGAGATGGTGAGCCCTAGTTGCACGCGGTAGCTCCGCAAGAACACCTCGAAGCACCGATTTGCCATTGCTCATGAAATCCGTATGCCGGGTCTGTCCGCGCTTTTTCAGAGCCGTGTCTTTGATGCTCTTGGCTTCTTGGTGGACGGTGGCACCACATTCTTCGGCCGTCTGCCTCCGAGCTTTCCACATGCCCTCATCCAACGGATGAGTGCTTTCTTCCCTTGCTTCGTGAGCAGTAACTCTGCCTTGCGTCTGCCTAGGTCGCTGGCTGCGTGCTTACCTCTAGGTTTTTGCCTACTTATTCTGGCTTCACCAAAGTTCCCAACGACTCACGCGCGGAAAAAATTGGTCCTGGAGCCGCTGACGCTCCGGACTCCACAAAAGTGGCGCACGTGACTTCCTTTTTTGGAACTTAACCAAGATTTTCTTGTAGCGCCCGTCGGGATGCGGGCGCATAATTACCGCGATAGCAGTCGAGCTATTCTCCCCCAGTATCAAGACCCAGGCAATTGGGAACACCGGTGACTGCCCTGGAAGGCGAAGCAGAAGATTTCTAAACGGGTAGACACCATTCAGCATGCAGCAGCAAGCGGAAGAGGCCTACACCCGAGTCGTCCGGCGTTCCCGTGGTTTTAAACCCTCGAAGACTGGTATCTGCACCGGCCATCGCAGCTTTCGCCCAAACAGCGACATGAGGAGATATAGCAATGAAGAAGTTACTGTTGTTGTTGCTCGGCATGACGTTGATTCTTACCGTGACGGCGCCGATAGTGGCGCAGCAGTCTGATACGGGCAACCGCATCTACACCACGCCAATCCGCATCGTGTTTCCGATTGGCGATTCCGGCACGCCTTCGGGATATACGCCTTTTCAAATGAGGGCAGCCTACCGATACAACGCGATCCCGAACCAAGGCCAAGGCATGACCATAGGCATCGTGGACGCCTGCGACTATCCGACCGTCGAATCTGACCTGGGCGTTTTTTCAACCCAGTTCAGCCTGCCGGCGTGCACCATTGCGAACGGCTGCCTCACCGTCATCTCACAGGGCAGCTTGTGCAGTGGTCATAGCGGGAATTGGGCCCTTGAGCAAGCATTGGACGTGCAGTGGGCGCATTCGATGGCTCCGGCGGCGAAAATCGTCTTGATACAGGCTTCGCAGCCCAGCGACGACCTGTTCATGGGAGTAATCCAGGCGACCGGGGCGGGGGCGAGCGTAGTTAGCATGAGCTGGGGCGGAGGCGAGTTCGACGGCGAACAATCCTACGACACCACCTACTTCTCCCAGCTGGGCGTTACCTATTTTTCATCCACCGGTGATGGCGGATGCGGCGCTCAATATCCCGCGGCATCTCCCAATGTGGTGGCCGTCGGCGGGACCGCTCTACATCTGTTGGCTGCCGGCCCGACGGCGGGCGGTCCGCTGAGTTCCAACTACGGCAGTGAAAGCGCATGGAGCGGCAGTGGTGGCGGTATCAGCGCTTTCGAGACTGAACCGAGCTACCAGATGGGCGTCCAGCACACCGGATTCCGCACCGTTCCCGACGTTGCGCTCGATGCTTCCCCCGGCACTGGGGTTCCGGTGTACGACACCTACGACGGCTATCAGTGGGTGCAGGTCGGCGGAACGAGCCTGTCTTCGCCGGTTTGGGCGGCCTTTATGGCTGTTGAGAACTCTCTCCGTGTTGCTGGCCATGGAAGTACCATCCAGCAGTTCTTACCGGATATGTATCAGACCATCTATCCTTCCGGGAATTACGCATTGGACTTCCACGACATCACCACGGGCAGCAGCGGTGGAATTTGCGTGGCTGGAACTGGCTATGACTACGTGACCGGGGTCGGCACTCCGATTGCGAACCACCTGGCGAACGACTTACTTCCTCTCCCGTAAATGAATTGTATCCCTCACAAGGCGCGCTCCTGGAGCGCGCTTTTTTGTCGTGAAAAACTCAGGGAAGCATGTCGCTCGTCAATTAGAGTGGTTCCCAAATAGATATGCCATAAGCAAGACCTGGCGCGGCCCAAGTTCCCTAGCCAGATAGCGTGTGAGAACCTCAACCGCCCCCTTTGCCGCTGCAGACGCTGAGATTCCCGGGACGGTAAACCGGCGTGGCGTCTTGCTGTAACTTAGGTGACCTTTGCGCATCCACTAGCTAGAACGGGAATAACAGCTTAAGATGTCCCGTCCCTCTTCTTCGGTCGCGAACTAGCACAGCATCATTGAGAAGGAGCTTCACGATGACGACGAAACCAAGCGCATTACCAAACGCGGCTGGCCCATTTCAAGCCGCAAATGGGCTGGCACTGGTTAGGCTGACAATCGGCGCAATGCTTGTTTGGGTCTTCTTCGAAAATCTGGGGAAGGGTCTCTACACTCCAGCTGGCTACGCAGGCCTGATCAACTATTACATTCAGCATAGCCACTCGCCGGCCGCATGGAAGGCGGTGATGGGGTTAGCGGCCAGCCATGCCGCCATGGCGGGCCCTATGCAGGCGGTGACGGAGATCTCTCTCGGCATCCTGCTCATCGTCGGTTTGCTTACGCGCCCGGTCGCCTTCGTGGCGTTTCTGTACCTGGGCAGCCTTTGGGTCTCGGAGTGGGGCACGGCTTGGATCTGGGAACTGTTGGTTCCAGTGCTGGCATCGCTTGCGCTCGCGGTCGGCCGAGCGGGACGAAGGTGGGGCGTCGACGCACGGCTGGCACAGCGGTGGCCCTCTTCACCGTGGTGGTGATTGAACGAAAACACGTGCGAGTGTCGGTCGTCATTCCTACGCACAACGAAGCGCAGTCTATCGGCCGCGTCTTAGCTGATCTGCCCGCCGATATTGTCACTGAGGTCTTGGTTGTGGATAGCAATTCAACCGACGGGACTCCCGAGATCGCCTCAAAGATGGGAGCCCGCGTCCTGAACGAACCCCGCCGCGGATACGGTCGCGCCTGTTTGACCGGACTGGCTAATGCAAGCAGCCCTGACATTGTAGTCTTCCTCGACGGCGACTACAGCGATCGACCTGCGGAGCTACCAATTCTATTGGCTCCAATCATCGACGGGAGAGCGGATATCACGCTGGGTTCGCGCCTAGGGAAGCAGAGCATTCCTGGGGCGTTGCCTTGGCATGCCGCGTTTGGTAACCGCCTTGCGGCCGTCCTAATCAGGCTCTTATATGGTCTAAGGATAAGCGACCTCGGACCGTTCCGCGCCGGGCGCGTAGATGTCCTCCGCCGCCTCGATTTGCAAGAGACCACGTACGGCTGGGCGGTTGAAATAATTTTAAAAGGGTACGTTGGAGGGATTCCGCATCGTAGAGGTGCCGGTGAGCTATTATCCGCGCATTGGAAAATCGAAGATTAGCGGTACGCTTAGGGGCACAGTTGGAGCAGCGTGGTTCATTCTCTCCCTGATCGTGCGCTATTATTTTCGGCGTCGAAGGGCCAGAATGCCACGGCCAGCGTGAGTCTTGGCACAGCGATCTCTTATGGAATCCTCCCGCGAAAATACAACGCATTCGCCTAACTCTGGCCGCACGCTGGTTGTCATGGCGAAAGCACCTAGACCGGGCGTGGTCAAGACCCGTTTAGCTCAGAGCCTTCCAGTTGAAGCGGTCATCGAACTCTATCGCTGCCTTTTGGACGACACGATGGCGCTAGCACGCTCGTTGGGCACCGTGGAGATTGCCATTATGTGCCCTGCTCCGGATGTCGAAGAACTGACGCGGTTGGCGCCAAGCGGGGTGGGTGTCGTGGCGCAGAAAGGGGAGGGGCTTGCGGCAGGACTGACCTCGGTATTTGCACATTTTGCATCTGGGCAGCCGGGGGTGATCGCGTTCAACAGCGACAGTCCACACCTGCCGGCTACGGTTCTTGAAAGCGCATTCGAGGTGCTGACTGGGCACGACCTGGTTATCGGACCGACACATGACGGAGGTTATTATCTGGTAGGGGCCAAGGCCGCTCATCCGACACTTTTCGAGGGCGACGGCATGGGCACGACGACTGCGCTTGAGGCGCTGCTGGCGCGCGCTTGTGGACTACAGCTTTCCGTTGGCTTCACCGATCCCTTCTACGACATCGACGTGGGGGACGACTTAACTCGGCTTGCCGCGGAACTCCAGCTCGCTCCGTCCAGGGCACCCCGAACGGCGGCCTGGCTCGAACAGTGGGGACAAGCAGTGGCGCGGTTGCGACAGGGCGCAGAAGGCCTGTGAAGTTCACGCCTACCCTCAGGCTGTACATTCTCGGTGTCATCATACTTGCGGCGCTGGCCATCTGCTCACGCAACTTCAGCAGCATGGGCGCACCGTCCTTCATCATTCCGCTGGCCGTTGCTGGCGTCGCGTACCTCCTCGCCATTCGTGAGTTCTTCTCGACGCCAGGATTCCCGAAGCGCGTCATCGTCATCGGCCTCGGGTTAGCTGCCTTGTGGCATGTTTCATTTCTATTGATGCCGCCGGGTCCAGATGACGACATTCATCGCTACGTTTGGGATGGCAGCGTGCAGCGGCTCGGCTATAACCCTTACATTGTCGTTCCCAGCGATCCTGCGCTCGGCGGATTGCACACGTCCGAAACCCGCACGCTGAACCACCCGGATGTACCGACCCCATATCCAGCGGGCGCTGAGCTTTTCTTCCGCGCCATAACCACGATTCACGAGTCAGTCTTTGCTCTGAAAGTAGCGTTCGTGGTCTGCGATTTGGCAATTGTTTTCGTTTTGCTCGATGTCTTGCGTAGTAGCGGGCAAGGGGCGCACTGGGTTCTGGCTTATGCCTGGAATCCACTGCTGGCGATTGAAGTGGCAGGTAGCGGTCACGTCGATATTGTCGGTGCCCTGTTGCTGTTGGTGTCCTTCGCGGCGCTGGGTCGCCGCTGGCGTGCGGTTGCAGCGGTGACATTTGGGCTGGCGGTCGCCGTGAAATTGCTTCCCATCATACTGCTGCCGCTCTACTGGAGGCGGGTTCGTATACGCGACGGCGTACTGGCGGCGGTCGTGTTCGGACTCCTCTATATACCATTTCTCAATCATGGCCGAATTCCGATCGGCTCGCTCGGCACCTACGTGCAGAGTTTCCGCTTTAATGATCCGGTGTTTGCAACCCTCGAACGAGTGGCGGCTCCGCAGCTCGTAGCTGGGCTGGCAGCGCTCGTCGGCTTTCTTACCGCAATCTGGCTGAGAAGAAAGTCTGCGGTGTGGTCTTCGGACGCATTTGCCTGGCCGATGGCAGCATCGCTTTTATGTGCACCGGTCGTATATCCATGGTACCTGCTGTGGCTGCTGCCATTCCGCGGTCAGTCTCGACCCTTCCGATCATCATCTGGACGGTAAGCATTATTCCTACCTACTACGTTTGGCATCTGCGCGCGCTCGGTCGTCCGTGGTTGGTTCCTGGCTGGATTATGCTGCTGGAATACGGATCCGTGGCAGCGGCCGGTGCAATTATCGAATTGCGCCGACTCAGACGACCGGCATCGCTCGGATGCTCAACGGACTAGCCTTCGAAATGCTATCGGGATCTGCAGCTGGGCTGCACTGCAACGTGTTTGTATCTCGAAGCCTTTGCCCGTCATCCAAGTCAACGTTGTTCCAAAATTCACCAAGGAGGACCTCCATGAAATATTCGAGCCGCGTAACGATCACTGGTCTTATGGGATTCTGGGTCCTGGTCCTTGCTGCAACCTCCTGGGCGCAGACGCGTCCTCCAATTGCCGAACAGATCGCCAAGACCTATGGTCTTGATTCGTGGGGTCAAATTGAGGCGATCCGCTACACCTGGAATGCACAGTTCCCCGGAGTGAATCTCTCCCAATCGTGGGTCTGGGAGCCCAAGACCGGCCAGGTCTCCTACGAAGGAAAAGATAAGGCAGGCAAGCCGGTGAAGGTTACGTATCTCCGCTCTCAGCTCAGCAGCCAACCCGCCGACGTGAAGGACGAAGTCGACCCGGCATTCGTCAACGATCAATATTGGCTGATCTTCCCGTTTCATGTTGTGTGGGACACCAGCGCCACCGTGACCGATGAAGGTATGCAGAAGCTGCCGTTGGGGAAGGGTTCCGCCCAGAAGGTCGTGGTGAAGTATCCTTCCGGCGGTGGCTACACGCCGGGTGATACGTGGACGCTTTATGTTGGCAGCGACGGGCGAGTCGAAGAATTCCGATATGACCGTGGGGGACCCAAGAAACCCAGTGTTGTGATCACAACGTGGGCCGGCTACAAGAAGGCCGGTCCTCTGCTCATCTCAACGGAACACCGCGGCACCGCCGACGGCAAACCGTTCCACCTTTGGTTCACGAATGTGGCCGTCAAGCTGGCGGGGTCAGACAAGTGGATGGACGCGCAATAAGCGGTTTGGTTCTTGGGTGTGTCCAGTAGAGCAGCCCTATATTCACTTGGCGGTTTAGGAGGACGATATGGTCACTGTTAACTGGATCATCAATGCCCATAAGATTCTCGTAACGCCTATTGTTCTAGCATTGATGTGGTACTTCCACAACTGGAGTGCTGCAGCTTTTCTATATCTAGGCTTGCACGGAACCTACACGTTGCTCTGGCTCATCAAGCAATCTGTGTTCGCTGACAAGCGCTTCGCACAACCGATACCATTGTGGATTGGCACGCTTACACCCTTTCTGCCGTTGATGGCTTATATGATCGGGCCGTATCTGCTCATTTCCGAACACACGGTGCCGCCGAACTGGGTGTTCGCTGCGGCGCCGTTTCTCGTCTTGCTGGGCGTTTTCCTGCACTACGTCAGCGATGCGCAGAAATTCTTTGTACTGCAGGTGCGCAAGGGACTGATTGAAGATGGGCTCTTCGCCCGAACGCGGAATCCCAATTATCTGGGTGAGGTCTTGATTTACGGCGGTTTCGTGCTTGCGTCGTGGCATTGGGAGGCAGGGGTAGTGCTTGCCGGCTGGTTCCTGTACTTCGTGCGCAACATGCGGCGGAAGGACAAGTCCATGTCACGTCATCCTGAGTTCGCAGCGTACAAGCAGCGGACCGGCATGCTGCTGCCTGCACTTTAGCTGCTCAACGTATGCGCTGGCAGATCATGGGTGCTGGCCTATCGGGCCATTACGACCGTAGTACAACAACTGCTCATCTTGGGCAGATCGCGGGTAGCGGCCATGCGGACCGGCAGGCTGCGGCGTTCCCCGCGAATGATTGGACAATAATAGTCAGGCTGTAGCAGCGCACCCTGGAGGCGTCGACGTCCGGCACAGCCACCATGACATGAGTCGCGGAACTCGCAAGGCTGGCACGCCTCCGGAAGCGTCCGTGCCCGCTCGAAGGGCGCGGAGTCAAGAATGTCGAGTCCCAGCGAGATCAAATCTGACAGCGGCTCACCCGGTCCTGGCCAGTAAACGCAAGGCTGCGTGGTGGCGCGCGGCGTTACGCGCACCGTGCTTACGCCACATCCTCCCCGGAGCGGCGGGAGGCCCGCCATCGCTCGAACTAGCGGCTCACCAATGGCGATCACATCACGTCTCCGCAAAGAGGCGCCGGAACCCCTCCCAGTACTCTTCGTAGGACAGCGCATAAATATCGGACTGCACCGATTGATATACATTCACGCGCAGAGGAGCGTCGAACTTTTTGGCCACTCGTGCGACTTCGGCCAGACGCAAATAGTTGGCCTTCATCATGACGGCAATGATGGTCACCGGCACGCCCAACCTCACGCAACGCGCTGCCTGCTGCTGGATCAGTTCCCAATTGCCGTGTCCGCGCTGTGCATCCTGTTCGGCCTGCGTAGGGTAATCCAGAGAAAACTCAATGTCGTGAAAGGCGCCTAACTCGTCATCCTGCAACACCGCTACACTATGGCCATTTGAAGTGATGGTGAGCTTGACGGGCTGGGTGCGCAAGTAAGCCAGAATGCGTTTGAAATCAGGGTGCATGCCATTCTCGCCGGTGCCCAGATTCACCGAGCGGACGGGAAGGCGTTCCATCACTGACTTCACTTGATCCAAGGAGAGACGATCCGCGCGAGTTGGGTCACGGTAGCAGAAGGAACAGGAAAGATTGCACTCGTTAGTGAGCCCCAGGCCGAGCGAGACCCCGGCATCCGACGCTCTCTCGTTGAACTCATTCGCCAATCGACGACTTGAGACGTCACTCATACGCGACCCTCTTTGGCACCGGCCGCATGGCGGAGGATATGGTGCGTGTAGCGCGCGACAGCTGCAAACTCCGGGCGGCATCCCAGCTTGCGCTCCAACTCGAAAATACGCTCGTACTCGGCCTGCCGATCGATTTGCGGCGGCAGGTAATCTGCAACCACGCGCACGCCGCGCTCCGCAATCAATTCAAGCCCCGCTTCTTTCGACATCGCAAGCAGCTCATCACGAGTGAAAAGCCGAACCCGGCCACCATAGAGAGATTCATATGCCCAATTAGCGGTGAGGCCCCGTTCCGCCGCCTCCAAGTCGCCCGCCCGGATAGCTGCTTTTAGTACCTCGCCAGTCCGGTTGCGCACCAGGATGGACAGTAGCCCGGGTGGATCGTGCTGCATAAGTCGGGCGGAGTCGCTGATCACGGCGCCGGGACATTCGACGTATTCGAGTACATTGTGGCAGAGAACGATGTCGAAGGAATCCCCGGCGAATAGTTTGCCGGCCTGGGCTACATCGCCGTGTTGCAGTACAACTTTATCGCCAATCTCTGCTTTCAGCGCGGTCTGCTCCGCAATACTCAGCATAGCGAGCGAGGAATCCAGCAGAGTGACCTCAACGCCGCGACGCGCGAGGTTCACTGCAGCTGCACCGGTGCCGCCTCCAAGGTCCAGCGCCCGCAATGGCTTCGTTGAGGGCAGGGGAGGCAAAAATTCTTCCACGGCGGCAACGGTCAGGTCGAGTCGCAATCTACCTTCGATAGTCTCAAGGTAAGCGGCATACTTATCCGCCTCCTCACGAAAGCCTGCGCCTACCTTGGTGGTCAGGTTCATGTGATACCTAAGCGAACTCGATGGCGAGTCCAATCATTCGCCAGACTAAAGCATAAATCAGATTCGCCTTCAGGAAAGTGTGGCACATCTCAGTTCTTCGCTGCCTCGCGAATCCACCGGCTCCCTGCTAAAATCTCGAGGTATGCACCTGGTGGAGCTCATCCTTTCCGCCTCATCGATTTTGTTCGAATCGCCTGAGTCTGATTGCGTATCGATTCCACCCGTCAAAATCGGGGACGCCATCACAAAGGAGTAACTCTGTGACGCTGCGAATTTTCTCGTCGTTTCTGCTGCTCTCTTTCTCGACGTGCCTGTTGACCGCCCAGGCCACTTCGAACGCCCAGAAGTTCAGCGAACCATCGCGCACGTTTCGCTTCACATACAGCTTCACCGTGAAAGATATTCCCGCCGGAGCGAAACAAGTGCGGCTATGGGTTCCGGTGCCGCAGACTGACCACCATCAGACGGTGCACGTGCTCAACATCAAGGCTCCCACGAAAACGCAGATGACGCAGGAGCCCGAGTACGGCAATCGGATGATGTATGCCGAGATCCAGAATCCGGCGCCGGGAAAAGCAGAGTTCACTCTCGAGTACGAGGTCACACGCCGGGAATATTCGCGCGGCGATTATGCGCAACTCGAGCGCGAAGACCGGACGCCCGGCGTAGTGCCTGCGTCCATGAGCCGGTTAGTCGCGCCTGACCGCCTGATTCCTACGGATGGCAAGATCAAGGCGCTGGCAGTCGAGGTGACCGGATCACAGACCGGTACGGTCGCAAAAGCCAAAGCTGCCTATGACTATTTCTTCACAAATATGCGGTACGACAAGACGGGCACCGGGTGGGGGCGCGGTGACGCGGTGTGGGCCTGCGACTCCAAACACGGCAACTGCACCGACTTCCATTCTCCGTTCATCGGCGTTATGCGGGCCGACGGCATTCCGGCGCGCTTCGACATCGGCTTCCCCCTGCCCGAGAACAAGGACAAGGGAGATATTGCCGGTTATCACTGCTGGGCCGAATTCTATACGCCCAAAATCGGCTGGATCCCCGTTGACATCTCGGAGGCCTGGCAAGCGAAACAGAAGGAAGATTATTTTTTCGGCAGCGTTGATGCTAATCGCGTGCAGTTCTCCACCGGTCGCGACATCACACTCTCTCCTAAGCAGGATGGTCCGGCACTAAACTACTTCGTCTACCCATATGTCGAGGTCGACGGCAAGCCCTACGAGAAGCTCGATAAGCAGTTCAGCTTCGAGGAAATAAAGCCTGAGGAGAAGAAGGCCGCTGTTTCGAAACGCTCAGCGGGCTTGGCCTCGAATTAGCACGCTATTAGCCTTAACTACGCTATCACCCTTAACCGGCTTCCACTTTTCCTGGCCGTGCTGTATCCGCATTCATGGCGGCCGATGAAAATTGCCTCCGCATCCAGTGAGCGGAAGATCCTGCCCTCATGGATTACACCGATCATGTTGTCGATTTCAGGTTACCGTTTTTTGGAGAATCCCCTACGAAACCTGCAGCATCAACCCCGGCAAGCGTCCTCCTGGCGCTGCATCATGGACGAAATCACCGTAGGCTGCTTCGTCCTCTCCGCCTTGCATGGGAGCTCAAGCGCTCCCCCAGACGGAAATAAAGGTGGTGGAACTTTTAGCATTTTCCAGGTAGCCCGCCGAGGGCGAAGTTCCTGCCGCTTCAACGCAGTCGCAGGTAAGTACTTTTCAACAATGGCTGAAAATTCATAGGAGGATTTATGGCAACGACAACAATCGCAGTAGCAACAATGAAGGTGGCAGCGGTTCCAAAACCCGGAGCGGATTTCCAGATCGTCGAGCGCGAGATTCCTGAGCCGGGCGCAGGACACGTGCGGATCAAGGTACAGGCGTGTGGTGTTTGCCACAGTGACGTCCTCACGAAAGAAGGCTCCTGGCCTGGAATTCAGTATCCCCGAGTTCCCGGACATGAAGTGGCGGGCATCGTCGATAAAGTGGGCGCCGGTGTTTCCGAATGGAAAAAGGGACAGCGTGTCGGCGTCGGCTGGCACGGCGGCCACGACAACACATGCCGCGAATGCCGGCGCGGGGATTTTCGTAACTGCCGGAACCTGAAAATTCCGGGCATCAGCTATGACGGCGGATACGAGCAATACATGGTTGCTCCTGTGGACGCGCTCGTGGCGATGCCGGAAACTCTAGGTGACGCCGAAGCAGCGCCGCTGCTCTGTGCCGGAATCACCACCTATAACGCGCTGCGGCACAGTGGTGCCCTGCCCGGCGACCTTGTCGCAGTGCAGGGTATCGGTGGCCTGGGTCACCTCGGAATTCAATTTGCGAACAAGTTTGGGTATAAGGTGGCAGCCATCGGGCGCGGCTCCGAAAACGCGTCGCTGGCAAAGAAACTCGGAGCAAGTGTGTACATCGACAGCAAAACGACGAACGCAGCCGAGGCATTGCAAGAACTTGGCGGGGCACGGGTAATTCTGGCGACGGCCCCAAGCTCGAAGGCGATGTCCGAACTGATCGACGGTCTAGGGCCAAATGGCGAGCTGATGGTCATCGGTGTGACAGCTGATCCGATTGAGGTCACACCGGTACAGCTCATTACTGGAAGTCGAACTATTCAAGGCTGGGCCTCGGGAACACCAGCCGATGAAGAGGATACCCTGCGCTTCGCGGAGCTGACCGGCGTGCGTCCCATGATCGAAACGTACCCACTCGAAAAAGCGGCCGAGGCCTACGCGCGCATGATGAGTGGCAACGCACAATTTCGCGTTGTTCTGACCATGTGAAGTTGGACATGCATGTCAGACAAAAAAACAGCAATCGTTACGGGAGCATCGGGGGGTATTGGTGCGGGTTTGGTCGAGGCTTCCCTGAACCTGGGGTATAACGTCGTCGCCACGTCTCTCAATACCACGCAATCGTTGACTGCCTCACCCAGCCTGGTTCTCGTCGATGGCGATATCGGGAAGAAGAGCTTGCGGGTCGGCTTGGGGCGCTCGTTCCAGCGTCCCGTTCGGACCCAAAGTAATGCCGAACCAGATTTCGGCCCTTGGTGAACCCTGGTGAGATGCGGTGAGTGATTGGTGTTGCGCTATGCCCGGGGCTCTGCGCCACAGGAACGGACGGTGGTGTCGACGCTAAACGTCTGCGATTCTAGAACCGGCTTCATCGCGCAGCCATGCCTGTGGATCGTTCTCGGACAACGGCTGAATGTCCGGGTTTTGCATGATCATGCGCGCACAAGTGTTCCATCGCAGAATGGCATCGTCGTTTCCAGGCGGGGCAAAATTCATGGCCCTCTCGTAGTGACTCATGGCGTCCCGTAGGGCGTGATAGGCGGACGCACGGGCTCCAGGATCGAGGTGACGAATGCGGGCATTCCCCAGGCGCTCCGAAATGACGCCAGCGTAGTAGGCTTGCTCGTAGTCTCCTTTAATTTGACCGAGAACTTCCTGGGCTCCTTTCGGCTGTACATGGGAGTGGAACTGATCGGTCCGTGCAAGGAGCAGGGAAATTAGCGCCTGCTGGTGATCGGGCACGATGGCCAGAACGTCAAGGCAAATGCTTTCCGCAAGAACAGGTTCATTGAGGAGCCTGTAACGCTCCACCTTCGCGAGCGCTTCGGGGATACCTTGTTCTGAAATGGACTTGAGTTCGAAATGCATAACATCTCCTATGCTTTTGTATGGCTGAAAACGCGGAACAATTTTGAGAGTGGATCGAAGAATCGATCCACAACCCGTTCCTTTAGCGGAATAATGGCATTGTCTGTAATTGTGATGCCCTCTGGGCACACCTTGGTGCAGCACTTAGTGATATTGCATAAGCCGACGCCGAACTGCTCTCGCAGCTCTCCAACGCGGTCGCCGACGTCCAGAGGGTGCATTTCCAGCGCTGCCACATAAACCAGAAATCGTGGCCCGATGAACTGTTCGTGCATGTGGTGGTCCCGTAATACATGGCAAACGTCCTGACAAAGATAGCACTCGATGCACTTTCGAAACTCCTGCACTCTATCAACGTCTTCGGGCGCTATGCGCCAGGTACCGTCTTCGGCATCAGGCTTACGCGGTTGGAATTTCGGTATGCGCTGTTTCACCTTGTAATTCCACGACACGTCGGTGACCAGGTCCTTGACGTGAGGAAAAGCCTTCATCGGTTCGACCATCACAGGTTTGTCTAGCGGCAGGGAGTTCAGCCGGGTCATGCACATTAATTTCGGCATTCCGTTGATTTCGGCGGAACATGAACCGCATTTCCCGGCCTTGCAATTCCAACGGACGGCAAGATCGCCGGCGTGTTCCGCCTGGATTTGATGAACGGCGTCGAGGACCACCATGCCAGTCGAGACTTCGGTCGTATAGTCCTGGAACTTTCCCTGTCCTTTTTCTCCGCGCCAGATGCGGAACGTTGCCGTCGCCATTACTTCATCTCCTCAATGATTTGCCGCAGGTCCTCTCGCATGGGCGGGATTGGTTCGCGTGTGAGCTGCACTTCTCCATTCGGCCCCTTCCGCGCCGCGATATTGAATTTGCCGGACTGTTCGTCTTTGGCCGGAAAATCATCGCGAAAATGAGCGCCGCGGCTTTCTTTTCTTTCCAGAGCGGCACGGGTCACAATTTCTGAGACGGTCAGCAGATTGTGCAGGTCGAGCGCGGTGTGCCAGCCGTTGTTGTATTCCCGGTTCCCGTCCACACTGACCGCGTCACTGGCAATTTCTAGCTCTCGAATTCGCTCCAGCGCTTGCAGCATTTCCTGCTCTTGGCGAACAATCCCGACCAGATCCTGCATTATTTCCTGAAGCTTGTGCTGTACGGCGTATGGGTTCTCCGAGCCGTTGTTCTCGAAGGGACGGAGCGCCGATTTTTCCGCGGACGCAAGTTCCTCAGTATTGACGGAGCCCGATGGGTTTTCTTTTGCGAACCTTGCGGCATATTCTCCTGCGCGCTGACCGAAAACCAGCAGATCGGAAAGCGAATTTCCCCCCAGGCGGTTGGCGCCATGCAAACCTGCCGCACATTCTCCGGCGGCAAACAATCCGCGAACGTCCGACATTTGGGAATCGGCATCCACTCGGATTCCGCCCATCATGTAGTGGGTCGTGGGTCCAACTTCCATGGGCTCCCGGGTAATGTCGATATCGGCCAGTTGCTTGAACTGGTGATACATGCTGGGCAGCTTCTTCTTGATATATTCGGCAGCGTTGGGAATCTTCTCTTTGATCCAGGCGATGTCGAGAATCACGCCCCCATGAGGGCTTCCGCGTCCCTCCCGCACCTCACGCCGAATGCAGCGGGCCACGTGGTCGCGGGTCAGCAGTTCGGGCGGCCGACGGGCATTCTTGTCGCCCTGGGTATAACGCCAGCCCTCCTCTTCGGAATCCGCTGTTTGGTTTACATAAAGCGGAGGAATGTCCTTGAACATGAAACGCTCGCCGTTTCTGTTCCGCAGTACACCTCCGTCGCCACGCACTCCTTCCGTGACCAGAATGCCGCGCACGCTGGGCGGCCAGATCATTCCCGTAGGATGGAACTGTACAAATTCCATGTCCATCAGGGAAGCGCCCGCATGGTATGCGAGAGCGTGGCCATCGCCGGTATATTCCCAGCTGTTGCTGGTGATCTTGTAAGCCCTGCCAATACCTCCCGTCGCCAGCACGATGGCTTTGGCGCGAAACAAGTGAAATCGACCGCGCTCGCGATCGTAGCCAAATGCTCCCGCGATGCGATTGCCATCCTTTAGCAGCATTACGATCGTGTATTCCATGAACACATCTAAGCCGAGATGTATGCCATGATCTTGCAGGGTACGAATCATCTCCAGTCCCGTCCGATCGCCAACATGCGCCAGGCGGGGATAGCGATGTCCGCCAAAATTGCGCTGCAGAATACGGCCATCGCTGGTGCGATCGAACAGGGCACCCCAGGCTTCGAGCTCGCGCACACGGGCCGGAGCTTCTTTGGCATGGAGCTCCGCCATGCGCCAGTTATTCAGATATTGACCTCCGCGCATAGTGTCGGCAAAATGAACGCTCCAGCTGTCCCTGTCGTCCACATTTGCCATGGCCGCAGCTATTCCACCTTCTGCCATTACGGTATGCGCCTTGCCAAGAAGTGACTTGGTAATGACGGCGACTTTTGCGCCGGCGGCTGAAGCCTCGGCGGCTGCGCGCAGCCCCGCCCCGCCCGCTCCAATGATCACGACATCGTGCTCGTGCGTGATGTATTCGGCCACTAGAGAATCCTCCAGTCCGTCCACAGACCCATTGAGCACATCCGCACGTAAAGATCAGCAAACGCCACGCTGAAGAGACTGCACCATGCAAATAGCATGTGCCGCCGGTTAAGACAGCTCACACAGTCATAGACCCGCTTGCGGGTTGGGACGCCCGCCAGTCGGTCGCGAAACCCACCAACCAGATGGCGAAAAGAGTGGCAGCCAAATGTATACGAGGTCAATAGCACGAGGTTAGCCAGCAGGACCAGCGTGCCGACGCCGATACCGAACCGGCCGTTGAACCAGAACGCATTCCACACGTCGCGTCCCAGAATGACGAGGAACACCAGCGCCAGATAAAGGAAATACCGATGAATGTTTTGGATGATTAGAGGAAACGATCGTTCGCCAAGATATGACTTCCGCGGCTCGCCTACCGTACAGGAAGGTGGGTCGGCCCAAAAAGCCTTGTAATAAGCCCCTCGGTAGTAATAGCAGGTGACGCGAAATCCACCCGGCGCCCAAAGGATGAGCATCGCCCCGGTCACCCAGACCGGCATCCAGTGTCGGCATTTGGCCAAACCAGCCGTCAGGGCCGAACAATTCCGGTGAGTAAAAAGGCGAGAGATACGGCCCGAACCTGTAGTGCTGCCCTTGCAACGCCGCCCAGGTGGAATAGACGATGAATGCAGAAAGACCGAGAAACACGAACGACGGGTTGCACCCACCAGTTGTCGACTCGCCTTGTCTGCCCGAAACCCGAGCGCGACAATGGGACATCAATGTGAGCCATCGAGCCTCCTCACTCTTTGGATCGCAACGGCCACCAGCCCAGGAACAACTGCCGATACGTCGCGATTGAATCTGAAGCGGTAGATATCATACCAAGCAAAATCGTTGCTGCGGTTCGGACAACGCAGAATCTGCAACATCGATCGGCCCGCACTATGGTACAGTTTGCGTGACTGCCGATTCACAAGTTGGCGGTCTAATTATTGGAACAACGTTGATGAACACCGGGCGTACGATTCGCAGCTACGATTACGTGAATCATCCGTACGATCGCGTCCGCGATACGCTCAAACAGAACGCAGTCGCAGTGTTCCAGTCCGCTACCAAGGCCGCTGCTTCCCGCGCAGAATCGGTTGCCGCAGAACTGCACGTCGATTTTGCTGGTATTGGAGTGAAAGCCGACATCAAGATCGTCGTCAAGGGCGTCGAAGAGAGGGCCCCTGATGCCACTTCGAGCGCCAGCACTAGATTGCTCTTGGAATGGGAGGCGGCAAACTTGCCGCGGTTGTTTCCTCTCATGCAGGGCGAGCTTTCCGTATACCCACTGACCTCGACCGAAACACAATTGGATTTCTCCGGGACTTACGAACCACCATTGGGTGCCGTGGGAAAGACCATGAACGCGATCGTCGGCCATCGCATTGCAGAAGCGTCGGTGCATCGCTTCGTCGGTGACGTTGCAGGGTATCTTCGGCAAGCCCTGGCTGGATAGTGGCAACCGCAGCCTCTCCCATGGCCGAGCCCAGACTTCACAGTCGGAAGGCGAATAAAAGACGAAATCCAAGTAGATCGTAACTGTTTCTTTGACCCGACCCTCGCCCCGTCGCTGATCAAGTGCTGAGAACTTCTACCGACAAGTGCATGAGCGCAACATCGCGCCTATCACGATGGAGGAGATCACAGCGTGACCACGCGAATTCTGTGGGCGCCGACATCGTATGTATGTGTCCTCCGCTGGACAATCCGGCGCAGATCACGGCAATGACGGCTAGCGAAATCATGCTTCACTTTGTGAGGCAAATGGCTGAATACCGCGCTCAGCGTGGCGATGGGTCGGCTCAATCCGCCGTTGGTAAGGCAGGTACGGCGTGAGCGCCGAAAACGAACTTATGTGCAAGTGAAAGCGAAACGGGGATGCAGCCTGTTTAAAGCTTCGCTGCCGACCTGTTCGGAAACGCCACGAAGCCGGTGTTGATTGGCGCCGTTGACGACGGTGGTGCCTACACCCCGGGGAGCATGGATAGTCGTGAAGCCATTCTGTGCGTCGAGACAAAACCATGGGTGTTGTTGCGTCCATATACTGACCGCCGGAGGGGTAATTGCGATGGGGGAAAAGTTGGGGACGGCTCGGTTAAGCCGTCCCGCAACTTGCTTTGAACCAGATGTGGGTGCTCCAGATGAAAGAGCTACCCACGAACCATGACTACTCTGCGGACGCGATATTAGTGATCTTGACTTGCCCCCGCAGCTCCCCGTTCGGAAAGTTCGTAGTGTGCACGTTGATATAGGTCTTGCCGGCACGAACTGCCCGTACTAGTCCGGCCAAGTCGCCAGGCTGAATCCCCTGGGGAATGACTGAATCCGGATTGCTCGCAGGCAGAACACTGACATCAGCAGCGGTAATGACGCCGGTGACGCTGCCTGAGACGGGACATGCGGGCTTGGGGCCGCCACACAAAAATACCGCGACGCCGCCGTTGGTCCGACCGGCGCCAAAGTGAATATGAGCTTGCGTGACCGGGCTACTCATATTGGAGTAGCTCAGCGAAAAGACGATGTTGCCCTCCGGGGTGAGTTTTGCAAGAAAGCGTCCACTGCTGCCGGCGAGGACAGAAGGGACCTGACTGAACGAACTTAGGTTGGCGCTGAAAAGTGGGCTGGCACTCGCTTCCTGGGCTCGTGCCACATTTCCAGTGAACAGGAGCACGATTAGACAAGCGCAGGCGAACGATGTCATCGTAATCTCCAAGGTATGTTTCACCCTCCTTACTTGTTGTACGAGGGCTGATTGAAAGCTTTTCATATTTCTCCTCTGATCTTTCCTTCCAGCGATGCCGGAATTATGCGAAATCTTGGGTTTGCCGACGCTGCGGTTCTACAGATTGCAGGCAGCCGCAGTCATCTGCTCCTATATGTGACATTCGCGGCTAGATTCCCTCATGCGTAGGCTCATGGCCCTCGCGCACCAGAACCGGCAGGGATTGGGAAACAGGCTCGGGAGTATAATCTTCCGAGAATCGTGGTGGGGAGGACTTCTCACGCCACCGTTCTTACCCGTGATGTTCTACGTGGGGAACTCTCGGCGGCGCAAGCCGAGCAATACGAAGCGAATCAACCGGGTACCGACCGAACGCTTCCAGCGCAGGAAACGAAGATGTTGCCCGACCGCCAGGACGTGACCAGGCTGCTCCAACAGTGGAGGGGCGGCGACCATCAGGCGCTCGACCAGTTGATGCCGATCGTCTACGATGAACTTCGCCGCTTAGCAGCGCGCTGCTTGCAGGCCGAGCGTCCAGGACACACCCTTCCGGCAACGGCCCTGGTTCATGAAGCCTACCTGCGGCTGATGGACGCGGACATCGGGTGGCAGGACCGAGCTCATTTCTATGCAGTGGCGGCTCGAGTTGTCCGCCGCATACTTGTGGAATACGCCCGGGCGCATAGCCGTCAAAAACGCGGCGGTGGGGAGATAGCAGTCCCTTTGGATGAGGCGGTGGTCGTCGGGCCGGAAGCCTCATCGACGGTGCTGGAGTTGGACGAGGCCTTGCGGCGCCTGGCGGCAATCGATGAGCGTAAAAGCGACATTATTCAACTGCTTTTTTTCGGCGGCTTGACCTACGATGAAACGGCAACGGCCCTCAGTATCTCCCCCGCCACTGTTCACCGCGAACTGAAGTTGGCCAAGGCTTGGCTAAGCCGGGAGCTGGCGCAGAGCCAGTCGTAGGGAGATGTCGGCATGGATGCTGCCGATAATTGGCGCCGGGTAGAAGAGCTGTTCCACGCCGCGCTCGATCTCGATGCCGAGGGTCGTTCTGCATTTCTTGAGCAAGCCTGCGGACCCGATTTGTTCTTGCGAAAAGAGGTTGAGTCCCTTCTCAATTCCGCCGATAAACCTGTCGACTTCCTGCCTCAGGCAGTATTCGAGATAGCAAAAAGGGTAAACGAAGAGGATCGTCCTAAGCCCGTCCCGCTGGGCACTCAGTTGTCGCACTACACGATCATTTCTATGCTCGGAGAAGGCGGCATGGGCCAGGTGTACCTCGCCGAAGACCTCCAGCTCAGACGCAAGGTCGCCCTCAAAATGCTTTCATCTCGACTAACGGGCGATGAGCGCGGGTTGCGTCGTTTTGAACAAGAAGCATACGCGGCTTCGGCGCTAAATCATCCCAACATTCTCACCATTTATGAATTCGGCCAGGCTGGTGGATTGCACTATATTGCTTCGGAATTCGTAGACGGAATTACCCTTCGGCAACGGATGTGGAATGGAGGCATCCATCTGAACGAAGCCATCGATGTGGCAATCCAGGTTGCGAGCGCACTGGTTGCGGCTCATGCTGCAGGAATTATCCATCGCGATATTAAGCCCGAGAATGTGATCGTCAGGAGCGACGGGATTGTTAAGGTCCTCGATTTCGGTATCGCCAAGTTGAGCCCCGTGCGCGTCGGGCAGCCGATTCGGCAAGGCGGCTCAGCGGTGGCGGTCCTAGCCACTGAACCAGGCATTGTGCGGGGGACCGCCAGGTATATGTCGCCAGAACAGTCGCGAGGAATTGCAGTCGACGCGCGCAGCGACATTTTTAGTTTGGGATCAGTCCTCTATGAACTGGTTACCGGAAGGGTGGCGTTTGCAGGCGAGACTCCAAGCGATGTGATGGCTGAAATCCTAAAAACGGAACCGAGACCTCCTGCGGAGTTTGTCCCGAGTGTGCCACCGGAAATCGAGCGCGTGATCGGCAAGGCATTACGCAAAGACCGGGAAGAGCGCTACCAGGCGGTTGCGGAGCTGCTGGCCGATCTTCAGAATTTTAAGAAAGAAGTAGAGTTTCAAGCTAAGCTTCACCAACCCGCCCGGACCGAACGCGGGGGAATACAATCTGCTCGCGAAACTCCGGAGCGAGGCAAGCCTCTATCATGGGACAAGGCCTTTTCGCCCCGAAGGTGGCGGCTATGGCAGCTTGCATTGTTGTTGCTCGCAATCTTTGCGGGGGCCTACTTCGCTTACAGGAAGATGCACGCCCCACCTGTCTCAAGCCAGCAGCATAGTCTGGCCGTTCTTCCTTTTCGAAATCTCGATGGGGATCCAAAGACCGATTTCCTGGGATTCTCCCTCGCCGATGAGATCATCACGAAACTTGGGTACGTGAATTCCCTGACTGTTCGCCCTTCGTCTTCGGTCGACAAATATCGTGACAAAGTTATCGACCCCAGAAAGGTTGCCGCCGATTTGGATGTAGATACCCTCCTCACAGGCAGCTTTATTAAGGACGGTGATGATCTCAGGATCAACACCCAACTGGTTGATGTGAAGCCGGACAAGATTCTCTGGCGGGAATCACTCGATGTGAAATATGAGAACTTGTTGACGGTTCAAGATCGAGTGGCACAACAGATTATCAAGGGGCTGGAGTTAAATTTATCGCCAGCGGAAGCGGCGAATCTGAAGCCCGAGAAGCCGATCAATGCGGTTGCCTACGAAGACTATCTTCGGGGAATCGACCTTTATTCACTCAATGATTTTGGAGCTTCAATCGAGATGCTGGAGAAAGCCACGGCATTAGAGCCCAACTATGCGCCCGCCTGGGCCCACCTGGGACGGGCTTACACGACCAGTGCGTCGCTACAGTTCGGCGGACGAGAGCAATACGTCAAGGCACAGGCTGCCTACGAAAAAGCAATCGCACTAAATCCGGCCCAGGTGGAACCCCGTATCTTCATGGCGAACCTGCTAACCGATACTGGCAGAGTCGAGCAGGCCGTGCCCTTGTTGCGTTCAGTCCTACAAGGCAGCCCTAATAACGCTGAGGCTCACTGGGAGCTTGGCTATGCCTACCGTTTTGCCGGCATGCTCAAGGAGTCCGTTGCCGAATGTGAAAAGGCCCGTCAAAACAACCCTCAAGTAAAAATAAGCAGCTCCGCCATCAATAGCTATCTCTATCTGGGACAATATGGGAAGTTCTTAGAAAGCCTCCCGGCCAATGATTCCGTCTACATTCTTTTCTATCGCGGTCTGGCAGAGTACTACATGAATCATCGTGATCAGGCTGCCATAGACTTCGATACCGCTTATGAAAGAAACCCCTCTCTTCTTCCCGTCGACGTGGGCAAGGCAATCAGCTACTCGATTCGGCATGATAATGCGCAAGGTCTCAAGCTCCTGCGGCAAACCGAAGACAAGATCGAAGAGCGTGGCGTGAGCGACCCTGAAGGCATTTATAAGGTTGCGCAAGCCTATGCGGTGCTGGGCGATAAGCCGGCCGCTTTGCACATGCTCCGTCACAGCATTGGCGATGGATTTTTTTGCTATCCCTACTTCGTGCGCGACCCTTTGTTGCAAAGCCTCCATGGCGAGCCGGAATTCCGCTCTCTTCTCGATCAGGCGGGATCTCGACACGAGCAGTTCAAACGGATGTTCTTTTGAGGAGCACTTTAGCATGGCAGAAGACACCGCTCGTTCAGCAGCTTACGACGGAGTGACGCACTGGGTCCCCGCTACGGCGCTGTAGTCGATGCAGCCAACACAAGAACCGCAAATCAAGGAGAGAAACCACACCAGCAGGTTATCCGACAAGGTGTGAATACGATTGCAAAAACAGCTAGCAGCCAAGAGGGCAGTGCCAGGTTAGGTCCTGCCTTTGCGGTTCGCGCTAACTCCTCTTCTACGTCACGCAAGTGAGCGGTAGCTTGCTGCTCGCCTTTCTCGGCATCTTCGCGCTGCAATAGGGCTTTTTCATATTTGGCCTGCTGCACTCCGTTTTGGCGTCTTTGCGGTGAAATCTAATGGGCTAGTATCCGTTCCAGGACATCCGGGATTTCGAATACCGCGCGGTTCTCGAGTTTTTCGGTAGCGGAGCGAAATCGGTCATAGGCGGCCGGATCCAGGAGTTCATCCACGGCGCCAGCGATGTGGCGGAAATTGGGCAGGACCATTCCGACGCCTTGCTCGCGGACCCAATCAGCGTTGTACCGCTCGTGCTGTAGGGTCCGGGCATTGCGCTCCACGATCACCGGAAGATGCATGAAGACGGCCTCGCTGATGCTGCCGGGGCCCGGCTTGCCAATGAAGTAATCGGCGAGCTGCATATAGCGGGGCATTTCCTTGGTGAAACCTTCGACATAGTGTGGCGCGCCGTGCGGCAGGGCGCGGACCTTATCCGCTAATTTCGCGTTGCGGCCGCAGATCAGCACCAACTGGCGATCAGGAAGCGCGCGCGCGATGTCGTGCATCACGGCAGCGCCTTGGCCCCCGAACAAGACCAAGCCGATGGGCAACTCGGGCTGAAAGCCCATCTTGGCGCGCGCACAGGCCCGCTGCTCTACGGTAAGCGGCGGCGTCTCGTAGAAGCCCGGATTGAGGATCATGCCCGAAACACGAAACACATTCCCCCGCCGATGCCCCAGCTCCAAAGCTTGCTGCACGGCTTTGTCAGAACCGCAGATGAGGTATTGTTCCTGGCGTTCGATCCAGAAGTGCGGCGGGTAATCTGCCAGGTCCGTCAGAATGGTGACAAAGGGTACGGCGCCGAGGCTCTCCCGCAGGGCACGGTTGAAATTGGGGACAAGGGAGACTACCAGGTCGGGCCGGCTGTCTTGCCAGAGTTCTTGAAGCAACTCCACCTGACGCCGATGGAGCAGCCGGATCGCCAGATGTATGGTCGCCAGGAACTGCGGCCAAAACCAGGTCCAGCCTTTCTTCAGCATCAGGTTATAGAGGTCCTCCAGCCGAATGCCGGTGAGTTTACGAAAGACATCAATGGAATCCAGGGGTTCTTGCAGGTTCACCAGCCGGACCTCGAACGGGCGCTGCTGGGCCTCGATCACGCTGCGCAGAGCGTGGGCGGCCGCGCGGTGGCCGCCGCCAGCGTCGAAGAACACCAAGTCCAGCCGTTTCACGCAGCTCCTAGTGTGCCAAATTGGCTCCAGAAATTGCTTAGATCAAACGGGCGCTTATGTTTCCTTCGACGGCGGCTCCCGCTTTCTGTTGATCAGGAAGGTTTCTGGTTTCTGGACCGAACCTGGTAATCTCCCATACAACATTTTTGGACCCTTGCGAGTTTGCGGTCTTCCGGATTGATTGCCCCTGGGACTCGCCCTCAATCGGCTGGTTTTTAACTGATAACCATTGGCCGCTTTTGAAGTGATTACCGAGGACGTGGGACAGCTTAACTTCTGCTCTCGAACTGTCCCATTTCCGCTGACGTGGGGACATCACCCACAATCTCTGAAGCGAGTATAAAGCGGACATCTACGATTCTCATGGAAATCCGCCTGCATTGCCGCCAGATCGGTCCCCGACGACTGTAGCAACGCCCGTGTCTCAGTTTTGGAGGTTACTCCATCTGAGCACGAACAAAAAACTGCTTTGCATGGATGACATGACTGTCGGCAGAAAAGGGGCTTTTAGGCGATTTTGGTTTACCTCTGAACAGGCACGACGCTTCCATCTACAAACTTGACGTTCACGGCTTCCATTCCCCTTGCGGTTTCGACCCGAAGCAACGATTCAAAGTACCGAGGGAACGCATAGACCCTATTGTTACCCTGAGGGGTGCCCTCCAACCCAAGTATTTGCCGTAATCCTTCGTCTGAAGTTGCAAACTCGGCAGCCCCCTGAGTGCCAGAGGTAGTGATGCCGGCCAGGACCATGATGCGGCGGCCTGGCGCCGGTCCGGGGAGAACATCGAACAACGCATAGTCGGCGCGAATCACCTGTGACTGAGGATCTCGCTCGATTCCGTATGAGACGTCTGAAGTAGGAACCTTGCGGTCTACAATCCGTCCCCGCCACAGTAAGGGGGGCGTTTCAGGCTGTTCGAAGCTGAAGCGTCGCGAAAAGTGCATTTCGGCAAGTACTTCGTTCTCGAACGGTGAGCCCAGGAAAATGACGTCATGATCCCGAAAGTCGTCTACCGTCACCAGCCGGCTGCGCTTTACCTGCACCTTGGCGCCCAGCTGAGTTAGTAAAGAGGCAAGACGATAGGTGGCGAGCACTTCGCCTGTCCCCGTAAGACCCTCCTCGTAGTACAGCGTTCCCGCGCGGGCGGCCAATGCGGGGTTAATCGTTTCCGATTGCGCTACGTCTTTTCCCGCCACCGCCCCACGATCTGCTATAGCTCCGCTGTTGCGGAATCGCAACAAATCAGCGGTGTCCGTAATGAGGAACACCGCATTGGTGTAAGCGAGAATAATCTCTCGATCGCCAATGAACTGTTGCCAAAACTGAGCCACCGGCTCCGGCACATTTGCTGTCGCAATCCTCTTCCGCGAAACAACGCTTGAGCGCCAGCCAACCAATGCCCCCACGGCAAACCCTACTACGACAGCCAGCGCGACACCGGCAATAAGAATTGCCCCCGGGCGGCCTTTGAACCACGGAGATGGCGGTTTTTCGTCGTCTGGGGCGGTCGTTTCGCCACTTTCACCGCGGACCGGTTCTTCTTTCGGCTCTTTCCGAAAGGAAAATCTCGGAACATAACGTCCCTTAGGAACTTCGACAATAACCTTCTCGGATTTTCCTTCGTTTCCGTAATACTCTTTGAGCTTGATTCGCAACCGGTAGGCTTGCGTGCGGACGATCGTATCCGTTAGGGGGTCGAAATTTGCGGGCCGACCAAACACCTGAGTAGCAATGATGTACTCACTCAGCTCCTCATGCCGGCCCTGGGAGGATTCAGCGGTGATGAATTGGAGAAACTTCTGAAGCAGGGGTGCGCTTCGAAAGGACTTTGAGGCCAGAATGAGATCAAGCGGCCGTTTTTGGTCGGCGTAGGTAGGCGCGCCTCCCGGGCTGTCAACCCCGGCAACGGGGATCATCCGATTCAGCTCTTCCACATATTCTTCTGAGATGGGAGAAAGGTAGTCGTCCTTCGCGCGGCGGTCCTCCCTGCCGCCACGGTCGCCTTCGGTAAAACGTGATTCTGGCACGCGAAAAACGGACCCACCGAGAGGCGATTATAACAAAAGTAGGATGTTGATCAGCCCTCAAGCCAGGAATCGAAGCACATGACCCGCACGGTGCCTACGTCCGCTTTAAGCCGCTAAAGCCTTTCCTGTCAGCGTCTTGCCGTCCCGGTCACGGTTACGTATCGGTTACATATCCGTAATCTAACTTGTCGGCGATCTCGGCTTTGCGCATATTCACATGCGAGGTGACCGAATTCGGCCTCGTTCGACGCATATAGGGTAGAAGGAGTTGCTCAGATGGCACAAGAAGCTGTTTCCGCGGTTTTCCCGCTTTCAGTAAATCAGGAAGGCTTCTGGTTTCTGGACCAGGTCGAACCTGGTAATCCCGCATACAACATTTTCGGGCCCTTGCGACTTCGCGGTCCTCTGGATTCATCGCTGTTGGAGATCGCCCTCAATCGGGTTATCGAACGACATGAATCGCTGCGAACGACATTCACTGTAGACCAGAGAGACGGCCAGCCGTATCAGGTTATTGCCGACTCACTCACAGTTCGGCTTCGAGTCATCGACCTTCAGCATTTGCCGGAATACAAACGCGCCGACGAGGCGCACCGCCAGGCCCACGAATACGTCCAGCAGCCGTTCGATCTCACCGAACCACTCTTTCGTGCCGCCCTGTGGTGCATCGGACCCGAGGATCATCTGTTCGTACCTGTGATGCACCACATCATCTCCGATTTCCAATCCGCCGTCATCGCCGGAGAGGAACTCTTCGACATTTACATTGCGATGCGTGACGGAAACGCCCCCCGGCTCCGCCCCCTTCCCGTTCGATATGTGGATTATTCAAAGTGGCAGCGGGAATCTCTGCAGAACGAAATACTCGAAAAACAGATTGCTTATTGGAAAAACAAATTAACTTCGCTTCCCTCGGCAGCGCCAATTCCGCTGGATTTTCAGCGACCGGAGAAACGGACGTTCCGGGCGGCGTATGAAGCTTTTGAGTTGCCCGCCTTGTCGATTCAACCGTTGAAAAAGCTTTGCCGGGCCCAAGGCGTAACCCTGTTTACGCTGCTTCTGGCCGCTTTCGAGGCGCTGCTCCACCGTTACTCTGGGGAGGAAGATACTTTGGTCGGAGTGCCGATCACGGGACGCAATCGTTCGGATGTCCGAAGAGTTGTCGGTTGTTTTGCCAACATGCTCGTTTTCCGGACGCTCATTCCGCGCGAGGTCACGTTTCTGGGGCTTCTCGCACGAGTACGCCAGACAGCTTCGGAGGCATACAAGCACCAGGACATCCCTTTCGCAAAGTTGGTGGAAGCCATCCAGCCAAAGCGAGACCGCAGATACAATCCGCTGGTGCAGGTCATGTTTGACTATGTCAAGCTGCCGGCCCGTTGGGATTTCGGCGGTGGACTCAGCGGGCAGTCGGAACGGCAGGAGAGGGGAACCACCGATCTGGACCTCTTCGCGTTGCTGATTGAAAAGGAAGGCTCGATCCATGGCCGGTTCGGTTACAACCCCGATATTCTCAAGCCGGAAACGGTGTCATGGTTGATCGAGGCGTATCGCCACTTTCTAGAACAAATCGTTCACAATCCCGCTGTGCCGCTCGTGCAACTTGAGTTGCCGAAACATCTCGAATCCAAGCCCGTCAGTGCCGACGCCATTCAACCCAGGGTTCGAATTGCCGCGACATTTTCTGCTGAACCCGTAGAGCCTTACCTCCAGTTCTGGCTCGAGGAATTTCAACGTCCGTCCTTGATTCAATTCGCCCCATACAATCAGGTCTTTCAACAACTCCTCGATCCGGAAAGCCTCCTCGCAAAGAACAGTGACGGCTTGAACGTCCTCCTCATTCGATTTGAGGATTGGCAACGCTATGAGACCTCAACTGATGCCTCAAAAATTGAGCGTCACGTCGCCGAATTGATCGACGCGCTCCGCTCAACCGCACTCCGGCCTAAGGTGCCGTACCTGGTTTGCCTGTGTCCGCCGTCGCCGGCCATGTCGGCGGACACTGCAGTGACCGACCTGTTCCAACGCTTGGAACATCAGATGGCGGCGAGCCTTTCGTCCGTGCCCGGAGTTCATTTCGTTTCCTCTGCCGAAACGGAAGCCAGCTATCCCGTGGCCGATTATTATGATGGCCACGCCGACCAGGAAGGTCATCTTCCCTATACCGATCCGTTTCTCGCCGCACTAGCGACCGTAATTGCCCGCAAATGGGATGCGCTTACACGCTCTCCATACAAGGTGATTGTTCTCGACTGCGACCACACACTCTGGAAAGGTGTATGCGGCGAAGCCGAAGGACCATCCGCCGTCGAGATCACACCGCCACATCGATTCCTTCAGGAATTCGTAATCCGTCAGGGCGACCGGGGCATGCTGCTGTGTCTTGCCAGCAAGAATCAAGAAGGAGACGTCTGGGGCGTTTTCGACCATCACACGGACATGCCGCTCAAGCGCGGGCACATCATCAGTTCGCGCATCAACTGGGCGCCCAAATCCCACAACTTGAAGGAATTGTCGCAAGAACTCCAGCTCGGCCTCGACACCTTTATCTTCATTGATGACAGCCCCATCGAGTGCGCAGAGGTTCGGGCCCACTGCCCTGAAGTGCTGACCTTGCAACTGCCGGCGAATAACGTCGAGTCCTTCCTGAACAATGTCTGGGCATTCGACCGCACGGGTTTAACCCAGGATGATCGGCAGCGCGTGCTCCGTTACCAGCAGGAGGCGTGTCGAAACGAATTCCGGAAACGTTCCGCCACGCTGAAGGACTTTTTGGATGGACTGCAGCTCCAAGTGGACATCCATCCCATGCGAGATGACGAGATCGCCCGTGTTGCGCAACTGACGCAACGCACAAACCAGTTCAACTGCACGACGCGACGGCGTAACGAGACTGAGATCCGTCAGATTCATTGCGATGGAGAATTCGAATGCCTTGCCGTCGACGTACAAGACCGATTCGGTAATTACGGACTGGTTGGGGTCGTGATTTTCGTCGTACAAGAATCCATCCTTGCCGTCGATACGTGCCTGTTGAGTTGTCGCGTTTTGGGCCGAGGCGTCGAGTACCTCATGATGAAGCGATTGGGAGAGACCGCCCGCGATCGCGGCCTCGCCGGAATCGATGTCCATTACATCCCGACCCAGCGCAACAAACCGGCGTCCGATTTTCTATCTAAGATCGCACCGTCGTTCGATGGGATTGATGAGGGCGGGTTTGCTTATCGCTTGAGTCCAGACGAAGCAGCCAATGTCCGGTATCGACCGGAGCTGACCGAGTTTGAGCCGAACGCTGAAGTGCAGGTCGAGCAGACCGCCGCTCGTTCCGACAATGAAAACCAGTCCGAACGGCTAGCGCGATACGTTCGAACCGCAATCGAATTCGACGACGTTTCGAAAATCGTTGCGGCTGTCAGAGCAAAGAAGCCAAGAGCTGCGATTAGTCAACCCTCCGGGCGACAACCCACGAATGACGTCGAGCGCCGGCTCGTGGAGTTGATCTCCGACGTTCTCGTGACGGACGCCGTGACCATTGACGATGACTTTTTCGATCTCGGCGGACATTCCCTTGCCGCCGTCCAGCTTCTCGGGAGAATCGCGCGAACCTTCCATGTCCGCCTTCCGTTGGAGCGCTTGTTCGAAAAGCCAACCGTCGCACATTTGGCGGGGATCATTGAAGAAATGCAGACTAACGGACGTAGCAGCCGGGCAGAACGCCAGCTGGTCACTCTAAAAGATGAAGTTATTCTCGACCCCACGATTTGTCGTACTGACGAACGAAACATCGAGCACGACGATGTGTCGCAAGTTCTGTTGACAGGCGCGACCGGGTTTCTCGGATCATTTCTTCTAACGGATCTGCTACAGCAGACGAATGCGCGAATTTATTGCCTGGTTCGGTCGAGCTCTTCAGCCGATGCCGCGGAAAGGCTCAAAAGCCATCTGCAGTCCTGGATGCTGTGGAACCAATCGTTTGCGTCGCGCATCGTCGCCGTCCCCGCCGATCTGGCACAGCCTTTATTTGGACTGCCTCGCGACTACTTCAACTTTCTCGCCGATACCGTTGACGCGGTCTACCATAGCGGTGCTTATGTTGACTTCATCCAGCCGTACCGCCGGCTCAAAGAAGCCAATGTCACAGGGACGGCAACGGTCCTCAGACTGGCGGCACAGGGCCGTTACAAACCGGTCCACTTCGTTTCGACGGTGAACGTGTTCAACGGAGCGGACCCGTCCCGGATCCTCTATGAATCCGATCGGCTGAGCGACGAGCAAGAACTCCGCACCGGCTACGATCAAAGCAAATGGGTGGCTGAGTCGCTGGTGAATATTGCGCGCTCGAGAGGGATTCCGGTGAGTATCTATAGACCCGGCCCAATCATCGGACACAGTCAGACCGGAATGAGCAATGCGCACGACCTTTTCCACAGAGTAATTTCCGGGGGGATCCGCTGGGGCTATATGCCCGACATGGATATCGCACTGAACTTATCTCCCATCGACTATGTTAGCGGAGCGATCATCCAGATTTCGCGGCAGCCATCCGCTTTGGGCAAAACCTTCCACCTCGTTAATGCGAATACCGTAAATGTTCGGCAACTTTTGGATTGGGTCGAGTCGTCCGGCTACTCTTTTTCACGGTTGCCATACTCGGAATGGCGGGAGAGACTTTTGCAAGCATCGGAGCACGACCCCGATAACCCAATTTATCCTCTCGTGCCTTTCTTCTCCGAAAGAGAATCCGAAAACGACTTTCGCAAGGCCTTCTTTGATGCGAAAAATGCGGTCGAAGCACTGGCGGATTCGTCGATAAACTGCCCGCCCATAACGCGAGAATTAGTTCAACGTTATCTCACGTACCTGGCCCGAGTCGGATTGATATCTGCGCCCTCGAACGCCGCATCGTACTCCTCTTCAGAATCAAATGAGTGCCAGTTGTTTTGTGCGACAGGAATCGGGGGTTAGTAACCTATGCTCGGTAAGACGCGCGTAAGCATCGGCCCTTTCGAGGAAGAAAACGTCAGAGCCTTCGCTGCATTCTCCCGGGATTTTAATCCACTTCATTTGGATCCGGTGTACGCTGAACGCACCCAGTTCGGACAACGGATTGTTTATGGCGTTCAAGTGCTACTCGCCGGAGTCGAAGCACTGCTTGACGAGCCTTGCCAACTGATCCGCATTCAATCTCGTTTTGTATCGCCGGTGCCGCTGGGTGAATCGGTCGAAGTCCTCGTGACCAGCCAAAGTGAAACCAGAGTGCACCTCCGTTACTCATGTAAAGGACGGATCACCACAAATGCCGCGGTGTGGCTGAAACCGGACTTCTCCGCATACGTCCTCGATCCGGAGGGCAAGGACGCGACGCCGCCGAACCTGGCGCTGTCCCAGAGAAGCCTTGAGGATTTCGGCCAAGGCGAGGAGGGTCAAATCGTCTGTCCGATCAACCGGGCCGCATTGTCCAAAGCGCTCCTTAAAACGCATCAACGTCCTGTTTTCATCAACAGCGCGCAGGCCACTGCACATGCGCTATGTTCCGCAGTCGTGGGAATGCGACTCCCGGGCACGTCGGCGGTTTTCGTCGGCCTGGACGCAAATGCCAGCATTGAAACAGCCGACGCCTCAACGAAGGCCGTCGCTCTCGGTTACAGGCTCGCCAACATTTCTCAGGAAGAGCGAACCCTCACGACCGACTTGTTTCCCGCAAGTGGTCCAGTCCGCGTTCAAGGATCCGCCACTGCTTACGTCATGAAACTGTAGGAGCCGGGATTTCATCGCCGAGTTCAGGGTCCGATGTAACGTGGCCCTCTTTCGGCCGCGATTCCTAATTTGAGCAATGGTACAGCAGACAGCCACGTGGCGTTCTCACGAGCCTTTGCGCACTTTTCTTGCCCGGCTGATGATGGAATTCTTCCTCATTTCACGCAATATCCAGTCAAAAGAAAAAATACTTCTTGTGAATCCCCGGCGGAGGGACCCCAGAATAACGAGGAGCCAGCGACGAGCTGCTGGCTCCTCCCGTTCGCGATCTGGTACCCGTCGATTACTTCTCAGCCACCAGCAGAGGTCGACTCGCAGGACTGTTCGGCTTAACTATACCCTCCTGCTTTTTGACCTTCAGCGGCACCTGAGCATTTGTGCTTAGTTGCACCTGCAGAGTATGGAGGTTAACAGCCTGCTTCCGGATCCGGGTCTGCTGCAGGCGCGCCTGCCGTTCTAGCTGCTGGATTTCTTTCTGTTGCGTCTTCACGGCCTCGATGAGCAATGCGGTAAGGCGACTATAATCCACGCCGTTGGCATCCACGCCGTTGCTGGCCCATTGCACGACCTCGGGAATCACCGCTCCGACCTCTTCGGCGATGACGCCGATTTCGTGTTTACCATCGGCCTTCAGGTCGTACGACACTCCGCGTAGTTTCTCCACCTTGCTCAGAGCATTGGGCAGCGTCTGGATGTTGGTCTTCCAGCGGCGCGAACTGTAGGTATACCACCCGTCACTGATTGCTGGGCCTTGGCCCTGGCCCACCACAAAAGCAAAGCCATGGTTGTTGTAGGTTCCCTCATAAGGGACCCCACTGTTAGGAGTGTTGATCAGTACCTGCCCGCCGAGAGGATTTAGCGACAGAGGTGTGTTCTCGACGTTCTGATACGTAGCCTGAATTATGCCAAAGCCGGCAAACCCTGGCGGCAGGTTGTAATAGCCGACCAGCAACTGTTGCTTGGGATCGGCAACTCCCTGGATCATGAGCTGAGACGGCACGCCGTCGCGGTATTGGCCGAAATCGTCAGCCGCAACTGTAAGCGGAGAGGCCGGCGTGGACGTGCCAATGCTGGCTCCGTTCGCAAACAGTGTTCCGCCGAGCATGCCGTTGCCGTCAATGTTGAAGCTGGCGCCGGTCTGCCGGGTTGTGCCGTTCTGTACGTAATAGGGAGAACCGGGATTCATGTTGCCGGGAATACCTTGCGGTCCCTGCGGGCCCGTCGCGCCGGCAGGCCCCTGCGCACCAGGCGCTCCAGCAGGCCCTTGCGGACCAGTCGCGCCAGCAGGTCCCTGCGCACCAGTCGCGCCCACAGGTCCCTGCGGACCAGTCGGGCCATCAAGCCCCTGCGGACCTTGCGGGCCTGCGGGTCCGTCGAGCACGAGTTCAAGCTCGGGCTCGTGACTGGTCGTCGTCGCTTCCTTGCTGTCGAACGAGAAGCTGCCGGTGGTGCTAGTCAGTTGCAGCGCGACGCCGTTGTTGGGCACGCTTCCGTTCAGCCAGTTCTGCGCCAGGCTGGTGATGTCAATCAGCAGAAAGTTGTTTTTTGAAGCGGAGGTGATCGCGGTCGGATTGCCGCCGGTCGCGGACGCGCCGATAGACGGCCGCGTGTTGTAGGTCACACCGCTCTCTGACCACGCGCTGTTGACCTGATAGATGTCGAACGAGCCCGGAGTCACCACCGCATCCACGTAAAGCCGGATCGTGGCTTTGCTTACGGTGCTGCCCTGAGGAATGGCGGACAGGTTGAATTGCACGAAGCTGGTAGCTCCATTTTGTACGGCCAGCATGATCTGCGTTCCGTAGTTGGTGGTGGGCGTCGAGCTGGCCACATAGGTGTCGGCGGCCGAAGGCGCTTGGGCCCAAAGCCCAAGTGGCGCCAGCAAGATGCACAAGAACAGTGCGAGGGTGAGTCGTTTCATTTTTTTTCTCTCTTAGCAGGAAGATTTACCCAGGAACTGGGCTGACGCGGCTTGTTTCAGCCGTTCACCTGTAAAGGCGATATCTGTTTCTGGATTCCCTCAAACAAGAGCAAATTTTTTGTGGCGGGTGGAACATCGGTTCAGGGGCGCGCAGGTAGGTGATCCCTAGCCTGCGGCTTCCACCGAGGTTTGTCTTTTACCCCATGCCATCTAAATTAAGACATCAATTCCTCGCATTCCTTGTTTTCGAATGAGGGAATCCGCACACGTATGTCGCATACCTAGCTGGCAGAAGGCTGCAGTTGTTTGATCCTAGAATCATCCTGCTGATCGAACTGCGTCGAAGTACCGACCATCCAAAATAAGGAGAATGTGATGAGCTGTGCGCAATACAAGGGCGTCGAGACGCTAAGTGCCGGGAACGAAGAACCTGTTATTAGAATTCGTGCCGCTGGGTATACGCTTCACTCACCAGGACCGCTGGATATTGAGGTCTCCGCTTCGGCTACGGCCCCAGTAATTGCGGCATGGTGAATCGAGCGGGTAGCCATCTTCGCGCTTTACAGCGATGTACGAGAGGTCGAAGAAAGCTGGGGCGACCCGGCATCCAATGGAGTCCGATATCCACGTCCGGGCGGTATGGTTGACTGCGGATGACGGCAGCATTCGCGCCTGCCGCAGGCTGCTATCTCGGGAAGAGAGACATAGGGCCGATCGTTTTGCATACGATCATTTGCGTAACGAGTACCAGATCGCACACGGAGCCCTAAGGCTCTTTGCCGCCGAGTATATCGGATGTCTTCCGCAGGAGATTCAACTTCGATTGGGCAGGCGAGGGAAACCGGAGTTCAAGGTCCGCAGCGAGATCCGCTTCAATCTCGCCCACTCCCGGACACTGGCTCTCTATGCATTTGTTCGCGGATGTGAGGTCGGTATCGATGTCGAGGAAGTCCGGCCCCGCCTCGATCTTGAACAGGTTGCGAAACATTCCTTCTGCGAGGCTGAAATCGCCGAACTGTCTTCTCTCCCAACCGACGACGATCGATTGAAAGCGTTCTTTTGCTGCTGGACACGCAAAGAGGCCTACGTGAAAGCTGTGGGCGAAGGATTATTCCTCCCTCTGGATCAGTTTCAAGTTACGCTGTGCTCACCGGCTCCCGTGAGATTCGTCCATATCGGTTTCGACACCCAGGAAGCGGAAGCGTGGCAATTACATCACGTTGCACCCTCACCCGATCACGTAGGCGCCCTCGCTTACAGAGGAGAACGCAGAGAGGTGCGGATCTTCCCGCCCAGAATGGTGTCCGATCTGTTGGGACATTACACTACCGAACTAAATCAAGATCTGAACGCAACAGATAGATCATGAGCCACGACATCTGATCCAGTGTCTTCCACGGTCGAGCACTTGGTTTCTCCGTCTCACTGCTGTACTCGATTTTGTAGATGGTGTTGCACTATCTGCCAGTCACGAAGTGCAGTGTTTATTCGGGTCGGAAGGCTGGAGCACCGGGTGAAATCTGGGGCAACACCAGGGGGTCGGCTTTTAGGCTTACTTGCGCGGGTCCCCAAAAAGCGGTGGTTGCAAAGTCATCTTCCGAGTCAATCATTGGAATGAGGTTGCCTGACGCGACAGCTTTGTCACCTAATCACGAAGCGTTGTGGGCGGTGACGCTCTCGTTGCCGGAATCGGAGGTGAGAGCAGCAAACGTTGCCGCTTGCTGCTCCCAGCTGAGTGAACGCGTTTCAGTGGACGAAGCTGATGGTGGGACGATTGAACGGCAACAGCATGCTACCGGAATTGGGGCCGTTGGTAATCAAGCCTTGCAACACCGTCACCCGGCGCGCGAGGTCTCCGAACTGGTTGTTGAGGTTGGAAAACACCGGATCTGTCACGGTCTCCACACAGGCCAGGTTGGGTGTATCCAGCGAGCATTGATTTGGTGCTCCCGGCTGGCAAGTTGTGCTATCGGTGCATCCCAACAAAAAGCCCGTGAGTCCGGACGCTGTCGTCGTCGTTCGGTTGTTGACCACTTGCTGGAAGCCGTCGGTGCGGACTTCTCTTCCGTGGCAACCGTTACAGGTATTCTCGGAGAGGATGACTCGCCCCGAATCCTGAACTTGCGGTATGGACGGGTTGCCGTTCCAGAAGCCATCTGCGGGGGGACCTCCATTGAAAACCGAGCCGCCCAGGAAGGGTTGCCCCTGGAATGTCGTCGGAACGATATACGATCCATTCTCGATTTGCAGAAAGTTCTGCAAGATGAAATTGGTGACCGTGGCCTGGTTCGAAGCGCAACCGTTCGGATTGCCGGTGCAAGGTGGAGCACCAAATGGTCCTCCGCTGAACCCGGTAAAGCTGCCTTCCGGAGTTTGCGAAACGGTTGTTTCCACCAGGTTAGAGGGAACGACCGAAATGGCCAGGTGGAACTGCCTTTGTTCCCATATGGTGCCCAGCTCAATTTCGTTGGTGCGCAACTGAGCCAGAGAGCTACCGTTTGGACAGCTGGGGCATTTGTTGGCGGTTACCACCTGATCGGTCATAGCCTGCAATGCGGCCATGTAGCCGGCCGCGGAGTCGTTCTCCGACAGGTTAGCCAGCGCGTTCCATTCATTCGCCCAAGTGTTCGCGTCGATGGACGAAGGAACGTTGTATTCGAGGATGATGTTGAACAGCTGGTTCTGATTCGAGCTGCAGAATTGGTTCTGTCCTGTTCCGGCGGTTACGCCGAATATGAAACGCAGTTCGCCGGCGGGCGTGGGCGAGTTGGGCGCCTGTCCCAGGTCGATGCGATTGACGATGGCGTTCAATCGCACGGGAGCCTGGTCGAGCGAGTGATGACCGGTGGAATCAATCGGCCAGTTTGCCAGAAATCCATTAATGTTCGGTCGAGAGGGCACCGAGAACGTATTGATGGTCTGACTGTTTTGCCAGGTAGCCAGGAACTGATCGAGCATGATCTCGGCGTTGACGGCGATGGTGCTGCCGGAGTTGTCGCCGTTGCGGATGGCCTTCATCAAAGTCTTGAACGTCCAGGCACCGTTGGGAGTTCCCGTTCCTGGATTGCAAGGATCCCAGGTGCGAATCGGGTCGGTGACAACCGGAATATCGGTGACCATCAATTCCTTGTTGGGCAGCACGGTCTCCGGCGCGCCATCGAAGACGTGGCGCGAGAAGCGAAGGGGCTGATGATTTTGCAGCGCGGCCTCGATGTCGATGGGGTCAACAAATTCCATCCTCTCCTTGCCGACAAAGTGCCGTCCGTCGAACCGGGGCACCATCCAGCCTTTTTCGGCGGCGTCCTTGCGCTGCTGCTGTTCGCGAGCGAAGGCGTGCCAATCGAAATCGATGGGCGCAGAGAAGACACTGGGATCGTCAGCGGAGCGCTGCAGCACGACGTGTTGCTTGCTGAGGAGCATGGGAATGGACGCGTCCAGCTTCTCGGCTGCAAGTTCGCCAAAGCGCACCGACAAGATGGTCTTGCCAGCGTTGGCAGGAGGCGTCAGGATGAGCTCTTCGGCCGTGGGCAGCGCAGGATTGTAGGGGTGGTCCTGCTGGAAGACGACACCGCCATTGGAATCGTCGGCCAGGAGACTGGAAACCAGCAACGATGCGTTCCATAAAGAAGTAGCGGCCATGGGCGCAACCGGCTCAATGGAACTTCTTGGCTGCCCCAACTTGGCAAGATCAGGTGTTGGATGTGGCGACGGGGCTGCTGTCGAGGGCGCTTTAGACGGGGCTGTCAAAACAATCGCCAGCGCCAGACAGACCGCGAGACAGTAGAGCAATGTGCGAGACTTCATTTTCTCCTCCTGATGCGGTTTACAGCGGTTTTCTTGATGTGCGTAGCACGGAAGAGCTCGCCGGAAAGCGCGCGTTTCCGGTCCACAATGACTTGCGCGGGGTCCCAAAAAGCGCCCGCGAGTATGCAACGAATTGGCTAGTAATGCAAGAAATAAGTGGGCATTTTGCGTGGCACAGAGGTGGTATTACGTAGAAGTTGCACAAGGCAGTGGATCAGTGGATAGGTGCCTCGGCATGAATGGAACGAGCACATTTATCCGCATCACGCCCTCGATTAGTCGTAGTCGACTCAACGGGACCTGAAGGGGACTTGCAAAGTCCGACACTCCATCACCCAGCGCCTTGGCCAGCGGACTTGAATCTTGCGACAAAAAAGGCCAAGCGATAGTTCTCGATTGCGGGTGGTCACGGCGCTTGGTTCCCTACTTAAGATAAACGGCGGATTATGTTTGTTGGCAACACCGGAACTCGAGGGCAGTTGATCCGGCGATAAGCGTACGCCAGCCTTTGGGGATTCGCTGTCCCTCGAACTATGTAGAAGAGGGAAACAAACCCTACAAGCCGACGATCTCCCAGATCGAGCGACTCAATAAGGCAACTTCAAATTGCTCTGGAAAGACTGCCCTGTAGCTGCGATAGGGAGCGTTGCCTGAACAACCGCCGATGGCTGACCGGCTACATCGGTGTTGTTCGGACTGACTGGTTGGAGATCCAGGAGAAGAATTCTGCTGTCGGAATGATAGTTCTCGCCAGACGCGGTTTGCGCTTGGAACACTGGATCAACGGAATGCAAATATTCCTGGCGGCTAACCGACAATGTATTCGTCAGGTCGATTCCAATGAAGTCACGTTCCGCATCGACGGCGGGGTCAATCCTATGGTCGATCAGATGCCCTCGCTTCGCAATTTCAATGGCAACGTCGTGAGTGGCCGATCCCACCCAGACGGGGGTCCCATCAATGGTGTAATCGGTTTTCCAGATTCGAAGATGGTGACGGCGCGAGACGATCGCCCCCGGATCGGGCAAGGCATACGAGTAGTCCTGCACTCTTCCGAACAGGTAAAACCTCGCCATCGGCAGCCTCGCGTCTTTGGTTCCATGCCGCAACAGGTGCCAGACGAATACGGGCTTCCATTTGTCAGTCTTGACCCAGCCGGCGCGCGCAAACGCTTCCTGCAGGTCTTCCTGTTGACCGACAAAAACCAAGTTCAGCATGTCGCCCTGGCGGCCCTCAGCATTGAACACCCGCGGCGGCAGATAGGCCATCATCTCGCCCAGCTCAGAAGGACTTTCCAGCGAACGTTGTAAGCCGGCCGATAGAATCGACGTGGCGCCGTCGACATGAGCCGTGATCTCTGTACTTTTCACGACGATGCTGTCGTGACCACGGGTGAGCAGAAAAACCGGCGTGGCCGGCAAGAAGATCAGGCTGGTGGCGATCATCGCTGCTGCCATCAGTTTGGTGCGTGAGTGTCCTTTGACCTCTAGGCGCGCCCGCAACCCGATCCGATCTCCGTCAGCCAGTTCCACGGAATCGAGTTTCAGGGCAACTTTGCCACCGATTCCCAGAAGCCGCTTGCCCTTAACTCCAGTGACCGAGCCGCGGGCGACGGTTCCGGCCGGAATCACGGTGAAACCCGCAACGCTCACATCTCTCACCACGATAAAGTCCAGGCGGTCCTCTGGGCGGGCGTGAGCAGAGGAAACGCTTTCGGCAAGTTGAAGCTTGATCGGAGTTCCGTCTGGAATGATCAATCTGGCAGGGATCGCACGCATCATCTGGGCCGAGGCACAAGTCATGAGAAACATTGTGACCAGAATGTGAGCCGGTATCTTGCGGAGAAATGCGCTGAACAATGAATGCCGCCTTTAGCGGAGGCTCTCGCCTCTCATCCGCGACGGCCAATGCATGTCGAAAGTCCAGGGCGTGGCGGATAAGGAACTGTAGCCCAATTTGGGAAGCCGTGTATGTTCAAAATTGCACACTGTGGAGATCCCAGTGAGATGGGGCACCGCGGAATTAGGAGGGGGGCAGGAGTCGGTCTCTTATGTGCCTTGCAGGTCGTCCTGGAGTGGGATCGATCTGACTGCAGGCAAGGGAGAGACTAGAAGCGGCAGGTAGTCGCGATGGCAGAGGATTGCGTCAACCGGTTACGCAAGCACTCTTCGCTTCCGCGATTCCCGCGAGAGCGAATCGAGGGTGGCAGCTCTCCGGACCGACTCCGCAATACGGGGCTTCGCCATTTCCTTCTCGACCGCGCGGAGAGTTACTGCCCAAGATTTCTTCTTCTTTCTTGGCATAGGATCATCATGCCACGGCGTCGAAAGCCAAGAACGGTCAATTCAGACCAGTAGATTCCGGAGAGATATATTCTCAGCTAGCTAAGGACAGTCCCGCGCGGCGGAAGCCCGCAAAAACAGCCGCACCGCCGTTACTCCTGCAGAAAGATATTAAGAAGGGAATTGTGAACCCGAATCTCGCCGTTATATTCGATGAACCCGAGTTTTCTAAAACGATTCATGAAGAAGCTCACCCGAGACCGGGTGGTGCCAATCATCTCCGCTAGCGTTTCCTGGCTTACCTTTGGAACTACTGTCTCCGGCTTGCTTTCCTTTCCGAACTGCGCGAGCAAGAGCAGAATCCTGGCGAGCCGCTTTTCGCTGGAATTGAAAAGCTGGTCGACCAGGTCGGCCTGAATGCGGGCGTTGCGGACAAGCAGAAAAGAGACGAACAGATTCGAGAACGCTGGCTCTTGATCAAGCGCGCGGACCATTTCCGCCTTACTAATCCTCAGCAAGGTAGAATCCGTCATCGCGGTGGCGGTTGCGAGTCGGGTTGGATGAGGTGAAATCATGCAATTTTCTCCCAAGAATTCCCCGCTGCTAACCAAGGCAAGCGTTGCTTCTTTTCCGTTCGCGGAGGTCACAGTCACTCTCATCCGACCCCGTTGCACGTAATAAATTGTGTCGGCCGGGTCCCCTTGCGAGTAGGCCACTTGATCTTTTTTTAAAGAGAGAACTTTCTTGCCCAACCCAGACCTGACGAGAAAGCCCTCGGGATCGAAAACGGTATCGCCGTTCTTGGGCTGCTGCTGGTGGGTTTGAAGCCGGGAGGGCTTGGCAATTTCATCTTTGGCGGATTTTGCGGATCGTACCGCAGCAATCAAAGAAAACCCTTTGACTTGAAGATCCTGGCTGCGTGCCGGTGTGCCCCTGACACTCATTCCGCACCTCCGGAGGGTCGATGCTTAAACTTCGACATGTTACATCTTAACAGCTAGGGGTGTTCCTGTTCCCTATTGCACAGTTTTATTCCCTGGAAAAAATTTTGGCAACTTGTGCAATTTTGCACAGCCTTCTCCATTCTGAAGCAGTAAGGTCGGGTCATCGAAGGACTGCACGCCGGAACCTCCAAGGAGGTGATTCCAATGCGTCGCCAGAGACTCTCTCGGTTGCATCTTCTCCTCATTGCGCTGCTCACCCTCCTGACGTTTTCCGCGCGCTTAACATGGACGCAAGAAAGGCCATCTGCAAGCAAACCTTCAACTCAATCGTCAAATCTGGCAGCGCAGTTTGTAGCGATTCCAGAAGCTGAAATACGTTTCCGTCCCGCCTACGAAAATTTGTCGCTGCCATTGGCCCTAAGCCACGGACCAATGCCGTCACTGGCGAGATTCCGCCCAGGTGACTTCGGCTACCGTCCTTCGCTCATCAGGAACAACGCGGTGTCGGAGCTGTCGCAGCTCGCAAAGATACCTGAGTCGCAGGCTAACGCAAACCACTTCATCGTCAACCCTCCGACCGAATGGCTTGCTGATGTCACCACCCAAAACAGGGTACATTTTCGTACGCCTGATCCTGGCGCCGACATGGCGTATTACGGCCACCGCATCCCGTGGGCTGGCCGAGCCATTCTAAGCATTGGTGAGAAAGCTAAAGTTCATCCGCGGGTCTTTCGTGTACTCGAGGTAGTAAGGCCGGGATTGACCTTCGAAAACCGCGTTCCCCGTGGATCGGCGAGTAACATCCATCTCATCGGGCGAGGCCAACTTCCCTAACTGGGTGACGCCGCATGAGCACTTTTGACCAACCTCGCCGGTCGCTAACCGATACGATCGATTTGTCGAAAGGGACTCGCGTGGATGCATAGCCGTGAGCCTGTCCGGAGGGAGCATCACCCGCGAAGGGGCTCGATTATGGGGCGAGGTCGCACCTCGAGCGCTGGATTCACGCGCCACCAGCTGACGGATGCACCCGTGTCACCGCGCGGACAAGATCAAATTGTTTGGAGACGCTAATGCCAGGCAAACGCAATCTTACTTCTAATCCCGGGATGATTCTAAAGAGGATCGGCAACCGCAGGACCAGCCGGAAGTACCGGAACAAAGAACTAATTTTCGCTCAGGGCGATGCCGCGGATGCAATGTTCTACATCGAAGCTGGCAATGTGAAGCTGACCGTCTTATCCAAACGCGGCAAGAAGGCCGTCATCGCCATTTTCCGGCAAGGCGACTTCTTCGGGGAAGGCTGTTTAGGAGCGACGTCCTTGCGGGTGTCCACCGCAACCGCGGTGCAGCTATCCACAATTGTGCGAGTGGAAAAGGCGATCATCGTTCGCATCGTCCATGAAGACCCTGTGTTTGCAAGGCTGTTTATTGCGCATCTGCTTTCTCGCGTTGCTCGAATTGAAGGCGACCTTCTGGATCAACTCCTCAATTCCAGCGAGAGGCGACTGGCACGAACTCTTCTGTTGCTGGCGGGCTTAGGGGTACGGTCCAGGCCTTATTCCGCCAATCTAAAGGTGAGCCAAGGGACCCTGGCCGAAATGGTTGGCACTACCCGATCGCGAGTAAGCTTTTTCATGAACCGCTTTCGCAAGATGGGACTCATTGATTACAACGGTACCTTGCGGGTGCACAAAACACTGTTTACCTTCCTTCTGAACAAATAGGCGACACCAGAACCCATCAATTGCTCCCATTTGCCTTCTACTTGCTCCCAGTTCATGTATTCTCCTTGTGAATGATTGCTGACGAGCAGATATACCGGGCCCTCTGTCGCGACGCTAATCCGCCCTCGCTGCTTTCAGTTCTGTAGGCAACCGTCGATGCCCAACTCTTTCGGGGTTTCCTCGGATAAGGTGTGTGGTTGCAAAGCGCCAGCGGCGTTATCTCGGGCGCGTAGCTCAAGCGATTGGATCTGACAGCCTCGTTGGATGTGACGTGGATGTGCAGTGATCGAGATATACGGAACGCCGAGGAAGTATTTCCTTAGTACGTGGCTCAGTTCAAGACAGTTGAAATGTTGTAGCCGGGTTTGAGCCAGGAGCCGCTTCACACCCCGACGGAGAGTATTTTGCCCTCCCCAGGCGGGTACCATTGCTCTCAGCTCGCCAGCCATAAAAAACAGATTCCATCCGGCCGCCCGCACTTTGTGATCGAGGCTTGAGCTCTCGACGGCCCCTAGCGAGCTCCAACTCCCGGAGTAAGCCTCGCTTTCTATTCCGAGCGGGCGCAAGCTCGGCGATTGCTGAACCATCATCGTGCCCGATTGGATTTGATTTGCCATAAGACCTCGGCTCGGCTCCACAACCTCCTAGAGGCTGCAGGTGTGCTAAGAAGTGCTACTTCAGATGGGCTGACTTAGATCAGAGAACCTGAAAGAGGAAAGGAAATGACTCACTCAACCTCGACCCTAGGCTTATCCAGGTCACATGTCAACCGATGTGCCATGATACCGCGTGGCGGTCGCGTTTATCTGAGCAGAATTGCTCACTGAGCAATGTTGAACAGCTTTCCTCAGATCGTCTGATCGATAATCCCCCTCAGGAATGCGTGCTGTTTGAAGCAGGCGCGCTCAAAAGGCGGAAGTATATGATGACTGTCTCGCGCATGGTCTGTTCCACCCTGGTGATCTCTGTGATGGGCTATGCCGCACTGGCGTGGGCGCAGTCACCGGATCATGAACAGAACCTGTTTGCATGCAAAAATAGCTGGGATTCCTGCGATCGCTCTGCTTTAAGTCAAGCCGACAAAAACCAAGTGGCTGCAGCAAAGCATCAGCAAAATATCTCGGACTGCGAAAGCGCTTGGACACCGTGCGATCGCTCTACACTCAGCGTGGCGGAGCTGGCCGAGGTGGCCATAGCCGCGCACCAGAATATGATTTCCGATTGTTGGAGTGGGCTGCGGTCGTGCGACCACTCGAAATTGACAACATCCGAAGCGGCTGGCGTTGCCATGGCAGAAAACCAGAGAAATATCTCCGATTGTTGGAACGGATGGTCGTCCTGCGACTTATCGAAACTGAGCCAAACTGATCTGAGCGAGGTAGCGGTGGCTCAGCACCGGCGTAACGTCTCCCAGTGTTGGGATGGTTCGGCAGCTTGTGACCGTTCCAAACTATCGATGAACGAATTAAGTGAAGTAATCGTTGCCGATCATGAGCGCAATTATTTGGCATGCATCAGTGACTACCTTGAGTGCAATCCGTTGCAGCTAACACCCGCAGAAGCCAGCGCGATCGCCGCCGGCAAGAATTCGACTTCGCGATGAGAGCTAGGGCTGCTGTTTGGATCTTGAGAACAGTGTTACGAAGCCAATAATGCATTTGTTATCCGCCCACTGTCGTGTATGCAAGGGAGACCAGTTCAGGACCGCGCTTCCCGAGAGCTGGGTTGAGCGAGTCGTTCTACCCCGACTCTTCCTGTGCCCGGGGCGGTGTATTGTGTGCCATAAGAGACGATATTTGCCGACATTTCAACGATGGACGGCTGTCCCCAACTCCTGGCGTTGAGGCAGACCTTGGATGTGCCAAACCGCGTTGAGCATCTATGGTGCGACGGTCCCCGAATGCCATTCGAACGGTGCAATATGGCGCACAATTCCTGAGCTTGGCAGTCCAACGTAGCGCTTCCCGCACAATAGGCAGACTGAACCGATCTGCCTGATGTCGGTCGCTCTCTGAATTTCCGTTTCTCGAGTCGAACGGGATGCGGAGGTGACCGGGCCATCGCATTCGTCGCAGGTAAATGCCGACAGGTGAAGGTAGTTTGTTCTCATAGTGAAACTCGTTTTGTCCCCGCGAATGGTAACTGCGATGATCATATCTGCGCTGGTCGTACGCGTCTGTCCAATATGGCTCATTTCATCTATTTGCACTAAATAAGGTTCCTGGCCTAATTCTTCACTTCCGTAATAGGGGTGGTCTCTTTTGACCAGACCCCGAGGCCGTAGGCGTGACATCGTAGTGGAGTGGCAAGTTGTGATCTGTCTACGCCAGGAGAGAGCATGCCAAACGGCTCCAAACCCCAGATTTTAGTTGTCGACGACGAAACCAGTATTCGGGAAAGCCTCGGAATGTTGCTGGTGGCGTCCGGATATGACGTGGCTGAGGCAGAAAACGGCGTTAGTGCTGTGTTGCACCTGAACAGAGCGGTGCCCGATCTGATCGTGACCGATCTCAACATGCCGTACATGTCGGGTATCGAGCTGATGTCGCATGTACGTAGCCGCTATCCGTTGATTTCGATTGTCGCAATGAGTGGAGACTACGAGGGTGATGCCGTACCTGCTGCAATCATCGCTGACAGGTTTTACCCCAAAGGACAACACCCCCACAATTTGTTGACAACCATCGCCAGCTTGCTCGAAACCAACCCGGCGCGCGGGAGTACGCAGGAAAGCCCGACACCGCCGGAGCTCGATTCGTAAAGATAAAGAGGAGAAAAGTATGCTTGGAACTATCTTGATTGTTCTACTGGTTTTGTTTCTGGTGGGTGCTCTCCCGAGGTGGAATCACAGCCGCTCCTGGGGTTACGTACCGAGCGGAGGACTGGGTTTGATTCTCGTCGTTGTGGTTATTTTGCTGTTGCTTGGCCGGATATAGCGTAGCCTTGCAGTAGACCTTGGAAATCCTCAAACCCTGATGCCTGCGAAGCAGCGGGCTCACGGCAACCTTCGCTGCGAGTAACGGTCCAGCTCTGTTACTGAGCAATTACATCATCTAACTCTCATAACCAGCCCAGGAGGAAGATATGCTCTGGACGATTTTTGTCATTCTGTTGATTCTGTGGCTTCTCGGCTTCAGTTTCCATTTAGGCGGCGCTCTGATCCATCTTTTGTTGGTCATTGCCGTCGTGGTCTTGGTTATCAACCTGATCAGCGGCCGTCGAACGGCCTGATCTTTTTGCGGTTTCACCCTCACATGTTCCCCCACAAAATCACGTGGAAGGGAAAAAAAGGAAGTGTTATGAAGAAATATGCAATTGCGTTGATGATGTTCTCTGTAGGTACTTTCGCGTTTGCTGGTTCGGAACAACAAGACCCCACTGCGCGCTTACAAGCGGCCGGCCAGGTCATGAACGAGATCATGGCTGCGCCCGATAAAGGTATCCCCGAAGAGGTGCTGAATGGCGCCAAATGCATCGCTGTGGTACCAGACATGGCGAAGGGCGCATTTATTGTCGGCGGCGAGCATGGACGCGGTGTGGTTACCTGCCGCACTGCCCATGGTTGGAGTGCACCGGCATTCATTTCGATCGGTGGAGGCAATTTTGGCTTCCAGGCTGGCGGTCAGTCAGTCGATCTCGTCATCTTGTTCATGAATGACAAAGGTGTGCAGGGGCTGCTCTCGAGTAAGTTTGAACTGAGCGGCGAGGCATCCGCTACAGCGGGTCCGGTCGGACGGCATGCTTCGGCAGGCACCGACTGGAAGATGAATACGGAAGCCTTGAGCTACTCGCGTACAAAAGGCCTATTTGCCGGAGTCGCGGTCGATGGCGCCAAGATCCAGCAGGACAATGACTCCACGGTCGCTATGTATGGCAAGAATGTTTCCTTCCGCAAAACCCTGTCAGGCGATGTCCATGCTCCGGCGGCCAGCGACTCGTTTCTCACCGCGGTAAAGGCCGCCGTCAACAAGGCGAACCAGCACGAAGCTGCCGAAGCCAAATAGCTGAGTGCGCCAGTGTGCCTGCAAACCTGCGGCGCGCCGGCGATCTAAAGTTCGCGGCGTTGTCGGGGGTGTGTTCTCGGGGGAGATCAAACTGGACAGCGCCGCGATTGTTTCACCAGCCTTCCGAGTTGTGTACAGATAGGGGGCCCATGTCATTGCCAAAGACACTGCCATTCAGGAGACCGTTGGGACTTGCAAGCTCACTACCGCGCGTGGCTGAGCTTAAGTCAGCGAAACCGTTCGACACCGCGGTCAATCTCTCGCTTCCGAGCCGAATCGCGGTCATCGGAAACTATCTTCCGCGCCAGTGTGGAATTGCTACTTTCACCACCGACCTGTGTGACGCTGTTTCCATCGAGTACGGAACGGAACGCTTGTTCGCACTACCTGTGAACGATCCGGAGTCCGAATACAGCTATCCCGAGCGCGTGCGATTCGAGCTGACGGAGGAGGAACTGCCATCGTATGAACGCGCAGCCGAGTTCCTCAACTTCACCAATGTCGATCTGGTATGCGTGCAGCACGAATATGGAATTTTCGGAGGCGCGGCGGGCGGCCATATCCTGGAGCTGCTGCGAAAACTCCGTATGCCGATCGTAACCACCCTGCATACGGTGTTGCGCGAACCGAACCCTGACCAGCATCGCGTCATGGTCGAACTGGCGGAACTCTCCGATCGCCTTATCGTGATGAGCCAACACTCTTCGCAGTTTCTCCAGGAGATCTTCCAGGTTCCTGCCGCAAAAATTGACGTTATCCCTCATGGAGTTCCGAACCTGGCGTTCGTTGATCCGAATTTTTACAAGGACAGATTCGGAGTGGGAGGTCAATCTGTATTGCTGACCTTCGGCCTGCTCTCGCCAAACAAGGGAGTTGAAACGGTTATACAGGCGCTGCCGCGCATTCTGTCTCACAACAGCAATGTTACGTATATCGTCGCGGGCGCGACTCATCCTCACATCCGGCGGCGCGAGGGAGACAAATACCGGGAATCGCTACAGTCGCTGGCCGAGGATCTTGGAGTTGGGGAGCACGTCATATTTCACAATCGGTTTGTCAGTCCCGAAGAGATGATGGAGTTTATTGGAGCGGCCGACATCTACATCACCCCGTATAAGAATGAAGCGCAGGTAGTTTCTGGAACTCTGGCCTATGCCATGGGTGCCGGTAAAGCTATCATCTCGACTCCTTATTGGCATGCGCTTGAGCTTCTCGATCAGGGCCGCGGAATACTGGTCCCATTCAACGACCAGAACGCCATTGCGGAGCAGACCATTCAGCTCCTGGAGAATGAAGCTGAGCGGCACGCTATGCGCAAACGCGCGTATTTGTACTCACGCAACATGGTTTGGAAAAGCGTGGCCCAAGACTATATGCGCAGCTTCCAGAGAGCCCGAGCCGAGCGCATGTGGAACCCTCGGCTGGTCAGCCCCAATGCAGTCGGGACAAATCGCATCCACAAGTTTGCCGACAGTGAAGCTCAATCATCTCAGTCGAATGACTGACGATACGGGAATGTTGCAGCATGCCGTATTCGCCGTTCCCAATCATCACGAGGGCTACACCACCGACGATAATGCCCGCGCGCTGATCGTGTCGATTCTGGTGGAGCAACTTGGAGACGAATGGAGCAGCGGAGGCGAAGAAATTAGCTTCGCGATACCTGGCTTTTCTCTGGCTGGCTTTTAACTCCTCCAATGGAAGGTTCCGCAACTTTCTGAGCTATGACCGGCATTGGCAGGAGGCGCAGGGGTCGGAAGACAGTCACGGCCGCGCTTTGTGGGCCTTGGGAACCGCGGTCAATCAGACAGTCGATGAAGGTCTAAGGGGCCTCGCCGGGCGGCTGTTTGAGCTTGCAGTTCCAGCGGTGCAGGCCTTTACCAGTCCTAGAGCTTGGGCGTTCTCCTTGTTCGGAATCCAGGCGTATCTTGATCGCTTCCCGGGGGACCGGTCTGCACAAAGGCAGAGAGATGCACTCGCTGACAAGCTGCTAAATATCTATCGAATCACGCGCACGCCGGGTTGGGAGTGGTTTGAAGATAGTTTGGCCTATTCCAACGCACGTTTGCCTCAGGCGTTGCTATTGGCAGGCTCGCGGACCAAGGACAAAGAATTGCTTGCGGTTGGCCTCGAATCGCTTGAGTGGCTGGCAATCCAACAATGTTGCAACGTGAACGGCCACTTCGTCCCGATCGGCTCGCAGGGTTTCTACAGCAAGACGGCGGAAAAAGCGCGTTTCGACCAGCAACCGGTTGAGGCAGGTGCAACCGTCTCTGCATGTCTCGCCGCGTATCGCGCTACCGGAGATGAGCATTGGCGAACGCAGGCGTGGGCCGCATTCAATTGGTTTCTGGGAGATAACGATCTGAAAACTTCCTTGTACGACGCCACCACCGGCGGTTGTCGAGATGGACTTCATCCGGACCGTGCCAATGAAAACCAGGGGGCGGAGTCAACGCTGTCTTTCCTGATGGCACTGCTGGAAATGCGGCAGCTTCACAACGCCTGAGCACCGCAGATCGCGTCTGGTCCGGCCGGCGGAGACATCTCAGTTTCCTTTGCGGTTTAACGTTTCGCAGTGGCATTTCACGTTCCTGTAGAATGACCTATGACACTGGCCATCGATTCTATTGATTCTATCGGCTCCACCGACTCCCTTCTTCATCGGCATCCCTCCAATCCAATCCTGGTTAGCAAAGACTGGCCCTATCGGATCAACAGCGTATTTAATGCTGGAGCGACGCTGCTGGAGGATGGATCAACGCTGTTACTTTGCCGCGTGGAGGACCGGCGCGGTCTCTCGCACTTGTGCACCGCGCGGTCGGCGAATGGTATAGACGGGTGGAACATCGACCGCACTCCAACGCTAATGCCTGATCCCGATGCATATCCCGAAGAGCTTTGGGGCATCGAAGATCCGCGCATTACTTACGTTGCAGAGCTGCAGCGCTATGCGGTGGCTTATACTTCGTACTCAAAAGGCGGTCCCGGAGTTTCTCTCGCACTAACTAAGGACTTCCGGACATTTGAGCGCTATGGAGTGATCATGTCGCCGGACGACAAGGATGCGGCTCTTTTGCCGTACCGAATTGGCGGGCTGTGGGCACTGATTCATCGTCCTATGACTCCTTTAGGCGCCCACATCTGGATATCGTACTCTCCCGATCTGCGTCATTGGGGTGGGCATCGAGTGATGATGGAAGCGCGCAAGGGTGCATGGTGGGACGCGAACAAGATTGGCTTGTCTTCGCCGCCAATTGAAACTCCCGAAGGTTGGCTGATGCTGTATCACGGAGTGAAACAGACGGCTTCGGGCTCGCTATACCGGGTTGGTCTCGCTCTCTTTGACCTGCAAAAGCCTGATGTTTGTCTGCTGCGGGGCGATTCCTGGATCTTCGGACCCGAAGCCGAATACGAGCGAGGAGGCGACGTGCACGATGTGGTGTTCCCGTGTGGAAACACGATGAGTCCCGACGGAGACACCATCAATATCTACTACGGCGCCGGCGACTCCTGTATTGCCCTCGCCCAGGCAAGTTTGCGTTCTCTACTGAATTGGTTGGAGCACAACGGAAAGCCATGTTGCGTTAATTCCTATTGATGTGTGCAACAGCAGTGATGTTCGCTTTCTCTTTGTCATCGCGACGGTAGCGGGGCTGCTTCTATAGAACCATTGATCAAGGGGTTGTTACGGTTTCGGCGACTGGAACGGGCGTCGCGGCTCTCAACTGATCAAGCGATGCGAGGATGCTGGCCGTTTGAACCTTGTCGTCCGTGGTCGGGGTCGATGTCGAGAGATCCGAATAAAACCGCAAAATGTTGTCGCGCAGCTCGGGCGTTGTACGGTCGAATTTACTCTTAGCCAATTGACCTAGTAACTTTGCGTAAGTATCGTCCGTGAGCGAGTATTCGCCATCCTTGGTCGGATTGCCGCTGTCAAGGTCATAGTTGGGCAGCACGAGCGAATCAGTGCGCACTTCCAGGAGGAGAGCTCGGTATTGATCGACAGTAGTATCGATGCTCTTGATGTACAGATCCTCGGTTTGCGGCGTCGGGCTCTTAAATGCCAAGCCTTTGAAGGGGCCAATTTTGGGCATGTAGCGCAAGAGCGTTGACAGTAGCCGCGTACCAAAACCCGGCTTGACGTAATCCTTTCCCCATTCCTTTTCGTAATCAGAGCGGGAAAGATGATACAGAAACTTCTGTTTTGCGAAATCGGGCGATTCGCGCATCAGGTCCTTCTTGTGTGTTTGCAACGCGACCTGGGTCATTTCGGGGATCAGCCGGCTGACAGAATAACGATACGAACCGATGGCAAGGTCCTCGCGAGGCAGCACTTCCTTTAACTCCACTCCATAAACGATGGGAAAGACTCGTTCCAGCAGAGGCTTGGACACTTGAAATCCAATGAAATCGTGATACTGCTGCGAAGCGTAACGATTCTTTGCGACCTGCACCGTGTCAAATCCAAACTCTGTCTTCAGATGCGCGGTTTTGTCCTGCGCATACCGGACTGATAAGCCAAACTTCGCTCGCAGCTTCGGATATTCGATGGCGACCGAATTGTTGACCGCGGGATGGCCGGCGATATCTGACGCATAATGGGACAGGGCGCCGAGGGCAAAGGCATACTCATCGGTATTATTACTCTGCGCCAGTAGTTCACGAACGAAGTCGCCGGTGCGAACGTAATGCACCAGGTCGCTGAATTCGACGCTGCCGAATGGATAGTAGCCCAGGTCCTGTATGACTGCCCCGCCATAAGCGTAGGCATGAGCTTCTTTGAGCTGCTCTTCAGAGAGCCCGGGATAGCGCTTGAGGATGAGCGGCCTGATCTGATCTGCCCACAGCAGGTCAACAATTTCCTCGTGCGTCAGCACGGAATAGGCTGACACAGCGCCGCTACACATCAGCGTTACCAGCAACAATTCCAGTACGCGGATTGCGAGTGTCTTGCAGTTACGTGCGATCGCTTTCCTCACGGCAAAGCTCGCGTCCATCGCGGATCGCTCTTGTAATCAGTCATTGCGCACCCACGCCCGCGCTATAGGTTTCGAGGTTCTCTGGTGCACCATCGCCTGCTTTAGGGCTTGCCAATGTGAATATTGGTGAGGTAATGCATGAGCCCAAAAACATTCAGCAGCCACAACACTACGGCGATCGTCACTACAGCATTCAATATCGACTTAATAGAACTCGCCATGGGGATGAAGCGATCCACCAGCCACAGAAGAACCCCAACGACGATCAGGACCAGAACAACTTGAACTAACGGCATGTTCTTTTACCTTTCTCCAGTGCGCGGTAGAGGTTGCTGTCTACTTGCGCCCTTGTTGTTTAACAGCAGCTTTGCTTAGGGGCAATCTCGCTGACTGGCGAAGACAGGATTTTAAGCATCTAACCAGTGCGAATAGTGGAGCCGCCGACTCAATCTCAGCGAGGCCGAGGGTGAAACTTGCGGCTTCATGTTCAGTTAATTGCAGGGCCCTCTGCTGGAACGATCAAAGCAACGTCGACAGCCTGCTCACGCAGAGCCTACCCCCACTGATAAGACTAGATGGGAGTAGGATCCGTGTCTGGTCATATATGCTCACACTTCTCGTTTGCTCCGGGGAGCAATAAACTTACCGACCGTCACGCGGGTTTGCCAATCAGCCTGTATCAGGACATTACAGCCGGTCAGCCGGGACATACACCCGCCGCGAACCTGGGTTATCTGGATAACGTTGGATTCTGCCTACCGCGTGGGGCGGCCCTTCGGGACTGATCGATGTGGTTGCGGCGAAGGCCTTGCCGCGCACCGTGCTATACACACCATCGAAGACGATCAGGCTATTGATATTCGCTACCGGTCCAACTGAGACTGGATCTCCAATATAAAGGACCTTGCCGCTCGCGGCAGTGAATGCGGGCCAGACGGGAAGGCCAGGACCATTCGGATTGCCAGACTTCGCAAAGTTGACCCAGTAGCTGGACATTTCCTCTGCGACTCTTCGATCGGCACTGCTCCAGCGCCAAGGCTCCTGATCCAAATGTTCGAACACATACCAAAGTTCGGCGAAATGGCTGGCCCCCCACCCCTCGTACAGCGAGCCGGAAGGGAAGGGCGGCTGCTGTCGAAACGAGTAGTAATAAACAGGCTGCTGCCCAGTTCCGGCTTGCAGTCTCGCCCAGGCCCACATGTCCCAGCCAAAGCGCAGGTCGCGCTCCAGATCGAGACGCGCCTGCCGTGCCTCCTCGTCGGTGGTATGGGCGTAGGCTGCGATCAGCGGAGCTGGCAGCGCACCATAGCTGTGCTCCAGATCACTATCGAAGGTGGAGGCTTTCACGTGGCTGACATCGACCAATGCGCGCGCTTCTTCGACGTTCGAACCTACCAGCAGCGGGACATCGTTCTGTTGCCCCGCACTGAACGCTTCGTAGGGCGAAACGGGAAGTACATACGGTTCGATCACCGGGTGGCTGATACCGCCCGCGTCGCTGAGCCGACTGGCCGGCAGAGCCCGTAGCTCCTGAAGTGAGCTGGCACCTAACGAAACGCCGTACTTCTCCCCTTCACGTTCTGCGTTGGCCAGCAGGTATTTTGGGGCGAGTTGCAGAGGCTCAAAGAGGCCGCCACTCTCACCAATTGCGCGCTGAAACAAGCCTTTCGCGCGCGGTGACGCCATCAGGATGCTGACCGATATTGCTCCAGTGGATTGACCAGCAATGGTTACATTTTTCGGGTCGCCGCCAAAGGCTGCAATGTTCCTCTGGATCCATTCGAGTGCCGCAATCTGGTCCATCAGACCGTAATTACCGGACGAGTGGTGCGGGGACTCACGCGTCAGTTCGGGATGCGCAAGAAAGCCTAAGGGACCCAGCCGATACGCTGTGGTGACAACGATCACGCCTTTGCGCGCAAGTTGGTTACCCCAGTACAACGGCATCGAGGCCGAACCGTTGATGTAGCCTCCGCCATAAATCCAGATAATGACCGGCAGACGCTCAGACGCGCTCTTGGCTGGCGTCCAGATGTTGAGGTAGAGGCAGTCTTCACTGACGGCGGGAGGCTTCTCGCCCGGCATGGATACACCAACCTGCATACAAGCCGGGGCGAACGAATCGGCCTTATGCACGCCCTGCCAACCGGCGACGCGAGCCGGCGGCCGCCAACGTAAATCGCCAATCGGTGGCGCAGCAAATGGAACGCCCTTGTAGACGTTCAAGCCGCTCTCGCTTATTCCGGCAAGTGCGCCTGATTCCGTCACTACATGCTGCGCAACAGCGACTGTCGACACATAGACCGCCGCTATCACCAGACCAACGAATTGCCAGTGCTTCCGCATATGGTTCTTTGGCTGACTTGCAGTCCGCTTCACAATGCCGATGCAATCGTCTTTGAAAGTGGTAGGCGGTGTCTGGTCAAGACTGACCACTCATGACGAATCGCTCTTGCTCTCGGCAGAGAGCGTTTGCATTTCCAGCTTTATCTCCCGCCGTCTTCGCTCGCGTTCTTCATGAGCTTCTATTTCGACGCGACTCTTTGGACCGGCCTGATAGCCCTCATCCAAGGCCTTGAAAACTGACAGTTCCTTCAAGAGGCTCAGCATTTGCTCAGACTCTTCGCCCTTCATATGGTTAACCTATAAAAGCAAGTCGTATCGTTCGACTCTGAGACGTGCCGAGAAATTCGCATCGCACCATCCGTAACGTTTTGTACGTGTATCGCTAGCTACGTGTCTCGGGCATAACGGGTTGCGGCTCGGGTTGTGGCCCCTCCCGAATGGCCCGCACGGCATCCGTAAAGGCCAAGATGATCGTGGCTAACCATCCATAAGCCACGTAGATTCCCCAGTGTTCCAAGTGTGTTCAACCTCTCTGTCCCTTCGATGTAGACATTCGTGCGTTGAGACGCCAGACATCGCACTGGACTGCGACTCAGGCTACCTTTGGAAACAACTTCTTCAGTCCCATGAGAATCGACGTTGGAAGCCGTAGTGTCCGCTTAGTCGGCTCCTTGGCAGTCGTGACGTGGACCGCAACTCCATTACCGTCCGGGAAGGGATCTGAGACGATCTCAAATCGTTCGCCGTACATGTTGATGTGGTGGGAAGAGCTGTAACCGAGGTCCTTGATCCTGACACAGCCGTCGGTCATGGACTTATCGATTGCATCGCTCATGAAAGCCTATTCCTTCTGATCGCGAGGTACTGAGGTACAGCTAACGTTTCCCGGACTCGTCTAATCGAGTTCAAGCCTGCTTTTTCGCGCCTTAAACGCAATTATCCCTTTGTGTGCGACCTTCTTAAAGCCACCCGGTGCGCGGCGCGCTTCTTTTTCTTTTTGGCGCTTAAGACAGCAGCTCGCTTTTCAGCGACGCGATCGACAAAAGCGCCCTTTCTTGGGTTCATCTGCGTCTTTGTCGGGATTGCAGTCGGTTCCGAGATTTCTACTACTTCCTGCGTTGCCTCATTCTGATCCATATACCCTCTGTTAGGAGACTACATCCCGGCGGGCATGACAGAGTGAGCACTATAGCTCAGAAGAAATCCCGCAAAAATGTCAGGCTCAAAGTCATCCAACGCGGAGGAGGAGGAACCACGATGACAAGCGCTGACCTGGAACTGAAAGCTATCAGAACCCCAGATTTACACGCCAACACTACGATGAAAGCGCTGGTCTATCACGGCCCGGGCAAGCCTTCGTGGGAGGACAAACTGCGCCCCGCCATCCAGCACGCGGGCGATGCCATTGGTGCGGATTACCACTTCAACGATTTGCGGGACCGATCTTCACATTCTAAAGGGGGACCTTCCTTCCGTGGCCGACGGACGCATCCTCGGCCACGAAGGGATTGGTGTAATCGACCAAGCCGGAGCTGGCGTTTCGGAGTTTCACGTTGGAGACAGGGTCATAATCTCGTGCATCACTGCATGCCTGAGGTGTGATTTCTGTAGAAAAGGGATGTATTCCCACTGTCGCCACGGCGGCTGGATTTTGGGCAATACCACCGACGGAACTCAGGCTGAGTACGTGCGCATCCCGCGCGCCGATGGCAGCCTCTACCCCTTCCCCCCGGGCGGCGACGAAGAAGCCCTGGCGATGCTGAGCGATGCCTTCCCGACCGGCTTCGAATGCGGTGTACTGGACGGGCATGTGAAGCCGGGGGACACCGTTGCCATCGTGGGCGCTGGACCTGTCGGGCTCGCAGTTCTACTGACCGCGCAATTTTATTCGCCGGCGGCGACCTTCATGCTCGATTTGGACGCAAAGCGCCTCACAGTAGCCAAACAGCTTGGTGCAACTACTCTGATCGACAGCTCGGATGGACACGCCGTGCACCGCGTAATGGAGCTAACGGAGGGCGCCGGCTGGAGGCCTCCGTCGACGCAACGTTGGCCGTACATATCATCTTGGACGACCATGGCACACACAAGCATCCCGCGGCAAAGAAGTGGTTCGCGGCCCACGCGCACTACCACCTCCACTTCACGCCGACCGGATCCCCCTGGCTGAATCAGATCGAACGCTGGTTCGCCGCGATCACGACCAAACGTATTCGCTGCGGTACCTTCCGCAGCGTGAAAGAAGTCATTCACGCCATCGAAGGTTATATTCGCGAGAACAACGAAAATCCCAAGCCCTTCGTCTGGACGGCTACTGCGAAATCGATCCTGAGAAAGCTCCGCAAATATAAAGAGATTTTAGATACGGCACACTAGCCCACAGTCAGACCAGTCGCACCCGAAGGACGGATACTTTCCCCTTTCCTATGCACTAACCTGAACGGACACCAGCTCTGGGCTGCACCGGGAGTTTTGGAGGGATTTGACAGCTTCTTCGGCCGTGAATCTCCCCATCATAAGTGCCAGCTTACGCTTGGTTGTCGTCTGGATGGGGGTCCGATCAATCCACTGCACGTATTCAGGGGCGTGGGTGCCGCCACGGTTCACTTTCACAACAAATTTGGTGTTTTTCATGGTTTTCCTTGCTTGCTAGAGACGGCAAACTAAGAACGGCAAACGAGGAAGGAGGCGATAGAAGCCGCCTCCCTTTTTCTTTCACTCGCCATTCAACTAAGGCACTGGCCTTTATGCGACCTTGCCGTGAATTTTGGCTTCCAGCTTCTTCGCGCTGCCAACAGTAACCTTGATCTGCTTGGGCTTGGCCTCAGCCTTCTTGGCGAGGTTGATCTTCAGCACGCCCTTGTCGTAGTGAGCGCTTACCTGCCCCGGATCCACGGAGTTGGGCAGCGTGAACGAGCGGGTGAAACTTCCGTACTGCCGCTCGACGCGACGGTAGTTCTCTTCTTTTTCTTCCTTCTCAAACCTGCGCTCGCCGTGGACGATCAGGGTATTGTTCTCGATGCTGACATCAATGTCCTTTTCTTCAACGCCCGGGACTTCAATTTTCAGAGTGAAGTTGTGCTCGTCTTCGTAGACGTCCACCGGAGGTGCGAAGCCGGTAGTCGTCAACGCCTCCTCAGGGCCTTCGGGGTGGAACGATTCACGCAAAAGACGGTTCATGCGATCTTGCAGGGTAGCGGTGGTACGGAAAGGATCCCAACGGGTTAATACTGTCATGACGCAGTTCCTCCATGGAGAAAGCTAAGAGGGAAAACTTCAGATGGGCTGACTTAGCTCAGGGAACCTGAAAGAGTAAGAAGAGGTACTTGCTCAACTACAATTCTAGGCTTGTGCGCTAGTGTTGGCAAGATGCGGTAGGGCCCCAGTAATGTCTCAGTTTGAATCTGAGCTGGTTGTCAGGGATTCTGGAGAGAATGTACACAGATCAGCTTGAGTGTATTCATATTCCCGCTAGAGCAATTGATGCCAGCACTGTGCCTTGGACCCGGCTTCGTATCTTGGCAAACGCGGTCTCCCGTGATGTCGAAGTATCATCGGCGAAGGGCGAGAATCCGCAATCATCCGTCGTTCCAAGGGACTCGATAGGAATAAACTGGGAGGCCTCAAGCACGCGGTCTCGCACTTGCTCGGGAGTTTCCACCACTCGATTGATCGGATCGGTGACCCCAACGAAGATCACTTGGCCGGGCTTTATCAGTTCACGGATTTGGGCGAGTACCCTTCTGCGGTCAGACTCACTGGCCAGCTGAATGTAAAAACGTCCGGTGTGGTGTTCAGCTCAAACAGAAGCGGCAATAGGGCCGAGTAATCGACGTCCGCGCTATGCGTTGAATCGCGATCTCCACCAGGACAGGTATGCACGCCGATCTTTTGGCGCTCGGCGGAGGTGAAGCGATCCAGCACGCGGTTGTTCAGCGCGACGAAAGACCTCAACAGTCCGGCGGAAGGGTCGAGCTTTAAGGCCAGCCGTCCTTCGGTGAAATCCACCTGCACGCACGCCGCCCCACCATCCAGGCACTCGCGTATGCCCCGCTCGGCCTCGTTCAGCAGGTCGTCAAGAAAAGCTTCCTGGGAATATCCCGGTAAACCCGTAGCTGGATATAGCAGACTTAGCGCGGATGCCGAAATCACAGCTTGCTTCGACTGTCGATGGGCATAGCGCTGGGCCGCCTTCAGGAAGGACACCGCATGAGTAGCGTAATGAAAGGGCCCAGAGGTGAGCCTTGGAAGCTGCCGCGTGTGTCCGTCGGCAAAGGGAATCACCACACCATCCGCCGCCAGATTTCCGAGACCGCCTAGGGGATAGGTGGCGAAGCTGGGTTTGGTTTGCTCACCGTCCGTGATCAGGGGAGAGCCAGTCTCTTCAAAACGAGCAATCGTTTCACGCAAAGCATCGTTTTGCACGGCGTGAAACTGCTCTTCTGAGATTCGACCTGCTGAATGATCCGCCATCGCGGACAGCAGTTGCAGGGGCCGCGGAATGCTTCCAATGGGTTCGGTAGGTATTGGCATAAGGCAATCTCTTCGTTGGTGAGAAAGCGATCTCTACAGCACGTCCTGACAGATGGATCACTTGCTCGTTTTGTTCACCACCGCCAACTATGAAGAAATCGGTGTGGTTAGAGTTAGTCCTTTAGCTTCGCTTCTCTCAAGATCTGCGCAACGGACCGGCTGAAGTCCTCGGCGGGCATTACATCTGGGTGCTGCTGCTTTATGTGCCCCAAGAACTCTCGCTGCAGCTTGGAGGGATCAATCGACATTGGGTGAAACAGCACTTGCCCGCCTCGTCCTTTGGATGGGCCTTACCAGCAAAAATCAACTGCACCGGACGCGTCTCGTCCGTCAGCAGACGACGCAACCCGAACTGCGCAACAGTATTCATGCCACCGGCGCAGGCACTTTGGTTATGGCGATCGCGGGATCGCTGCGCTGGTGAACGAAGATCGGTTACGCCGGATACTCGCACGCATGCTGGACGAGAACGAGTTCCTCAGCCCGTATGGGATTCGGGCCCTCTCCCGCTACCATGAGGACCATCCCTATGTCGTCAATATAGGGGGTCAAGAATACCGAGTGAACTACTTGCCGGCGGAGTCCGATACCGGAATGTTCGGTGGGAACTCCAACTGGCGGGGGCCGATTTGGATGCCGGTGAACGCGGTGCTGATCCGCGCCTTGCTGTCGTACTACCTCTATTACGGCGACAATTTCAAGATCGAATGTCCCACTGGTTCGGGTCAGATGATGAACTTGTTCGAGGTAGCGCATGAGATAGCCAATCGGCTGGAACGAATCTTCCTGCGGGACAAGTCGGGCCGGCGGCCGGTGTACGGAGGGACAGAGAAGTTCCAGACCGATCCCTACTGGAAGGACAACATACTCTTCTACGAATATTTCCACGGCGACAACGGGCGACCCACTAACGCAGCGAGGTGCCGCACCAAGGGAGCGACATGCCGACTTCTCGTCAAGGTGATTTAGCTTTCCAACAGGACTGACTCCGCGCCAGCTCCGCAAACACATAGGCGTTTCCAGCGGGACTGATACTTCCCAGACTTCTGGACAGATGTGCCCCAAGGGCTCTTTTGTAAGGTATCGCCGCTATGCTGGGTAACTTCGGGTTTGCCGTTACTCGCTCGGAGCCCAGACGATTGGCGGCAGCGGATGTGACCACGCGGTCCCGCTGGTGGTCGGGGAACCGCGGCTAGTGTTCGAGGGCGATTTTCGGCAAGGCACTTCCGGCGGAGCTGCTTGTGGTGGCGAACTCGCTGAGACTTTTCGCTCGTGTGCTCACGGATACGTGGCGGATGGTTGGCAATCCCGGAAGTTGGCCAGAAACAGGCTTCGGGGGAATCACTCGTACGTCGCAGCCCCTGAGCCGATTGCGGGACAGGGTTCAAGTGATCTGTCCATAAGCATCGCTCCTTCATGCCCCTGAATAGAAGCGAATATCAGTCTGCCTTCGTACATGAAGCTTCGATACGGTACGCAAAAGCGCTGAACAAATCCGTTCTTGCGGAATATATGCTGTGAAATTCTACCCGTCGCCTCGGTCAGCGCCGTTCGGTAGCCTCGTCGATACCCATTCTCGATACATCTTTTGATGAGTTCTTGTCCAATCCCTCTTCCCGCGAATTCTTCGTCAACCGCCAACATGAACAAATGAAGCCATTGGCCGCGACAAATCGTCATTTCCTTGCGGAATTGCTCATCAAGCAGCTCCAACATGGCGAAGATGGGCAGAAACTTCGGGCTAATCCGACCCAGGTCTATGCCGGGAGGATTGCCGAAGTCATCCGTCAACAAAACTCCAACCAGCCTTCTTGTGTCGACGCTGCGTGCAACGAGTGTGAGTCCCTCCGGAATGACAGCGAGCGCTAGAGCGTCGAGGAATTGCTCGAATTCTTCCATGGAAAGACCCATCGCGACCGCCGGGGGCTCAGATTTGCTGAACCCTCCGGCGAGCAAGCGAATCACTTCACCAGAATCAAATGGTTTGGCCACCTCGTAGCTCACCGTCATACGTGCCGTGCAATCACCTGCTCTGGTGCTGCGCGGGGCTCGCGCTTACACCGCTCGCCACCGTTGTGTTCTTTATTCCGGAATCGAGCACCCTGTACATGGTTTGCATGCCGCCCTTCATGTGGTCGTCCACATGACAATGGAACATCCAGGTGCCAGCCATATCCGGAACCATATCGGCGGTGACGAACTGTGCGGGCCCGATGGTGGGGATTACGTCCATGTATTGACCACGAACGCTCACCAAATTCCCGTGCCAGTGCGGAGTGTGAAAGTTGAAACCGTTTCCCATGGTCATCACGTACCAACGCACGTGCTCGCCCTTGCGCATGGTCATGATGGGGCCGTTGCCGTACATATAGCCGTTGATGGTGAATTTGAGGTTGCTCAGTGCGAAACCACGTCCGAGCGGTAAATCGGCATTGCCATCCGGGTCCGCCGGTACCAGTTCAAGGCGGTTGAGCTTGGCAGGATCGGGGACATGGGCGCGGACATTCTGATCCAAATACTGGCTCTGGTTTTCGTCCACAATCATGAACAGGGCAAAGAATTCGTGATCAATATCCTTCGGAGAGCCATCAGGACGCGCCATCCCGCGGCGGGTAATCACAATGGGTCCGACGAGTCCGGCATTCACGTCTTTCGGCTCGTAATTGTGGGAGTGGTAGATCCACACCACCGAACTGCCGTCCTGCGGGCCCGGTCCGGCCTGCTCGCGCGCAAACCAGGTGTACACGTGCGTTTTGCCCGGTGGAACCAGGCCGTCCGCTTCTGGGTGGTCCATGCCGTCGCCGTACATCGCACCTTCTGAATCACGCGTATAGGCCACACCGTGCGGGTGCAGACTGAATGGGAAGCTGGCGTTGTTCCGGAAAACGACCTTGATAGTGTCGCCGACCTCGGCACGAATCACGGGGCCGAGCAGGCCCATGTGCTCCAGTTCCGCCGGCCGTGGCTTCAGAGTTCGAAAACTATCGTCGGTGTACTCGCGGAAAACGGCCTTGTGATACGTGCAGCCGATGCGGTCGGCGGCGTGCTCGGTGAACACCCGCGCGTAAGGGTCGAAGGCGCGGGTCATCATCATGTCCTTGCCGTCAGGAATGTAGTTCCAGTCAATCTCTTCGGCAGCGATGTAGTACGTGCGCGTTCGGCCGGCTGGCGTGTCGGAGGGAACATCTGCGGCAGCCATTCCCCGAACCGGCAAAAGCAAACCAAGCAGGAACAGCAGCACAAGCACCCAACCGCATCGGCGGATAGAAGCCCACATGTATCCTCCCGCAGAAAACAGAGTTTCGGAATTATGCACTATCAAATCAGCACGGCCAACAAAATTCCTCCGCCCCTTGGTCGAAACAGAGCGAGAATGCTCGCCATCCACCGAGCGATTCTTGGGGTAATTGCCGTCGCCGCGCAGTAGCAGGCAGGCACCACAAGAACGGAACGCCGACTTCCCGTCCAAGTGATTTAACTAGTCCCCAGGGCAGGCTTTGACTCAACGCCAGATCTCTAGTCAAATGGGCGTTTTTCGGTACTAATCGGCCCTTTCGACCCACAAATTATTCTCAACGGTGCTAACACCTGTTGGCCAATTGCCGATCGTCAACTTACTTTCTGGCGAACACTTTTGAGAACATCCTCCGAGAGCTACTCATTTTGCACTGCGTGAGCCAGCACGACACCGACGATCAACGCGGCCGACTGGCGCCGTTTCTTGGCGGGGTAGCGCGTTGTTTTTTCGAATCCTCCATCTCTGAGGACCATCCTGTCACATGTATGACGACCATCCTGGTCGGTGGCTGGTCATCGAGGAGGAATCGTGAAGCTCGCAGGCAAGAAGGCTCTCATTACCGGAGGCAACAGCGGCATCGGCCTGGCCACAGCCCGCCTTTTCATCTCTGAAGGCGCGGAAGTCGCAATTACGGGTCGAGATCAACAGACGCTGGATGAAGCGGTCGCCGAATTGGGATCGAAAGCGCACGGCTATCGCGCCGACTTTACGGTTGCTGAGGACCGCAAGAAGCTTTTCGCTGAACTCGCCAAAGACTTTGGCAAACTTGACATCGTCTTCGCCAATGCAGGCATTTCTGGCAGTACGCCGACTGGCAGCACCGACGAAGCCATCTTCGAGAAGGTAGTCCACACCAACCTCAACGGCGCTTTCTTTACCGTCAATTCAGCCGCTCCTCTCATGAACGACAACGGCAGCATCATCTTCAACGGATCGGTGCACAGTTATCTCGGTCAACCAGGCCTGGCTGCCTACGCTGCCACGAAAGGCGGACTCGTCTCGATGGCGCGATCCATCGCCGCAGACCTTGCGCCGCGCAAGATTCGCGTGAACGTGGTGGTCCCGGGAGCGACGAAGACTCCCATCTGGAAGCGCGGGGCGCGCGCCAATGCCACGGCAGAGGAATCCGCAAAAGTTTCCGACTTCTTCTCTTCCGCGGTTCCACTTGCCCGTTGGGGCGAGCCGGAAGATCTGGCCAAGGCTGTGCTTTTTCTTGCCTCGGACGACTCGTCGTACATCAATGCGGTCGAGCTGATGGTGGATGGCGGACTGACGGGCGCTCCCTTCGGAGCCCCCATTCTTCGCGGCTGACCGCAGAGAATTTTCAAGGAGATCCGTATGTCGCATCATTTCGATACCAAACTTGCGAAGGAAGATCCGAGCCTCAACCTCTGCGACTTGTATTTATTTGAGGGCCCCTCCGGCAAGACGGTTATGGCGATGACCGTGAATCCGGACGTGGGATTATCGGCTCCCGATACGCTTCATCCAGAAGGGCTCTACGCGTTCCGGTTCGACCTGAACGGAGATGCCGGGGAAGAAGTTACGTTCAAGTTCAGGTTTGGTGAACCACGACACGGAGATCGCAGTGAGAATACTCACATTCAGCCGTTTGTGGTACGGAAGGCGACGGGGGACGATGCTCTTCGTGGTGACGCTGGAGAGAGTCTGGTTGAGGGTGAAACCGGTTCGGTCGCGACTAATTCTGGTCTTCGTGCGTATGTTGGGATTGCTCCAGAGCTATTTGCGGCGAATGCTGGATTCGGCACATTTATGACTGCTTTCTATAAGGAGCAGCGCTACGATGGGGACGCCTTTCTGCATCAGCAGAATCCTTTTGCGAGGCGGAATGTTACGGCGATTGTGCTGGAAGTGCCGAGCGAACTGATTGGGAAGGGAAAGATCAACGCCTGGGCGACGATCTCTCTCTTTGGGCATGCGCCGGAGGTACAAGTTTCGCGGTGGGGCCTGCCTATGGTTACGCATCTCTTCCTGAACGACCCGAGCCATCAAGAGATGAAAGAACAATTCAATGCGTCGGTTCCATCTGAAGATCTAGAGCGCTTTGCGAAGTCAATTGCGGATTTTACGGAGAAGATGACGACCTATGCCGGTTCGGCGGCGGACCCGGGTGAATACGGGAAGCTGATTGCTGCACGGCTTTGTCCCAACACGATGCCTTACGAGCTTGGAACGTCCGCCGCATTTGAGGTGGCCAGCTTCAATGGACGCGCGCTGGGCGACGATGTCCTGGATGTGATGTTGACGCTGGCGGCCAACACGCCAATTGTCGATGGACTTGCTCCCGACCGCGGGCGCATTCGCAAGGATTTCCCCTATTATGGAACACCATATACGGCGGAGGAGCAGGTCGGGGTGACACCGATGCCGCGCCCGGCTAAGAAGTAGGCGGGAAGCATAGGTTGAGAATGATGTTGGGGATCAGGGCGCTTCCGTGGGCAACTGGTATTCGAGATCGTAGTTGTGCTTGCCTTCGGCGATGAGCGGAAGCCAGGGGGGCGCGGGGAGGACACGGCCCCCCGCATTAGTCGGTGCCAAATCGCCAAGGGGTAAGGGCCGCTGAGCGTGCAGGAGTTCGTCACGAAGAATGCGACGACTTTCACCGCGCCGGCACTGGATGAACGAATGGGAGGGAAAAATGGCAAGTCTGAAGGATGGGGAGCGTAGTGAGGACGCCAGAGATGCTAGCGTCGACATGAAGCTCGAGATTGTCGTCATCCCCGTTTCGGATGTCGATCGCGCGAAGGAGTTCTATGGGAGGCTTGGTTGGAGGCTGATCGTTGGCTGGAGAGGTTCCATCATTTCAACAGTTCTGAAATTATCCCTTCCTACAAACTCTTCTTTGAGGGGTTCGACAAGAGTTTCATCGGCAACGGAAACGTCTATAACTGGCATCGTGAAATGCGCGACAGCAGTGTATTCGTAGAAAGCGCACTGATGGCTGTTGAGAAGTGGCTATATGACCGCATTGACGCCAAGGAAGACGTCTCGGACGCGATCAATCAGATGCTCACGGAAACAAAATCGGCCGCGTTTCTCGGCCTGTTGGTTTCTGTCGGTCTATATTCGCCAGGTCTCTTCAACGGCCCCCTTCGCCCTCTGCTTTCGAGCCCCGATCTTTACATGACTCAGCGCTCGACATTGCTAGGGGCTAAGCTGGAAATTCTTGTTTGAGATTACGTGGGGCCGGTACGGCAAGCGCGTCTGTGAGGAGGTGCGCGCATGGAATGAGATGCCACACAGGCGCTACGAGCTCTACGAACTCGCTCGAAGACTTCTTTGGTTCAATGAAGAATCTGCATCTCAACTGGAACATTATCGTAGGCGGTGGGAAGCGGAAGCAGCGTCAGAGGCCGACGCTAACGGCATCCTTCCAACCACGCTGGAGCTCTTTATCGCTCAGTTGAATCGCGACAACTACACGGTGAGCGACGCTGGGAATGGGCAGGTTGCAATTGAATTTCACGCGCCCAAAGCGTTAGAGGCAAGACTTACCGAGGAGCGAAAGGGGCCAGAGCTCAATCTGTCAGCGATGAGTCTGATCGGGGAAGCTCGCCGCTCCATAGATGAAGCGAGAAACCTTACTGCAGAACAAGCGGAGTCCGTCTTCCAGCGGCTGCGGAAACTTGTCAGTTCGGATCGGCGTGATGACACATTCGAGATTTATCGCGAAGAATCCATCTCCGCCGGAGTCGCTTTGCTTGTTGTTGCAGGCGGCAACTGGTTGGCCAGCAATCCCGAAGCTGAAGCTTTTTGCATTGAGCAGCTTTTAGCCCTGACAGAAGCTCCGCCGATGGCCAGAGACTTTGATTCGCCCGACTCGATCTCTGATGGCCACGATCTGTTCTTGGCAGAAGCCGCTCTGCACCTTGTTTTACGAAATCACGACAATGTTCGTATCTGGACAACCTTGTTGCGTGGGATCACGAGCTATCGGTACAGAACAACCGAAAAAGTTATGCTGATGGCCTTTCGACATCACTCCGTAAAAGCCATACGCTTCGACGAGCTCGTAGGGGCAGTCATTCTTTGGGCGGTCGTTCGTGGGCCACTCGGGGTTCTGGGAAGCCGGTTCGACTCTACAATCATTGCGCCGTATCAGAAGCTGATTGTTGGTCGGTTCCGACGGGGATACTTCAAAAAGCGTATATCGTCACTCGCTCATGCCAGCCGAATCAGTGACCGATTCGCTCGGTTGAAATTGCGAAGCACTCCTCATTGGGAATGGCATGAACAGCGGATGCAGATGATTGAGTCTGGAAACGCCGCCAGCCTGGGACATCGCGAGCGGCTTCACCGCCGGGAACAATACCTCGACTTGGAGGTGCTGAATCACGGGTTGTCCTTCCTTGGTCAATTCGAGGGCTTACGATCGGATGACGCGCCCGCTCTAAGGAGTTATTTTGGCCAACTCCTGCATCTCGAACTAGAGCTCCTTCCGAATTCACCGAATGCGGACTCGGTCGAATTCGAAAACCAATACGAGTTTGACCACTGGATCATGGCTTTGGCTTCGCTGTACTACGCAACGCTGCCTCTTTCGGAGGCGCTGCAGACCGTCGCACAGCCTATCATGTCGCTGGGCGCCGGGGCACACTACTGGATTCGAGACTTCTTGCAAGCGTTCTTTCGTTACGCACCTGCCCTATGCAAGGGCGATTCCGATTTGGCGGATCGGTGGCGAGCGCTAATCCGATTCGCCTCTAATTCCGAGAGATGGAACTATGACAAAGTCAGCCTCACATACTACCTAGAACATTTGTTCCGCGAACTCTTTGCTTTCTCTGGATATCCCTCACATGCAGCGGATAATGCCTTGAACGGAGCACTGATGCTTCTCAACCCGGAGCTGGTGTCCTGGTGTGACCGTTGGCTAAAGCTTGCTGATGCTGCAGCCGCATTCGCGAATTTCGTTTCAGCTACGAGCAACCGCGAATTCATTGAGCTGGGATTGACCAAGCTAGCGGACAATCTATCGTCATACGGAAATAATGCGAGACGACAAGAGGATCTGACCTCCTCGTTGCTTGCGGTAGTTCAGCATGTTTGGAAGGCTTTTCCCGATATCATTCGCACCGTGAGTCCTGCAAGCGATGCCTTTCATAAAATATTGTCATTCTTATCTGCTCTCCTGATACCGGAGGCAATAGATCTTCAAGCAAAGCTCGCGCGATCGTAATCTTGCTTATTTCAAGGGACGAAGCAGGTCGACCAAAAAGGGGATTTTTAATGACGAAAAAACTTCGCGGATGGGACACGCTAGAAAAGCTAGGGGAAGGTGGACAGAGAGGTCTTCGGGACGGCCGATCGGTCTAGTAAGCTTCTGAGTGTTGCAAACTCAACTCAGGTTGACGCGGGTTTTAGTGGGAGCATTTCGCCGCATACATTGCGCACGGTCCCGTGCTCAAATCCAGCATTCATGCAGCTCGGAGGGTGGGTCCCCTGAGGTCATCGGTCATCAACCCTGCTCGATCCCTTTTCAGAGTTGCACCACCAATGTGTGGCTTGAATGTTGTCCGGATGGTCGTCTCGCCGGGATCCTCCCATTCCTTTCGGGTATCTGTGGTCTGGGACGATATCGCTGTATTCAGCAAATTCCTTGTGGCAGATTGCGCATTTCCCGCCTTGCTCAGTGACTTTGCGGTTCAACAACTTCCGCATCTCAGCGGGTGAGCGTAGCTCGCGATAGCCTCTGGGATGGTGCGAATCCTCAATGCGCTGAACGCCAAGGCGAAATCTATGCTCCCTGCGAGCTTGCTCACGACCGCAGCAGAACAGTGAGCGATGGATTGGACAGAATTCATTGCGACGGAGTTTCATCGGAGTACTCCAGTGCTGCCTTGCGGGCAGCCATTGTGCGTCATTGCTGTCGGCGCGCCAAACAGCGGCATACGGCTCTACCTCTCCCCGACCTTCAGTGAGACAGGCTACGGACCGTACGCCGCGTTTCTGTTGGAGAGTTACGAGGGGCGGGCAGACTGCAGAAAGCCCGCCAGCTTCGCGGTCGCCTTGTACTGAGGAATTGGCTCCAGTTCCTTAAACGCGCTGGTGAAGGCGTTGGACAGACTCCACATGGTTCGCGCCTGGAACTCCTCGTGCACGGGCTGAAAGTACAGATCATGCACTCGCCGGGCGAGGTGCTTTGGAAATCCCGACTCCTCCTCGATAAACGCCTGGTAGATGAGCAGTTTTGCCGAAGCCGTCGATAACTGCAGCGCTTGCCATTCCTCGACTTGTTGTTTCAGAGGGCCGAAGTTCCGCTGCATCCGATCGACGCCGATGGCCAAGCTGTCTTCCAGCGAGAAGTGCTTCGAATGCTTCGCGAGCACGGGCGTGTATTCCCCGTGAAACGCGAGGTTCTCGCAAACGAAGACTCTCAGGCCGACAGTGACACTCAGCCGAAAGCTCTTGTCATGGCTATTCCGCAGGCCGATGGCGAAACGGCAGCCGTCGAAACCGGAACTCAGGTCCATCACCCCGAACATCTTCATGCCGTCCGCGGATACCGCATACTCCTCCCGGACAACACCAATCTGTCGGAAGCTAAGCGCTTCGATCAGTTTTTCCACCACGGCGATATGTGGAATGGGTTTGTGTGTTGCTGTGGCCGCTGGTGTCACCACTCGGGCAAGTTCATCCCGGGTCAGCTTTGTGCCATAGGAGCACAGCGTCATCGTTGGAGCGGGAGCGGGTACCGGGGGTGTTAGAAGTCCAACTGGCTGCTCCTGCTCGATCAAATTCGTCTCTTGCATCACATTTCCTCCTGAAAAAGAAAATGAGAGAGCCAGCAGACTGAACAAAGTCTACTGCTCTCCCGAGTGGGCTTATGCCGCTTCCGGCGGTTCGGCGCCCGACACGAACAGGCGTCTTTGTCCGCGTAAAGGGCAACTATGTGGCGATGCTCTTCAGGCCGCCCGCACTAATCCGTTGGTGATCAGATCAAGGAACCAGAGTTGGTCCACCTTGCGCAGATCGATATCGGTAGGGTGTTCGAGGATGAAACGGCGGACGTCCTTCTCTTGGATGAGGTAGCTGTCTCCGTTCTGCTGCTCAGTTCTTGCGGTACCGCGAAGCTTGGCTTTCAAATGCCCGCTCTTGATCCAGCGTGTTACAGCATGAGGATCGATCCCCAGAGCTTGCGCCAGGCTACAGGCGGAATAGAAGCTCCCGTCGTGCTTGAACCGCATTCGTTTCAACTTAAGGCGAATCCCGGTCACGGTGCGTGCGTAGCCGGCGGCCTTCAGTTTGAGCCGAATGCGTTCATCGCTCATCCACGCATAGCGTGCCAAGATCCCAAGCTCAGGGTCGCTCCAACGCAGCTCTTTCGTGCGGGCCAGGCCCAACTCGCGAGCACGCTTCTTCAAGGCCCAATGCGGTATGCCGACTTTCTTGGCCAACAGCCGGATGCCCGGACGTGTCTTCGCGTCTCGATGGCTGAGATAGATCTCTCGGATGAGCTGATCGATCTGATCGCTGAAGATGTACTTGCGTCGGCCGTGGATCCTGGGGCGGGACGTATCGTGGTGCTCCCCAAGCGTCAGGCGGACGCTGGGCGAACAGTCAAGGCGTATGTTCTGGATTGTCATCTCTTCCATATGTTTCTCTCGAGGGGACGGGCAACCGTAAGCTAGTGCCCACCAACTTGTGGTCGGTGCATAGCTCATATCTGCAGGGCTCAACACGTGTGGTAATTTGCGGGATGCTGCCTCTATCCCGCTGAGATCGCCGATTCAGCCGCGAGCGCGCTGGGAGGAGTTATTGGGGAATCATCCGAGCCGCGAGACGGGCGGTGCGGGTACTTGATCTTGCGTCCGCATGAGGGGCAGACGAGTGTATGGGCCGGCTGGATGCCGTAAGCCGCGATCTTTCGATACAAAGTGGTCTTACCGATGCCGAGTATTCGAGCTGCTTGGAGTTTGTCCCCTCGGCACTTCGCCAGAGCCCTATTGATGGTGATCCTTTCCACCTCGGAGAGATCAAGCGGCTCTTCTGGAAGCGATTCTGTTAGATCATCCATTGCCCGGTGACAGGATTCGTTGCCGAGCCAATAGGCACGTTCGGCCAGTTCGATGGGCACGATCATACCGCTTGCCAATGATCTGATCAGGGCCTGAATGCGCAGGTGATCCGTTTGCGGGAGTTGGGTAACTGCTGGTAATGACATGGGTGATGGTCCTTTTCGGTCAGTATTTGAGGGTCGGTTGCAGCCATATCCGGCTTGAAGTAGGCTGACTTGTAGCAGAACGGTTCAGACAGGGTGAGGCCTTACTTCGCAGAAGCCGTGGTTCGTTAGATTAGTTGTCAGAAAAGCGACAATTGGCTGGGTGCACTAGGTTTGCGGGGATGGCGTGACACAGTAGCGGCTTCCAAAAGGGCAGGATCAGAGAGCCGCTCGATCATCAACGGTAGCGTTGCAAAGTCCTCGATCTCTGCTTGTTCAATCAAGGGGTCCTCAGGTTCTTCCTCTGCCGGTGTCCGGGTCGACGGCCACATCTGCTCAGCGCTTTCCAAGCAGTATCTACTGATTCACCTGGTCAAGAGGATTGAACATCGGCCGCCCAGTACAGTAGAAAAAAAGGCTGTCCCGGACGTCTTGCTAACATCTCCGAATCGTTGGCGGAGTACGAGAATCAGCGAAGACGAACGTGAATCTCTCACCTTTTTGAACGTTGGTCACCAAGACCGGTCGAAAACACGCGATGCACGTTCCGCCAGAGCGGCGGACGCTGGGATAAATAATTCCCGCGGAGCCGGATTCCAGGAGCTGGGCTGCAAGTGCCTGCGAGGCAGCGTACCTGCTCGGAGAGAGACAATCTGCATACTCCTTCATTCCTCGGATGTCGTGGAATTCAGCACGGAAATCCGCTCGGTAATCGACGTAATCAGCGCTTTCTTCTTCGTTCCAACCTGTTTCTTGCAGCCAGAGCTGCTTATGGTAAGCAACTTCGGCTTGTGAGGTCTCCAATTCAAAGGCCGCATACCATGCACCCCGATCGGCCGAATTGAAGCGGGAGCCGTCCGGTGCCGGATGGCAGAAGGCTGCATTGATGATTCGATACGAAGGAATTCCAAAGACTAGTTCCCTCGCATCAATTCCCGGCAGCAGTCCAGATTCTGCTAAAAGGCGATCATTGGTGGCGTTGTCGAGTTCAAAGATTCCGTCCAGAAGGTCCCCGTCATCCGTGAGCCGGGTCAGCACAGAGGCCCCGCCCTCCGCGTATTGAGCGGGAATCAGTCGATGCGTATCTCTTTGATCAACTGGAACGGTGCCTGGCAAGGCTTATCTTCCACCACGACGGCTATCCAGCAATCGACGGACGGCCAACATGCCAGGCATTCCACCTTGGATTAGAAACACGAGAGGCGGCTGGTTCTTAAACATTGGGTTGCCGTTGGGTCGCGACACCCACTGGTTCGCAAGTCGTTCACTGAACAGAATATTGAGAGCTTTGAAGATTCCGATCAGCAGAGAAATTCGTGTAAGTTCGTCCTGGGTCAAAACACCCTTCCGTCTTTTCTTCAGCTCGAAATATCTGCCGTTGGAAATCCCTCCCAAAAGACGCATAGCGTCGTCGCTCTTCAGGCCCCATTTGTCTGCGATCTTGAGAACTGCTTCGATGGCTGCCGGACTCAGTCGCTTGCGCGTGCCGGGATCAGTCAGATCAGGCAGCTTTCTCAGATCCAGACCTAAGTCACTCGCAATCGTTTGCGTCGCCACAGCAATATTCTCCAGTTCTGTAGTAATTTATCTCCATATATGAACACTGTCAAGCGAATTTGGTTGTCTGGGGCTAGAACCCCCGGTTGACGCTAACCTAAGTTCCACGTTTGGTTGGCCGTGTCAGAAGAGAGACAGTTGCGCGGACTCGTTGCCTTGATGTGGGTAACCGCGCGGCGCTTTGGCGGTTTCCGCGGGGAAAGTGTCGGGTCTCGGCTCGGTTATCAATGACGGCATTGTAGCCATCCCGAGGTCTTCTTGCTCGATGGGTGTGTCTCTTGGTTCTTCCTCTGCCGGTAACTGCATCGACGGCCGCAGCTGCTGGACGCTTTTCCAAACACTATCGGCTGATTCTCCGATCCCCTTGTTCTCTACCAACTCTCGCGCCATCGCGGTGAGCATGTCGTCATCGCCGTCGATTGCCTGTAAACCCTCCGACGCAAACTTACCCTCCATGGCCAATGCCACAAGGAGTTTCTTCCCCATTAGCCGGAGACAGACCTCCTGCATCGTTCCCTTGTAGGCGAAAAACTTCACCTCCACTGGCCGTCTCTGGCCGATGCGCCATGACCGCCGGCTGGACTGACGCAAGGTGTGTAATGAGTAGCCAGTCTCATGGAAGAGAATGGTCGGAAAGTCCAAAAGATCCAGCCCGGTCTCCACGATCTTGGGATGGCAGATTGCGACATCGATTCCACGACGTAACTGCTCACGGTACCAGGCTTCACGCCTGTGAGTGGGAACGCTGGCTCGCAGGACCGATGCTCTTATTCCCTCCGCGCGAAACAGCTGTTCCAGCCGTTCGATTACGTCGTGTTTGTTGGTGTAAACCGCAAAGACCTGGCACTTGCGGCCACGTGCGAGCTGAACTTTCACTTCTTCGATCAGCGCTCGCTCTTTCGCGTAGGTCTGGTGCCGGTCTAAATCCACGGTCTCCGCGATGACAAAGCTCACGCGGCATTTGGCTTCCGGGTCGAATTCCGAGCCGTACAGAGTGCCAAAACCATACGGATGGTCCGGCCAGGCGAGCAGAGCATTGAGCATGGTGCTCGCCACGCTGCTGTTTCCGCGATGCTCCTTCAGGCAGGCAGTGATCTCCTCTTCAAGTTCCTCATAGGCACTCTTCAGCGGCTCTTCCATTGCCACCGGCACGACTTCCTCCCGGTAACTTGGTAAACCGTCCGAGATGTCCTCCAACCCAATGAACGCGCAGTGGTCCATCAGATACTTGCCGAACAGTAGCGGCGAGGCGCCGGGCTTTCGCTTGATCGTAACCGTCTTCTTGGTTTTTCTGGAGCAGGCGTTGTCCTCGACCGTGATGCGCTCAATCGTTTCGATCACGCCGTAGTCACGTGTGAATCGTTCCCGGCCTGCGGAGCCCCATTCGTAACCGTCCTCAATCATGCGCTTGGCATCGGTGCGGAACAGCGTGTTGAACAGGTCGTCCGCATAGCCGGAAAGCAGGGTTCCCGTTAGTCCCAAGAAGCGCCGTGCCGTTTTGTTGAGCACTCCAAGAGCGTTGCCCTGTGCGGTGTCGCCAGCCAGTTGATGGATTTCGTCCGCAATGGCGTAGTCCCACCATTCCGGCATGTAGCGCCCCATGTATTCCGCCGGCGCCATGCGCGCAATCTTGCTGTTGTCCGCCTGCCAGAGCGCAGCAGTATTTCGTCGTCCCTGCCTTCGAGCCCTCCACGATCTCGTGCAGGCGCTTCTTCTCGAAGTCGAGCGCGCTCAGCCGCACTCCATCCGTCTCGACAGGACAACCGGTGTCCGGATTCGTAAGCGACCCAAGATATCTTCCGGAACGGCTCTTGCCGTAACAGTGCTTCCAGAAATACGAGAGCTTGGCTTTCTCTCGGCCAATGCAGAAGATCGTGGTCCCGGGACAGAGCTTGCGCCAGCCTTTACGTCCCAGACGCCGCAACTCGGCCAACGAAGTGTGCAGTCCCTCACGCACAATTTCACCGCGGCGCAGCCGGACCTCGTTGATGCCATGCGGCTGTGCCGGATCTCCGCCATTGCGCATGTCGTCGATCAGGAACACTCGTACCTGAGGCAGAGTTAAGAAGGTTTCCCGCGCCCATTTCTCGACCAGGTGCGGTGGCGCCATGACCAAGCCCGAAAACGGTCTGCCGGCGCTATGCACCAACATGCTTCCCAGTGCGATTAGGGTCTTGCCCGCACCGCATTCGGCGACGACATTGGCGTTGCGAGCCAACTGCCATCGCTTGCTCACGCCCATGATTGCCAGGGTTTGAGCTGGATATGGAACACGTACCATCCGGGAAATCAGCGGAGACGGGGTTTCGTCGGCGCCGTGCAGGGCTGGATAAGACGAGAGAATTCGTTTTCCGATTTCGTCAGAGTGTGACCTCAAATAGTCGTGAATCGTATCTAGGCTCTGCATGGATTTCTCCGGACAGGAGGTGTGAATACTTGGGTGGCGGGGCTATCGCCTATGCGTCAGAATGGAAGAGATGAACCTGGAAGTGGACTGCTACTCCGGGCGGACGGCGGACGAAAGGCCTGTTCGTTTTCGGCTTGAGAATTGCCAATACATGGTCGAGGAGGTGCTTGACCAGTGGTACGGCCCACAGGATGCCTTTTACAAGGTACGCGCAGACGACGGCAATCTCTATATCCTGCGCCGGGAAACATCGATGCCTGACAGGCCTCGGCATCTGGTGTCGTTCCGGCAATTACCACGAGAGAGCTGAGTCTGGAAATCGACTGTCTAGATTAGTTAGAGTTGAAGCGGGGGCGCGCTCCGGTCACGCTGGCCGGTGCGGCATGTCGCCCCTCGGCTTGTCTCATGGATGCGGCAGATCAGTTCATCCTGGAGCAATCTATTCACTACCGCATCAATAGTACTCATGACAATCCGCACTGTCTGGCGTTCCGACTCGAGCCTTTCGGCGAGCTCGTTGTTACCCGCAACCAGGGCGTCCGTTGTATGCACGCCAATCTCGGCTATCGAGGACCGCAGCACCTGCTTGAGCCGCGATGCAAGCTCACGCCTTATGGCATGCCGGTGATGGGCGATGGCCGAGAAGGATTCTGTTAGGTCGCGTCCAGCGCGCCAATCGTGGATTCCCGGGACCCATTGCCAGAGCTTGGTGGTAGCTGTTCGTCTCGACGCCCACCCGATGCCTGGGCAAGTTCATTTCGTGCCCGCGTTAGCAGGCCACAAAACAGGGCAAGGCGATCACCGCGTCCTGCCCAATCGGCGAGCAGTTCCTCAAGAGGCTCTCGCTTGACTGTTACATATGCGCAATCGCGGTCCGCCTCAACAAGATCCGCGAGCACGCCATCCAAGGCGTTCATCGTTTTTCTCCATTTATGGGTCGAGATTCTCAGGTGGGGTTGTGCTCCGGGCACACAATTGTTCCGGTGCCCCCGGAGATTGTGGCGAGTTAGTTAGCCGTGGTTACGCGAAGAGCAGACCGCGTGAGGGGGACTCGCTCAGTTTCTGTGGGAATTACGCGACTTTCTTAACGAGTTGGATTGCGGGCCACTCGACTGGGCCGTTCTGGCTTGGAAAACGGAGTTGGCGATTTCTTAGCCCTCTTGCGAGCAGCGCCAGAAGGTGCTTCCGTGTAGCTTTGACCACCACACCCACGTATCCAAACCCGGGAAGAGTCTGTATGCGTTTCTGCTGCTGCAATTGCGAAATCATCCACGACCCCCATTCCGGCGTGGCGGGCAGGCCATAGTGGCTCACCAGCGAGGACCAGATGAATGAATTGTCGTCGCTGATCAGGAGCAGTTTCCCGTCCGAGGTGGTTTCCGCCAACTCCTGAGAGCAACTCACAAGATGCCTCAGCGGCCGCTTACGTCCGGGAACCATGATCGATCCCCGGAAGCATAACGGCTTTTCGCCCAGCGAGACGATACTCTCTGCTCCGGAAGGGTCTATCACCGTAAATGGGTCTCCATTCGCGAAGGCTGCAGCCAGCGCGCCGATCTCCACGTCGCCACCAACTACCGAAACCAAATGGGCTCTGCCTCGCTCTTCTCCCACAAAGGCATCCAGGAAAACCCGGATGTTAGTGGCCGTCTTTTCCGTGCGTCGCTGATAGGCGAGTTTGCCGAAACGTTCATGGGCGTTCTTCATCTCCCGGCTTGGCCTCCTTGGTTTCCTTCAGTTCGACGATCTGGCCGTTTTCATAGGCGAGGGTCAGTTCGTGGCTGAACCGTTCGCGTTTGCGAATGATGGTCTCCCCCTCCGTTTCGCCTTCCTCATTGAACTCATCGACATGCTTGACTGATCGCCAGTGTGCGATGTGCCGCGTTTCGCCTTCCCCGAAGAAGCCATTCAACATCCCGCTGCAGGCCAGCAGTCCGACGTGGCCTTTGTGCAGCGGCGTCACCGGTCGGCCGTTCATCTTCTGCTGCTTGCGGACCAGGACACCGCGAGCGTTTTGCATTGCGACGGAGCGCTGAAGTGCATCCTCGATCACATCCAGTGGCAATCCGGTGTAAGTGATCGTCGCGGGCGACGACGGTGGGATCGCGTAGCGCTCCACAACCTCTTGGTTAAGCACAGGAAGCAGATGTGGCTTGTACGCGATCCTGAGCAATTCATCCGCTCCTTTGGGATCGCCACGCAGATGGGATTTCTTTCGCCTGCCAAACACCACGACCTGATTGAAGCGGACGGACTCCGGATGTTCGAGTCGAAAGACGGAAAGCCGATCAAACTGGCTGGCCAGCAGACGCGCGCAAGTCCCAACGGCGGGAGCTGGGACAACGAACACCAGCACTCCCTCGCTGCTCACCCAGCGATAGCAGTGTTCCAGGAACACCAGTTCCATCCTCTTGTTACTGTGCGGTCCAACTTCGGTGTCGTAAGGTGGATTCAGGTACAGAAGTGAGCAGGTTTCCGCCAATACCCGGCACTCAAAAGCACTGCCGTGGACTGTGGCGATGCCGTTCTGGGTGGACGCGGCTGCTCGGTCCGCATCGAGCTCAATGCCGGCCAGATGAGCGCCTGTGTTCGAAGTGATCTCGATCAGAGCTGTGCCATCGCCAACGCAAGGATCAATCGCCGCGTAGGGCGCTGAGGGCATCAGCAGCGACCGAATATTGCGGGCCTCTTCGACCGGCAACGGATAGTAACCGAGTTTGATGCGGGCAGCATTTCTCATTTTCCTCCACTGCGTGCTGTGATTTCTTGTGGAAAAGGTTCGGGGCCGCAGTTTTCCTTAACGCCATCTTTCAGGTGTGCGGCCGCATCCCTTGTTGAGAAAGAAAGGGGACTGTTATGTATTCGGTGGTCCGGGAGAATTTCTATGATTCTGGGAAATTGTCACGAGCAGACAAGGAGATGAAGGAGTTTCATTCGATCCATGCTGCCCAGCCTGGCTATCGCGGCAACATCGTCGTGGATTTGGGAGGAGGGCACATGTTGATTGTTACCCTGTGGGAGTCCGAGTCAGCCGCGCACGCTGCGCGGGAAGCCCTCGAACCGGAAATTCAGCGTCTGCTTGTGCCGCTCATGACCAAGCCTCTCATCTGGTCGGCGCCGGGCATGTCGTGGTGAACGATGTCTCCCCAGCTTAGATACGAGAGCCTATGCAACGGGCCGGCGGTTCTGTCGGCCCAGAAGGAGACCATGCCACCCCGGGGCTGCCAGTCTTAATCAGGGTTACACAGTTCCTCATCTAAACGTTGGCCATACATCCAACGTTGTGGCTTGATCTGCATGAGCCAGTCCTGTGCCGTGGGAATGCGGCCCAAATCTTCCTTCACATGCTGTTCCCCCACATAGCGCACCGGAACTGGATTTCCATCGCTATTCGTGATGGCCGTGCCAAACACCTTTTCGCACAGGAAAATTCCCTCAGCGTGATGCCGAAGCGCTCGGTGACGAAAGTCGGGAAGAAATGCTTTCGATTCATCGAACCAGTTGTGAATCGCAAGATAGTCCTCGGCCTTGCCACCGAACTTCCTGGCGCTGCTCTCCGCGTGCTTTGTTGGATGAGCCATGGTCATTAGACCTCGTACGTGGTGGTTGAATAATCTTCAAACCTGTCGTTTCGCTCGACCGAGATTCTCCGCGCTTGCACATCCAGCACTACGTCCCCGAAACCACCGCAGTCATTTTCATAGCCGAGGGGAACCAGCGCCTCGAAATGCTGTTGCAGGTGCGAAACATCGTGCTTGATCGGCTGGCTGTCGTCGTGGATGTATTCATCGGAGTCGAAGCATTGGACCTCTTCTGTGACGCCGGAGTCCCCGTAGCCGTCAAAGTGCACTGCTACAAACGTGACGCCGGCGGCCGCTAACTTCTCGCATTCCGCGAGAATCGCAGCTTTCGCCAGAACCTGTGTTGGATCGAGTGATTCTTCTTGGTTAGATTGTTGATGTTCCATCGGACATTCCTTTCGAGGGGTGTGAATCTTGAGCAATAAAGGTGGGGTTGTTCAGGCTGGTAGACAGGGAATGGTTATGCTGCGTGGTGTTGATTGGGGCCAGCGAGTTCTTCGAGACCAAACACAATGTGTTGCAGGGTCTTGAGGTCCGAAATCTCACCGAGAGGAGGAGCCTGGAGCTTAGCGAGCAATGCCTCAACAGTCTTCGGATCGAGCCGCTTTGTGACGGCTTCCAGACGATCGATTCCCCGCGCAACCGACTCCAGCATCTGGAGGACTTTCCGCTTGATGCTGGCGTCGCGGATCAGCTTTGGCTGATTGACGCGGCCGTACTCGCGGAGGATGCTGCGATAGAAGGTCGTGCCAACAGCCTTTTCCATACACAGAATGCGCTCATCGAGGTCGTCGGCTTGGGCAGCGGCAGATGAGCCGTTAGCCTTCTCGGTCTCGCTTTGCCCGTTGCTGCTGTTGCCATTTGTGGGGGAAGTTGGGCGAGCGGGTGCTTGTCCATTGTTGCCGTTGCTTGCTCCGTTGGGACGCCCCGGTTGGGATCCTGCGTCTGCCTTTCCGTTGCCATTCCTGCCCGGGGGCCGCATTCCTTTACGCCAGTTCTCAGGAAGAGCCCATGCGGACAACATCGGTGCTCTCGCTGGCTGGCGGTTCTGGTCCAGATCGACCCACATTGCGGGAAAATCGTAGAAGTACCGGCCCAGACCGAAGCACGAACATGCCCGTTTGAAGGCTTGCGCGTCAGCTGAAGTCATGCCGTTGTCATCGTCGGCCCACTCTTCACCGGTTCCCGAGTGCGACCACAGGCCGATGATGGTGACAGTGCAGGTGACCAGCACCTTGCCCGAGACGATGCTCTCGCCCTTCTTCATCCGGGTGATGTTATTCATCGTTTCGATCTTGTACTCCCGCGTCCAGCCCTGGGGAGAGAAGAGCGCATTCAGCCGGTCGGTGTAAGCGCGCGGATCGGCGTAGGGTACGATTTGACCGCGCTTCTTGTCGTTGCTGGTATTCGTAACTCGCCACCGGACCTGATCCGGTGGAAACGGAACTTCAAGCTCCGCGAGAAGCTTCTTCACGTCGAGTGCCGAAGTCGATGCCGCCGTTTCACCATTTGCCATGGGAAACGTGCCTCCTTCCAATGTGTTGAGTGCTTTTGAATGCTGCCGGGTGGAAAAGCGTGAAGTCGTTATTGATTGGGCTTCTCGGCTGCAATGCCGGTGCCGCGCGAGAGGCTCTGGACTAAAGGACATTGGTTCTTTCATCTGTATTCGGGCGGGGACGCGGCAGGGTGAGCAGATCAGGTAGAAATAGAAAGGTCCCCAGCACGTGAATCCTGGCTAGGGATTTAGAGGCGGGATTTTTGCTACGGATGACCGTTCAGTCCGCGATTGCCAGCGCTCAGTCCTGCGATTGCTGAATCCAGATTCGAAAGAAGCGATCGCTGATTAAGAATGAGCCGTTATCCCGATCGATTAGATCCCTCTGCAGGAGGCCTTGAGCAGCTCGTTGTGCCGTTGATGCTGATCCAAGACGATGTTGCTGCAAGAATTCTGCCGAGAACGGCTTCACTCCTTTGGGCGAAGAAGCCAGGCTGCTCAGGAACCGTCGCTGGCTTAGCGGTAAGGAATCCCAAAGTGCCGTGTAGGCGTAGCTTTCTCGATCCAGCAACAGTCTGACTCCTACTTTGATCGACTCCGGCGTGACTTCTCCGCCAGCCTCACACTGCTCCCAAAGTACGTGACACAAGTGTTGCGTGTAGAAAGGATGCCCCTCAGTCAGTCGGCAGACTGCAGTGATCGTGTCTTCCCCGATCTGTTTTCCTGCCGCCAGGAATTTCTCGGCGATGAATGGTAGCCAATCTGGCGTTTGAATCGGGCCCAGCGGATAGTGGCCCGCTGAGCGGTACAGTGGCCGGGACTTATCAAGGAACATTTGCTGGATCAAGTGCTTCCGACTGCCAAGAAAGATGTAGGAGACGGTTTCCTGCTTCTGAATAATGCTCCGCAGTCGCCGCTCCACTCGGTCATCCTCATACTCAAGAATGCGTTGCACCTCGTCGAATACCACTGCCACTTTCTTCTTGCCGTGGGCAGCGATCTTTGCCGGGGCCATCAGCACTTCTTCGATTTCCGGATCCCGTGCTCTCTCGCTGCTCACCCCAAAGGTGACTTTCGGTTTACCTTCCGCGTCGACGGTCACGCTGGGCACGAGATGAGTGAACAGACGTTGGCCGTATCCAGCAGTTGTTGGGCACTACGGCCCATCGATTCCGTGATCGCCTTGGCGGTCGCGGTGACAAATGAGACCTCCCCATCGGTAGCCCACAAATCGACATAGGCTGATGCGTAATTGTCCTTGGGCAACTTCGACAGCGCATAATGGATCAGCGAAGTCTTTCCCAGCCGGCGCTCGGAATACAGGAAGAGTTTCTCGCTGTTTTCCATGGCGCGAACCAGGTCGGACAGCTCTTCCTTCCGGTTGCAGAAGGCCGAACCGCCGACCACGCCGCCGTATTCAAAAGGGTTCTTCATAGTGCCAGTCGCCATTACGCAAGATGCGTAACGCAACTTGCGTAATTCTACTACGGTTTGTTTAACCAGGCTTTATGTGGGTTTACGCGTAACGTGAGAATGGCGGGGCTGTAAAAACAGCGACTTAGATTGACCGCGTCACCACAAAGTGAGAATCGGAAACCCCATAAGGTGCGAATATCGCCAGCAGTGAACGCACAAGATGACAACCCCGCTACGGCCGAACAGCTTCACCCGCTCACAGGGGCGAACGCCTTAGATCTCTTTTACCCAAGATGCGTAATTCTTATGGTTTCGCAGATGCCCGGGCTTCATGAAACGTGGGTGCGACAGACGCGGATACCGTGCGTCCGTCGTCGGCTCCCGACATGCCGGCGAACACACCGACTCCGCCAGTCTTAAGTTCGTCGAGGATTCGGTCGCCCTGCACTCGAATCAGCCAGCTTTGGACGGCATGGGCCATCCACGCCGCACCTTCGGCGTTTCCGTCTGGCGCCAAGGGAGGGGTTGCTGCCGATCGTCGGCGACCCTCTTCGGTTGACTGCTCCCCATGTCAGTTCGTCATCCAGGGGCGCCCGCGCTATGCTCTGTTCTCCGAATCCATGCACTTAGCCCCCGACGACCTTCGAACACCCGCTGGGGTGTTTTCAAAGGGCAGGCGACCAGATGATGTTATGCCACCGAAGTTCCTCGCATCCTCGCAATCGTCCGCTACGTTTTGGTCTCCCAGCCCTTTCGCCTGCCCTTGAGTTTTCAAACCGCACCACTACCAGCAACTCGGCTAAGTTGACTTGTCGATTTCGCGTTGCTTAACATTCCACCACACCAGTACGGCCGTCCATCATGATTGGTACGACCATCTCGCACTACCAGATCCTGGAAAAACTGGGCGCTGGCGGCATGGGAGTGGTTTACAAGGCGCGAGACACTCGCCTCGGTCGTTTAGTGGCGCTGAAATTTCTGCCAGAAGATTTTGTCGACGACGAACAACTCCGCGAGCGCTTTCAGCGCGAAGCCCGTGCTGCCTCGGCCTTAAACCATCCCAACATCTGCACCATTTACGAGATCGGAGAGGACGACGGTCGCGTCTTCATTGCCATGGAGTTCGTGGACGGGGTGACGTTGAAGGACCTGGTTCTAAACGGCCCGTTGGAGATAGACCGCCTCATAGTGATCGCTGATCAGGTGCTTGATGGGCTGGACGCGGCTCACAGTGAAGGTATCATCCATCGCGACATTAAACCCGCTAACATTCTTGTCACCAGGAAAGATCGAGCCAAGATTCTGGACTTCGGCCTGGCCAAGATCGCGACCAATCACGTCAGCACTGCCGTCGAAGAGACAGCAGCCGTAGAACGTCACAGCGCTAACTACCGCAGGCGGGACATTGGGCACCATGCCCTACATGTCGCCAGAGCAGGCTCTCGGCAAGCCGGTGGACACGCGCACGGATCTGTTCTCATTCGGCGTGACACTCTACGAGATGGCGACTGGCAAAATGCCCTTCCACGGTGAGACTAGCGGCGTCCTGCTTTTTTCGATCGCACAGGACATCCCCGTACCTGCAATGGAGCTTAACCCGGATACTCCTGGCGAGCTCCAGCGGATCATTGATAAATGTCTGGAGAAAGACCGTGACCTCCGCTATCAGCATGCTTCGGAACGTCCGCAGCGACTTGAAACGTCTAGAGCGAGATTCTGATGTCTCGAGAAGCGGTGTTGTAGGTGTAATGGCCTCGGAGGCCGCCGACGACGCGGCGACGAGAGTCCCCGCGTCGTCGCCAAGTGCGCAGCCCTCCCGAGGCGCGTTGCCGGCAAGTCTAGACGCAACATCCACAGGGCATTCCTCCTGGAAAATGTGGGCGTCGTTAGCAGTATTGGTGATCGCTATGGCGGTCAGTGGAATCCTCTATTGGAAATCGCATAGGAAACCTGCACTGACCGATAAGGACACAATCGTTCTGGCCGACTTCGCCAACACTACGGGCGACGCAGTCTTCGACGAAACCCTCCGAGAGGCCTTGTCCGTTGACCTCGAACAATCTCCTTTTTTTAGAATCATCCCGGAGCAGAACGTTCAGGAGACGCTTCGGCTGATGGGAAAGCCATCCGACGCCCGGCTGACGCCGGAAATCGCGCGTGAGGTTTGCCAGCGCACCAACAGCACCGCTGCTCTGCATGGCTCGATCGCACAGATTGGCACCGAGTACACCCTGGATCTCAAGGCGGTCAATTGCGCGAGTGACGAATCGCTCGCAACGACCGAAGCCCAAGCCATCGACAAGAACCACATTCTAGATGCCGTAAATACGGCAGCTTCTTCCATTCGGACCAAGTTGGGCGAATCTCTTAGCATGGCGCAGAAGTTCGACGCTCCGGTAGAGCAGGCAACAACAGCATCACTCGACGCCCTCCATGCATTTAGCTTGGGTATTAAGACCAAGGACATAAGCGGTGACGAGGCAGCTGTACCCCTATTCGAGGATGCCGTTAAGCTCGATCCAAGCTTCGCTATGGCCTACGCTCTGCTCGGAACGAGTTATTCGAACCTGGAAGAGAGAAGCCGAGGGGCGGAGATGTTGAAGAAGGCCTATGACCTACGAGAAAGGGTCAGCGAGCACGAACGGTTTTACATCGAGGCCTATTATTACGACATCGTTCTCGGTGACCTTACGAAGGCGATGCAGGAATACGAACTTTGGACCCAGGTCTATCCGCGGGACGATCGGCCTGTGGGCAACCTTGGTCTTATCTACGGGTATATCGGGCAACACGAAAAAGCCGTTGCTCAAGCACGCGAGGCGTTGCAGCTTCAATCTGAAAGCGGTCTACGATACGCCAACCTTGTCCAGGGTTATGTTCATGTCGGAAGGCTAGCGGAAGCACGATCCACCGTCGACGAGGCGAGCATAAAACACGTCGACTCTCCTTATTTGTATTTGTACTCGTACCAACTCGCATTCGTGCAGAACAACGTCACAAGAATGGCGGAAGAAGTAGGCCGGGCCGCCGGTAAACCAGGAGTCGAAGATATGCTCCTCGCAGCCGAAGCCGATACCGCTGCGTACGCCGGGCACCTGCTTGCGGCGCGCGATTTTTCCAGGCAGGCGATCGCTTCCGCCAAGCTGGCGGCGGAGAAAGAAACAGCCGCGAGCTATGAAGCCGCCGCGGCTTTGCGTGAAGCCCTCTTTGGCAATCCCGACGTGGCAAGCAGCATGCGAAGGCTGCGCTCGCGATGTCGAAGGGCCGTGATGTGCAATATGCCTCTGCACTTGCCCTGGCCTTCGCCGGAGCGGGGCAACCAGCACAACAGCTAAGCGAGCAGTTATCAATGGACTTCCCCGATGACACACTCGTACAGTCTGCCTATCTGCCAACGATCAGGGGGCAGATCGCGGTTAGCCGTCGCGATTCGTCGAACGCTATTGAGCTTTTGAAAATTGCTTCCCAATACGAACTCGGGTTGCCTGGGGATGCTGAATTCTTGCCGTCGTTATATCCCGTGTATGTTCGTGGCAACGCCTATTTGGCGGCCGGTCAAGGCGTTGAAGCAGCCGCCGAGTTTGAGAAAATCCTCAAGTGGCCCGGTGTTGTTCTCAATGAGCCCATCGCTGCCCTCGCCTCCCTCGGGCGCGCACGCGCTTATGCGTTACAAGGCGACACTGCAAAAGCCCGCTCCGCTTATCAAGACTTCCTAATGCTGTGGAAGAACGCCGATCCAGACATGCCCGTTCTGAAGCAGGCCAAAGCTGAATACGCAAAGCTACCGTGAGCACCGTAGTTGCGTGACGACCAGAATACTCGCCCTCGTGCTTTTCTCTAACGCTGGTATACAATGCCTGCTCACCGTGCAGTCATGATCGGCCTCACCATCTCCCACTACAGGATCCTGGAAAAACTAGGCGCAGGCGGCATGGGGGTGGTTTACAAAGCGCGAGACACTAGCCTTGGCCGTTTCGTAGCCCTCAAGTTTCTGCCGGAAGATTTTGTCGACGACCAACAACTCCGCGAGCGCTTTCAGCGCGAAGCCCGTGCCGCCTCGGCCCTGAATCATCCCAGCATCTGCACCATTTACGACATCGGACAGGACGACGGACGAGTCTTCATGGCCATGGAGTTTCTCGACGGGATCACCTTGAAACATCTGGTTCTGCAAAGTCCGCTAGAGCTCGGCCGGCTGCTCGACATCGCTGTTCAAGTTCTCGATGGCCTCGACGCGGCTCATGGCGAAGGCATCATCCATCGCGATATCAAACCCGCCAACATCTTCGTTACAAAGAAAGACCGAGCCAAGATTTTGGACTTCGGCCTGGCCAAGATCGCGACCAATCAGGTCAGAACTGGTAATGAAGAGACAGTCGTGGACGTCACGGAGCTAACTGCCGCGGGCGGAACATTGGGCACCATGCCCTACATGTCGCCAGAGCAGGCACTCGGCAAGGCCCTGGACACGCGCACCGATCTGTTCTCATTTGGCGTAACGCTCTACGAGATGGCGACCGGCAAAATGCCCTTCCATGGGGACACGAGTGGGATACTGATTCTCTCCATCGTACAGGACGTTCCGGCGCCTGTGACGCAGCTTAACCCCAAAATTCCCCCCGAGCTCCAACGAATCATCGGCAAGTGCCTAGAGAAAGATCACGACCTCCGTTATCAGCATGCCTCGGATGTCCTCGCAGACCTGAAGCGGCTGAAGCGCGACACTGGAAAAGGCGGCGTGGCGGCCAACGGAACGACTGCGCCAGAATTGGTTGCGCCACTTATCTCTCAGCCTCCAGCCCTGACCATCGAACAAAAGATCGAGTCCTCCCCCTCAGCACCCGCGGCGACGCAGCGACAGCGAAGGCCGCTTCGAGGCTGGAAGCTGGCTGTGGCGACTACGGTCGGCCTCATCGCGATCACGATTGCCGGTGGGCTCTACCTTCGCTCACGCCCACCAACCAGACTCACCGACAAGGACACGATCGTATTGGCCGACTTTACTAACACGACCGGGGATCCTGTGTTTGATGGTGCGCTCCGGCAGGGCCTAGAAGTACAACTCGGACAGTCTCCTTTTCTGGCTTTTGTGTCCGAGCAGCGCATTCAGCAGACGTTGCGTCTCATGAGCAAGCCTTCCGACGCTCGGCTTACTCCCAAGATTGCCGGGGAGCTATGCCAGAGAACCAACAGCACGGCCGTTCTTCAGGGCTCGATTGCGCAGATTGGTACGCAGTACAGCCTGATTCTTAACGCGATTAGTTGCGCCAACGGCGTAGTGCTCGCCAGCACGAAGGCCCAGGCAAACGACAAGAACCATGTTCTGGATGCTTTGAATCAGGCAGCTTCCAGTATGCGAACCAAATTGGGCGAATCTCTCAGCACGGTCCAGAAGTTTGATACGCCAGTAGAACAAGCGACAACACCATCGCTCGAAGCTCTTCAGCAGTACAGCCTAGCTCGCAGAATCCAGTTGGGCCAAGGCGACAACGCCGGCGCTATCTCCTTCTACCAGCGAGCGATCACTCTGGATCCAAATTTTGCGATGGCCTACGCCGCGCTCGGAGCCTGCTATTACAACCTTGGCGAGACCAGCCTGGCGGCGCAGTACACGACGAAGAGCTACGAGCTTCGCGAGCGAGTCAGCGAGGCGGAGAGGTTTGGTATTGAGTCTCGCTATCAACATTTTGTCACGCGCAATCTCGGGAAGGCTCTCCAGGCATATCAGCTCTGGGCACAAACTTATCCGCGTAATTACATTCCGCCCAATAATATGGGCGTCATCTTCGACAGCCTGGGGCAATTCAGCAGGTCCGTTGAGGAGTACAGCAAGGCAATTCGGCTCGAACCATCGAGCGGTCTTACGTATGCCAATCTCGTTGGCTCCCATCTGTTTCTAAATCGCTTGGAGGACGCCCGCGCCGCGGCCGCAGAGGCGCAAGCCAAGAAACTTGACTCGCCCGCGTTGCGGCTCAACCTGTATAGACTCGCGTTCTTGCAGGACGATGCGAACGGAATGTCACAACAGCTATCTTGGTCGGCAGGAAAGCCAGGAGTGGAGAATGCCATGCTTCGCCTCGACGCTGACACGGCGGCCTATGGAGGCCGCCTGGCCAAGGCTCGGGACATTTCACTTCGCGCCGTAACATCTGCTAAGCGCGCCGGCGAAAACGAAGCGGCAGCAGGGTACGAAAGCGATATAGCTTTTCGCGAAGTTGTTTTTGGCAACGCTACTGTGGCCGAGCAGCACGCAGTTGCAGCGCTTGCGCTTTCTTCCGGTCGCGATGTGCAGTACGCTGCGGCTCTGGCGCTGGCCGCAGCCGGAAATGGGCAGGCGGGACCACTGATGGAACAGCTACAAAAGCAATACCCGGAAGACACGATCGTACAGTACATCTATCTGCCAACGATTCAAGCGGAGGTCGCCCTCAGGCGCCGCGATCCCGCGAAGGCGATCGAGGAGCTGCAGGCCGCCGCTCCTTACGAATTAGGATCGCCGGGAAACACTGCTGCCTTTACGCCCTCTCTCTATCCCATTTATGTACGGGGACAGGCCTACTTGGCGGCCCAACGCGGCAGCGAAGCTGCAGCCGAGTTTGGAAAGATCCTCAAATGGCGCGGCGTTGTTTTAAATGAGCCGATCGCGCCGCTCGCCCATCTCGGGCTTGCTCGCGCCTACGCCATGCAAGGCGATGCCGCCAAAGCGAAGTCTGCGTATAAAGATTTTCTTACACTCTGGAACGACGCCGACCCCGACGTGCCTATACTCAAGCAAACCAGGGCGGAATACGAGAAACTGCAGTAGCAGGTTTCGCTTTAATTAGTACGCTTAATCACCAGTCTGCAACATTGCAGACGAGCGGAAGCTGATTCGTTGGCGTTAAGCTCTGAACGCCTATTTTGGTGTAAGCTGGTGTGCAAAAATTCCAGATTCAGATGTCGGCGATGGGCATCATTCGAGTCGCCGATTCGGCACGAATGCGACTGGCTGTGAAGGTCGCAAAATGTGATCATTCAGACTGAACCCAGATCCCGCCCTGAATTAGAGGAGCGTCTGCAGTTCGAGACGTTATTGGCAGACCTTTCCTCTCGCTTTGTGAATGTTCCACCCGATCAAGTGGACCGCGAAATTGTGGATGCACAAGTTAGGATTTGCGATTGTCTTGGAATCGATCACTCGGCGTTATGGCAGGTCAACCCGGATGATTCCAACGAGTTTCTTCTTACCCATCTTCATCGAAGTCGAGACCTAGCTCCCGCTCCCGATCGGGCGATCGCAGCCGAGATGTTTCCTTGGGCTTTGGGAAGACTCAGCGCCACGGAGATCCTCGCTGTGCCAACGACGGCACACCTTCCCGCGGAAGCGGCACGGGACCAGGAGAGTTGGTTGTACTACGGCATCAAATCCGCGCTGGTGTTCACGCTCTCTGCCGGCGGTGGCCCAGCATTCGGTTTTCTCAGCTTCGATGCCACGCAGAAGGAACGAGATTGGCCGGACCCTTTGCAGAAGCGACTCCAGGTCGTTGCGCAGGTATTTGCAAACGCGCTTGCCCGGAAGCAGGCCGACGAGACTTTGCGCGAGAGTGAAGCGCGGTTGAGCTTAGCTGCGGATTCCGCCAACGCAGGTATGTGGACCCTCGAACCGGACACCGGCCATATTTGGGCTACAGCGAAGACATTCGAATTGGTCGGTCTGCCTTGGAACGCGAAGTTTGTGTTCGATCAATTCCTGGCTGTGGTCCATCCCGAGGACCGCGAGGCGGTGCGGCAGATCGTACAGCAGGCAATGCAAACGGGAAAGGAAAGCAGCGCCGAGTTCCGCATCGTGCGGCCGGACGGGAGCGAACGCTGGATCGCTTCACGTGGTCGTCGGCACTTGGGAAAGAATGGACAACCAGACCGCCTGATGGGGGTGGACATTGATATCACCGAATCCAAGCAGGTAGAGCAAGAGCTCAAGAAGCTAAGGGAACGGCTGCAAGCGGAGAGTGACTACCTGCGGGAAGAGATCAAAGCTTACGGCCGGTTTGATGAGATCGTCGGCGAAAGCGAGAAGCTCAAGAAGGTCTTTCAGAGGATCGAACAGGTCGCTCGCACGGAGTCCACGGTGTTGATCGCTGGTGAGACTGGCACCGGTAAACAATTGGTTGCGCGAGCTATTCACAATCTGAGCCAGCGCAAGAACCGAGTGATGGTAAAAGTCGATTGTGCGTCATTGCCAGCCACGCTGATCGAGAGCGAGCTGTTTGGTCGGGAAAAGGGAGCGTTTACCGGCGCCTTGACAAAGCAGATCGGGCGCTTTGAGTTAGCCGATGGATCCACTCTCTTTCTGGACGAAATTGGGGAATTGCCCATGGAGTTGCAAGCAAAGTTGTTACGGGTGTTGGAGGATGGGGAATTCGAGCGTCTCGGCAGTCCTAAAACAATCAGCGTCGATGTGCGCGTGATTGCCGCCACTCATCGGGATTTGGCAGAAAAAGTGAAGGATGGCACCTTTCGGCAAGACCTGTATTATCGGCTGAATGTGTTTCCAGTTCATTTGCCCCCATTGCGCGAGCGCGCCGAGGACATTCCCGCTTTGGTTTGGAGCTTCGTAAGTGAATTCGAGAAACAAATGGCCAAGAAGGTCGACTCAATTCCAAAGAAGACTATGGAGCTCCTCCAGGGCTATTCCTGGCCCGGAAATATTCGGGAATTGCGGAACGTCATCGAACAGGCGCTCATTCTCAGCACCGGTGGGCGGTTGAGCCTCGATCTTCCCTCGACGGATACCAATGTTCCTTCGCCAACATTGAAGGAAGCGGAACGCCAACACATTATCTCTGCGCTCACCAAGACCAATTGGCGAATCAAAGGCCCGCATGGGGCAGCCCAACTGCTGGGAATGAATTCTTCCACGTTGTACTCAGCTATGCGGCGCTTGGGTATACCAACAGGCCAGAAAAAGAGCGTGTAAAGATATAGGGGCGATATATCGACCTTTGGGGACTGCTCGGCGGTTCTTGTTGTGCCCACCCGGTCACTTAACTCATTTCCTGTCAGAAACCTTTTCCACATTCGAGTCATATAGATGTTTGGCAGCAGCCGTGCATTTATGAACTGTTTGCGAAAGTTCGGAATTTGCGCTTCGAAGACCGCTGTGAGGACCAGAATGATTATTTCACTTGTGGAACTGCTACCGACTCGAGACGGCAGACAAGCAATGTTGGAAATTCTCAGGCTGGCGCAACGTGGCGCGAGGACAAAGGCAGCATGCCTGGGATGCGACATTTACGAGGCGGTCGACGCGAGCCACGCCATCCTCTACTTGGAGCGATGGCGATCCCTAGAAGACTTGTGTGGACACGTGCAATCCGGCATCTATATGCGGGTTTTGAATGCCATGGATCTTGCGGCGGAACAGCCAGTCGTCAGCTTTCACGAGGTGTCGGATACAAAATCTATGGATCTAGTCAGAACCTTGAGGGGTAGTGAGTGAGCGTGATTACGTGCGGGTCTCGGGATGCGGTTAAGGATCTGATGCCGCTTCCAATTCTAATTGTGACAATTCAGTTAATCCGACCGCATCGGCACTTGAATTCGGAATGCTTTACCAAACGCCTACTGTGGGAAGCAATGAAGACTACCTTCATGGATGACGCCCGCCTAGCACATCGTCGCGAAGGTTGTCGTAGCAGTCCGGTCGTAAAAAGGGCGACATTTCGACTAAAAGGGCGACATTTCGACCTGCGACGCAAGCGCGATTCACAATCCTTATTTTTTTTGCAGCGCGTGAGCCATTCCTCTCAAGATGTTAGCGTCCGAAGCCTGCTTGGTTCGAGAGTGGCGCAAGAGTTGCACTCCCGAAGCTTAGGCAGTGCCAAAACATTCATAAGGATTTGGACCGGGGCGGCTCATCACATCCGCTAACGAGACCTAGTTGTGTCGATTTGAAAGGAACCTGCGACCCGTGAATGGTCTACCAAACCAGCTGCCCAGAATGTCGAGCAAAGACGGGCGAGAACATTAACCTGAACGTTTGCCAATGGGACCGGATACTTCCGGCCTCGTGCGATTGGAGATCACGATGAAAAGTAAGCATGCAGCTCTGTTGTTGATTCTCGTTATTGCGGTTGTACTGGTGGCCTGTTCGGATTCGGGCACGAAGCCTGCCGCCACCGCCCAACCCGGTGTCGAAGACGCGGTCAAAACCGCAATCGACGCCTACATCTACGGTTACCCGCTGGTCACCATGGACATGACCCGCAAGCAATTTACGAACGTAGCCGCGCCCGACGCAGCACACGCGCCCATGGGACAGATTCTTAAGTTTCGGACGTATCCGGCCGTCGACAACCACACTGTCACCGCTCCCAACGCCGATACCCTGTATACGAACGCGTGGCTCGACGTTTCGAAGGAGCCGTGGATACTCAGCGTTCCCGACATGGGCGACCGCTACTACCTGCTGCCGATGCTGGACGGATGGACGGATGTCTTCCAGGTTCCCGGTAAGCGCACCACCGGCGATAAGCCGCAGAAGTACGCCATCACCGGGCCGGGTTGGTCGGGCACGCTACCCGCAGGGGTGACGGAATACAAGTCGCCCACTTCTATGGTGTGGCTCCTCGGTCGGATTTACTGCACCGGCACCCCTGCTGACTACGCTGCGGTACACGCCCTGCAGGACAAGCTCTCGCTGGTTCCGTTGAGCTCCTATGGCAAACCCTACACCGCTCCTGCAGGTCAGGTTGACCCCAACGTGGACATGAAGACCGGCGATCCGCGACCAGGTTGATCACCTGGATGTTGTCGCCTACTTTACTTACCTGGCACAGTTGATGAAGGCCAATCCGCCATCGGCTGACGATGCACCGATGGTTGCGAACATGGCCAAGATCGGGCTGGTACCCGGCCAGGATTTTGATCCTAGCAAGCTCGGGGCGTTCGACAAAGAGGCCATCAAGGCGGTGCCGAAACTGGCTCAGGCGAAGGTCATGGAATTTGCCAAGAAAGTTGAGCCTGTAAACGGGTGGCTTGTCTTCAGCAAGACGGGTCTCTACGGTACAGATTATCTGGATCGGGCGTTCATCACCGCCATCGGACTAGGCGCCAACCGTCCGCAGGACGCGATTTATCCCACTGGACAGAAGGACGGAAGCGGAGGCGATTTTGATGCCGCCTCGAAGAAGTACGTCATTCACTTCGATAAGGGCCAGATGCCTCCAGTCAATGGCTTCTGGTCGCTCACCATGTACGACGCGGCGTATTTCTTCGTGCCGAACCCGCTCAATCGTTACAATTTGAGCCAGCGCAATAAGTTCGTCACGAACGCGGATGGTTCGGTGGACCTGTATCTCCAGGCCGACTCACCGGGCAAGGCGAAGGAAGCCAACTGGTTGCCTGCGCCAAAGGCCAAGTTCATTCCCATGATGCGGTTGTACTGGCCGAAGGAGACACCACCGTCAATCATCGACGGGACGCTGGAAACCGCCCGCGATCAATGAAGCAAAGTAGCTGAGAGGGATCAGATCGGGACGGCAGACAACCGTCCCGGTTCAATTAAAGTCTAGCCATGTGCCAATTGGAAGCAATCGCTGACGGACTGAGTTCCGTGGGACTTCCCTATGCGACTAACTTTGAAGCTCGCGTGGGTCTTGGCGTTTGTAGCAGCCTATTCCTCGCCAACCCTTTGGGCCCAGGATCTCGCGCCGCGAGCCTATCTCATCACGCCGCTGCATGCGAATGCGATCACTCTGACCTGGTCCTTCTACGATGGCGGACTGAACTTCAACGGCGCGGTTCCGATCACAGGAGCGACCGGCACATACAACGTACCCGTCTTCAGCTACTATCACTCGCTCAACTTCTTCGGGCGGTCCGCGAACATTACCGCGTCGCTGCCCTACGCTGTGGGAACTTTTAGCGGAAAGGTGTTGGGGACAGACAAATCCATCTATCGCTCGGGGCTGCTCGATTTTTCTGTCCGGTTCTCTGTCAATCTCTTAGGAGGCCCTGCCATGCAAGCCCAACAATTTGCGAAATGGAAGCAAAAGACAATACTCGGCGCCAGCCTGAAGGTAGTTGCTCCGACTGGGCAGTACGACCCAACCAAGCTCATCAATTGGGGAATCAACCGCTGGGCCTTTAAGCCGGAACTTGGCTATTCCAGGCGCTGGGGCAGTTGGGTGCTCGATGGCTACGCCGGAGTGTGGTTTTACACGACCAATACCGCCTTCTACGACGTTCCCGTCCCAAAGCGGCAAACAGAGGCGCCTGTCGGGAGTTTGGAAGGTCACTTGAGCTACGACTTCAAGAGGTTTGGTGGACTAAAGAAGCTTAGGGGTTGGGCGTCGCTTGACGGCAATTTCTGGTGGGGCGGTCTCGCTGCGTTGAACGGAATACGCAACCTCGAAACAAAACAAACGAGTTCCCGAATAGGAGGGACCGTTTCCCTGCCACTCAAGACGCACCAATCGGTCAAGGTCGCTTACAGCGATGGCACCTATGATCGCTTCGGCGGAAACTACCAGAACCTCCAAGTGGCTTGGCAGTATTCCTGGCTGGGCAGGCCGAAATAGCAGTGCCGTTTTGGAAGGTTTGTTTTTAATGGCAATGTAATAATCGGGGATCATAAGTGGCCGTACAGTCAATACCGATCAACAAGCACCTGCAAGCCAGCGATCTACTTGTGGACCTGCCGTTTCGTTGGAAGACGGTCAGCCTAAAGCAAGGAGGGTAACGTGTCCCAAAATCAGGAATCAGCCAGACTCGAAGAAGCGAGCACGCTCGAAACCTACAGAAGCCAATCGGCGGACGCCGCCAAGAAGCCTTGGAGAAAATGGGGACCTTATCTCAGCGAGCGGCAGTGGGGCACGGTTCGCGAGGACTACAGCCCGGATGGAAATGCCTGGGACTACTTCAACCACGATCAGGCTCGATCGCGGGCGTATCACTGGGGCGAGGATGGCCTTGCCGGAATCAGCGATGAGAAACAGATGCTGTGCTTCAGCGTGGCCCTGTGGAACGGCAGGGATCCGATCCTCAAGGAGCGCTATTCGGGCTGACGAACAGCGAAAGCAACCACGGTGAAGACGTTAAAGAGTACTACTTCTACCTCGATAGCACGCCCACCCATTCCTACATGAAGTACCTGTACAAGTATCCACAGGCCGCATTTCCGTACGAAGACCTGGTCAGCACGAGCAAGAGCCGCAACCGTGGCGACATGGAATATGAGCTGCTGGATACCGGCGTCTTCAACGACGACCGCTATTTCGACGTCTTTGTGGAATATGCCAAGCAGACGCCGGAGGACATTCTGATCCAGATCAGTGTGTCAATCGAGGCCCTGAGGCAGGCAACAATCCACGTCTTGCCAACCCTCTGGTTCCGCAACACCTGGACATGGTGGCCGGGCACACCGAAACCATCCTTGAAGCAGATCTCCGGCAAGAAGGGCTTCGTGTCGTTGCGGCTTCACACGCTCAACTGGGCGAGCGTTATCTGTACTGCGAAGGACGTGTCCCGCTGCTGTTCACGGAAAATGAGACAAACAACGAGCGGATTTTCGGCAGCCCAACGCCAGCCCGTATGTGAAGGATGGAATTAACAACTATGTGGTTCACGGAAATCCGATGCGGTCAATCCGGAGCACACGGGGACAAAGGCGGCAGCTCACTATCAGTTGAACGTGGGCGCAGGCGAGACCGCCACAATTCGTCTGCGGCTAAGCGACTTCGCCTGCGTGCTCTGGGCGATCCGTTCAAGGACTTTGACTGAAATCATGCAGGCCCGCCGGCGTGAGGCGGACGAGTTTTATCAATCGATTACTCCGGAACGTGCGAGCGAAGATGAGGCCTGGGTCATGCGCCAAGCGCTGGCCGGGATGCTGTGGAGCAAGCAGTATTTCGGCTTCGACTTGGACAAATGGCTTGAGGAACATGGCGAAGATCCTATGCGGCCGAGCGGACGCAAATGCGAAACAGCGAATGGTTCCACATGTTGAATGAGCATGTGATCTCGATGCCCGACAAGTGGGAGTATCCATGGTATGCGGCTTGGGATCTTGCGTTCCATGCCATCGCTCTTTCCTCGGTCGATGTAGATTTCGCCAAAGAACAGCTCGACCTGATGTTGCAGGAGTTCTTCCTGCATCCGACCGGGCAGATTCCGGCCTACGAGTGGAACTTCAGCGATGTAAACCCGCCCGTCCATGCCTGGGCAACAATCTTCCTCTACCGAACAGAGCAGGCGCTTAAAGGCGAAGGCGACTGGAATTCCTCAAGCGGTCGTTTGCGAAGTTGATGCTGAACTTCAGCTGGTGGGTGAACCGCAAAGACCGCTTTGGCAACAACCTGTTCGAAGGCGGATTCCTCGGACTGGATAACATTGGGGTCTTCGACCGCAGCGCCCCGCTGCCCACCGGTGGCCATCTTGAGCAGGCCGACGGCACGGCATGGGTGTCCTTGTTCTGCCAAAACATGCTTGAGATCAGCATCGAGTTGGCGGCTCACGATCCTTATTTCGAAGACATGGCGATCAAGTTTGCGGACCATTTCCTTTTGATCGCGAGCGCCATGAATCAGACGGGGCCGACGGCATGTGGGACGAGGAGGATGGGTTCTACTATGACGTTCTGCGCCTTCCGGACGGTACCGCAACGCGGCTCAAGGTACGCTCCATGGTGGGCTTGTTACCCCTCTGTGCCACCACTGTCATCGAGCCTTGGCAGCGCGAACGGGTGCCGCGTGTGACGGAGGTCTTGCGGGAACGCTTGCGACCGCATGCCCGAACTTCGCAAGAGCATTCATCCAACCGGGCAGGGCCACCTTGGGTATGGCGAGCGCGGCATCGTCGCTTTGGTAAATCCGGAACGGTTGCGCCGAATTCTGTCGCGCATGCTCGATGAGAATGAGTTCTTCAGTCCCTATGGCATTCGTGCACTGTCCCGCTACCATGCCGATCATCCATACGTTTTCAATGTGGATGGCCAGGAGTACCGGGTGAATTATCTTCCCGCCGAATCCGACACCGGCATGTTCGGTGGAAACTCGAACTGGCGTGGCCCGATATGGATGCCGGTGAACGCGCTGCTGATCCGCGCGCTCCTGTCGTTCTACCTCTATTACGGCGACACCTTCAAGATCGAATGTCCCACCGGCTCGGGCAAATTGATGAACTTGTTCGAGGTCGCCCACGAAATAGCCAATCGTCTGGAACGGATCTTCCTGCGAGACAAATCAGGCCGGCGACCCGTGTACGGAGGCACGGAGAAATTCCAGACTGATCCTCACTGGAAAGATTACATCCTGTTCTACGAGTATTTCCACGGAGACAACGGCGCGGGATTGGGAGCAAGCCACCAGACGGGCTGGACTGGTCTCGTCGCGAAGCTGATCGAGTTTTTCGGTCGTCTTGATCCGCAGCAGCTTCTGGATGCCGGCAAAGCAGGTGCGTTTGCGAAGGGCGAAACCAAGACGTAGCGATCACGTCGGTTGCATGGTTTGCGGCGTCGACAAAAGATGCTGTTCGAAAAATCGGTCAAGCTGAGCCAAAATCGTCGATCCGAGATCGGTCTTGTTCGTTTTGACGGTACTGCTTATCCCCGCGCACTTCGACAAATCGAGACCGACTGGAGGTCAACCGATGAAAATCATCACACCCAAGCGCCTCGACCGACTGCTGTCCCTGTGCTGCCGTGCTCCGCGACTAATTGCTATCTTCGCAGGTGTGGTATCGCTCACCTTCCTGTCCGGAAAGACCGCCGCACAAACAACGACAAAGGCAAGCAGCGTAAAAGAAGGGATCATCAAACTCGCCGACTCCAACATCGAGTACTTCAGCCGAGGCGAAGGTGAAACGATCGTTTTGCTGCCGGGTGGAACCCTGACCGTGGATTACCTGGATGGTCTGGCGGAGGCACTTGCTAAGGCAATAACGGCGTTGACGCACAAGAGGCGTCGCGCTACTATTGCCATTGCCGTGACAGGGCTGCTACTGGTGCTCGCATGTAGGCCCGAGCATTTCAAAGTTCATGGAACCAACGATGTAGCGCATTTTTTCACATTGCCGATAGTCCTGTCTGGCGGCGGCACCAGAATAGAAGAGAGTGACTTCGGATACTACTACCGTTTTGCCGTCCAAGATGTCTTCAATGTATTTCTTGGGGATATCTGCGTTGACAGAAATCACTTCTCCTGGATAGATCGCTATAGGCTTGGCGGGAATGCGACCCTTTCCGGTCTCGATACCATTAAAGAACCCTATCCACTCAGCGCTAAATTTATCGGCTGGAACGCTCCCAAAATTCTTTACTTCGATGGAGATGACGAGTTTGTCTGGTTTATTCGGCATAGTACTAATCGACTTGGATTGATCTGTAACGCTAGGAGTATGTGGAATCACGCGCACGTTGGAAATTCCCACGTATGGTCTATTGGTCGCATTGAAAGTGTCTTGCGCAATACCAGCCAATTTATGGGCCTCGCATCCCTGCCAGAATGCCAGCCCAGCATAGATGATTACCGCACCCATCGTAATCACTTCAACGGCAAATGTTCGGCGCTTGTGGGTCTTTTCTTCTTTTTGGGAGGTTTTGTAGTCCTCTACAAGACTTGGTGGAAAATTAGTTTCGACCTCACCCCTAATGTGAACATTTCCACTAATCTCGCGTTTATATTGTTGGCCTGCATTCTGATTTGGATTGGTCAATGGCTTCTCCTTTGGAGCTTGGGGCTTACCACTCCACTTGAAGCATTTGGTCATACACTATTTGGAGCGGTGCATAATCGCTTCTGCTGCGTCTCCACGGCGAATGAGTTCGTCCGCTGTTCTTTTGAGCGGTTCGGGATCGGTTTCTATCCACTGCCAGTTGTCAACGTAAAGCCCACTAAAGCGAAAGTATTCACGGGTAGTAAACAATCTCGACAGACCCCAAGGGGAGTAATCCACAACAATCATCATATCGGCTCCGGTAATGCTTGGCAGAACGCGAATGCCACACGTGAGCACGGCATCATGACCGCGATTAATCGATCTAATACATTTCACTTCGTTAGTGCTATTCGCGACCTTCCCGCTGCCAAGAGCCTCGTTCTTAAGATCAAACTCAATGCACGCGGCTCGCTTAAGGTAAAAAGACAGATACCCAGTGTTATTGATAATGAAGGGAACAGAAAATGGTTGTGAGTTTTCAACCTCTACCCCTGGAAGAATTTTCATTTGCGGGCGCAATTGTATTATTGCTACCACTAATGCTATTGCTAGTCCTGCATAGGACAATATCGCGACTTTTTTACTCTTCGAAGTGTTCGCCAGTGGCGTTTTTGGTTTGTCTTTTGGGGTGCGCTGTTTTGATGTACGTGGTCTCGATGATTTGTTGGGCATAGAATGGCCGTGGAGTTGGTCAAGATGAAAGCAGAATACAAAGAAGGCCCAGAAGCAAGAGAAAACTTTGAACGCACCATGAAGGCTCTGTTTCAGGTGCCGAAGAAGAAGGCCAAAGCGAAGAGGCAGCCCAAGAAGACTACCTCCCGCAAAACGTCCGGCAAGGGCGGTTAGAACGGTTCCGCTGGCCCCGTCCCTGCCGCCGGATGGTGGAGCGAGTCAGTTCCCTTGCCCGTGAGTTGGGCGTATGTGAGACGCCTTCCGCCGACTTGGGACATGACCATGCGAAAGCGGTCGGCATCGGTTACTTTGCGCCACTTGGTAGCGCGATTGTTGTAACGGAACATCTGTTCATCGAGGTAATGATCTAGGTGGAATGGTTCGACACTAACGTAAGTTCCAGCGATGCCCCGTTTCAAGAGGCTCCAGAAGTTTTCAATTCCATTGGTCGAGACGTTGCCGCGCACGTAGGCTTCGGCGTGATTGATGATCTCGTGGATGTACTCTTCGCTGAGTCCCAGGTACGCGCCGTGCTCATCGGTCATGATGTGCGAACCTTTGTCGATGGTCGCTGCAATTGCTTTACTGACAGCGGTCTTTCTTCGATCTGGGATGACCTGCGCTTGAATGTTTCCTCCACGTTCCAACATGCCGATGACTATCGTTTTGGAGCGCCCGCCTTGCATACCGTAACCGCCGCTCATACGGATTCTTTTGTCGCGGTGCATGTTCTTGGCTTTGCCACCGATAAAGGTTTCGTCCACTTCGACCGGGCCACCAGAGCCGCCCAGCTTGAACAGGGTTTTGTTCTTCATGGCTTCACGAATCCGATGCAGCATGAACCATGCGGCCTTTTGAGAGACCTTCAAGGCGCGGCCAATCTCGTAACTGCTCACGCCGTTCTTGCAGTTGGTCAACATCCACACGGCAGTCATCCACTTGTCCAAGCCGAGGGCGGAATCCTCGAAAACGGTTCCGACCTTAACGGTGAACTGCTTCTTGCAACCTTTACAGAACCAGAGCAGCCGCGTCTTGATAAACGAGTGTTCCAAGCCGCCACATCGTGGACAGGCGATCTTGCCCTCCGGCCAGCGCATATTGACCGCGTGGACGAAGGCCCGCTCGGGGTCGGAGAAGTAAACAACCGCTTCTTGCAAGGATTCTGGAGCTTTCATAACAAGGAAAGTGTAGCTCAAATGGCTTTGTGTGTCAAGGTATTTATTGCCTTAATTTAGCCCATCTCTGCGCTTGGCTGCTGGATTATGGAGTAGATGTTGGAAGGGGCGGGGTGTGACTCCAAGTACAGAGAAAACGCGGGTGCGGCAGGCCGTGGCCGCCTTCAGTGAATGTTTATGTCGTGGGGCTGTACCCTGATCGTCAGAAGCGAAACCCCTTGTTGCTGCAATGCGTTACGCTTCCGAAGGATAAACTCTTTGTCATAGGGGGTGGCCAGGCTGGCATCCAGCCTGGCCAGGCAATCCTCCATCTTGCCGAGTTCTACACCCCAGTTTCCAGGGACATAACCTCCTTTCTCTGCCTTCACGTAACAGTTGCCTGCATCATCCAGGTACAAGTACGTGCGTGTGATGCCGTGCTTGTACTGGTTGATCCCGTTGACTCGGCCCATGAACATGAATCCCACGCATCTGGTCGTGCCCAGCCGGTTTTCGAGAGGAGCCCAGTATGGTTCCACTTTGCATCGCCTTTCATTGCGGCGGTTGCGGTTGGATTGCAGCCTGACTGCTGGTCTGGGTATAGAGCTCGTTGATTTCGCTTCTTAACTGCATCAATTGGCGAAGCTCTTCGAGAGTCGGCACCCCGCCAGTGAAGCTGGCTGTACTGGTACCGGTGGTTCGCGTTCCGGATGTCGTGCCCATGTGGTCCGAAGATGGTTTCTGGACGACGATGTAAAAGCGCGTGTTGCCCGGCAGGGTCACCACGAGGTTCTGATTGAACGCCAGGCCGTTTAGCTCTTCCTGTCCTGCGGTCGCGACATTGTCGGCCAGGCGCTCTCGCATCAGTGTGTTGGGGGAAATCAGGCCGCTCGACGCCGAACCCTGTGGACCGACCAGATACGACGCGATTGTCCCCATCCCCGTCAGGGTCCGTACAAGAAACTTCGTGCCTGTCTTTTTGCCGGAGACGTCGCCCTTGAGTGGCCCGAAATTCAAGCTCATGGCCGAGGCATCGATCTTTTCGGTCGTTCCATCGGGCATCTCCACCCGGCTGAATTGAATGCCCACATAGCCGGACGGATTCACCTGCGTCAGGCGGCCAAGAACCTTCGACCCTGCCGCCAGCACGATCTGTCCGTTGCGCTCGTAGTTGTATTCAACGACCGCCACAACTGGGGCGGCGACTGCCGAACTCACCGGCGTTTGCAGTCGCGCCACCAGCCGGGTACCCGCGGCAAGCGCCAGGGTCTCGTCCGTCTCCTCGGGCGAGTTCGGCCTGAGATGTCGGTTTGGCTTCCGTCGAACGCACAAACACCAGCGAGGGCTTTTTCAAATTGGCGGTTGAGTCCGACGACGATGACGGCGGATTGGGGATGGTAGTGCCCTGTCCCACGGAAGGGTCAGAGAAATCGACCTTGCTTAGCGCATAATCCTGCGGGGGCTTGGTTGCGGTTGCAGTCGCTGCAGTTGGCCTGCGCGCCATGCCGGTTCGCGAGGTCCGGTCGATATCTTCTCGGCGTCAATTGGCCAGCCAGAGCTGGATCTGTGGAACGCACATCCGCACTCAGCATCGGCGTTGCCGCTTTGGTGGGATCGCTGTTCTCCTGTCCTGGTGTAACTTTGCGGCCGAGGCTTGCTTCGCCGCGTGGGTTCTCTCCGGGAAGCGCAATCTTTTTCTTCGGGTGGGAGAAGACACCGAAGAAAAGCAACAGCAGTGCCACGCAAACTCCCACGAGCAGGAACAGCGACTTGCTCTTGTCGCGCCCGAGTTCCTGCCGGCTCTCCGCCGGTTTCTGCTGCCGTCGAGCTCTGTCGAAAGCCGCCCGGAAAGCTTCGCGCCAGTTTCCTTTGCCAGTCTCCTCCGGCGCGGACTCTTCGTTGGCTATTTCCGCCTCCGGATTTGCTGGAGCTGTGTTCAGTTTCTTGTTTGTTTCCTCAGTGAGCATGGTTGGCTGCCTCCCGCAGTGTGCTGACTCCAAAACCGATAGGCGCCAAGGCCGGTTTGTCTACCGCGCCGGACTCCGCCATTTGCAAGAACAACGTTTCCATCGACCGCTTGTAAGGAGGGCGCTCAAACAGCACCACGCCATCGGCGCGTTCCCCGGGTCCGATGCGCCGCCGGCTCAGGCGGAAATCGATCACCGCCAATTGCTCCGCCGTGGACCAGTGCTCGTGCTTGATCAGTTTTCCTGACTTGTCTTTGCCGCCTAACTGAATCTGCGGAGGCATCAACAAGATTGCGTGCTTGCTGGTGTTCACGACCGAGAACAGAACAATCACTTGTTGGCCGCCATCGAGAACTTCGCTGATGCCCGCCCGCAGGCGGTCACCCTTCACCTCGTCGCCTTCCATCCGCTCGCCATAAAGCACAGGCATGGGAGCCTGTTTCTGGCGTTCCAGCAAGCTGTCGAGAGAGTCCGGTTTGGGTTCGGACGGCGCTCTTTCCACCGGAGAGTTGGCCGTAGTAAGTGAGGCGGGTAACAAGGCAGCACTCGATTCTGCAGAACCTGCGGCGGCCGAAGTGGTTGGAGCCTGCGCCTTCGATACGCTCGCGGTCTGTGCTACTAGTGCGAAAGGAACGGCGTCGGGCTCGACCAGAAAGCCACCGGATGGCTGGTATCGCAGCAGGAAATCAACCTTCGCTGAGTTCGGGCCCTCGCCACGGCTAACCAGGAGAAAGCTGATCTGGCGGCCTCTCGCGGTGGAAATCAGCAAGTTACTCTCGGCATGTTCGTTGGTTAGGGCCTTGACGAACACCAGCTCTGGCTCATGTTCGGAATGCTCCACCTGAAACAGTGCCGGGTCTCCCACCACGACTGAGTTCACCGGCTCCGGCACCCGGATCGCGGTTACAAAATGTGCCGCAAGTTCGATCGCCGTGATCTTGCTGTCCGCCGTGGGTTTGGTGCGAACCTGCGGATCGATGGTTGTTTGTTGTGCCGTCGCCGTCGCGGTTAGTACCGACAGCGAGAGCCAGCCGAAAACTAGAGCGTTTCTCATCCGTCACCTCAACTTTTGCGTCTGCCGCACCAACTCGCTCTGTGCCCTGAGCACTCGTCTCACGCGATACCGATGCGCGACCCGTTTCACATAGCTCTGGACATCAGGCGAGGAATACTCCAGCCCCCTCGAAGAGATCGGGTACTCGCCGACGTAGTAGGCTGCGGTGATCAATCGGAGATCCCCGTTGAACTTCTGTTTGAGCCAGGCAAGATACGCGACTCCACCGCGAATGTTCTCCTGCACCAGAAACCGATTGCGCACGCCGAACCGCACAGCCGTTGCTGGCATCAACTGCATGATCCCGGCCGCCCCCTTGTTCGATACCGCGTACGGATTCCATCCCGACTCTTCGTCGATGATCGCGGCCACCAGCTCAACCGGCACCTGGTAGACAGCGGCGTAATACTCAGCCCACCTTGCTGACACGTCTCGTGGTGGGCGTGCGTCAGGCGCTTGCGCTCTTGCGGTTCCCACCAACAGCACAAGAAAACACGCCATGGCCCACTTCACGCTGACAGCCTCCACAGTCGCCGCCGGCGAGCCGTCTTCCGTCGCGGCCATAAGTTCGTCGCGATAGCGCTTCGAATCGGCGACCAAGCCTTCAAACCCGGCACGCAGTAGCAATCGTTTGCGATCGGCTTCAGTCTTGGCCAAGAGCGGCAACAGCAAGTCCCGTTGCTCGTGCGATATCTCTTCGACGTCCAGGATTTCCAGCGCCTGCGCTAGGTCCAGCATTTCGGCGATCGAGGGCGGCTTTTCCATGTTCCAACCGCGCAGGGCGTGTGCCAGCCCAGCCAGTTGCCCCCGCAGGCGCAAGCTTTCACTGCTGCTCCGGATCGCCAGGATTTCTCTCTCACGCTCGACCGATGGGTATTCAAACCGCAGATAAAAGCAGCGTCGCCGTAAAGGGTCGCCCAAACGTCGTTCTTCGTTCGAACTCAGAGACAACAAAGGGAATGGTCGATGCTCCAATCGTTCCCAGCTTGGGAACCGTGATCTGCCATGCGCTCAGAATCTCCAGCAGTAAGGCTTCGATGTTGTGATCGACCTTGTCGAGTTCATCGACCAGAAGCACGCACGGCTGGGTTTCATAGCGCAGCGCGCGCAATAGCGGCCCTTCCGCAAAGAAGTCCAGCGAGTGCAGCCGGCCCCGGATCTGGTTCCAGTCCCGGTCGAGGTTGGCGGCTTGAGTGTCCAGGAAGAGCTTCTGCAGCGCTTCATCGAATTTCCCGATGACCTTCTCTTCCGTGATTCCCACATAGCACTGAAGGCGCTCAACCACCGTATTGGCCGCCGCAGCTACGGCGTATGCGAGCTCGGTCTTGCCACATCCCGGCGGACCTTCCACCAGCAGTGGCTTGCGCATACGGGCCGCCAGATACACCACCTCCAGCGTGACTGGATCGATGATGTAGCGTGCCGCGCGCAGCTTCGTGGCGAGTTCGCTTGCAGACGAGAACACGTCGGCTTCCTTCCGGCGTGAAAACTACACCCGAAGCATTTCTTTTGCATTTTGCGTTTGTGGGTTTTGCGGGTAATCGAGCAGCCCGATGCGTTGGTTCACTTCAACGCAGAGGGAAGCGGTTAGAAGCGGAGAATACCTTTCCTTAGGCTAAGACGATGATTCTGTTTACCAGCCGTCCCATGCCAGGAGAGGTATCGCCTAGCGCAGATCGCGAAACTCAGAAATCGGAGTTTTATTTCACCGATCACAGTTTGACTGGCCAGAGCACGTCCTTTCTCCACTGCTGGCTTACTTCATACAACCCACGCCAAACTTTTTTCCACCGATCGCACTTTGACTGACGCTCTTCCGATTCCAGGAGTCAGACGCCGGCAGGCGACCTGCAGGCCGCGGGTCGGACTGTCGGGGCAGGGCGTCGTTCGCAAGATGCTCGCCATCTTTATTTCACTGATCACACCTTGACTGGGAACAAGAGTCTCTTCGCTTTTGGCACTGGGAGTCACTAGCGCGGCGAATCATCCCTGGCAGCTCCATCGCCAAATCTTTTTCACCGAATGCATTTTGACTGGTGGCTCGGCACCTTGCCGTCTGCCTCGTGTCCTTCACCCGGGCGGCCAGCCTCCCCGCACGGAGCGCACCAACTTTTTCTTACCAATCGCACTTTGACTGGCAGCCGGGCTTCCGTCCTCCGACGCGCGATCGGGCAGCGCCACCGTCGGAACCCGGCCAGAGGACCGATCACCGCCTTTCTCGCATCCATCGGAAACCGACGATTATTTGGTGTGATGCGCCCCTCGCGACTCTGCACCAAGCTTTTTCTCACCGATCACACTTTGACTGGTAGCAGAATTCTCCGCCTCTTGAACGGCACTATGGTTGGACTTATAGCTGACATGTTTCTGTCTTCGCAGTGCGTTTTGACAGTAAGGAGATTTCGCACTACAAGTGCCCACTGTGACGACCGACGCCATTGCGCTCAGCAACGTGCTAGCCGAACTTGCCCTACGGCAGCTCCCGTGTGGAGGCTGGGCTGCTCTTGCATCTTCTTCACAGCCAGCAATTGAGCCGACGTGCTACGCCGCGCTGGCACTCGGCTCGGCGCCTGTAGGCGACATCGAGCGTGCTCAGGACTTTCTGCTTCGCACGCAGAATCCTAATGGCAGTTGGCCAGTCGTCCCCGGAGACGATCAAGAGGGTGGCTGGGTCACTTCGCTGGCTGTCATTGCCCTTCGTGATCTGGTACCGGCAATACCGGCCAGGTTGCAAGGCTTTCACTGGCTGCTGAACTGCTCGGGCAAGGAATCGAACTGGTTTTGGAAATGGAAGTTTCGCACCGCCGACCGCCACGTCCGTTTCGACCCCGACAAGTATGGCTGGCCATGGTTCCCGGATACGGTCAGCTGGGTGGTTCCCACCACATTCGCGATTCTTGCCCTAAACCAGATCCCTTGCTCTTGCGGTGGTCTTGAGCGCATCCCTTTACGCGTCGATTGCGGCATCCAGATGCTTTTCGATCGTGCCTGTCCTGGCGGAGGATGGAATGCGGGCAACGGCGTTGTCTATGGATGCCCCATGGCGCCCCACGTCGACGATACGGCAATTGCTCTCCTGGCATTGAGCGATCAAGGACAGCACCCGGTTGTACAAAGCGCAGTGCAGTACTTGGAACGTGTTGCTCCGACCCTTACGGCGCCTTGGAGCCTCGCTTGGTCAATCCTCGCGCTCGCTGCGCACCGCCGGCCGATTGCTTCGCTTCACGATTCTCTGTCGGCACTTTCTGATCTCTCAAGTACAGAAGACACCGGCACGCTGGCGTTGGCCTGCCTCGCTCTTGACTACAGCCGCGCCTTGTCAGCTTTCGGGGTGACCGTTTGAGTGTTACTCGTCGAGATTTTCTTATTGGGAGCGCCGCTCTGGCGGCTGGCACAGCGGTCACCGCTCCCTTTCTTCTACCCAAGTATCATTCCGATCAACGACCGAAGCGATCTCGAGTCGCGATCCTCCATGCACAGCAATACTCCCAAGAGCTCGACCAGCTCCTCGCCGCAGGTCTTCGCCTCTTCCCGATCAACGTGACCGGCAAGACCGTGGTCCTCAAGCCCAATTTGGTGGATTACATTCCTGGCAATGCAATCAACACCCATCCATTGCTGGTCCTCGCCGCGGCCGAATCGTTCCGCCGGCTGGGCGCCAAATCTGTGTTGGTAGCCGAGGGACCAGGACATCAACGAGACACACAGCTGGTGCTTTCACAAAGTGGTTATGAGCAGTATCTTCGAGACGAAAAGATCCGATTCGTCGACCTGAATCGCGACGAACTGATTCGCACTCCGCTACGCGCCAGCTACACCGGCATGAAGGATCTCTGGCTCCCTCGGACTGTGCTGGAGGCGGATTTCCTGGTCTCGATGCCAAAGATTAAGGCCCATCACTGGTCCGGCGTCACGCTCAGCATGAAGAACATGTTCGGCGTCGTGCCGGGTGCGAGATACGGATGGCCGAAGAACATTCTCCATTGGAAGGGGATTCAGGAGAGCATCCTTGATCTGTGCGCCACCGTTCCGATCCGTTTCGTTATCGCAGACGGCATCGTGGCAATGGAAGGCAACGGGCCTCTCAACGGCACCCCTCGTGCTCTGGGAAAGATCGTGCTTGCGGATGATCCGGTAGCTGCTGACGCAACCTGCGCGCGACTCATGGGATTCGATCCCGACCGAGTCATTCACATTCGCGAGGGCTCGAGATTCCTTGGCAATGCTTCTCCAGCGCTCATCGACCAGGTTGGAGAAACCGTCAATGCTCCGACGAAGCCTTTCCAGGTGGTCCCGGAGTTCCGACATCTTTATGCACTGTGACGCGAATTGTTTGTTCTTACGTGACGCCAGTTGCCGGCCTGCCAATTGCTCGGCAGCGGCTGTTTTGACGTGATGAGAAGGGGAGGAGCCGTTGCGAGCGCATTGGTCCGTAACGAGGAATCATTTGGAGCATCCGAAGCCCTACTGGAGCTACGAAGACATTGGCGTCTTTTTCCTAGTCCTCGTTCTCCTTGGTTCGGTCCTGCGCCTTTTCGTCCGCTTTCATCTTCTCCCGCGATCCGAACTCACTAATCCAAGCTTCGGCTTGCAGTTCGCGGTGGTCGCGTCTTTGAGCCTGGCATTGTATTTGGTTCTCAAACTCCGCCATCACCAACCAGTGTTGAGGCCGTTGGGTTGGGTCTGGCCGCGCACGGCTCATATTGTTGTCGCTCTGATCTCAGGGATCTTGCTGGCGTCAGGCGTTGCCCTCTATCTCCGCTTTCGCCATCAGAGCACGCCGCCCGTGGCGGTTATGGAGCTGCTGTTACTGGGCTTTTACTCGGTCCAATTCTTGAGGAATCTCTTTTCCGGGGATGTTTACTGCCCCTTCTGGCTCAGACCACCGGCAACATCGCTGCCGTGATCCTCACTGCTCTTCTGTTTGCGCTTTTTCACCAGCCGGCCGACTTGGCGCATTGGGTATCGTTTACCGCGACAGGCATAGCCTATGGCTGGATCCGCGTGGCATCCCGCTCGACCACTGCCGCGGCGGTCATGCATGCGACATACAACTTGGCTGTTTTTCTTTCCGCCACCTTTTGATCTGCGGCGCACAAGCTTCGAATTGCTGCCCATTGCCTCCACGTAGCTGCGTAGCGTGGAAATCAAAAAGGTCACCGCGCTGTTCAAGCCGTGAAACTTGGTCCTGGCCGATACCCAGAGTTTCGGCGATGCGCTCCTGCGTGAGCTTGTTGCCCTGCGTGTCTCGCGAGGGACATTTCCTCAGCGAGGAACTGGGCTGCACGATCCTCAACCTTCTTACAGCGGGCGGGGCACCGGCGCCCGTTAGCGTTATGTGCTTGGAGCGAAGGACAAGGGTGAGGGTACTACCTCTACTTGAGGGTATTGGTCAGGGTATTACAACCAATTTATTGTGACCACTCTGTGATCAGTGCCGATGTTCGCCTTAAAGCCTCGGCCCGCACACTGCAAAGTTTCAACAACAGCCGCTAATGACTAGACCCCGGTGTAGCTGCGCTCATTCGTCTTCTTCTTCATCCAACCAGTCGTATTTCTTTTCCGGGCGGACGAAGCCCTCAACGGAATCCGGCAAATTAGAAATCGGGTCCAGAATGTCGGCGTATTCACACGTCCAATCCACTACCTGTTGAATGTCGTTCTTTTCTTGATCCGACAACTCCAGTCGGGCGGTGGCATCCCCTATTGCCTTGGCGAATGCTCGCAGGGATCGGGATTCCTGCCAGTCCCCCATCAGTCCAGTGATGAACTCAGCTCTACGGTTCTGTTCTCTGGCAAGCTTTTCTTCCTCTTCTCGTTTCCGCTCTTCCTCCCGACCCCTCTCTTGTTGCTGTTCTTTCGAGACGATTTTTCTTGATCGCGGCGGCCGCAGCTCTCAATCCCACTACAAAAGGTTCGAGGCAATTCTCCAACCGTTGATATTTTGCGTCCGACCAGCTTCTCCGGCCCGAGGCATGAGGTATTTTGTCCAGAAAAAGCTTCAGTCTTCCGGTCAGCTGATACTCCCATCGCGGGACAAAATACGAGTTCTTCTCTTCGGCGCGCGTCAGGACATGACGCTTTGCCTCGAATATTTCATGTATCCCGAACTTCAAAGTTTCACCGTCGACTACCAAGGACAGGCTTGAGTTCTCCTCTTCCGGCCACGAGAATGTGCACCCTTGTTCTTCCACGACAAGTAATAGGGCATTTAGGATCCGCAGTGCACGGCTCATTTCATCGCGCGAAACCCAAACGTGGGGGAAAAGCGCCCTTTTTCGGTAGTATGCGATTTGTGCGGTCCTCTTTGCCTAACGCGAGAAGCTTCTCAGTTCTGAGCGCCACTGGGTGTGACAGTTGCTCAGGGATGGTGATCCTGGGTATCGGCTCGGCTGTTACCGCTACCAACTCCGGTTTCGGTCGTTCTGTCACCACGATCTCAATTGTTGCTCTTCATCTTTTAGGGTCGGCAAAGGCGGTCGGTCCACCTGTTTCCCCACTTGCTTCCTCGCCCAATATAAATTAGGAGGGAGCGGAATATCGTGTTTGCGCAGGTTTTGGCCAGCGCATGTCAGACCTTCCGAACTGTTTCGCAAGGATTCGCATCGGCGTAGCCCAGACCCTCTTGTAGAACTCCGTTCGTGTGAGGGTAATTGAGGGCGGACGGCATTGGCCGGGCAGGGGGGCTCACATCCTGGCCTGACTGTGACGGGTGGCCGGCGGTAGGCTGCCAGACAACGGCAATCAAGGGAAAGGCGACGCCGATGACGATCATCATTGACATCAAGCCCGAGGTTCAGGCGGAACTGAGCCGCCAGGCCGCCGAGCATGGCGTTGACATCGGCACGTATGCCGCAAGCCTGCTTGAAGAGGCGGCGCATATTCCTGCCGGATCGAAGACGCTCAGCCAAAGCCAGCTTGATACCACACTTCAGGAGCTTGCGCAGTTCTCACACAAGATTCCTTTGCTTCCGGACAAAGCCTTCTCGCGCGAGAGTCTGGATCGGGTTCAGGACTGATGCCGGGCGCGATGCCTGTTTGCTCGACAGCAACATCCTG